>JBOFUV010000071.1:0-107436 GCA_051652765.1 Microcoleaceae cyanobacterium | reverse complement strand
ACTTGATCGGTATTGACTCCTGTAGCTCCAGTCTGAGCAGATGCAATTGAAACTGCCTTATCTAAGTCAGCTTGAGTCGGAACTGTCCCTTTCAAGACAACTGTTCCACTGGTTTGAGCCACCCAGAGGGTTTCAATATCACCCATTGAGGGATCTTGATCAAAAGCATAGGCAACTCGTTGAGCTAACCCGCTTTCGTCATACTGTCCATCAGGGCCGACTCGTTCTGGTGCGATAGACTGAGAAGCTGCTGCTTTGGTGACAACTTGCTCCATCGGTTCATCTTGTTTGACTTCTGGCGCTTTCTTGCCAAAGATTCTGCTAAAAAAACCCATAGGATTAAACTCCTTCTAGAGAGATTGTCAGTGCTGTCAATGTTTGGTGGGTTAAAACTGCACTAGGAATACATCTTTAGAGCATCCTGAGCCATAAATCCACACATTGTCTCGAATGATACTATCATCCAGAGGGGCTCTAAAGTTTGAAGGAACCCTCAAATGTTACTACCCTTGCTATTCTCGCCAGTGAAGCCTAGCAGAAAAAAGCTTGCTTATCCTGGACTCGTAGCAACAACGTGATCACGCTGGATATGGCGCACTCTCCCTAGCAGGACGCAGATATTGGATCGGGAGGGTGATGATAAATTCTGCTCCCTGCCCCACCTCAGAAATGCACGTTAGCTCCCCGTGATGTTGATTTACCACAATTTCATAACTAATCGAAAGCCCCAAGCCCGTACCGGAACCCACTGGCTTGGTCGTAAAGAAGGGGTCAAATAACTTCTCTTTGATCTCCTGCGTCATGCCAAGGCCATTATCAGCAATCCAGATACTAATACGAGATTGATCAATTTTTTTCGTCCAGATTTTAAGTTGAGGACTGGGAGAATTTTGAGATGGGGTTTCATCTAGTTCTGTAGGATCTAAGCCAGACATCATCACACGACTGAATGCTTCATCAAGGGAATCAATTGCATTGTTTAAAATGTTCATAAAAACCTGGTTGATCTGACCTGGAGAGCATTCTATTAGTGGCAAATCATCATATTTCTTTTCAACTACAATTTTCTCTAAGCGGTTGCCATGACTATTAAGACGATCATTCAGAATAAGTAGGGTACTGTCTAAACCTTCATGAATATTAACTCGTTTGACACCGGCTTCATCTAAGCGACCAAAATTTCGGAGTGACAATACCATATTTCGAATCCGTTCAGTTCCACTTTTCATCGAAGAAAAGATATTTGAAACATCCTGAGTCAGAAACTCAAGATCGATTTCCTCAATTTTGTCCTGAATTTCAGCCGTAGGTTGTGGGTAGTGTCGTTGGTAGAGTTGAACTAACTCTACCAAATCTTGCACATATCTTTCTCCATAGAATAGGTTCCCATGAATAAAACTCACAGGGTTGTTAATTTCATGGGCAATTCCAGCCACAAGTTGTCCAAGAGAAGACATCTTTTCAGTTTGAATCAGCTGCGTTTGAGTGCGTTGGAGTTGGTAAATGGCATCCTCTAGCTGTTGAGTTTGTATTTGCAACTGATCCTGAGTATGTTGCATAATGCCTTCTGTTAGATCAGAAATCTTGAGTTGTGCAAGTAACAATTCATAAACATCTAACACTTGATAAGCTTGAGAATAGGTTTTAACTACAATAGGTTCATAAATTAGCTGCCGAGATTGTTTAAAGAGGAATTTGATTGCAGCGGCAATTGATCTTTGGCTATTCAAGATCAAAAACTTGATTTTAGCAAACCGATAAAACTGAAATAAAGGACGGGATAAAAATAAATCCAAACTATAGGGACGACTCATGAATTCAAAGTAACGTCGCCGAGAAATCATCCCCATAAACTTGCCGCCATGCAAAATAATAACTCCCGGCAACTGGGGATTTGCCTTGAATAGCTGTGCGACCTCTTGGGTGGAACACTTTGATTCTAGGTAAGCAGCATGAAGCGTTAAATCTTGCAGCTTTGAATCTAACGTTAGAGCTTTTTTCATAAAGAGGTTGACAGTATTATCCCAGTGCAGACAGGTACTCAAAATCCAGACTTAGAACTTTGGCAAACTTGTGGACATAACCCTACAATTTGCAGATCTCTAGACTAAGATACCCGGATTATTTCACCTTCTTTTCTGGAGAATAGCCTAACTTTAACGCTGAACTCTGTTATGACTATCCTAGTCCACTATTTTCAGGCAAAATAAAAGAACATGATTCTGGCTTAACATAAACCCTGGCTCCTATGCCAACTGTACATCAGAAACTGTATGCTCAGACCGCACTGCTCCTCTTGAATCCTGGAGCACGGCGCGTCAATCCCCAAGCGATTTCCAGGGTACTGAACCAACTTCAAGTTCTGGGGTTAGAGATTATCCAAGGGTTTCCGAACCATCCCCAAGACTTTGCTGATTTGATTCAAGCTCATCAGCATCGGGTCGATCTGGTCATTATCGGTGGAGGAGATGGCACATTGAATGCCGTGATTGATAGTTTAGTCGCTACTCAGCTCCCGTTAGGAATTTTACCCTTGGGCACAGCTAACGACTTGGCCCGTACCCTCGGTATTCCTGCTGCAGTCCCCGCCGCCTGTCAAGTCATTGCCCAAGGCTACAAACGGTACATCGACCTAGGTTGTGTCAACGGAAAACATTTCTTCAACGTCGCAAGCCTGGGATTGAGCGTGGATCTGACTCGTCAACTCAGTCGAGAAGCCAAGCAGCGGTGGGGAATTTTGGCCTATGGAGTCGCTGCAATTCGGGTGATGGTTCAAGCCCGTCCGTTTCTTGCCCAGATTATTACCCACGGGTCAACACAACAGGTTCGAACCCTGCAAATTGCCATCGGCAATGGTCGATATTATGGTGGAGGAATGACCATTGCCCACGATGCCTCGATTGATGACAGTCGCCTGGATCTACATAGCTTAGAAATTCAACACTGGTGGCAAATTTTTATGATCCCTTGGGCCTTGTCCACAGGACGATACCGCCAAGAATTTGGAATTCGGGCTCTTTCAGGCACCGAATTTGAGATTTGGACTGCTAAACCCCATGCGATTAACACTGATGGGGAGCTGACGGTCAGCACTCCGGCTCAATTTCGAGTTGTTCCGCAGGCGATCGCCGTCTTTATCCCTGATCCCGATCCACCCAGCTCTAGTGCTCTTGACTAACGCTCTTTAAGGGTCTTCATCTTTGCGTCATCTTTCCCCTCAGGCAATGGCAAACAAATTCTGAACGTTTGACTCGATTCGGAATTTAATCCTTAATCGAATTGCTTGAGCTTACTGTTGTAGGAGTAAGTCTCGCTCTAGCAATTCTCGGGATTCTTGCGTTACTCTGCCTGTCATTGCAGCAAGCTGCAGTGTAACCAAAGCATCAAAGTCCTCCCTATCGTAGTGACTAGTTTTTAGTACCTGTCTCAGCCTGCCCTCAGCTTCAACACTTAAATAACTAGTCTCCAGAATTTGCCTTACCATCACACAAATCAAGCTCATAATTTCCCCCTATGCAACCTGACTTACCCCTAATATTTAAGTATTAAGGATCTTGACAAGTGGTGCTGTGATTCAGACCTGTTATCCGCTGTGATCTCAATAGGAGAGGTAGGGTATCGGTATGCAGAGTTAGAACATGATCTTAGAATGTGATTAGAGAATCCGGTTGAATCTATTTGTATAAACCCTCTTACGGAAAGGAGTACAAGACATCCTAACCGTTAGAAAATCAGGTAAAGGCAAGAGAGTGATAGGATGGTCTTGGTCTCAACTGTCTCGGTTTAACCTCCCTTTTCATCTCAGCTCAGTCTTCACCTCAGCTAGATCAAGATTAGGGTTCTTAGGGTATTCAAAGAACAGACATCCAACCAGGAAGCCCCTATGACCAATATCCTGGGAAGTTAAGGAGGATAACACTGTGGAGCCTGCTCACCAGAACTTGCTACAACAACTTACTGCACTGTCAACACGTCATTTTAGTCTGGGCGATCGCCTTGCTCAAGCAGCACAACAGTTGCAGAAGACGGGCAAACCTCTATCAGAAAAAATGCTAGGGGAGCTTGTCAAATACAATCGAGATTTTAGTCAGCTTCAACAACAGGTTGTGGCTGATGATCCATCCGGGAGTGTTGAGGAACTGTCACTGAAAGATCTGGAGAAAAAAGTACAGGATCAGGTGAAACCTCAACAGGAGCAAGCGACCTATCAGAATGCCCTGAGTATTTTAGAGCAAGTGTTGACCTTAGAGCATCGTGAGCAGAAAGAACTCCCCGCTTTAGAGATAGCCAAAGCCAAGGCTCGGGAACTCCAGGTGACCATCACCCAGACTTCACCCCTAGCCCTGCCCCTAGAAGCAGAAGCTCTTGTCAAGGGAAACCATCCTCTGTCAGCTTTAGTGACTTTAGTGCATTATCAGGACAATTTGGATGATGCCCAGTGGCTCATGCTAGAAGAAAAAATAGAAGCAGATTTTGGTAAGCCTTTGGCGATCGCCGTCTCGCGCGGCAAGGTTGCTCCTGCCCTTGCCGTTCGCCCTAAGGTTGACCCGCAACCGTTAGTCACCCTCACTGCTCCAACTCCAGTTCGACAGACCGTCGTTTCCTCAGATATTGTGATTCTTGAGGAGCCCACGGCGGCTGCTCCTCAAGACGTGATTATTGTCCCCAGTATAGAATTGCTTAAAACTCCCCCAACACTGGACAACAAACTAGACAACAAACTAGACAACAGAAATATTGTATTTGGGAATCTTGCGCTTCAAGGCAATGCACCTAGGTCTGGAAGTCTTTCTGCCGTGGGACTCAAAGTACTTGTGCATTTACAAGGTCTAGGGGATCGGGAGTTTGGAGCCCAGGAATATGCTGGAACCCGAGGTCAAGGTCGGCGAGTTGAGGCTTTTCAGATTAGTCTGTTTCCCCCGATTTCAGGGTTGAACTTACAATACCAAGCCCATATTTCCGGTGTCGGAGATACTCCCATGACTCCCGCAGGGCAGTTAGTCGGTGAACGGGGTAAAGGACGGCAAATTGAAGGGTTTGCGATTGAATTGACTGGCCCTCAAGCCACAAACTATGACGTTTTTTACACGGCCCATGTTCAGAATAAAGGGGATGTTCCAGTCTGTACCCAGGGTCAATACTGCGGGACTCGAGGCCAAGCGTTGCGAGTTGAGGGGATGAAAGTTTGGATTCAGCCTAAGCCATAGCAGCAAAATCAAATCCCTCTAAATGGGTAATTTGATTCAATGTGAAGGGTCTTATCTCTCCGATCAGCTAGATGGGCGAGGCTCAAATTGAACGTGCCCTCGCAGGACAGCACGCAACAATCGGTTAATAGAGCGATGGTCATCTTCAGTTAGAGAACCATCTAAAATAGCGGCCATCAGTCCATAACGGTCTGCTTCAGTCAGTAGCTTTGTGTCAGAGGCGGCAGCTAGGATCTCATTCACAGCTCCAGGTAGTAAGGCTAATTGAGGCACAGGGAGTCATCAAACTCAACACCTCTTATTGTCCTAGGTTTTTTGATTTTAGAAAGTGACTGATCCAACACCAGGCTTGTGAAGTTGACAGCACCTCTCTTGTGAGTTCAGTGCGCCCAAAAAGTGATTTAAATCACATTGACTTGAGCCGATGGATACTAGGGTCTCATTTGGGGATTGTCCAACGCAGTAAGGTGCATTCTTCCTCCCCATTGGGCAGGTAAATCGTTTTTTCAGGTTGCCACTCGCCGAAGTCAAAATCGCGGGAAATAATTCGACTTCCCGGCTTTAATTGTTCTAGCAACTTGGGTTTCAGCCTTAAATTCAGGTGGGGTAGCAGATAAAGAAATACAACCGTTGCCTCCCCAAACTCACACTCAAACAGATTCTGTTGGTAAAACCTAACTTGATGGCTGACTCCAGCCTTTTTGCCATTCTCTAGGGCTGTTTGAATTCGGACAGGGTCAATATCAATCCCCACAGCCTGAGCACCAAATCGCTGGGCAGCAGTCACAACTACTCGCCCATCCCCACAACCCAAATCGTAGAGAATATCCTGTTCAGCTATCTCTGCGAGCTCTAGCGCAACACAAACTGCGTCCAGAGGAGTGGGAATATATCCAATATCAATTTGGGGTGGAGACATCTCTCCAGTGCCTCCTCTAAATCAGCACTTTAATCAGTAATTTAATCAGTAATTTAATCAGTAATTTAATCAGCGATCAAATCAGCGACAAACATTGAACAACGCCTAAAATCAGAATTTGGTACAGGCTTTGGCGTTATTCCTCAGTCGCCTGATTTCGCCGACGGCGGCAGCGTTCTGAACAGTACTTCACATCTTCCCAGCACGCTGCCCACTTTTTGCGCCAAGTGAAGGGACGACCACAAACGATACAAACTTTAAGGGGCAAGTCAGACTTGGACTTCTGGCGTGCCATGCTAATCTATGTAAACTGCCTTTAGCAACGTAGCATAAGTTAACCCTTCCTGCTTGTCTGAGACATCAGAGATCAGACATTAAAAAATTGCCGTAACTGTAAATCAACGATGACGCAACTTGCAGGCGATGCCGCCTTACTAGGAATCCGAATTGTTTTAGTAGAACCTGCAGGAGGATTAAATGTCGGGTCTACTGCACGAGTGATGAAGAATATGGGCCTTTCTCATCTAGTCTTGGTCAATCCTCGCTGTGATCCCCTCGGAGACGAGGCCCGAAAAATGGCAGTTCACGCCATCGATATTTTGGAAACAGCCATCAGGGTTGCAACGATTCCAGAAGCTCTACAAGGCTGCCAGCGAGCGATCGCCACAACGAGTCGCGAGCGATCGCCAGGAACTCCCCTAGAACCGCCGAAAATCGCTTTACCTTGGCTCTTAGAGTGCCCCGCTGCCTTGATCTTTGGCCCAGAGGATCGAGGGTTGAGCAACCCAGAACTCAACTATGCTCAACGGTTTGTGCAGATTCCAGCCAATCCGATTTATCCTTCGTTGAACCTAGCCCAATCTGTTGCAGTCTGTTGTTATGAGCTGTATCAACGGGTTAGCTCAATCAGCAGTCCTGATCAAACAATCAACTGCGAGGATCAAGTCTCTTTCAGCTCTCCTTTAGCCTTTTCTACTCAACTGACTGAAGCATCTGCCCCTTTGGAAGCCCTCGAGGAATACTATCAACAACTAGAGTCTGTTTTGCTAAAAATTGGTTATCTCTATCCCCATACTGCAAAGAGTCGGATGGAAAAGTTTCGACGTTTGTTCAACCGTGCTAATCTATCCACAACGGAAGTTGCTATGTTGAGGGGGATCTTTACTCAAGTAGAGTGGGCGCTAAGAAGTTCTTAGAGAGGTTCCAAAGAAGGCTCCCAGAACCTAGGCAACGTTGATGATCCCCTAAAGACATCTCCAAGTTTTCTTAGGAGTAGTTCTACACTGTTGTTTTACAATGTTGTCTAGCTCACGACTCAAGGATTTGAAAAGCTCTTCCTTTGTGATCTTTAGATTCTTGTGCTTGAATTCAATCTCAGTTTAGGTGTGTAAGTGTGGCTCAGCGGTCTCCTAGACAGTCAATCTTTTCTTTCTTCAATCGGTCTCGGTCGAGTGCTCAATCTAGCCAGTTGCCCTTGAACCATTCGGATGGAGTAGATCCAAATTTGACCAGCTCAAACTCAGCCGGTTCAAATTTGGTAGGCTCAAATTCAACTTATCTCAATTCGCAGATCCCTTCGGCTCGTCGTCGTTATTCTCGTGATGATCACCCGGTTGGTGCTTCTCCCGCTTTTGATTTTCGTCAACATCTCAACTCTTGGGAAGAGCCAGATCCCAATACCTTTTCTTCAGCTTCTGAAAAGCTAGACACACTGCTCTCAAAACTGCAACAGCAACGACAGTCTCGTCAACAGTCCATTCCTCAAACCCCTTATCGGGATCAGTCCCCTAGGCCCGAGGAGATCCCTGATCATCGCCCTCGTTTTCCGCGTCAGCCGGTCGAACTGCCATCTACCGCAATCAAAAATGTTGTCAGTATAGGTCACTCAAGTGTTGGTAACCCCAGTATAGGTAACCCCAGTAACCCCAGGGTAGTTCCCCTCAATCCTCGCAAAAGGAAGGCTGAAACAAAACGAGTTCCACCAGACAAGGCTCAGGTGAGGCAGGTTCAGTCCAAACCATTGCAAACCCAGCAGGTTCAGGCCAAACCGTCAGCAAATCTTCGTCCTCGAAAACGCCCAACTTCTCCAGTAGTGTATGGAATTCGGTTATTAATTTTGGGGATTGGCATTGGGGTGATTTCTGGCACAGTCCTTTCTGTCCTGAACTCCATGAGCCAACTGCCTAGCGCTGAAGCCAATTCTAATCCAGCCCTGAAGGTAGAAGCTCAATCAGAATCCAGTTCTCAGCAGATGCGGATTGAAGCCTTGCCCTTGGCCCTACAACTCAACCAAGAGCTTAAACCCCTGAAACAAGAAATCCAGGATTTAGTCAGTGCGGAACCGAACCTGAAGCCCGGAATTCTCATGGTTGATCTAGACACAGGTTCCTACATTGACCTCAATAGCAAATCAGCCATGGCTGCGGCCAGCACCATCAAAGTTCCGATTCTCATAGCGTTTTTTCAAGCGGTTGATCAGGGACAGATTCAACTGGATGAAAAGCTAACCTTGGAAGACAAACACATTGCTACTGGATCGGGAGACTTGCAACATCGTCCTCCTGGAACCCAATACACGGCTTTAAATATTGCCACCAAAATGATCACGATCAGCGACAACACAGCAACCAACATTCTGCTCGAACGCTTAGGCGGGACTGAGGCCCTCAACCAAAAGTTCGCCGACTGGGGACTCAGTGATACAGCCCTTCGCAACCCCTTGCCTGACCTGAAAGGCACGAATAAAACCAGTTCCCGTGACCTCGTGAATCTTCTGACTCAACTGAATCAGGGCGGGTTAGTTTCCATGAAATCTCGTGATCGCGCCCTCCACATTCTGCAACAAACTGAAAATGATGCCTTAATTCCCAGCGGCCTGGGAGAAGGAGCGATCGCCGCCCATAAAACGGGGAACCTCAAATCTGTCGCGGCGGATGTTGGGCTGATTGATATGCCTAGTGGTAAACGTTACTTGTTGGCCGTGTTGGTGGAGCGATCCGACGGCGATACAGCCGCAGAGTCTTTAATTCGTGACATTTCCAGAACCGTTTACAAACACTTTGCCCAATCCGCTAAACCCATCAGCCCTGAGCCATTAGCAGACCCTGAGAAAGCTCCAAAACCCAATCGAGATGGACGAAGAAATTAATCGGCTATACTCGGTATAGCTGACAGCAGGAGAATTTATGGCCTACGATCGCGAGAAACAAGTTGCCGTTGCAGCCGTATTAGATGCTGCTAAATTGTGCGAGCAGGTTCGACAAGATATCCCAGCCGCCATGGAAAAGGAGGATAAAAGCCCAGTAACCGTAGCAGATTTTGGCTCCCAGGCAATTATTTGCAAAGCTTTATTGGAATCCTTTCCCACCGATCCAGTTGTTGGCGAAGAAGACGCAACTGAATTAAAAACGCCAGCAATGGCAAATAACTTGGCGAAGATTACAGAATATGTCAGGGGTGTTTTACCGGATGCCAATTCGGAACAGGTGATCACCTGGATTAATCATGGCAATGGCAATGTCGGTCAGCGATTCTGGACACTTGATCCCATTGATGGCACCAAAGGATTTTTGCGCCAAGATCAGTATGCGATCGCCCTAGCCTTGATTGAAGACGGAGAAGTCAAAGTCGGAATTATGGGCTGTCCAGCCTATCCCGTTGAGGGTCAAGCCCCTGGAATGTTGTTTGTTGCTGTTCGGGGTGAGGGAGCCATGATGATGCCCTTTGCGACTGGGGAATACACGTCTATTCAGGTTGTAAAAGCAGACGACACGGCTAATATGCGATTTGTAGAAAGCGTTGAATCCAGCCACGGTGATCAAGAGCGACAAAATGCGATCGCTCAAGCGGTGGGCATTACTACGCCATCTGTACGGATGGATTCTCAGGCAAAATATGGATCAGTGGCTGCAGGACAAGCGGCCCTGTATCTGCGCCTGCCTTCCCCCAAATATCCAGACTACCGCGAGAATATTTGGGATCATGCGGCTGGGGCCATTGTGGTTGAAGAAGCGGGTGGAAAAGTTACGGATATGCACGGCAAGGCCCTAGATTTTGCCTCCCGCCCTAAGATGATGGATAGCCAGGGAGTTATTGTCAGCAACGGTGTCATTCATGAGACGGTCTTGAAGGCTTTGAACGTTTAATCCTCAATCCGGTTGCAGCCATAGCAGCCAGTAACCCGGATGATCCCTCCCGTTCTCTCCTGGCCAAGGCAGGGCTGATTCACGTTCACCAGAGAATTTCTGAAAGGTTGATTACTGCGTTTCTGTGAAAGTGACATTTGAGCAGAGCTAAACGAGTTTTCAATGCTTTCAGATTTTCTCTCAAGACAACGAATCAGCCCTGCCCAAAATTGGGGGACTTTGATGGTCTGGTTCCCCCAGAATTAGAGGGCAAAGGGAGGCTCATACTGCTATTCAGCAACGCCGGATTGATTTAATACAAGTTGAGCTAACAGTAACATCTTCCATCACAATGTTAAGAGACAGTCAGCTCGCCCAAGTCAAGCTAACAAATCACTGCACCCGACCTGCAATAGCATTGGATTAATTCTGAAGCTGTTGGTGGCGGGTGAGTTCAACCGTTAGCCCTCTGAGTTATCTGTGAGGGCACAAGCCAAAAATACTCATAGGAATGAAATGCAAGATTGTCTTGCGTTTTCGATCTTGACAATCAGAGTTTGCTGTGTTTCAATCTAAACAGTGTAGGTGAATATCAATACTTAGATGTTCGTCTCATGACTACTATTTCCAAGTCTTACATTAGTGCGTGATCTATCAATGCGCTTCTGTAAGGGTTTGAAATAGTGTGTTTGAGACGGTTATTAAATCAATAGGTAAGAGGTACTTTAGGCTTTCTCTTTACTGAGTTGATTCATCCTCGTAGCCAGTATTTGTCTGCTGCTGTTAACAATCCTAAAACAGGAGCCAAAATATGAAAGGAACTTCCGTTTACCTTTACATTGATTATCAAAATGTAAAGCTAAAGCAATCAGAAATGAACAATTTGATCAGTTATGCAGAAGCTAAAGGTAGTTTGGTTTCTCGCAGCATTTATTACAATTCAAAATGTCCAGATCAAATCAATCTGCCAGAGGTCTTTGGAGATTATGATTTGAAATTTATTGACGTTCCTTGTCCTTTAAAGAACAGTGCAGATAATCAATTGATTGCAGATTGTATTCAAGATGCCTCAGCACTTTCTCCAAATGTATTATTCATTATAGTGTCTGGAGATGGAGATTTTTTGAGCCTAGTTCGGACTATTCGAAGGTTGAATAATCAGGTATTGGTTGTTGCACGAAAAGGCAATGTCAAACAGAAACTGATTGAATGTGCAGATGAATTTTGTTTTATAGATCAATTGCCAGAGCCAATTTGTTCGGATCTATGTAATTCATCTGGGGTTACCTATGAAGAAGCTGTTCAATGTCTATTTGAGGCAATCTATACTGCAATTATGGGTGGTAAATGCCCTGAGTTTTCTATGATTAACCAACTGATGCGAAAAAATCAAAATTTTCCGGGTTATCAAGGTGTATTCTCCATTTTAAGTGGAAATGGAAAAAAGTTTGCTCGTTTTAAGCAGTTTGCAGAATCTGTTGCTGAAGATGGTTTAATTGGCATCAAAGTCCAGGGAAAAGCTCAAGCGTTTCAGTTGTTACAGGCCGATCTTTTTGCTGCCTAAAATATAAATTGATACTGGCTGAAACTAAATCTTGATGAGGAAAAAATGCACAAACTCTTGATGTTTAATGACGAGAAACTTCTCCGCCGATCGCTAACTCATCGCTCATATATCAATGAAAATCCTGGGGAAGGTGGAGATAATGAGCGGCTGGAGTTTCTGGGTGATGCAATTCTCAATTTCATCAGTGGTGAATACCTTTATCAGGTTCATCCTGAAATGGGAGAAGATGAGATGACACGACGACGAGCAGCCCTTGTAGACGAAAAACAACTCGCTAGATTTGCGATTGAAGTTGGATTGGATTTCAGAATGCGACTAGGGCAAGGTGCAATCCGTGAGGGCGGTTATCAAAATCCAAATCTGCTTAGCAGCAGCTTTGAAGCCGTTATAGGGGCTTACTATTTGGATAACAAGCAAGACATTGAAGCACTGCGTCCTTTAGTAAAACAACTATTTGACTCTGTACCTGAAGGCGTTATGGTAGTTCGTTCAAGTGTAGACTCAAAAAATAAGTTTCAAGAATTCGCGCAGGCAAATGGGGCAAAGATTCCTCCGAAGTATGTCACAGAAAAATTAGGTGGAGCAGATCATGCTCCAGAGTTTTTTTCTAAGGTTTATGTGGATGATAAGCTCTACGGTGAAGGTAAAGGTCGTAGCAAGAAGGATGCAGAAAAACAAGCTGCTGAAGATGCTATAGCCAAGTTGAAAAAACGAGGATTGCTATGATGCAGGTGAGGGCTAACAACCCAGTTTAAGCTAGCTTTTTCAATCCGTTCAGAACAAGATTGCGGAGTTGAACGTATTGCGGGCATGTTTCCTAAATCACATCGCTTTCAATCTTTGGGGCATGATCCAGTTCTCGGCTTTGTTTTTGGTGTTTTGGACATTATGCGAGGAACCAGTACTGGGTTCTCCTATGATAATCTGACCCATACCCATACATGGATACAAGGAGCCGCTTGGTCTAATCTTGAACCTGTTGGACTCATTGAAGCAATTCTTCGCCAACTTGGACATCTGATTTCTGATGTGGCTACACCAATGGGTTTACCAGCACCCTTAATGACATTAATTCAGGGGATAAATGTTGGTAGTTTTGGAGAGAAGGGGCGCACAGTTGGAGAGATTGCTCGATGGATGTATCTAAATGGATACGATTTCAGACATTTTCTAGTTTCTGGAATTACACTTGGATGGTGCTTCTCCAGAAACCATTGTGCAAAGGTACTCAACGCTTTCCTTGTCTGACGTTTACATCACGATTGGTTATTATCTTCGGCATCAGCAAGAAAATGATCGGATGCCAGTTAGACAGGTAATCGATGAATTGCTACTACTTGATTGATTGTAGTGAACAAGATGAGTGCAAAGGCATTGTCCTGTGCTTGCCCTTGTAAACTGAGTCGCGATCGCGGCATAACTCAATCGTTAGACCACTAAGTTATAGAGGGGTTCCTATTGCCCCACCGGGAATATGGAGTAGTCGCCTGGATCGCAGGGTTGAAGGCTAAATTTTGGATTTCAACGCTTCTGAATTTAGGGATTCTGAATTCAACGCTTCTGGGTTTTTGTCCTTGGCAAATACCTTCTCTAATCGTTGATCCCATTTTTGCTGATTGCGGCCAGAATCCTGAATGAAGGGAGAAAGGGCAATCAACTGAATAAAGAACCGATTGATCAGGGATACTGGAAATTTCAGCGGATGGACAAAATCAATGAATAAAACCACACGAGTTTCATCGGTTTCGTTCCAGGCTTCATGGGGAAAAGAATCATCAAATAAAAGACATTTTCCCTCCTCCCAATAGCGGACTTCATTGGCTACACGAAGCCGACATAATTCTTGGGGTTGAGGAATTTTCAAGCCCAATAAACAACGCAACACGCCTTTATAGGGGCCTCGATGTTCGGCAATGTGTTTTCCAGGCAATAAAATTGAGAAGAACGCAGTCTTTAAACCCGGAATTTTTTCCAAGGTGCGGGCAGTTTCTGGACAGCGACGGCAGCTATTTTCTACCTTAATCCCGTAACCATAAAAGAAGTAGGTTTTCCAAAGATTATCCAAACTCGTGCTAGCAGCAATGTCAGGTGTAATATCTTGGAAATTGGGCAGCTCATCTCGATATTTCAGAATTTCATCCAGTTCTTTCCGAATCAAAGACCAGTTTGCTTCAAGTTCTGGAACCCAATCGAGTTGTTCCCGCTCAAAAAATGGCTTGTCCCCCAGTAAAGAAAATTTGGGAATCACTTTTTCAAAGCTCCAAAGGATATTAACACCCACTTTCAGGAGCAAAAACTTTTTAATTTTCTTCTGAATCTCTTTTATAGACTCTTGCACCGAATTTTTCGCTGAAGACTGTATCATATCTTGTCGTCTTAACTCCAAATTAACCTTTCATTATTAACCTTTGATTCTGCCCAATTAACTGTCCAATTCACTGACAAAACTCCTGAAATTCCTCTCAAAGTCAGCGAGTATAATAGCATGGCCTTTCGATCCAAAACCCGACTTTAAACCTGATTGGCCAACTCCACTAGACTACTAGATTCCTCTGAAAGTTGCCATTGAGCCACAAGGTTTAACGCCTGCTGCAAGAACTGAGCGCGACAGGCACGGCGTTGAATTTTGCCACTGGAGGTTTTGGGAATCGTGCCCGTTTTTAACAGGGCGATCGCATAAACATCTACTGTATGTTGTTCGGCAACAGCTTGGCGAATTGTGGCTACAACCTCCGCAACACATTCAGGAACGTTCAACCGTTTCAGCATTTGCCGTTCTACCTCATAGGCAATCACCAACCGTTCCTCTCCCTCGGCTTCAATTGAGAAAGCCGCGCCACAGCCCGAACGCAAGGCAGGATGACAGTGTTCCACAGTTTTTTCAATGTCCTGAGGATAGCGATTGCGACCCCAAAGAATCATCATGTCCTTGATGCGGCCCGTGATGAAGAGTTCTCCATTTCGCAGGAATCCCAAATCCCCCGTTCGTAGGAACGGCCCCCGCTCGCCCAGATAAGCTTGAAACATCTGTTCCGTTTCTTCCGGTTGGTTCCAATAGCCCTGACCCACACCGGAACCCCTAAACCAGATTTCTCCCACTTGATTTTCGGCACAGGGGATGAACCCCCCTAGGTTAACGTCTGGGTTGACGATGACCATCTCATCGCCCAACCATCCTTGGCCACATCCAACTAACTGCCGCGCCTGCGGATGATCTGGGGCAACTTCAACCCCCTGATTCTGTTCCAACATCCCACCATCAACAACCTGCACCACGGGTTGTTCTGCTTTGATTCCCCCGGATATGAACAGGGTTGCTTCTGCCATACCATAGCAGGGATAGAACGCTTCAGACCGAAATCCGCAGGGGGCAAAGGTTTGGGTAAATCGTTCCAAGGTTTCGGCCCGTACAGGTTCAGCCCCAGAGAAGGCCAAATCCCAAGTCTTCAAGTCCAGGGTGTGCAATTGTTCTAGAGTCACCTGCCGACAGGCCAAATCATAGGCAAAGTTGGGGCCACCGCTAGTAGTGGCCCGGTACTTGGAAACCGCTTGCAACCAGCGGAAGGGTTTTTGAATCAAGGCCACAGGAGACATTAAGGTGACGGGAAATCCGCCATACAAGGGTTGAATCACCCCGCCAATTAATCCCATGTCGTGAAACAAAGGCAGCCACATTACCCCTTGACTATGGGCACTGTGGCCAAAACACTGGTAAATCAAGGCAGAGTTGTGTAACACGTTTTTATGGGTGACCTTTACCCCCTTGGGAGTGCCTGTGGAACCGGAGGTGTACTGTAGAAAGGCCAGAGTATCTGGGGTTACGTTCGGTTCAGCCCAGTTTTCAGCCCAATGTTCAGACCCACTTTCTGCCGAAGGTGATAACAGGGTATCGGTCGCAATCCAGGAAACGCGACTAAAAGAGTTGGCTAATTCAGGACGCTTGGCCATCAATCCCTGGAGTTGGGTCAGTAGGGCCTGATTGGTGAGGGCAACGGTGGCTTGGGAAGATGCAAGTCGATCTAGAATTTTGTCGATTTCCTGGCTAGAGTGGGGGGGGTTGCAGGTTACGGCAATCACTCCGGCGTAGAGACAGCCAAAAAAAGTGGCGATGAATTCTAACCCGGCGGTGTAGGGATAAACGACTAAGGCGCGGACACCGAAAGCATGGAGAGACTGGAGATAGGCAGCAAGTTGTCTGGCCTGTTGGTCAAGCTGGCCATAGGTTAAATTCCCAGATTCTGTCTCGCCATCTGGAAGGAAGGTATAAGCCTGCTGATCTGGCAAGGTTTGGGCGCGATCGCGCAGCAGATGAACTAAGGTCGGGCTGGAATGAATACTGTTCAATGACACCTCAAGTCGCTTCACTGGAATTCATAACTAAAATTCATTGTAAGATTCTACGCTCGGTTTACCCCCAGTCCTGACAAAATTCAATGCAAAATTCAATTTTCGGCGTTGAGGATGAATTTGCCCCCCACTCCCAATTCTGGGGGAGCCAGATTTCTCAAAGTCCCCCAAGCTTGGCTTCGTCGTGAGACTTCGGCGTGAGCTCAGTCGAACGCTCAGCCGAACGGGGGATTTAGGAGGCAATGCCAGATTTTGTGGTTTGACAGATTCATTCCACAGTTCAGCAACGCCCCAAGATCAACACGGGTATAAAGCAAGATCAATGCGGGTTCGGAGTGAGATCAACGCGGGTGCAAAGCATGATCAACTTGATCTGAGTGTAAGATCAACGGGCAAACGCTCTGCAATCAACTTGATCTGAGTTTGAGATCAATGGGGGTTTGATGAACGATCAATCTGAATTCAAATGTAGCCCAACACGGATTTATGGCGTTGCTGAACTGAAGCATGAATCTGTCGAACCCTATAATGCTATGTTGCCCCCTTAATCCTCTAAGGTTGGGGGATTAAGGGGGCGCTCATACTGTCATTAAGCAACGCCCAATTTTTCAGATCGCTCCAGTGTTAGATCGACTCTAAATGCTTTCTAATCTCAAATGGAATAAAGATAGCTTTTTTCGGTGCGATGGCTTAAGTGCTTGAGTTGAATCACGTCGAGCACCTGATCTAGCAGCTTTTTTGGGCGTTGTTCCATTTGGGGTTTATACAGAAAATTTCGAGGTAATCCTTTGAATAAGTCGATGTTAGAAAGTTTCAATATAATAAATAGTTAGATGCTGTGATGGCATTCTGTTTGCTCTACCACTGAAAACTTTGGACATTAGAGGTATCCTCATGGGTACTTCTAGTAAAAAAATATGTCATTTATGCTGAAAGTCGATTGAGTGAGTTAAATTTCTTCGCTGTCTGCTTTTTAGAACTTGTTCTTAATGTATACGCCCCCGGAGAACTACCATGTATAAAGTCAGTGGCAAGGTTTTGGTTAAGGAAACTGGATTAGGAATTCCTGACTTGTTAATCGTTCTTTACGATCAGGATAACCATAAGGGTTCACAGGAACCACCACCAGAAATTTTCAGTGTGCCCGACCAGGCATTACCGTTTTATTGGCAAACTTTTCCAGGAGAACGTCTTGGCTCAGTACTGACGGATGTAAACGGAAGATTTGAACTGGCGTTTGAGGACAGTGATTTTGAGCAGAGAGAGTTAATCAAACGCCCAGATTTGGTGCTGCTTGTGATGGCTCCAGAAGATACACAACCCAAAAAGCCGTTTAACATCCCCGAACCTTCTGCAGAGCGCATTCTTCACTACTCTTATGATCCCGTTGTCAACTCTGGGAAGAATGAGGAATACATCATTCGTATTCCTCAAGAGTTGCTGAATCGCTTTCAAATTTCCTATCGTAATCTACCAACTGAAGCAACGACTACGACAGTTGAATCTGTAACCGCTAATCTGGACGCTTCCTTCAAATTTGAACAAGGCGTTCAGGCTACTCTAAGAAAACAGTTACAAGAGCGGCTAAAGCCTGCAATTGCTGCCAAAAAGAAAGCAGACGAGGCATTTCAAAACTTTACCCTCTCCAAAGTATCTCCAGAGGTTAGAGCCAGTGCTACATATCTCAACCCTGGAGAAAAGATTTTTGATAAATTAATCAACCTATTTGACAATGGCTTGATCGACTTACCAAGTTTTGACCTCGGAGCTAAACGGAAGCTAGTGCTTCATCTTACTCAAGAGCAACTTGAGGCGTGGGGACTTATTGCGAACAATGGAAGTGTTAGTGGTGAGGTTTCTCTTGCAGAAGTTGTTGAATATATTCGAGATATTACAGGGGGTGGGACTCTAGAGTATAACAGACCCGTAATTGAGAATTGTCTCAAAGCGAAAGAAGCAGAACGTTTATTTGAAGCAGCTTTAGCAAAATGCAGAGCAGATTCCAATGGTGAAAGTGAGGAACCTGAGCCTGAGACAGAAACGCCTGAAACACCTGAATTGACAACAAGCAGCCTTCTGCGAGAACAAATTACCCGTCAGATGAAGCATACAACCCCACCAGAACAAGAACTGAAGTATGGTGTCGAATTAGATGGTGAAATTGTTGCCAGAATTCCGAAAGGTCCTGCTGATGTCACGGCTTATCACGATTTTCATGAGCTGCAAATTGCCTTTGAGCATGTTTGGACAGAGGCGTTTGATAAATCAATGCCGACTTTCTTCCGCAGTATCTACTCAGAAATGGTGAGATACAAGAATCGTGTATCGGGTATAGACGAATTGCCCCCAGTTCGGAATGTCCGAGATATGCGTAGTTTGTACGAAGATTTTGTGGCTTTACAGGAAACCATAGAAAGCGTCAACCTTGCTCCACCAGAAGTGACTGAATCGGTTCCACTGCCAGTTATGCAGTTGCTCGATGGGCAGATTCTTGATGAAGATTGGTCAAATATGAAGGATTCCGAGAAAACTGAATTGACTAGGTTAGTTAACATATACAAAGTCAAAAAGCAGGAATTTGATGACGATTTGCCAAACTGGCCACAAGAAGCTCGAAATGAATGGAATCCAAGTTGGGTAAGTCATAAAAATGATTACCAGCAAATCTATCAAGGGCTTAAAGCAGAGGCGTTAAGTATCTTTAGAGCAGCGCAAGCTCGTCCACGTCGCAGCACTCAACCTCCACCAGCCCCACGCAGTCGTCGTCCTTCAACAAACACTCGACTAAAGCAGTTAATGTACGAACTGGATCAGCGTCTTGCTGAAGCGTATCAGTTTGACATTTTTGCACCGAATTCAGTGAACTATGGTTTGATGACCACCTATCGTCAGAAATGGGTTCCTGGCAACTATCAAGTTGGCGAGTTGGTATCTACAATTCCCCTTGCTCCCAAAGAAATCCGAAAATACACGACTAAACAAGTCATTAAGAAGAGCCGCTCTCAAAAAGAAATTGAAGATGCTCAAAGCACCCGCAGTGCAGAATCTTCTTCAACTTCACGAGCAGATAGTGAAATCGCCAAGCAAGCAAGGGAAAAAACTTCCTTTGAAGCGAATGCGAGTGGAACAGTCACCGTTGGTGTGTTTACAGGAGAATTTGGCACGCGATTTGGCGTTGAATCTGAAAAAACATCTTCAAGTACTAAAAAGAATTTTCGAGAAGCTGTCTTAAAATCTTCTGAAGAGTATAAGCAGCAACGTCGCTTAGAGATTGACACTTCTGTTACTGAGGAGATCGAGATTACAAATTCGGGCGAGATTATGAACCCGAACGATGAAATTACAGTGACGTATCTTTTTTATGAGTTACAGCGTCAGTACGAAATCAGTGAAAAAATTCATCGTCTGAATCCAGTCATTCTCGTAGCAAATCATGTACCCTATTCAGATGAAATTGATGATGAAATTGATGAGGATTGGTTGATTGCCCATGATTGGATTCTACGCCGAGTGATTCTGGATGATTCCTTTTTGCCAGCCCTATCCTATGTAACAACCAGTATTGCTGGGGATGAACTGGCATTACAGACTTTGCATGATAACGTCAAGCGTCAGGTAAATTTGGTTGAAGAACTGACGAAACAAGTACAGACCAAAAACTATCTTGCTAACGAAGCCTTTAAGGAACTTCAGCAATTGATGGATGTGACGATCAGTACACCTGATGACGCAGCAAAATTAAAAGACATTGGTATGGCAATGGTTTTTGGACCATTTTCGCTTGCAGGTGGCGGAGGAGATGATGAAGCTGCTGAAAAACGAGAAGAAATTGCCAAGTTAGCACTTGAGCGAGCAGACAAGGCTAACCAAGAAGTAAGTGTCAAGCTTTCCCGTGAGGTAACTGCTTTGCAAGAAGCTATTGACAAATATACGAGAGCATTACAAGAGCATTTCGATCGCCAAACTGCCATTGCTCGTCTGCGAATTCATGTTAAGGCAAATCTTTTCTACTACATGCAAGCGATTTGGGATTATGAGCCACCGGATCAACGCTTTTTCCGACTCTATAACATTGAAGTTCCCTGGATTGAATTGCAGGAAACTACAGCTAGGGTGCGAGCAACTGGCAGGCGAGTAGGCGATCGCGATAGTTTGCGATTTGCCCCCCTAGATAACCCCCTTTATGAAGTTGATCTTTCTATCCCGATTACTTCCTTCAGGCAAACCACCAAAAAACTCTCACAAGTAGCTGATCTGGATAATTTGCTGGGTTACAAGGGAAATTACATGATTTTTCCAGTGCGTCAGGCAAGCTATCTGCACACCTACATGATGCAGGATTATATCGATCCACATACAGGTGGTTTGCGCGATCCGGATGAATTTAGCAACTACACCACTGAGGAGCTTTTAGAGTATGCCTGTTGCCTACAAAAAGATGCTCCTGAAGTCTTTGCAGAACACCGAGAATATCTGTTGAATCTTGTCAAAAAACGCATGACAACTCCCAGAAAAGAAAGCGAACTGGTGGTTGTGCCGACAGGCTCAGCTTATATAGAAGCTTTGCCAGGTAAACATCCTATTCTGGAAGATTTCAAACTGGTTCATCGTGCTTTGGATGTGAAGAAAGTTCAGGCAGAAGTCCGCAATGCTGAACTAGAAAATGTACGTTTAGCTGCCCGATTGCTAGAAGGGGAACGAGAAGATCCTGAGATTGACAAAAAGGTTGTATTTCAAGGAAATAATTCTGCTGCTATCTTTCCATCAGACACCTAGGTATCAAGGAGACTTATAGTTGTGGGAGATTTAAGAACCAATTCTCTAAGAATGGCACAACTTATCTCTTTTATCAGATCCAAAGAAGGAGATGTTGACCATTTTTACTGTGATGAAAATGGATTTGTAACTATTGGAGTAGGATATCTCATCGACTCTAGAGGAGGATTAAGTCAACCACAAGTCGCAGGAATGATCTCTCAACTACTAAGAACTGGAATTGTTTTCTATCACCGAAGAACCTCTTCCCAAGCTACGCTTCAGGATGTAATTGCTGATTGGTATCGAGTCAAGAGCGCCTATTCAGAAAGTCATCAACTTGCTTCATTCTATAGTAGAGTTGCACAACTTTACATAACATCATCTGCAATTGCTACACTACTACAAAGCAGGATAAATGAATTCATCAATCAACTATATTTAAGGAAGCCATTTGCTATTAATCTTGATGAGCTAATTCAAATGGCAATTATTGATGCCAGGTTCAATCCAGCAAGAGTAGAACTTTACTCGACAAGCGATCCTGGTATAGTTAGTTTTTGGGAGGCATTAGATTCAAACAGTTCTCACTATAACTTGAACCAAGCACTAAATCTTTTCCAACAGATATGGAGAGGAAGAGGAAGATCGCGATATAGACAGAGACATGGACAAAGGATTATTTGGTTTCAGCAGGGTGTACAGGCAATGTTACAACCGTCAAGAATAGTCCGAGGGAGGGCTAGATTCTCTGCCAGTCCGCCTTCATATCTAGAAAGCCTCCAAATGGGACTTGAATCCGATTTGCCTTCCAGCATGACAAACATTACTCCGGATCTTGATAGCAGAGGAATAATCAGTAGAGGTATAGATGACAGAGGATTATAGAATGAAACTTTCTTTGGAAAAGCATCTTTAAGCAAAGGAGGAAAAAGAAGTGTTTATTGGTGTCGATGGAAGTGGTTCTGGCGATCCAGATGTTTACCGAAGAGATATGTCTAACAGTTTTATTCAACAATTTATTCGCGAATGTCCAGAAACCCATAAGCAATACTTTCGAGGACCAGATGAGTTGAGTTTAACAATACAAGTTACACATATTGCAGCGGAGGTTGAAAACTATATTCAAAGTAAAGTTGAACGGTTTCGAGATACAACAATTCTATTGGCTGGATATAGTCGTGGTGGTGCAACTTGTATAGCTGTAGCACAACGTTTGTTGCGCCATCCTTGGGCAAGCGAATTGCGTATTGAATGTATGGCACTTTTCGATGCGGTGGATCGAGATATCAGTACTGAAACTGAATTAATTCCTTGGAATGTGAGAAATGTTTACCACGCTATGCGCGATCCAGCAGTTGAGTCACGTTGGTATTTTGGAAACTGTGGAACTAGGATTCAGTCACCAGGCAGGCTGATTACAAGACGATTTAGAGCTACCCACGCTGGAATGGGCGGGTTTCCTTGGGGAGGCGATCATCCAGTTAGAGTAGAGCCACCTCGTCCTGAAATAGGACGAGGTGAACGCAGAACTCCTCTGATTACAGAAGAACAAGATCGCCTAGGTTCGGCTCAGGTCGGACAGTGGATGCGGAACAATGTTCGACAGCATAGAATGGTGCGATAGGTATTCTGTTTCAAACCTCGCGATCGTAGGTATAGCAGTGCGCTCTGGAGTAGTTACATTACAGTTGATCTAAAAATGTCCCACTCAAGCATCCATCGTTTAATGTGTAACTACACCATTGAGCAGCGCTATAGTAAAGGGATGCTAGTTTTTGAACCTCCAAATTGGTTTTGTAGTAGAGTTTTTAGATAAATAACTACTGCTGTCTGATAATTTTTTAAATCCCTACACCCGTGTAAATACGATCGATCAAAGTAAATCGATTACCGGAACTTGTAAGGCTTACTTTGTATCAATAGATAAAGATAGAAAACCTAATTTAACGTCTGCCTATTCTTAATCATACTCCTGCTATTCTCCAGCAATTTATGCCCACCCATTCCAACCCGATCGCTCCCTATCAACCAATCCCAGCATCCAGAAAAGCTGTCATCTACTTGGGAATGGCGATTTCGACAGCAGGTGTAATTGTTTTCCTATCAGGCTTCTTCACCTTTGGATCAGGCTTTATCGAACTCATAAAACCGGGCGATCATCCCAGTATGCCTCGCTCAAATCCTGGTCAAAGTTTTGAAGAATCCCAGCGCCAGTCAGAAGCATGGTGGAAGCAGATAAAAGAACAAAATCGCACAAAAAAGCAGATTTTCTCTCAAACGGTAGCGGCTACACTTCCTGGAGTATTTGGAGGTATGGTTCTCATTATTACAGGTGGCAGCATCACTGCTTTAGGTAAAATTTGGGCGCGATCGCGCAGCAGATGAACTAGGGTCGGGCTGGAATGAATACTGTTCAATGACACCTCAAGTCGCTTCACTGGAATTCATAACTAAAATTCATTGTAAGATTCTACGCTCGGTTTACCCCCAGTCCTGACAAAATCTAATTTTCTTTTGTAGGATTATGTTGAGGGTTGAGCGGCAAAAGCTGTTGATCAATGTTCAGGTCAGAGGCAGAAATTTTTTAGGAATAGCTAGAATTGATCGCATCTAAACTTTAAGTCGTCATTGATATTATGCTGTCAGTCAAAAAAGTTGTTGCTCAACTTGCGATTTGATCATGTTCTCCTCCAAATTCTAACTCTGTTGAAAAAGTTCGAATTCCGTTTGGGTAATCCGGTTAGATTGATATAGGGTTTCGGCAATTTCACCCAAGGTTAACACCGCGTGACCTTGATAGCCTTGCTGCTGCAGTTTGTCTATGACGTTCCGACCGTGATCAATAAACACCACAATATCTTGAACGTTTAATCCGACTGATTGTAACTTTTCCGCACCCTGGACAACACTGTTTCCTGTAATTAAAATATCGTCAACTACGACAATTGTTTCTCCCTGTTGAAAATGACCTTCTACCAAGCGTCCTGTGCCATAACTTTTGACTTCTTTTCGAGGGAAAATCATCGGACGTTCCAGACGCAGAGCCAAACCTGTGGCGGTGGGGAGGGAACCATAGGGAATTCCAGCGATCCGATCAAACGTTAATCCTTGCAAAATTTCAGCATAGGCGCTAACAATTTGATGAAAGACTTGAGGGATTGAAATAATTCGTCGCAGATCAACATAGTAAGGAAAAACTTCCCCAGAAGATTGCACATGCTCGCCAAAAACAATACAGCCAATATCGTAAAGTTGTAGAATTAAATCCCGGTGAGGTTGAGAATCTAAAAAGCAAATATCAGGCAGCCATAGTTCACAGGTGGGACTGTTTTCAAGCACTTTTTGGCGTTCAATATTAATCCTTTCCCGCAGATGATTAATCCCCTGAAGAATTATTTCAGGGGTACTTGTTTTTGGGGTACTTGTTTTTGGGGTACTTATTTCAGAAATAATTCCAGAAGCGTTCTGATTCATTAAAAATCGTGGTGGAATTGGTAACAATAAACCTTCTCCACTCGCATTTAACCCAGCAGCTAGAATTTGCGTTAAGTCACTGTCCTGAGTTAAATCATCTTCTGCAGCAGCATTGCCCTCAAGCAAAATCAACCGCTCAGGGGCGGCCTTTCTCACCTTGGCCAACCTATCCGCCATCATCCCCACTTCTACTCCCACTTGATCCGGTGTACCCCAAGTTTGGGCAGTTTTGACCAACTGCAAAGATAACGGTTGTTGAGCATCAGGATAGTCCTGCACCATTTTTGCAGAGGGATTGGCGGTCGTCCCTAAGACAAAAACTGCTTTGCCGGGATAGAGCAAAAAAGGCGTGACTTGGTCTTGTCCGGCATAGGCCATGACTGTGCAAGCATCAAATTGCCACTGCTCAAAAATGAGGCGCGCAAAGGCTGTACTGCTATTGAGATCGCTGTACTTGGCATCCAGAATGGTGGGAATGTCCGGCGGCAGATGCTGGAGCACCCACTGCAACAGTTCAATTCCCTCCGTGCCCAAGGCTAGATAAAATCCCAGGTTCAGCTTGTAGGCACAAATTTGGCCCTGAGTCTGACGAATGACACCCTGAATCCAATCCTGTTGTTGAGCAAGATTGAGCTGGAACTCCCCTTCTAGCTGGGGATCAAGGGCAACATAGAGCAAACTCTGGCAACGATCAATTGCAGTGAGAAGCTTGTCAAAAAAGTTCATCCTGATTGGTATTAAGGTATATCCAACATTGTAGAAGCGTTTTTCGACATAGCATTTTCCACGAAATTGAGGTGTGAATCAATGGAGCTTGGGGGCGTTGCCTCCAAGCTCCCTAATGTTTCGCCTTGAAGTCTTTAAAGTTAGTTTGAAATTCATACATCAGGCGATTAACATTATTCTCAGTATTAGGAACAACATTATAATCCCACTTTCGCTTGCGGCTCGCGAGCAGCTTTGCCACAGCATCAGAAGCACTATTCGAGACGAAATAACAACCTCCCATCAGTCGCAGTTCCGAGGACAAAGCTAGAAATGCTTGAGCCGATTCCAGGGGAAGTTCAGAGGTATAATGCTGGCAATCTACAACCATTAAGATTCCTGAAGCGCGAGGAATTCGCTGATTGGTTCGGCAACTTTCTGCTTCTATCTTGTATAAAATACAGACATCGCAATCATACAAAACTCGCAATCGACCCTGAGCTTTTACGCCAATGTGTAACTCTAGAATCGGTTTATTTTTAAACTCAATCACAGCGTGAGTATAGGATTGAGACGTGTCATGAATTTGCCCTGCCCGCTGACGAAATACTAACCGTTCAGGATCATGTTTTAAGACATCTTGATAGTGAACAAATGCGCCTTCATTACGAGCAGCCTTGATCATTAAGTTAAAAATATAGAACTTATATAAATCAGCGATTTCAGATGCAGCTTGAATCTCAGGGTTGATTACCTGTTTCAACTGATTTTGCAGAGTTTTAATCAAGGCGGAGCTGGCTGGCATCGTTCAGTATTTCCTGTTTTAAGGGTTTAGATTTAAGCGTTTGGGTTTAAGTGTTCAAGTCTTAACGTATTTAATGACATTCGCAAACTCTTAAGCTGTTTTTGGCGATGTTCAATGGCATCTTGAGTAAACTTAAATCTATTTTCTTGGCCACCCAATGATGACGTGAAGTGGATTTCGGGCGCGATCGCCCCAGTGTCTTCCTGACCCAAGCTTTCTGCAAGACTTAACTCGATGTCCAGAGTATCAATGACTGCTTTTTCAATGGCTTGAATTAATAGCAGCACCTGTTCTGAAGGCGTGTGATAGGTTAACTTTAGATCGGGTGTCTTACGTCCAGAGACCGTTTCTTCGACCACTTTGCCCGCACTGACAACCTCAACAACCTGTTCAGCTACCCATCCCAGACCAAGGCGCTTGAGGGTTTCAACCAGTTCTGCATAAACGACTAAACAGTCCTGTTCTTTCATGACGGTCACACGTTCGACGACATCCAACCCTTCCTCTGGCGATCGCCGAATGGGCTGTCTGTATCTAGTGTATTCGATGCTTGCCTGACCTGCTACAACCATAAATGTGGAGATTTGTATCAATCTGGGTGTGTTGTTTCTTCAGTATAGCTGATTTTTTGTACAACTGACTTAAAGATCAACAAAAGTCAACTAAGGTCAATTTTTGTTAAATGATTTCTCATCGGCCAACAGCGCCGCTTAAACCCCAATGCCCCTCAATGAACCTCAATGCCCCTCAATATCAGGCATTCGAGAGAAAGGATTCACTGTTTGAGTGAAAAATCACTCCAGGTATATTAAGCTGGATGATTGAAGGTGGTGTTGGATTGACAGGAATGGTATTCTGATCTGCTCCACGGTCTTTCAATCCAGGTTCCTAAAGTTCCTCAGGGCGCGCCCCCCGAACGTTGCAAATGATTCCCATGACTCTCCTGAGCGAAAATCCGAATGTTTGGCAACATGTGATCTTGGTTGGGGCTTGGCTTGGAGTCATTTTGCTGATTGCGGAAGGCTTAAACCGCTGGAAATCCGTTAGCCCTGAGGTCTCCCGCAAAATTGTGCATATTGGCACGGGAAATGTGATTTTGTTAGCGTGGTGGCTGCAGATTCCGGGTTGGATCGGGGTTGCGGCTGGGGTGATTTCGGGTATGGTGGCTTTGATTTCTTACCAAATTCCCATTTTGCCCAGTGTTAACAGCGTGGGCCGCAAGAGCTTGGGCACATTTTTTTACGCCGTCAGTGTGGGTTTGCTGATTGGATGGTTTTGGTCGGTGGAAAAGCCAGAATATGCGGCTATCGGTATTCTGATCATGGCCTGGGGGGATGGTTTGGCGGCGGTGATCGGTCAACGGTTTGGCAATCATCCTTACCAAGTTGGTGAGATTCGCAAGAGCTGGGAAGGGTCTCTTACCATGGGTTTGGTCAGTTATGTTGTGTCTAGCTTGATTCTCTTGAACGTTCAGGGTAATCTCTGGCAAACCTGGGTCGTTTCAGGGGTTGTCGCTCTCGTGGCCACTGGCCTGGAAGTCTTCTCAAAACTCGGTATTGACAACCTCACCGTTCCCCTCGGCAGTGCTGCTGTAGCGTTTGTCCTGAACGGCTACCTATTGAATCGTTGAATTCTAGACCCTCAGAGACTATAACGACTTTTGATTGGTTTGCCTCCCAATTAGTAATCCAGCCAGCATTAGGCTCGGGAGGAACACAGCAATTAGAGCGTTGACCGCTGTTGCAGGAACTTCCAGCCTAGGCCCAGTGGATTTAATCAGCAGGGAAAGTGCAGCAGACAACAGCAAAATCTTAAGGATATATCCTTTAGCATCTTTCATGATTGCAAACTAGAGTCAGGGTTTAAGAATTAAGATATCATTGGTCAGAGATTAGCACAGAAGAATTGTGAACATGGAGCCAAAAGACCCAGAGTTACTCGAAAAAATTCGTCAACAGTTTGACTCAGCCCCTTACCCACGTACTCCTTTAGAGCAATCGCCTAAGGAAGATTATCAATCGCTCTATATTCATAATCTAGTCACTTCTTACTATTTAAGAAATCAGAAAGTTATTAGTACTGAAGGAAAAGTTATTCTAGACGCAGGCTGCGGCAGTGGTTATAAGTCTCTAGTTTTAGCAGAAGCCAATCCCGGAGCGAGAATTGTTGGGATTGATATTTCCGAAGAATCAGTTAAACTTGCTCAACAACGACTTGAACATTACGGCTTTACAAATCATGAGTTTCATGTTCTCTCTGTTGATGATATCTCTCAACTCAATCTAGAGTTTGATTATATTAACATTGATGAGCTGCTCTATTTATTCCCAAATATTGCTGTTACGTTGAAGGCATTGAAATCCGTCTTGAAACCGAATGGCATTATTCGGGCAAATCTCCATAGTGCAATTCAGCGCGTGAATTATTTTAGAGCACAGCAATTGTTTAAAACCATGGGTCTAATGGATGACAATCCCCGTGAAATGGAGGTCGAACTGTCAAGGGAAGTCATGAAATCCTTGCATGATAATGTGCAGTTAAAGCAACAAACCTGGACATCTCGATTAGACCAATCAGAAGAAGGGGTATTGATGAACTATTTGTTCCAGGGAGACAAAGGATATACCATTCCTGAACTGTTTGATGCTTTGGACAAGGCTGATCTGGAGTTTGTCAGTATGGTGAATTGGCGATACTGGGATCTGATGGAGTTATTCAAAGAGCCTGATAACTTGCCTGCATTTCTAGCAATGACTTTACCAGAAGCTTCTACTAGAGAACGTCTAACTATCTTTGAATTGCTACATCCCATTCATCGTTTGATTGACTTCTGGTGCGGTCATCCTGAGGCAACTCAACCGTTAACCGAAATCTCAGAGTGGACAGATTCAGATTGGCAACAGGTTCAAGTTCATCTCCATCCTCAAATTCGGCATGAAAAAGCCCAAAAGGATCTAATAGACTGCGTTGGCAAGCATCAACCTTTTGTCATCAGTCAATACGTGTCGTTACCTGCTCTAGTTCCTATCAATATTGAAAGTAGTCGAGCTACAAGTCTTCTCCCCCTATGGGATGGGCCGCAACCCTTTACAGCGTTGGTCGAACGTTGGAAAAAGATCCAACCTCTGAATCCTCTGACGCTGGAGCCCACAACGGATTGCATGGCATTTGAGCAGATGAAAGAACTGTTAACTGACCTTGAACCCTTTCTGTATGTGCTCTTAGAGCGATCTGCTGAAAATTCTGAAGAATTTTCAGAGGGGTGATATGAAACGGACAGTGCCTGGGTAAGTTAGGAATACAGCTAAGGAATAAGATTCCAACCCCAAAGGAGAAATCATCCATGAAGACCGAATTTAAAGCAAAGTTTCTACAACACGTTGCGAATAAGAGAAAAGAAGAGGGTTTCACCCTGATTGAATTGTTGGTCGTAATTATCATTATTGGTATCTTGTCAGCGATCGCCCTTCCATCCTTCTTGAACCAAGCCAACAAAGCCAAGCAGTCTGAGGCGAAACAGTATCTCTCATCGATTAGTAAAGGGATACAAGCTCATTATGCGGAGAGCAGTACATTTAAGTTTATAATTGATCCTGCTGATCCTACCAAGACGAGAGACTTAGCAATTACCGACTTAGGGCTTGGTATCAAAACTCAGACGACTAACTATAAGTATGAGCTAGGTAAGGAAGCAAAACTTGGTGAGGAGCAGGGCGTTGTTAGCACGGCTAAACCCGCAAGTGTGGCTCTTCTAGCATACGCTGGAGGAGTTTCGTTAGTACCTGCCGGAACAGATAAATCAACTACTTCTGTCCTCTGTCAGCAGCAAGCTAGTGCAGGAGAGTTTACTGCTACTGTAGCTAACCCAGAAGTTAAAACTGGAAGACTTGTATGTGGTACTGGTCAAACAGAAGTAACGAAGTAACTTAAGAATTACCGTCACTTATCCGAACAGATAAAAGCAGGTAGTGTTCATTAGGATGCTACCTGTTTTTAGTTTATTGGGACTTACACACTTGCCCCCAGCCCCAATACTGGGGGGCCAAAGAATGCTTAGCCGCGTATCACCTCATCTATGACTAGTCATCCAACGTTAAAGCCAGACTGGCAACAACTAGCACAGCAGCATTTAATCAATAACAATTACGTTGAATTTGCTCGGTTATATGAGCAGGCAATTGAAATAGAGTCTGATGTCAGATCGCACTATTGGAATCTGGGTTTGGCATTTTTGTTGCAAGGGCAGGAAGCGGAAGCTCAGACAACCTGGTTGTTAGGAATGGCAGATGGGGAAGAAAAAGAGATTGATCAATGGACAAATGAGCTAGTTCAGGTTTTACAAACTGAGGCAGAGCGACAACGTTGGGAATCGGGGGACTATAAAGTAGCTTGGGTGATTCGACAGCATATTCGAGAGATTCAGCCAGAAAATGTTAACAATCTACTTCACATTATTGGTCTGTCAACATTACTGAAAACTTATGCTGCAGAAGACTTAACTGAATATGGCATTATAGAACAACTCAATTCTCAAGCCTCTACCGCTGTCAATGCAGAGCTTTTACTGCAAGTTATTAATAATGTCCTCGATTATACCTATTTAGCGGATTCTTCCTATGAACTCGTTGCAGCTAGTATTCCATATATTGAAGATGTTCCAGGATTCATAAACATTCTAATTCCATTCATTTATAAAATTGCGTATTCAGATAAGCAGCATCGTCTGGCAATAAAGTTTACAGAGCAAGGGCTAATTCTTGATCCAAGACATCCTGAGTTATTGCGGTGCTTGACTTCTTTTTATCAGGATATTGGAGAGTATGAACAGGGAATAGAAACTGCTCAGCGCTGTTACGATGCGATGGTAACCCTTGCCGACAAAGTGACTGCAAATGCACTAATCATGCGGAGTTTCATGAGTAAAGGAAATCATTGGCAAGAGTTTTATACTGCCATGGAACATCAGAAGAACTTGCTTGAAGAGTTGTTTCAAGAAAAACCAAGCAACCTTTCTCCAGCAAGCGCAATTCGTCTGTTTTCAGCTACATTTTTCTTTCCTTATTTTCAAGATTCTCCTCAAGAGAATGTAGAGATCCGTCGTGAAGTTGCTGCAGTTGCTCAAATTAATATCGAACGAAATTCCCGTGATACAGTTAAGAAATGTCGTCAGTGGCAATCACATCTACCCAGTTCTGGTTCCTCTGATAAATGCTTAAAAATTGGTTATCTTTCTCACTGTTTAAAAAATCATTCTGTGGGTTGGTTAGCCCGTTGGATTTTTCAGCATCATGATCATGAAAAGTTCAAAATTCATGCCTACCTCTTTGCTGCTGAAACTCAGCCTAGTGATTTGCAACAATGGTATTTAACTAAAGCAGACAAAGCTTACCAGTTTGCAATTGATAGTGAGGAAATTGCTGAACAAATAGCCGAGGATGAAATTGATATCCTGGTAGATTTAGACAGTATTACATTAACTAATTCCTGTGAAGTGATGGCAATTAAACCTGCGCCTGTTCAAGTGACTTGGCTGGGATGGGATGCTTCAAGTGTTTCTACTGTAGATTATTATATTGCTGACCCTTACGTTTTACCTGAATCAGCTCAAGAATACTATGCGGAGAAGATCTGGCGCTTACCCCAAACTTACATTGCAGTGGATGGTTTTGAAGTTGGAATTTCTCAGTTGCGACGAAGCGAGTTGGGGATTCCTGATAGTGCCGTGACTTATCTTGTAACTCAACGAGGATACAAATATAATCCCAGCACTGCTCAACTCCAAATGAAAATTTTGGCAGAAGTTCCGAATAGCTATTTTTTAATTAAAGGCGTAGCCGACCAAGAAGCGATCAAAACGTTCTATGCAGATATTGCTGATGCAGAGGGTGTAAATAGCGATCGCCTCAAGTTAATTCCTTTTTCTGCCTCTGAGGCAACTCATCGAGCAGATTTGATAATAGCTGATGTTGTCCTTGATACCTATCCTTATAATGGCGCAACAACAACGATGGAAACACTTTGGATGGGAATTCCATTAGTAACTCGCGTAGGACAACAGTTTGCTAGCCGTAATAGCTACACAATGATGGTTAATGCTGGAATTACAGAAGGAATTGCCTGGACAGATGAAGAATATATTGAGTGGGGGATTCGTTTAGGCCGAGATGAAAACTTGCGCCAACAAATTTCTTGGAAATTAAAAAAATCTCGACAAACTGCTCCACTGTGGAATGGGAAACAATTCACTCGTGAGATGGAGAATGCTTATCAACAAATGTGGAAAATTTATTTGGATTCTCAGGGTTAGGGCACTATCTATAACTCCTGAATCTGGCTTGATGCAAATACTTGAGTACAGGTCAGTTCTAACTCTGGAAAAGTTAGAGAAATAATTCGATCACTGCCTGCAAAAGGCTGAACCTGATATTCTCCCTGAATCAACTGATGGACAAAGACTTTTGGTTGTTTTGGATAGCCCAGAAAAGAACGGGAACCAATTGCTAAGTAATCTACAATCCAGTATTCAGGAATTCCTAAGCGCTGATATTCATCTCGCTTATCGATGTAATCATCCTCCCAATTAGTTGAAACCACTTCTACAGCCAACTGGATGGGCTCAATCAATGCACCATAAGCTCGTACATTACTATTCCAAACTATCGCTTTGACAACTCCAACATCAGGATTTCTTCCTTGCTCTTCTCCCATTTGAGTAGCTGTTTTAACGAGAATATCTTTATCAACAATATAGTCTAAATTTAGGCGCTCACTTTCTTGATCAAAACAACGCACCAGAAACCGAGCAACATTCTTGTGAGCGCGAGTAGGTTGCACTTTAATGAGTTCTCCATTGACTAGTTCATGCCGTCCAAAACCATCAGGGCACTGTTCTAAAAATTCGATAAAGGTTAATTTTTGGGTAGAGATTGAGGTCATCGTTTTTTAGCTTAAGCTGTCTAATCCAATCTTAGCTAGATTCTCTACGTTTGCTTGTGCGATCGCTACTGGATTTTCATGATCTAGTGCGATTCGACCTGCTAAATAAGAAACTAGCAGCGACCATTGAATCTCACTCAACTGTCCAATCAGTGAAATTTCTGGCCCTGTAGAAACATCAAGCTCTTCTTCCATCAAAAGATTCATGACAATACTTGATAACAGTAAATCAGCATCTTCATTAGAAATGCCTGTGTTGTCGATTAATAATGTTATTTTCTTTTTGTCTGGGTGGGTTGCGATCGCCTGAATCACCTGCTTTATTTCTTGACCTAGAGTTTCCTCATCTTGCGACCAGTCTGGAAAAATAATCCAATTAATCTCATTAAGATTCAGGTGTAAAATCGTTGCATTGATCAGGGCTGAGCTAACTTTTTCTGCCATCTTTGTCCAGGAAAACTTCTTGGACTGTTCTAAGCCCGCTGAAACTAGAGAGTTATAAACTCCTGGTTTCTGCACCTCACAAAGGGCATTTGCCATGCCTGCAATATCTGTATCATTGACATAAATTGCGGCTTCACCAGCTACTTCTGGAATAGAAGCATTGGGACAAGTGATAACAGGACAACCACAAGCCATCGCTTCCACAATCGGTAATCCAAACCCTTCGTAGCGAGATGGATAAATCAAGGCGATCGCTCCGGCATATGCCCAGCGCAATTCTTCATCACTGAGCTGCAAGGCATGAACTACGGTGCCGCTGGTGAACTGTCGATATTCACTGGCTAAAAGATACCCACTACCTGTGCAAATGATTTCAAACCCCTGACGGCTAGGTAGTTGACTGAATGCTTGAAAGAATAGTTCTGCATTTTTATAGTCACTGCCAACTCCAACCAGAACAAAATAGGGCTTAGTGATCCCGTACTTATTTTTAAATTGGTAGATCTCTTGCAGATTAGCTGGGAAGAAATGATTGGAAACGCCGCAATGAGCAACTGTTACCTGATCAGCAGGGATTTCTGGGAAAGATTTAACCAAGTCATCTGCTGTGTTCTGGGAAATCGCTAGGTAACTCGAAGCATGATTAATTCCGTAGTGTTTTTCTCGCCACATGGGTTCATTAAAATCAGCACCTAAAACTTCTGGAATCATATCATAAGCCATAAACACAGAAGGGGTAGAAATTGGCGTTGTGTAGTAAGTTGAGATGAAAATATCAGCCCTTTCTTCATCACAAACTTGCTGTAACATAGCTCGATCTGCATCAGTTTGAGAATAATCATAGGCGGGAATTTCTCGATACCAAATTCCTGGAATCTTTGGTGCAGTTCCCACTCGATTTAGTACAACAATATGTTGAGAGAAATCTGTTTTTGCCCACTCTTCAAGTAGAGATTTCCAAACTCGTGCAATTCCTGTATTATAAAGCTGAAAAAATACACCATCTATCACAATTGTTGGTGATTGTCTTTCCTTCTTTTGTATAATTACTGGCTCTACAAACTCCCAATGTTCTACTTGTTTGCGCGCAATGGGACTTACTCCGCACGCCATAGCAGTGTCAACCATTGTATTGTCAGCCACCCAACCAAAGTAATCTCTCAGAGGAACAGGAAATTGAGAGACTGACTGCAAAGTTTTCCATTGTTGAACAGCATTTTTGTAGCCATAATACTGCTCTTTAAACTCTAATTGTTCAGGGGTGACATAGGCAAAGTGTTGAAAAATTAGTCCTTCTTTCTCAGTTTCATTATGAAGAAATGGATTGACAGCAGCAATATTTCTCTGTTGATTCGATGCAAAATTTTCGGCTAAAACAGGAGGTTCATGGGCTGCCCAGAATGCTCCTGGTTTAAATCGCCAGGTTCTCAACCAATCTTGTTGAGGATTTTGAGCATAACAATTTCGAGTACTAATGACTAAATTCTTACCAACGAAATACCAACACCAGTAAAAAGCGGCTGTTTTATCTGGATTCTTAATAAATAAGTTTCGGGCATTGCAAATCTGCTCGACAGTCCACAACTCATCAACATCAACTTGCCACAGCAAGCATTCTTCCTGAATATTCTCAAGCGGAGCATTCACCATCTCTCGCTTTCCATCCCAAAATTCACCGTTTGACTTACGATAGACTGTCACATTATCTGGATATTGCTTCACTAACTCATCTAAATATTCAGAAGTTCTATCCTTGCTTAAACCGTTATGATGAAATTCATCAGTCACTTTACCCCCAAGTTGGGTACTCCAAGCTGTATCATGCTTTAGATCGGCAACTCCTTCAATGATATGCCAATACCACTTAAAAGGAAGTTGTTTAAAAGCATTGATATGATATTGGATAAAAGGTTCACCGTTGAGAACAATTGTAAAGAAATGAATTGGCAATTCAGGGAAAGCAATGTAGTTTTCATAGAAGGAATCTGAGTCCGTTACTCTCTCTCCAATATCTCCATTTGGCGCTATAGAATGACATTCATAACCATATTCTTCCAGAATTTGAAAAGTTTCACGAGCTTTCCTTCCCAACCCCTCCAGCATTTTATGGGAGATTTCAAACTGGATAAATCGAATTGATTTTTTATCTAGAAGGTGAATACAACCCATTAATGCATCTAGTTCGACACCCTCAACATCTAGCTTAAGATAATCAATTGACTTGATACTCTTTTCCTTGCAAAAAGAATCGAGAGTGATAGCATTGACAAGTTCTGTCCTGACAAATGGAATGTAGCTTTCTCCATGATTTGGGTCAGGCATTTGAGGTTGACCAATACTATTCCAGACTGAGTACTCTTCTGAAAACTCATTGAATTCAACACTGCCATCCTGAGAATAAACTGCTTTCTGAATTAGAGTTACGTTGTTATACCCAGATATTTCTATTAATCGACTTAGCTTTTCGAAGGTGCTCGATGTAGGCTCAAAGGCGTAGACGATGCCTTCTCCGCTAACTAGTTCGCTGAAGAGTCGAGTGTAGTCTCCAATATTCGCACCAACATCAAAAACTGTCATTTTGGGTCGAACCAGACTTCGAACCAACATCTGCTCTGCTTGCTCAGTTGTAAATGAGTAAATCTTCCTCTTGAAAATTGCATAACCATTCCGAAGATTAAAATTTTCTTCTAGTAGCTCATAACCTGAGTCATGAGAAAGTCTTTGATAATTGTTAAAGTTCTTAAACGTGTTGATATCATCTAGCAATATAAACTTTGCACCATAAATTTCCTCTATCTCTGCATTCCCTGTGAATTCTGATCCATCAATTAAAACTACGTCAAAAAAATCTATATCGTTGTCTAACTTGACTATGTAAATACCATTAGTATCAGTCTCAGATGCCTTGATATATTCAATATCTTGCCTCAACCAATCCAGAATAGTTTCTAGAGGATAATGATTTAGACCTGTCTGTTTTGTTTGGTAAAATTTAGTTACTTCTTCTCTGCTTGGAAACTTTTCTATCGAAACAGATGAAGTGTTGTAACACTTGACAAATTCATCCTGCTCATAAGCTTTTTGCAACTCTGAAAATCTAGCTTGTGAAACCTCCATGCAAAATAAAGTTGGTTTATTTGGGTTCTCCCGTAAGCCTGATACAAATGCTTCAGTACTACCTCCTCCTGAAGAAGAGCCTATCTCTAAAATAGTTTTAATATTTTCTTCTCTAGCAATTTTCTGTATTGCTCTGTAGAAATCATCGTGCTTGATTTCGGGAGGGATAAGCTTATCAAGATCAGAGTCAGACATAAAATATTCTTCGGCTCTTGTTACTAACAGTACTGATATAGCAATTTACAAAACAAACTATTACGCTCGCAGTTGGCAAAATAGTTCTTATAAAATTTATCGTCTTACATTATTGGGAAAATACTGTAACTATTTTTTTATCTATTATCTAGAGAAGCAATAGTAGAAACCTACCCAACTTTTCAGGAAAACTAATCATCTCTTTCTAAAACAGACTTTAAGTGATAAAGTACGTGAGTTAAGTAGCTACGCAATATTGATTGTTTCTTGTGAAAGTTTCTAAAGTCACCCCAGTATAGAATGGACTATTCAAGATTTACTCAGCAACTTTCAAGCTTCAGTGCAGAATGGAGAAAAGGCTCTACGCAGTCAAAGCCATCTCAATTTCAGCAACTGCTTGAACAAATCGGTTGTGAAGACATTCTAACCAATCTCCTGCAACTTCTCAACAATGCTATTACATGCTTGGAACCTAACGAGGTCTACTGCGAAATCGGCACACAACCCCAGGGTGCAACCTTGATTGGCGCTCTTTTGAACCAGTCTGAGCATTTGGCCTATGTAGTCGGGAGCGTTTCTAACCCTCAGCAAGAAGAGCAACACTTAGAGCAACTGATCAGTAACTTACAGCAATTTGGTCTAGAAGAACAGGTTGTCTTTTGTGGCTATGACTTTGAAGAGTTTCTGCTGGAATTTCGCAAATTTGAGACTCAGAGCAAGATTGGAGTTTTTTTCTACACTGGGGAAACTGACTATCGTTCGGTTTTGGTCAGTTTACTGTTGGTTCAGTCTTCCCTGGCAAGCCAAGCATTGATTTTAATGAATTGGGCTGATCAACTTATGGTTAGGCAAGCGGTTTGGGATTTTCTGGCCATTCATCCAGAAGGTCAGGTTTTGCTGGAATTTCCAATCAAAACCAACTTAGACCAAACACAGCCAGAAATTTTAATCTTAAGTTGGGATATTAATAGAACAGAAAACTATCCGATTTCAACTTTATTAGAACAACGTCAACCGGATGTAATTTTTAGTCTTCAAAACTTAGAGATCAATCCAGCACCCGAACAGCAATTGAACGATCTCTATCAAGCAGCAATTACCTGCCATGAACAGGGAGAATTAGAGTCAGCCAAACAGATATATCAAAATATTTTAGAGCTTCAACCTGATCATGCTGAAGCCTGGTTGAATTTAGGAATTCTGCACTATGATTTTGAAGACTACGAAGCCTCACTAAAAGCTCTAGTGAAGTCAGCAGAGTTAGAACCTTCAGAAGGTAATGTTCATTATTACATCGGACTCTGTCTAGAGAAAATGAATCAGCTAGGGCAGGCAATTTCAGCCTATCAAAAAGCTATTGAACTAGAGCCAAGTTTAATTAATGCTTACAATAATCTAGGAAATATTTGGTATCAACGCAGTGAATTTGCAGAAGCCGAAATGTATTATCGAGCAGCGATCGCCACGAGTCCTTACTTTTGGGGCAGCCATTTAAATTTAGGTAATATTCTCCTCGATCAACATCGACTTGAGGAAGCGATCGAAGCCTATCAGACTGCGTTAAAGTTACAACCAGAAGAACCTCTGATTTTAAAAAACCTAGAGATTGCGCGTTTTCACTATCAGACCTCTAACAAAAAATTTTATTGATTCGGAAGAAGTTTTATTGACGGAATGTTACCGAGCAACTGTTTAATGATCCCAGTTATGTTCAGGCTTTGAAGCAGTTTTACTGTCAGGTTGTTGAATGCTATCCCCAAAAAATAGGCCAATTAAACCTTAATGGGTTAAACCGTAAATCGGGGTAAAGGTTAGGGATTTGGAGCTTTGACCTGCTCTAACAATGCCTTATAATCTTCTCGATTGGGATAGATCTGAATCAATTTTTCCAGGGATTCAATCGCACCTTGGGGATTATTCATCTGAATCCGGACATTGGCCAATCCCTCTAATGCAGTCGGGTTCTCGGGTTCTCGGGCCAGAACAGCTTTGTAGCCTCGCTCTTGGGCCTGTAACTCGGCTTGCTGGCTATTGGCCTGGGTTTGGGCTTGTTCTGCGGGATCGGGCTGATTTAGAGCCCCTCGAAAGGTTTGAATGCTAGAAAATGCAGTCTGCCCGATAAATGCGGCCAGGGAGACCAATGTAAAAATCCGAATCAACCGCTTGCGGCGATTCCCAGCTTGTTGCTCAAAACTTTCTGCCACTTCAATTGCCCTTAATTTCAAACTGTTGTCAAATCTTTGTCAAACCGTTGTTAGACCATTGTCCAAGATTCCAGAGTAGACAGTTCTGCTAGTGCGCTTGTTTGGTAGCGATGCCAGCACTTGGCGAAAAAACCTACAACTGTGTTAAACAGCCCACACATCTCAGTGATTCCTGGATCATGTATATATTTTTACAATTGTATCGTTTTACAGTAACAACATTTCAAGATCTTGAATAGCCATTCCTCAAAATGAGAATTGCTGAACTCACGCCTAGCGATACTTATGATGGGGAAAAGCAATATTTTGAGTGTTATGAAAGTCAAGTTGAGTTTTGTAAGTAAGTTGGCGAGAAACTTGCTTGACGATCCGATTTAATAATCCATCCCCGGTTTTTTGAATCAGGGATTTGGACATTGACTGGATAAACTTGGGGAATTGAATCCCAACGGCAAGATCTAAATTCCATTGAGCTGCGGTCACCACACTAGGACGTTCAGAGGGTTTCAACCCGCGACGACACACTATGTCTTCTACAGAGAGTTCCGCTAGTTTCATAGTGGATTGAAAGTTGACTTCGTATCCTGGAGCTGTGTAGCCTGGGACTGGAACGGTATGGATTCGATAGACTCCGGCAGCATCGGGGGGGATTAGATCGAGTCCAATTCTGACCTCTACAGCATAACCCAGGGCTCCAAAACGCCCAATTAGAAGATCATAAGCATTTTCGCTGATTGAGCGAGTTTGCATGGGCTCAGCACACCGCCGAAACCAGCCCTGATGATTGTCTAAATATTCGGCGACAGTGTTGATATCGGCATACATTTCCATGCGATCCTCACATTGAGTCCGCAACCAAATTGGTTCAGCCTCCTGGAACACAGCATCAGCAGTTGTCTCAAGCTGAGGAAAGCAGAATGAGTCGCTGAACAGCTCCTCAGACACGGCAACAGATTGAAATTTCACTGAGTTGTGTTGCATTTCAAGTTTCTCCTACGATTCGTGGGTGTGTCTATATTAAGAATGCCCTCTGAAGGAGGTCAGCCGCTACAATAGTTATACTGAACTTTTAGTAGGCCACCTGGATACAACTTAACTCTTGTTCTCAGTAATTCTAGCAATATCTCAGCATATTCTTAAAAGATGAAAGCATTTGTAGCCGGAGCAACAGGTCAAACAGGTCGTCGGATTGTAGAGGAATTGGTTCGACGAGATGTTCCAGTTCGGGCCCTAGTTCGGAATTTGGAGACTGCCCGCACCATCCTACCGTCCCAAGTCGAACTGATTGTGGGCGATGTATTAGAACCCAAGAGTTTAGAGAGGGCCGTCGGCGACAGTACGGTGATTCTTTGTGCAACGGGAGCTGCCCCTAGCTTTGACCCCACAGGCCCTTACCGTGTTGATTACGAAGGAACTAAAAACTTAGTCAACTTGGCCAAGGTAAAAGGAACTGAGCACTTTGTATTGGTTTCCTCCCTTTGTGTGTCTCAGTTCTTTCATCCCTTGAACTTATTCTGGCTGATTCTGCTCTGGAAGAAGCAAGCTGAAGACTATCTGCAAAAGAGCGGTCTGACCTATACCATTGTTCGCCCAGGAGGACTTAAAAACGAAGATACTCTCTTCCCGCTGGTGATGCAGGGAGCTGATACTTTGTTTGAAGGGAGCATTCCCCGGCAAAAAGTGGCTCAGGTCTGTGTTGAAGCATTGTTAATCCCCTCCGCACGTAATAAGATTGTTGAGATCGTGACTCAATCTGAGGCTGTTAACCAGCCCTTAGAGCAGATGTTCGCTAGTGTAGGATAGCTGCATGAATCGGGCGGGAAAACCTCAAGCTCAACATCTTGATTTACCTTCTATTCCAAGCACGGGGTTGGAAGCTAAAGCCGCGTGGGAAAGTTGGCCAGTTCCCCAGATCAGATATACTTATCGGCCCAAGAAGTTAAAGTCCAGGTATCGAAGAGCGTTGAGGCGTTTGTCTCAGCTTGTCTATTTGGTGCTCATTGGAGTTACTATTTCAGGGCTGAGGCACTCCTACCTGCAGTATTCTCAGTCTACCCAGCCGACTCATGAGAGTTGGGGGCGTTTAATTGACCAATCCATCGAAGAAAAATGGCCTCCCTTGACCATGCCGGGGGGTGATCCGTATGTTAGAGCCTTAATGCGGACAATCTCGGCTGGAGAATCAAACTACAGCAAGCCTTATCATGTGTTGTATGGGGGAATGCACATTTCCGATTTGAGTTATCATCCTGACCGATGTATTGTCATTGAGCGCGGGCCGAATAAGGGAGCTTGTACAACGGCTGCTGGGCGGTATCAGATTCTGACACCAACTTGGGACAAATTATCAGAGCGTTATCATCCTAAGCCAGCTCAGTTTTGGTCTGGAAAACCCTACAGTTTTGAGCCAGAATACCAGGATACTGTGATCTATCGTTGGTTGCTCGATAAAGAGTTTTGGAATGCAGACATTACTCACCTGTTGAGACGCGGTAAAATCGATGAAGTCTTAGATTTACTGTCTGGAACCTGGACAAGCTTGGGGTATGGGATTGAAGACAATGTGATGACAGATTCACTCCCAGAACTTTACGAGCGCATTCTTCACAATGAATTGAATTATGAGGGGAGTTCTTACTGGTTAGCAGAGTGATACTTGATGTTTCTGGTTTGCCTCCCGTCAGAACCTTAAACTAATAGACCCTAAGATTTGCGAGTTCAGTAACGTGGGATAGCCCGATTAACATCTCAAGTCACGTAGGCTAGCCAACCTGCAAAGTTTCAAAGGTTATCTAAATCTTCATTCTTAGCGTTAAAACCCTAAAACCAGACTGTAGGAATTTTAATCGTATCAAGATTCCTGCAGTCTAGTTTCTTTGAAAATCAACTAGAATTCTGGCTGACCCTTACTGTGTAAGAATCTTAGAAACCATTACGAGCCCAAACAACCATTGAGATAGAGAACGTAAATACCACCAGAACAGCAATCCAGCCGAGAGAAAGAATATCCATAACTGCAGTTTCAAACCCAGAATTAAATAAGTTCTAAACTTTATTCTATCGATAAATCTGCACTCTGAACAAGAATTTTAAAGAGTCAAGGGGGTTAACTAATCCAGACATCCTGCTCTGTACCAAGATTGGAACCCCAATAGCTGACCAAGGGAGCCTCATAAGGAAGCTTAATCGAGGGTTCAGTTCTATCCCCTGCCTCAGACCTCTTAAACCCTAAAAAAATCCTCAACCATTTTTCACGGGGCCGCAACTGAATCAGTAAACTAAATAGCATCCGGGAAATTGGAGATTGGTGAGAAATCGTCCGGATTAACCCACTCTCTTTCAACTGAAGTAAAAACTTCATGAGATCACGATCACATTGTTGCGGCCTAACTTGATAACGAGATAGGACGGCATCACGAACATCGTGAATCTTTCGAGGAGATGAAAGCCACAGCCAGATGTCAGTTCCAATCGGATTTAGAACAAAATATTCCTCTGACTGTAAATTTAATACAACAGCTCTTCGGTTGATTTGAGAAGATCGTTGATGCCTTGACGCAGTAACAATTAGAGACTCCTTAAACATATCCCCCCAATCAAGAAGATGTCATGCTTATAAATCCACCATATCACAGCAGATAGGATTTTGGTTGAGATTCAAGACAAGAGTCAATTCTTCATCCATAGAAAATCGTTGATTGGTAATTTTGACACTCAATTATCTCACTAATGAGCTATTCTTTGAACTAATTCGAGTTTTAATAAGTTGGCAGCTAGTTCATTTCCAGCAATATTCCAATGGGTATCATTCGGCTTATAAAGGCGGGTTTTTTCTGTGGCTTTAGCAAAGTCTTCTAAAGGATCAATATAATCAATATCATACTGTTCAAATGCTTCATGTAATAAGCGATTGGTCAATCTAAAATCCAATTTATCTGGTTCATCAGCATCAAACATTTCTGCAATTTTAGATTGTAACTTTTGGTCAACTTGGACTTCATCTGGAATAATCAAAACAACCAATGGAATATTTTGATGATCACAAATTTCCTTGATTTTTACAATATCTGAGACTGCATCTTTGAAGTAACCCGCAAAAATGTCATCCGCAGGATCTTTTACAAACATATTGCTTTTGTTCTTCGTGTCCTTAAGATAGGATTCATCCGTGCGAGTCGGTTGGTTGTCTAAATATTTTAATTGGTTGTCAGGATTAAAAACTTGTCCTTCATATTGTGTGCTCAGGCTGACAATAGAGCGAATGAACGCCACAAGATAAGATCTGTCCCATTTGCGCTCTTGAGCTTTAAATTGATTGTCTAAAAAGTCATTCCCAATATAAAATGACAGCAAAACCATATCTGGTTTCAGGGTTAATCCTTCATTTGCTAATAAGGAAAGATAATCTTTTGGCCCCAAACCAGGAATTCCCATATTAATAATTTCAATGTGTTGTCGATTACTCAGTTGAACATCTTGATTTAATTTTTGCTCCAAAAGAGTTAAAAAATTATATTGGTAGGGAACAATTCCGAAGTTAAAAGAATCACCAATTCCTAAAATTCGAACTGTGTTTTTTGGCTTTTTTGCCGTAAATTCAACATCCTTAAACCCTTGAGAATTGAGTTTAAATTCAAAGTCTTGGGCATAGGGTCTCCCGCGCCACCGATTGTAAGAGCGATCGCCAAACACAAAAGTCGGATTAACTTTGTGATAAATTCTAAAAGTGATTTCTGCCAAGACAAAAGTTATTGAGGTAATGACAACTGTCTGAAATAAAATTGATCTTAGAGTCTTTAGGGGCATATTGAAACAGAGAATATAATAGCAATGTGAAAAATACTAATCTTGTTTTATAGGTCAAGTATATCTCTTGAAGGATCGCTAGGGGAATTCCTCAGACTGCTTGAGGGTTAATTCAAAAAACGATTCGTTGTTTTAACTAAGTGTTCAAACAAAATACTGGCAGCAAGTTGATTGCCAGCAGAATTCCAATGAGGCTCTTGCAGCAGGTATAAAGGTTGTTGCTTTTGTTCATGTTGAAATCGTTCTAACAAGTTAATGAACTGAATTCCCTCAGAGTCTAAGTGTTGAGTTAGAATTCTTTGCATACAAGTCAATTCATAATCTTTGGGATCGAGGTCAAATTCATTCGCAACTTGCTGAAATAATTGGGGATTCACTTGAATTTCATCGGGATAGATCGCAACAATAAATTCGATGTCTCGTTCTTTTAGTAAATGATTCATTTCTGAAATTTGACTGAGAACATAGTCAATATTTTCGTCCCATTTGCCTTCTGCCAAGTCCTCTCGATCACAAAATTTCAAACGAGTTTTCTCGACTTTCAAAAAAGTTCTAAGGGACATAATCCCAGGTGACTGTTCTGGAGGTTGAGCTGAGTTTTGCTCCATGCCCGTATGAATTTTCAAAGGAACCTGTGGTGTTGAGCTAGCAACTAAAATGTCATCGAATCTAAGGTTGGGAATCTTAGATTGTTTTGACTTTGCGGCTTCTTGAAAAACCTTATACTTTTGCTGAATGAACAAGAGCAATCGAGACTGGCCAATAATCGGATAGCCAAACACGACTAATTCTCTACGGCGATCGATGTCAACATAAACATCATTCACAATAATCCGCTTGCGATTCGGATCACCATCGAGGAAATCATTGCCAACAAAAAACCCTAGAACGACTAAATCAGGCTTGTATTGCAAACCATACTTTTTTAACATGGCAAGCTGTTCCCCAGTATGGGTTCCAGGGTAGCCTGTGTTAATCACGTCAACCTGCGGTATTTGATAATGGTGTTCAAACTGTTTTTCCAATAAGGTTGTATAGTTTCTCTCCCTTCCACCAGCCCAGTTAAAAGAGTCACTGACGACTACAATCCGAAACTTTCCCGGTTCTTTTTGCAACGGATAATCCCGATCATTAAATCCAAATTGATTATTTCCATTGGCATAGGGACGAATCCGAAACCCTAAATCCCGGTCATATTGATAGATGCCCTGGGAAAGATAGGGTTCCAGAACAATCATCAGAAACTCAACTAAAAATAGGGGTAAAACTGCCCAGAAAAAAAATAAAACTAAACCCTGACGAACTTTTTGGGGTGAAAGAAATTGAAGCGCTTTAGGCATTGGTAATGTACAGTATCTACAGCTAATTTACAATCCTCAATCTACAACTCTTAGATGAGATTAGGATAAGGTTCAGAGGATTTCTGGGGCGGTGCTACTGGCATCACTAATACTTTATCAACTCGATTGCCATCCATATCAACGACCTCAATCCGCAAACCATTCCACTCAAAATGGGCGGATGCGTTTGGAATTCTGCCCAACTGAGTAATGACAAATCCGCCCATCGTGTGATAATTTCCTGGTTGTTGCTCAGCGATTTCCTCCAATTCAACCAACTCAAAAAAATCTTCCACGGGCAACATTCCATCTAGCAACCAAGATCCATCTTCTCGCTGAATAATTTGGGGTTCATCGCTTTCATCTAGGGTTGGCATATCTCCTGTCAGTTCTAGAAAGATATCATTTAAAGTGACTAAACCCTGAATCACTCCATATTCATCTACCACAATTCCTGCGTGAATTCCGGTCTGCTTAAACAGTTCTAAAATCTTTAGCACCGACGTAGTTTCTGGAATGAATAGAGGACGACGTAAGTTGGTTGTGAAGTCTAGGGGCTGACCGGCAAGGAATTGAGCGAGTAAATCCGTGACCTTAATAAACCCCAATACATTATCCAGTCCCCCTTGACAGACGGGAATGCGAGTAAACGGAATCAGACCTAGTTTCTGGCGGTTAACTTCGGCGCTATCTTCCAACTCCAGCCACATAATGTCAGGACGAGGGGTCATCACACTGCCAACAGAACGATCCCCCAACTGAAACACCCGGTCTACAATATTCTGTTCTGCTTCTTCGACAATGCCGGATTTTGCTCCTTGTTCAATCAGTATTTTGATTTCCTCCTCTGTCACTTGAGGTTCGGACGGTACTTCACTGCCCAGGAGTTTCAAGACCAAATCTGTAGACAGACTTAATACATGTACCGCAGGAGCCGCGATCGCCGATACAACTTTCATCGGTTTAGCCATGATCAGGGCCAGGGGTTCAGGACGATTCATCGCTAATCGCTTGGGTACTAACTCCCCAAAAATCAAGGAAAGATAGGTGATGCTGAACACCACAACGGTCAGGGCGATCGCCTCACTGTAGGGCACAAGGGCCGGAACTTGAGCCAACTGTTGCCCTAATCTATCTACTAAGGTTGCTCCTCCAAATGCCCCGGTAAAAATCCCAATTAACGTAATCCCGATTTGTACTGTGGAGAGAAATCGATTGGGAGAATTAACCAGTTCCAAAGCCGCCTTCGCGTTTGAATTACCCTGCTCTGCCATGCTTTGTAGCCGAACCCGCCGGGAAGCAACAATGGCCATTTCCGAGACAACGAGGAGACCGTTAATCAGGATCAAAATCAGCAGAATCAGAATTTCGTTAAGAGAGGAAACCATATTTAGAAGAGGAGTAATATCCGTTGTGGCTTGAATTTCTTAGAATGATTAGAACAACTGCTTGAACTGTATAAAATTCTATCTGCTCAGGCTCTAACAATACGGTATGACCTTTTCTTCAATTGTCCGAGCCGTGAGGCGATCGCCTCTCACTCGTGAGCTTCTCACAAAGCTAAATCAGCAACAGGCACTCTATCTCAATGGAATTTCTCGTTTACCCAAGGGACTTGTAGCCTCTGCGCTGGCTCAGGAAGCGGGCTTAAATTTACTGGTAGTCACCGCAACGTTAGAGGAAGCTGGACGGTGGTCAGCTCAGTTAGAAGCGATGGGTTGGCCAACCGTTCACTTCTATCCCACTTCTGAAGCCTCTCCCTATGAATCCTCCTATGCTGAAGAGATGACTTGGGGACAGTTGCAGGTGTTGGCAGATTTAGTTCGATCTTCTTCCCCACAATCCACCTCAAACAACGGAGAGAGTGATTCCTCTACTCAGAGTCCTTGGAACGAAGCCAAAGGATTTGCCATCGTTGCAACAGAACGCGCCCTTCAGCCTCACTTACCTGAGTTAGAAGCTTTTAAACCCTACTGTGTGACCTTGCAACAGGGCATGAGTTGGAGTTCTAAAGCCCTAGATGAAAAATTAGCAACCTTGGGCTACGAACGGGTCGCTTTGGTGGAAACCGAGGGGCAGTGGAGCCGACGAGGGGACATTGTTGATATTTTTCCAGTGGCAGCAGAATTGCCCGTGCGTTTGGAATGGTTTGGGGATGAGCTAGAAAAAATCCGAGAATTTGATCCAGCTACCCAACGATCCTTGGACAAAATCGAGCAATTAGTGCTCACACCAACGGATTTTTCGCCTTGGGGAATGGGCAACAGGACATTGACAACGGGGAATTGGGAACAGGGAGCAGACACTTCGGAGCTTGAAGCATTCCAGACCCAGACCCTCAAACCTCGAACTTCAGCACAATCTGTTTCTCTGCTGGATTACTTACCGGAGTTAACCTTGGTGGCCATTGATGAACCGGATCAGTGTGCGGCCCATGGCGATCGCTGGTATGAACACATTGAAGAGCAGTGGCAGAGTCTCCGGAAGACGCAGCCCGTGTTAACAGCGTTAACACACAAGCTCCATCGCCAGTTTGAGGACTCTTTGGCTGTGATCGAGGAAAGGTTTGATCGGTTGTACTTGTCCGAACTAGCAGAACACCGCCAGGAAATCCTCGGACGAAACTTAACCCCCCTGAATCTCTCCAGTCGTTCCCTGCCCGTGACCCCCCATCAATTTGGCAAACTAGCGGATTTGATGCGGGGAGAACGCGATCGCCATTTCGCCATTTTCCTGGTTTCCGCACAACCCAGTCGCTCCGTGGCATTGCTGTCAGAACATGACTGTCCCGCCAAATTTGTCCCAAACCCACGGGACTATCCTGCTATTGATGGGTTGATTCCCAATACTCCTGTTGCCCTCAAGTACACGGGATTGGCCGAGTTGGAAGGGTTTATTCTGCCGACGTTCCGACTCGTTGTCATTACAGACCGAGAATTCTATGGGCAACATTCCCTCGCCACCCCTAGCTACGTCCGCAAACGTCGTCGGGCTGCCTCCAAGCAAGTTGATCCGAATAAACTCCGTCCGGGGGACTATGTCGTTCATCGGCAGCATGGCATTGGCAAGTTTATTAAACTGGAAAGCTTAACGATTAACAACGAAACTCGGGATTATTTAGTGGTTCAATATGCTGATGGATTGTTGCGTGTAGCTGCCGATCAAGTCGGGAGTTTGTCCCGGTTTAGAAGTGCGGGGGGAGCCGTCCCCCAACTGAATAAGTTAACTGGAAAAGCCTGGGAAAAAACCAAGGACAAAGTTCGTAAGTCAATTAAAAAACTAGCCGTTGATCTGTTACAACTCTATGCTCAACGGGCTCAACAACAAGGCTTTGGCTTTCCAGTAGATACCCCTTGGCAGGAAGAATTGGAAGATTCTTTTCCCTATCAGCCCACCCCTGATCAATTGAAGTCTACCCAAGATGTCAAGCGAGATATGGAGAGCGATCGCCCCATGGATCGGTTGGTGTGCGGGGATGTAGGATTTGGCAAAACTGAAGTTGCAATTCGAGCCATTTTTAAAGCTGTTACGGCTGGCAAACAGGTGGCTTTTTTAGCCCCAACGACAATTTTAACGCAGCAACATTACCACACCCTAAAGGAACGGTTTGCACCTTATCCGATTGAAATTGCCCTGTTAAATCGTTTTCGAACAACTGGGGAACGCAAAGAAATTCAGCAGCGGTTGGTGACAGGGGAAGTTGATATTATTGTTGGCACCCAAGCTATTCTCAGTAAGACCATTCAGTTCAAAGATTTAGGGTTACTGGTTGTTGACGAAGAACAACGATTTGGGGTGAATCAAAAGGAAAAAATTAAAGTCTTGAAGTCTCATATTGATGTGCTCACGTTAACAGCAACTCCCATTCCTCGAACTCTCTATATGGCACTGTCTGGGATTCGAGAAATGAGTTTAATTACCACTCCTCCGCCCTCCCGTCGCCCAATTCAAACCCACCTTTCTCCGTACAATGATGAAACCATCCGCACGGCAATTCGCCAAGAACTCGATCGCGGGGGACAGGTATTTTATGTCGTTCCTCGGATTGAAGGAATTGAAGAAAAATCCGCTAAAATTCGAGAAATGGTTCCTAGCGCTAGGATGGCGATCGCCCATGGTCAAATGGAACCGGGTGAATTGGAGTCGATTATGTTGACCTTTAATGCCGGAGAGGCAGAAATTTTAGTCTGCACAACGATCATTGAATCAGGGCTAGATATTCCCCGCGTTAATACCATTTTGGTGGAAGATGCCCATCGGTTTGGCTTGGCGCAATTGTATCAATTGCGGGGCCGGGTAGGGCGGGCTGGAGTGCAGGCCCATGCTTGGTTATTTTATCCTATTACTGCTGATGGACGGGCGGCTTTAACGGAAGATGCCCGGAAAAGATTGCGGGCAATTCAGGAATTTACTCAACTGGGTTCAGGTTATCAATTGGCAATGCGAGATTTAGAAATTCGAGGTTCGGGTGATATTTTAGGGGCCGAACAATCGGGGCAAATGGATGTGATTGGCTTCGATCTTTACACCGAAATGTTGGAGGAAGCCATCCGAGAAATTAAAGGTCAAGAAATTCCTCAAGTCGAAGATACCCAAATCGATCTGAATCTCACTGCTTTTATTCCTTCAGATTACATTCTTGATTTAGATCAAAAAATGAGTGCCTATCGCACCGTTGCCGCTTGTCAAAATCGCAATGAATTAGCACGATTAGAGGAGGATTGGTGCGATCGCTACGGCCCTGTTCCCACTCCAGCCCAGCAGCTCATTCAAGTTATGGAATTGAAGCAAACGGCTAAACAACTTGGCTTTTCTCGGATTTGCTTAGATGCAGGCAAGCAACATGTTGTTTTAGAAACCCCCATGGAGGAACCCGCTTGGAGCTTGCTGAAAGAGAAATTGCCGATTCAAATTCAGTCCCGCTTTGTTTATAGTAAAGGCAAGGTTACGGTTCGGGGCTTAGGAGCAATGAGTGCCACCAAGCAATTAGAGTCTTTATTAACATGGCTAGATGCGATACAGAACACCTTCCCAGAGATGGTAGAGGCTGGACAGTCTATTGTTCAGAATTCAGAATAATGTAGAGTAATGATTTGTGAGACAATCTCAGAGGGGCAAATGGAGATGTCGTGCACTTTATAAGAAAATCACTTATAAGAAAATCACTTATAAAAAAATCACAACTTCAAAGTTATGAACATTGTCATGTTATGAAGAGAAAACTAGATTAGTTATTAATTAGTCATTAACAGCATGACAGAGTCATTATTTATAGATGCAAGTCGCAGATTAGAGCGGGCATTGCAACATGTTTCCCTATCGGAAGATACGATTGAGCGCTTGAAATATCCTAAAGCCACCCTGATTGTCTCAATTCCTGTGCGAATGGATAATGGGGCGCTAAAAATTTTTCAGGGCTATCGAGTTCGTTATGATGACACCCGAGGCCCAACCAAAGGAGGCGTACGATATCATCCTGATGTTTCAATTGATGAAGTTACTTCCCTGGCATTTTGGATGACATTTAAATGCGCGGTTTTAAACTTGCCCTTTGGGGGCGCAAAAGGCGGAATTACCGTTAACCCAAAAGCGTTGTCAAAATTTGAACTCGAACGGCTGACTCGGGGTTATGTGGATGCGATCGCTGACTTTATTGGCCCAGATATTGATATTCCTGCCCCCGATGTCTACACCAATCAGATGATCATGGGATGGATGATGGATCAGTACAGCATTATTCGTCGTCAACTCTGCCCAGCAGTAGTGACCGGAAAGCCAATTACATTAGGGGGAAGTTTGGGGCGGGATACGGCAACAGCAACCGGAGCTTTTTTTGTGATTCAAACCCTGATGGCCAAGTTAAATCAGGCTCCAGAAAAAACAACCGTTGCAGTTCAAGGGTTTGGGAATGCCGGAGCCGTAATCGCTCAACTTTTGTCCCAAGCGGGTTACAAAGTAGTTGCGGTGAGTGACTCCCAGGGCGGAATCTACGCTAAAGCCGGACTAGATATTCCCAGTGTCAGACAGTTCAAGGAATCAAATCGGAGTGTGAAAGCGGTCTACTGTGAAGGCTCTGTCTGCAATATTGTGGAGCATGAGATTCTCACGAACGAGGAGCTATTAACCCTTGATGTTGACATTTTAGTCCCAGCCGCTTTGGAGAATCAAATTACTCAAGCCAATGCCTATGAAATCAAAGCAAAATACATCTTTGAAGTTGCCAATGGGCCAGTTACCTCGGAAGCCGATCAGATTTTAGAACAACAGGGAATTCAGGTTTTTCCAGACATTTTAGTCAATGCTGGAGGCGTAACGGTGAGTTATTTTGAATGGGTACAAAACCGGAGTGGATTGTATTGGACAGCCGAGGAAGTGAATCAACGATTGAAACAAAAGATGCTTGAAGAAACAGAGAAAATTTGGCAAATCAGTCAAGATTTATCAGTGCCCATGCGAACTGCTGCTTATATTCATGGGTTGAGTCGGTTAGAAGAAGCCATTAATGCCAAAGGAACCCGTGCTGACTACGTACAGAATTAGGCTTCTCCAGCGTACCTTGATATAATCAGAAGGAGAAATTGATGAAGCTTCAAGCTGTAGTATGGCAAGTCATTTGAGTTTAACGGAGCGATTTGGTTCTCTAGTGAGTCAATCTTTTGAGACATTAGAGTCCATTTTGCAGGATCAAGAAATTGCAGCTCAAGATCGAGCCGCGATCGCATTTAAAGTGTTGGAACTGTCAGGAATTTCTCCCCAGCATTCAACTTCGGATCTTCCAGTTCAAACCTTAGGTCAAACCTCCAGTCAACCCTTAATCCAAAGTTCAATTCAAAGTCTAACGCATTCTCTAGGTCAGCCTTCAATTCAGCCATTGCCTCCCGTTAAAACCGAACTAAAGCCTGTTCCTTATTCAACTCAAACTGTTATTCAGACTGAATCCGCTTTCTTGCCTGGAGCCTTTGTTCAAATTAGTGATTTTCTATCAGCTCAAGACCATCAGAAAATTTTAAAGATTGCTCTAGACAAGCCAGATCAGTTTGTCTCATCTACCACCACAACTAAGGCCAATAACTATCGTCAATCTTCAATTCTCTATGCAACACTATTCCCTGAGTTTTATGAACTGATGCGGGATAAATTGTTGCAGGCTTTACCGACTGTTTTAGAACAAATTGAGTATCCCCCATTCACGGTATCTCAAGTAGAAATGCAGCTCACTGCCCACAATGATGGGTGTTTCTATAAAATTCATAATGACTCTGGAAGTGCTGAAACCCTAACCCGAACTATCACCTATGTGTATTACTTTCATCAAGATCCTAAAAAGTTCTCTGGTGGCGAGTTAAGACTCTATGAGACGGAATTCAAAGGCGGATGTGCGATCGCTGCAGGCCCATTTAAAACAATTGAACCGCGAAATAATAGTGTTGTTTTATTTGATAGCCGCTGCAAACACGAGGTCATGGCTGTTCATTGTCCCTCTCAAAAATTTGAACATGGGCGTTTCACGCTGAATGGTTGGTTTCGTCGGACAGAGACAAAGTAGGTTCCTATTACTAACAAGTAACAATGAATGGTGATTTAAACTCTTCCGAACAAAAATTTCAAGCATTAGTTGCTGAATCTGTAGACTTGATTGAAACAACCTTGAGAAATTCTGAGCTTTCCCTTTTAGAGCGGGCAAACGTTGCCCTAAAAGTTCTAGCAATGGCAAGTATTGAGCAGAAGTCGGAATTACGATTTAACTCATCTCCAATGAGTCAGTCTTTGGGGTCAACTCCGGCGATTGAATCAACTCAAATATTAGAGAATCATTGGGTTGTCTCACCTCAATTTGTACAGATTAATGATTTTTTATCTCCTGAAGAGTATCAAACTGCTTTAGAAATTGCCTTTAGCCATCAGTCAGAATTTTTTGAAGCAGGCATATTTAACAAAGCAGTCAATTACCGTCAATCTTTCGTTCTACTGTTCAAAAATCTACCAGATTTTTACGAATTGATGAGGCTTAAAATCCTCGAAACTAGACCTCATGTACTGGAACAATTGGGTCTGACAAGTTTTCTAGTTTCCTTTGTAGAGATGCAAATGACGGTTTATCAGGATGGGGGATTCTACAAAATTCACAGTGATATTGATCCTGAAAAGGCACCGACTCGAACCCTCAGCTACGTCTATTATTTCTATCAGGAACCCAAATCTTTTTATGGAGGAGAATTGAGACTCTATGAAACTCAATTTTCAGGGGAAGAGCCTAAGATTCAAGAAAACTTTGAAATGATTCAACCTCGAAACAATACCATTGTGTTTTTCGATAGCCGATGCAAACATGAAATTCTACCAATCAGTTGTCCTTCTGGTCGGTTTGAGCACAGTCGATTTACGATTAATGGTTGGGTTTGTCGATAGTTTACACTAGATAGTTTAGGCTAGGTAATTTATACTAGATCAAGTGTTCCTCAACTCATGAATAACCTGGGTTAAACCAATGCAAGTCCGATTTAAAATTCTGCGGCAAGCTCAAAACCAAGTGCCTAGGTTTCAGACCTATACCTTAGAGGTAGAACTGGGCAATACCATTCTTGACTGCCTGAATCAGATCAAGTGGGAGCAAGATGGTGGGTTGGCTTTTCGGAAAAACTGTCGGAACACCATCTGTGGCAGTTGTTCAATGCGAATTAACGGTCGCTCAGCCCTAGCTTGCAAGGAAAATATTGCCAGTGAAGTGGCTCGACTAGAACGGATCGCGGCATCAAGTTCAATGCCCCCCCATCCGGAAGATAGTCTTGAAATGATAATTGCTCCGATGGGCAATCTACCTGTGCTCAAGGATTTGATTGTCGATATGAGCCGCTTTTGGGACAACCTCCAAGCTGTGGAACCTTATGTCAGTACGGAGGCTCGTTTAGTTCCAGAACGAGAATTTTTGCAAACCCCAGAAGAACGTGATCGCCTAAATCAGACCGGAAATTGTATTCTGTGCGGGGCCTGTTATTCAGAGTGTAATGCCTTAGAAGTTAATCCTGAGTTTGTTGGGCCCCATGCCCTAGCTAAAGCTCAGCGGATGTTGGCCGATACTCGCGATGTCCAGACGGATCATCGACTAGAGCAGTATAATCAAGGCATGAGCGGGGTTTGGGGCTGTACCCGATGTTTTAACTGCAACAGTGTTTGTCCCATGGAAGTGGCTCCCCTGGATCAGATCACCAAGATTAAACATGAAATCCTGCAGCGAAAAGACCAACCCTCTAGCCGTGCTATTCGTCACCGGAAAGTCATGGTTGACTTGGTGAAGCAAGGCGGATGGGTCGATGAACGTAAATTCGGTGTGTTTGTTGTCGGCAACTACTTTCGGGATCTGCAAGGACTGCTCAGTCTTGGCCCCTTAGGTCTGCGAATGATTGCCCGCAGAAAGTTTCCCTTAACTTTTGAACCGTCAGCAGGGACTAAAACCGTGCGATCGCTGATTGAAGCTATTGAACATTTGGAGCAAAAGTCATGAGTTCTTCCCCTGCTGATAAGTCCACCTCTACTGACACCACCTCGTCTGAACCTGCCGCTGCCGAACTAAACCCTAGGGATTCAACCTCCATTGAGCCCGCTCCAGCTTTTGGCTGGACAGCTTATGCTGAGCGGATCAATGGCCGCTTTGCGATGATCGGGTTTGTGATTCTAATTCTGCTGGAATCCCTAACTCACCAAGATTTGTTCACTTGGCTAGGCTTAAGGTATTAAAGTCAATCAATTGAAGTCAATAATCCAGAATGGCTGCCCCAGATCGTTGGGTCAGGTAAGAAGATCAACCTACAAAATTTTAGGGGGATTGACTTTTCATTCTTCAGGCTTGGATGGTTCTTTGTCAAGAAATAGCCCATGGATGAGGGTTAGGTTTTACGATTACGAAACCTAACTCCCTCTGCACCCTAAATTCCTACTGAACCTTGAGTTGATATTTGCCCCGACCTTTTTCATCATAGGAGTTGACAATAACTCGGTATTTTCCATCGCTAGGAAGCGTGACAGTGATCCGAGCGTTGGGGTCTTTTTCACTGATATCGTCGTGTTCCTCAAGTAGTTTGTTGTCTGGGGTGAAGATTGCCAGATAAGGGTCAAAATCCCCACTTTCTAAAAGAACAGTAACCTGCTGATCTTTTTTGCCCTCAAAGGTATATTCGTCGTACAAACTACCATCAGAGGCCAACACGGAGTCCCCATCCTTCAATTCTCCCGCCTGATTCAAAATGGCATCTGTAGAAACTGGAGGCTGTTGGGATTGACCAGGGCCTTCTGGAATTGGAGCAGGAGTTGGGGTGGGTTGAGGAGCCTCTTGGGCCACGTTGAACCTAAAAATAGGAGCCAAGCCTGCTAGGACTTGAATGCTGGCAGCATCCTTTTGCACAATTTGATTCGCATTAGCCGAGATCGTGGCAAATAAGATCACTGGAGACACGACAAGGCAGCTTACTGTTGAGAACCAGAACTGGATTCGATTGATTGGGTACATGAACGACCTCATTAGAAAAAAACAAAAGTTAGTATGCAAATCCATGCTGAGGGATGGGCATAAAAGCAGAGGATGCAACCTCTGCTTGAGTTACAGTGCTTAAGCGACACATTTAGTGACACATTTAGTACACATTTAATAGTCAGCTCAAAACCAAAGTGTGGTTTGCAAGTTACTTAGCGCACAGTCAGCAAATATTGACCTCGACCCGTGTTGTCATAAGCATTCACAACAACGCGGTACACTCCTGCCATCGGTAACGTTACCGTGATTCCTGCATTTTTGTCTACACGACTAGCATCATCATTTTCAGCAACCAAGCGACCATTGGGGCCAAACAAGGCAACATAGGGATCAAAATCCGGACTATCTATCCGAATCGTGACGGATTGTCCTGCCTGCCCTTCGAACGTGTACTCATCATACAAACTGCCGTCCGAGGGCAATACTGCATCACCGGAGTTCAAGCTGCCTTCCTGTTTCAGAATCATGCCCTCAACCGGAGGAGACGCGGAAGGTTGTCGCAGGGTTGCCGTTCGGAGTTGAAGTTGGTAACCGCCCAATTCTCCAGCATCGTAGGAATTTGCTAGGAATGTGTAGGTTCCATCCTGGGGAAGGGTAACGACAATTTTTGCATCATTTTCTCCTCCACCATCATCGTCCTGAGCTAGTTCTGCCCCTTCTGCATCTAGAAGAATCAAGTAAGAATCAATTTCTCGACTCTTCATTTCAATCATGACTTGTTGACCTGCTTTGCCCTCAAATGCATAGATATCGTAATAGCTATTGTCCACAGGTAAGATTGGATCGCCATTGTCTAACCGACCCGCTACTTCTGGGCCATCAACTTTTACCGGTTCCGCATTCTCACTGGTAAATGCCATGGGCCTTGACACTTGAGCCACCGTTGGAGCCCGCCCTTCCTTAACTGCCTGTAAAAAAGGGGGAATTTTATCCACTGAAATCGCAAACCCAATCCCAATATTGCCCCCGCTTTGACCTCGGGTAAAGATTGCTGTGTTGACTCCAATCAGTTCTCCCTCGCTGTTGAGCAATGGGCCACCAGAATTTCCTGGGTTAATGGCAGCATCAGTCTGGATCAAGTTTCGTTCTTGATCAATCCGACTAACAATCCCAACGGTGAGGGTTCCCTGAAACTGTCCGAAGGGATTGCCAATGGCATAGGCTCGCTGGCCAACCTTGATAGAACCAGGGCGAGCGATTTTAATGGTTGGGAGATTGCTAACATTCCGAATTTTTAAAATGGCCAAGTCGAGCCCTGGGTCGCCAAAGGCAACCACATCAGCAACAACTTCTTTGCCATCTGCCAATTTAAGTTTGACCTCTCCTCCAGCCGCGACAACATGGGCGTTGGTTAGCACCATGCCATCGGGGGTAATGATCGTGCCACTGCCGTTGGCAGTTTCAGTATCAATTGAGACAACAGCAGGGCTAGCTTGTTCATAGACCCGAATGTTGGCCTGTTCTTGAATATCTTGAGCAAAAAGCAGATTGGCCTGAGCCGAACCCGTTGGCACTGGCTTGAATTGAGTTGAAGTGGGCTGCGGTTGATTGAGCAGCAGATTTGGATACAGCCTCCCCGGAGGAGTCGCAGTTGCAGCACTAGCTACTGTACTCGTCCCAACTGCCATAATCCCAAAAGCTGCGAGATACCAGATCTTAGAACTCATTGAATATTCCCGTTACCTAGTCTACTTTAACGAAAGGGAGTAGAAATTAATGACGTTCCCACAAACTGATCGAACGCTTAATAGCCAAACAGCTACCGTTTTAGGAGCTGATGATCAATTGGGTGACACTGCGAGTTCCAGTAGATAGCAAACTCTATTTCACTTTCAATTATAGATGAATCAGCTTAGGAGCCAGTCATCTTGTTCCACTAATTGCCTATTCTACCGAGGACTCTGAAATCAGGAGAATATCGGGAGTAGTGAACTGAATCTCTACTGGCGACCTGAGACGGAGAGGCTGTAAGGATGTTTGCCTTGAGCGCGATCACCGATGTAGACGTTATAGGTTCCTTGGGTGCCATAGCCAGAAAATTGTAACAATCCTCCTTCGGGCAGCACACAGTACCGTCCGCCGGGGCCATCAATCAGCAATGTAGGGGCTCCCGCAGTTCTGACCCGAATTTGCCAGAAGCTCAAGTCTTCGACCAGATCAATCACGTGGTTAGGAGTAGTCGAAATGTAACCACAGTCTCCACTATTGGCTGTTCCTCCTGATGTCCCAGAGATATTCAGGGGTATGCCAGGGGCAAGCTTTTCTCGATCTGCCCAGGCAGTCTGGGGAAGCGCTAACATCAACGCCAGTGTTAATCCAACAAATCCAACAAATGCCCGTTTGTTTGGTTTAAATCTACTTAAATTCATCTTGCCTCCTCATCTAGTCAGCATTAACTGATCACTCTATCCTTAGGTACAATACTGCCAGGAGAACTGCAAAGCCGGATATTCTCCGCTGAATCCCGTGGGACTCCTGGTCAACTCAACCAATGTGGTCGTTGTCTCTCAAGCTGCTGTAGCAATCTCAAATGATTTGTGTGCCCTCCTTGGGGACGAAATCCCCAAACCCCTCTATTGCTGTAGGTATATTAGTTAATCAAATTTATCGTTGTCTCTTAAGCTGATAGTCATTAAGGTTTAAGGCGGTAAGTTTCAGACGGTAAGTTTAAGGCGGTAAGTTTAAGGCGGTAAGTTTAAAATCATTACAAGCTCCTGAATGAAAAAAGGAAAAGTATTATGAACTTTCAAGATGATCCTGATCTCAAACGTAAGTTGGAAGACATGGAAGCCGACTTGCATCGAACTCAACCAATTACGGGTTCCTCCCAGTCCTCGGAATCTGAGTTCTCAAAGTCTGCATTCTCAAAGTCTATGACAACCTACTACAAACAATTTCTCGCTTGGTTCCAGGACTTACCCAAGGTTGGACAAATTGTTGTGGGGGTCATCGGTGTAGCTGCGGCCTTGGCGTTAGTGAAAGCTTTGGTTCAGCTCATTTCTTTAGCCTTTAGTCTTGCGGTTATTGCTGTAGTAGGATATGGTGCGTATCAAATTTTTAAATCCCTGAGTTCCTCCAAATCATAACGATTCTGGGTCAGGCAACTTTCAAGGACAGACTTCAAAGGCAGACTTCAAAGGCAACTTTAACTATGACAAGTCCATCCCTCGGTAGAGACGCAAATCCCTCCCAGCCCCCTGAATGGCAGTTTCAAGTTCGGCAACTTCCTGTATGGCTACGTCGGTGCGGAGCTTGGGCAGTAGAAATTTCTCTCGTCGCAGTCAGTGGGATGGTGCCCTTAACCCTTGGAGCAATCTCTAATCGTTCGCCTCAGTCTGTTCCCCTGAACCCCAGTCTACGGATAACGTCTAATGTTGTAGCTGCAACCCTGGGACTTCCTGTTCGGGAACGCAGCCCTCAGGTAACTGCTCTGACTAATTTCTTCTGGTCAGGGGCGTTGTTTGTGCCAATTTTGGTATCTGGCTGGCAAGTCTATCTGCTCTCCCGCACCGGGCAAACCCTGCCAAAGCGCTGGTTTGGAGTCCAGGTAGTGAACCGTTACAGAGTGCCTCCCAGCTTGTTACAAGCCCTCTACCGAGAATCTATCGGTCGTTGGGGGATTCCATTGGGGATGGCCTACGGCATCTGGCGGTTAACCGGGGCATTTCCAAACCTAGTGATTTTGACGGGGCTGTCTGGACTGATGATTCTGGCAGATGGGCTGTTTGCTAAACGGTTTAAAGGTCGCGCAGGTCATGATCTACTGGCCGGAACGATGGTTCGAGAGGCGGGGTTGAAATTCAATGCCAATCCGTTCACGAGTTATGACTGGATGGGTGAAACAGAAGCGGTTCGGTCATTGGTGTTCACTCCCCGACAGCGCAACTTCCCTGTTGATCTGTGGGCTTGGATGCGTCAACATCCTGGAATTACCCTGATAACCGTCAGTGGTCTCAGCATGGCTACTGTGCTAGGAACTTTTGCGGGGACTCAGGTCTATATTCAAAGTCAGGCTAACCGTCGGGAGTTCAAACATCAGGATAACGAACTCTTCCTCAATCTGGTTGGCAAATTGTCTCCAAACACTGCCAAAGATACCGCTCAACGGCAAGGGGCGATTTTAGCGTTGGGCACATTAAATGACTCTAGAGCGATTCCCCTATTGGTTGATTTCCTGGGACAGGAGACCAACCCAGGGTTACTCGACGTGACCCAACAGGCGTTGGTGAGTGCAGGGCCAGATACCCTTCCCTATCTCCGGCAGTTGAACCAAGCCTTGAAGAATGAACTCGCGTCCATGGAGTTTGGGGCCAATGCTCAGGAGAAACAGCTAACAGCCAAGCGTCAACAGGCCGTTCAACGGGCGATCGCGAAGTTACTAACGATTCACAGTGGTTCATTACACGAGGTTGATCTGAGTCGAGTTGATCTAAGTCAACCCCTAGAATCAGCCCAATTCACCCTAGTTTTGAATAACACCGATTTATCCGGGCTGAACTTTCGGAGTAGCCTCCTGAATCAAGCGAATCTAGCCGATAGCAACTTTTACAGCGCGGGGAAAGATGGACGGTTTGGGACATTTGATGATTGGATTGCGGATTTAAGTGGAGCTGATTTAACGGATGCTGATTTAACCGGAGCCTTTCTCAGTCACGTTGAGTTAAAACGGACAAACTTGCTCCGAGGGATTTTGAACAAAGCTAATCTCTCCGCAGCAGATTTGACCGAGGCCAATCTCAGCAGTACAAAGTTAATTGGGGCCAACCTAGAAGAGGCTCAACTGGCAGGAACAAAGCTGACCGGGGCCGATCTGACCAATGCTCAGTTCTCTAATGCTAATTTAGCAGCGGCGCGGATGATGAAAGTTAAGGCTCAGGGAGCGGAATTCCTCAATACCAACCTACAACAGGCGGGCTTGCAGGACGCAGATTTGGCCGGAGCCGATTTTCAGGGCGCAGATTTGCGCGGGGCGGATCTGAGCTTTACCCAACTCACGGGAGCAAATTTCAAGAATGCCAATCTACAAGAGGCTACCTTGCAAAATGCAGATCTCAGCTTGGTGAATTTGACCGGGGCATCCTTAAAGAATACGGATTTTAACGGAGCTAAGTTTGTGGCAACCCCTGCCGCTGAAGCTAAAGATGGGTTTATTCAAAGTACAGAAACCCAAAATCAATCCAGCCGCCTCAAACGGGTTAATTTTTCTCAAGCCAAAAACCTGACCCCCAACCAAATTACTTACATTTGCAACCAAGGCGGAATTCACCCTGACTGTCCCCGAAAGTAAAGTTCCTGGGGATAAAGTTCCTAGGGGTAAAAGTGGAATGACGGCAATGTTTTTCGAGTCACCCTGGCAATTCTTGGGCCAACTATTCTTGGGCTAACCATCCTGACGCTAACTATCCTGTCGAGAATGCCGCCTCTTCTTGTAATCGCTTTTGTTCTTGCTTGTCAATATCGGGGAGTTTATAGATCACTCCGACAAAATACCAGTAATAGACGCAAACAGGGTCAACATCGAGGGGATAGTAATAGGTGTTGTAGCTAATAAATAGAACAAATACCCAAAGACAAGCCCCAAAACTCCGGAGGTTTTTATCTTTAATCGATCGATAGGTTTTAAAGGTCGTCATGGTGATGATTGTCACCAATCCCAAAAAGGCTAGGGTTCCTAGGGGGCCAATTTCATAAATTAGCTTAGGATAGTAGGTTTCAATCAGTTTTGTTTCCCCAAAAATCCGGGCAGAGTTTGTTGCTCGTCCCAACCCACTACCCAAAATCCCCAGTTCTCCCTGGGTAACAAATGCAAATTGTTCGGCAATGAATCCAGTAGGAGGTGAAGCTTGCCAACGGGAGACAAAACTGTCAATCCGTTCTTGCAAGATCGCAGGATTGGTGGCGATCACGCCCATCAATATCAAGCCCATCCCAACTGCAATGGGCAAAAATCGCTTGAGATTGGCCACTTGTCCCGTGAGAACTAACAAGATCACGGTAATGGCTGGAACCAGAGCGAGAGCAATCCGTTGACCCGAAATTGCGGCATTGACAAAAACGAGCGCCATTCCTGCCAAACCGACTGTGCGCCACTTGGGAGACGGATCACTAAAGGCTGTGGCAAAGGCAAACACCGCGTTGGCAATCAAAAACCAGGCCCATTGCCAAGGGGCCACAAAGGTTCCCGGCAATCGGATCATGTTCTGGGAAGGACTGTAGACCAACGATCCGCCAACGAGGCACTTTGCGTCTAACGTTGCTTTAAACAAGTCATCTCCAGTCAAGTGATCCGTGCCTTGACATCGACCCGAAGTCAAAAATTGGTACTGAATGACCCCGAGAACACAGCAGATAATCGCCAGAACCAAGGTCAGCCGCATCAGGAACAGCAATTCTTTTTTGCCTTTGATCTGGTAAAACGCACAGGTAATCAAGGGAAAATAACCAATAAACACCTTCAGCCCTAGCAACCCTAACAAAATTGGCTTATCTCCTCCAGGATCAAGTTGCTGTGACCCGTTGACCACGAGTAACGTTAGGCCACAAAACCCGAGAAGAATGTACAAGGGTTGCTTCAGGGCTTTGGGCAGAATAAAAGGTTGGCGTTGGCGTTTGAGTTGTTGGTTCAGGGCAAGTACAGCGGGAAGGTAGAACCCATCCTTAGCAAGCTGGAATAAAGCATTTCCACCGCCAACCCAGTAGGTGACCGTTCCAGAAAAGGGTAAATAAATTAAAAGTGCCCAAATTCCTGAAAATGGATAGTGATAACACAACACTAGGGCAAAGATTCCGCCTGCCCCAGCAATGGCCAACTTCTCATCCTTGACAAAAAATAGGGCAATCCCCACCAACAGGGCAACAATCCCCGTGGACATGGTCAAGGAAATTAATTTGTTCCGTTCCTTCGCCCGTTGGCGTTGACGAAGTTTCAACTCCTTTTTACTCAAAGTGGGTTGCTGAACACCCAATTTTTTCTGAGATTTCCTTGACGTTTTGACCTTCCTCTTTCGGAGAGTTGTTGCCATGGGACTCGGTTCTTTCTAACATTAAAGGAACCCCTGAAGCCTTCCTGAGGTTCAGATGCGTCTGTGACCTCCCGTCAGAGTTGGGGTTATTCTAGTATCTCCTAAGATTTCGGCAGATGATGTCTCCTAACTCAGGTGCTGTTCTACGACAGAAGCCAAACGGTTTGCCCAGTAGGTGACCAGATCTAAATCAACCGCTTCGACCATGACGCGAATTACGGGTTCAGTTCCAGAAGCCCGAACCAAAATCCGACCGCGATCGCCCATGGCAGCTTCCGCCGTTTCAATGGCCTGAGCCACGGGGTCACAGGTTTTCCAATTCCGACGACGGCTCCCATCTTCCACCCGAATGTTTTTCAACAGTTGGGGATAGGTTTGGAAACTGTGATCGATTTGATGGGCGAAGGGCTCTTGCTTTGCCAGGGTTGCCAAATGCAGGGCTGTTAAGAGTCCATCTCCAGTCACGCCATAGTGAGGGCAGAGAATATGACCGGATTGTTCTCCACCGAGCATTGCCCCAGTTTGAACCATCTCCGCATGAACATGTTGATCGCCTACCGGAGTCCGCTTGAACTGTCCTCCAAACTGTTTCCAGGCTTGCTCAAAGCCTAAATTGGCCATGACTGTTGTGATGATTAACTCTTCTGGCAACTTGCCTGCTTGGCTGAGAGATTTGCCCCAAAGATAGAGAATATAGTCTCCGTTCACTGCGCGACCGGTGTGATCCACGGCCAATACCCGATCGGCATCTCCATCAAAGGCAAACCCAATATCCGCCTGATGGTCTACAACGGCCTTTTGCAGAATGTCTAAGTGGGTGGAGCCACAGTTGACGTTAATTTGGTGACCATCGGGTTGAGCATGAAGACAGATCACTTCTGCTCCCATGGCTCGGAAGACTTCTGGGGCCAAATGAACTGCAGCCCCCCAAGCCAAGTCAAGAACGACTCGCATTCCCCTTAAGTCACCACTAGCCAGCAAAGAACTAGAGAGAGAATCGGCATACTGCTGGACGAGTTCAGAACGATGGTAATGTTGGCCACAGTGATTGAACCGAATCGGAAAGTCAGCATAGCCCCGTAACCCTGCTTCAATTTGTTGCTGGAGTTCGGTGGATAACTTAGTACCATCGAGGCCGAAAAACTTGATGCCGTTATCTTCGGGCGGATTGTGACTGGCTGAAATCATGATTCCACCCACAGCATCAGAGATACTGGTGAGATAGGCAACACCGGGGGTTGGACACAGTCCTAAATACCAGACATCCAATCCAGCCGCTGTTAGCCCTGCTGACAACGCCATCGCCAACATGTTGCCTGAATTGCGGGTATCCTGACCGAGCAGAATCGGGCCAGAACAGTTTAAATGCTGCACATGTTGACGCAAAACTTGCCCTGCCCAAAACCCCACCTGGAGGGCGAGGGGAGCGCTCAGCAATTCACCGACTCGTCCCCGAATTCCATCCGTGCCAAATAGAGGCGTACTTGGCAGTTCAACAACGCTACCAAATAGGCTAACGGAAGACAGTGTTGCAGATTTTGCTGAGGGTTGAGAGTGTTCTCTGTCGGAAATTCGGGCGGGTGTCGCAACCATTAAAATTCACTCCTGAAAATTGTATTCTGTATTCACACCTTCACTGTGGAGGATACCATGTCTGAGCTAGGGATTGGCTGCCAGCGATCGCCCTGGGTTGTTAGTTAGGATTAACTCCCTCAAACCTTCGCACAAGCTACAATTCTCCTGATCTCAAATCCATTTTGGTCTGATCTTTTTTCTGCACCATAGTGCTGTTAATCCTCATGAAGACTCACCCCCCGCAACCCCTCCTTGGGAGACCTCAACACTGGGTCAAGCTGAGTATCCTGATCAGCCTGATTGCCTCGGCAGGCATTCTGGCATATTCCAATATACTCAATAACTTTTTCCTATCCGATGACTTTGTTCTCATTGCTCTCCTGCAAAAGTTAGGCCCTTTTGGTCTCTGGGTGAATCAGCAACATGGTCAGTCCCTATTTTTCCGACCCGTTCTAAGTTTCATCAGCTTTCTAGACTACCAACTGTGGGGAATTCACCCCCTGGGATATCATCTAACCAACCTTGGGTTTCATCTATTAAATGGACTTTGGGTGGGTCTGATGACGCTGTTGTTAACGTCTAACCTAGAGATAGAGATCAATCAAAGTTACAATCAAAGTTACAAACGGTTTTTGCCCTATTTTGCTGGATTTATTTTCCTGTTACTCCCCAGTCATAGTGAAGCCGTATCCTGGATTTCTGCCCGTACAGACGTAATTTCAACCTGCTTTGGCCTCAGCTCTTTCGTCGCGTATTTAACCTATAAACACTATCGACATTCGGCTTTTTTGCTAGTTTCTTTAGTCTTGTTTCTCTGTGCTTTATTGTCAAAAGAATCCTTGGTAACCTACCCAGGTCTGATTCTTGCCTATGAACTTTATGGATTGATTGCCAGAAAATATCAGAGGAGAATTTTCCGAACTGGCTTTATTAACTTTTCATTTTATTTGGGCATTTTAGGGGTTTACTTGCTCTTGCGATTTTGGAAATTGGGTGAATTAGTGGGTGGCTATGGAGAAACAGTTCACCTGAATTTCAATCCAGGCCGAATTTTACAAAATATTGTAATTTACCCTGTCCGAACTTTGATAACTCCGCAACCTGGGTCTGGTTTTCTATTTTGGTTGATTGCCTGTTTGGGACTGATGGGGCTAGCCTTAAGCTGTGGCATCCTTGGCGTGTTAAAACAGCCTGCCTCTGCAAATATTCCTAAATTGCAAGGGTTTCTCTTGTTAGCATTTTGGATTACAGTGCTCCCTGCTATTACGGTTTCTGTTTCAACTTGGGATACCCAGGGAGAACGTTATCTCTATTTTGCATCTGCCTTTGCGTCAATTCATCTAGCCGTAATTCTGTCCGTTATAGGAATGAATCTCTCGACCAACTTTCAGGTAATGTTGGGAATTTCCTCTGGAGTTTTGCTCTGTTTTAGTCTCTCTCTTTATGAGGTTAATCAAAACTGGAAAATTGCCTCACAAATGACTCAAACCCTACTAACCAGTGTTCAGAATTTCCCCCAGTCTTCTATCATGATTACCAGTTTGCCAGATCACTATAAAGGAGCCTATATTTATCGAGCCGGATTAATTCAAGCCTTGGCATTGTTTGATCAAAGCAATCGGTTTAATGTTCAATTTACACAAGAACGAACCGATCAAGGATTTGAACAAGTGGGGTTTTATACCGATCAAATTCAAACCGTGATCAACCATAGTTTGGAGTTGCCAGATGACGCGGTGAGATTTCAAGTTCGGTCTCCAGAGTTTTACCAGTTCCAACTGTCTAACTCGCAAGCCACGTTCTTGGCTTGGAAAAAGCATCCTCTGGTTACGGAAGACTATGAAGTCACGGAGTTACAGCCGAATCAATACACCCTTCAACTCAAAGATTTAAATCGGGCAACAGATTTAGCCGTTTATTCAGCGGGACAGTTGATACCGCTCTCTCAACAAAGACTTGAATAGGGAGAGCTGACTTCAGCATAGAAACAGTAGGATAATCACCCCGCACTTTGCCTACTCAAAATTATGTTTTAAAGTGATTCATTACGAAACCTCAATTTTTTTTAAGACTCACAACTTTTTTGGAGCGAAATCAATACTTACACAGTTTTTTTGAAGGTGTGTGCTACTATAAACTCACTTTTATTGTTCAGTTTGAACTGGGTCAATACTGTGGGAACTCGGATTAAAAATCTCCAAGTTACAAGAGTTGTGGACGGGGATACAATCAAGGTTTTGTTGAATAATCAGCGAGAGTTCTTGAGGTTACACTGTGTCGATACTGAAGAATCTTTTCCGAATGGAACAAAGCCTGTTACAGAAGCTGGAATTGCGGCGACGGAGATGGCCAAGCAGTATTTTTCGGCTTCAGAAGATGAACTAGTTCAGGTTGACCTTGAGTTTGATGGCAATGAGTCCGTTGAAGTCTGCCTGGAGAAATATCGCGATGGACATGGTCGCTTAATTTGTTATGTCCATAAAGCAGACGAAAACTGCAACTTTGAAAACTACAATTTAAAATTGGTTCGAGAAGGATGGAGCCCTTACTTTATTAAATATGGGCGATCGCAGGAATATCATCAACAAATGATGAACGCAGAGGCTGAAGCTCAGGCCCATCACAAAGTGATCTGGCATCCAGATAATCATCACAATGGCATGGGTCGAAACTATGATCTGTTGATGCCTTGGTGGTCGTTGCGGGACTCTATCACTCAAGACTACCGCATCAATGGCATTCCAGTCGGGGTGTTGTCGGTACGGTTAGACTATCCTCAGATTTTGAGTGCAGCGGCTCAGGGAAAATGGGTGACGATTTTCTGTGATTTACAGGATGGTGTGACCAAGTGGATTGGCAGTGGTGCTCTGATTCATACTGGTTCAAAGGATCATATTGTCAAGCTGTGGATTCCAGAAGCCAAGCTCGAAAAAAATGCTCCCTTGGTTCATCTGATTCAACGGCGCTACTCGGGTTTGGGACGAGGGTATGTCTACATTAGTGGTCGCGTTGTGATGTACCGCGATAAGCCAGAAGTGACGCTAACAAACATCTGCCAAATTTCCGACTTCTGTCCTCAGGGTTCAGAATTATCTCTGCCTCAATCGGTTCATCCGGTTTCTATTGCTCACTGCTAGAACCATAACGTCTACAACCACCATAACGTCATGAAGCAAATTGGATTGAAACAACGTGAATGTTGTACTTTAGCCGTCCTGGTTCTAACAATCCTGACTTTAGATTACACAGTGGCTAAAGTGGCTCAATCCGAAGCTCAACGGTCGGATCTTCTGGTCGTTCTAGGTCAGACCCCAGAACAGGGGAGTCCTCGACCTGAATCCAATCTCCAACCAAGTCCCCAACTCAATCTACAACTGACTGAAGCAGAACTCCGAGCAGCCTGTAGAGAGAGGCGCTACGATTTATTGCCCATTCCTTTTGCGGATGTTCTGCCGACAGATTGGGCCTTTGAAGCGGTGATGAATTTGTACTACTGTATCGGTTTGCCCCCAACATCCGATTCCTAACCTCTCACACCCAACGGCCCAACCCTCAAGACTGAGCAATCCTGATCAATCCCGTCTGAGCTTTCAGAGCAGCATTGGATATACTAGGGTGAAGCAATCTTACCTTGGCTTTGCCTGTTCATGAAACTGAAGCTTACAACCCTAGTGCTTTTGGCCTTGAGTTTGGTAACCCTGATTTTTACAATTAAGCTGGATGTTTCCAAGCTAGAGGCTTCTGGTTCAATCAATATTCAAGGGTTTTCCACCCTTTCTCCTGAGCCTATCGAGGTTGTTGACCCAGATTCTGGGATTCAAGAAACTGCAGATCAGGCAAAAGCTATGAATCAAGAAGTGACTGATTCTGATCCAGCCAGTAAAAATGTAGGCAGTGTGGCAACTTGTGGCATCAAGCCCAGTCCTCAAAAAAATGCGGCTATTGAACTTGGCCCTGAAATTGAATCTCCTGCCTCCCTGTACCGATTTCGGCGACCTGAGAACTGGCAAGATGCTCGGGCGGTTGCTCAATCCACGGATGATCCGCCTGAATACCAAGCGATCGCCAATCGAACCAACTATGGTCAACGCTATCTCTACGATTTAAAGGGCAAACCAACCAGTAACTATCCTATTATTGTGATTCATGAAACGGCAGCTAGCGCCCAAAGCACAATTCAGTTCTTTCAAACCTACCATACCTCCGAAGAGGAGCAGGCAAGCTATCACACGTTAATCACTCGTACGGGAGACGTTGTTTACACCGTTCCGCCCGACTTGAGAGCATTTGGGGCCGGTAACTCGGTGTTTGCAGGGCCAACAGGATCAGAAACCGTTCAAACCGATCCCAAACATCCGCCATCTGTAAATAATTTTGCCTATCACGTTTCCCTGGAGAGTCCCCCCGATGGCTATAAAAATGGCCCATCTCACAGTGGATATACCTCAGAACAGTATCGCTCTTTAGCTTGGATTGTTTCTCGGACTGGAGTGCCAATGGATCGGATCACAACCCATAAAGCTGTTGACCGCTCTGGACAACGAGCTGATCCCCGTAGCTTTGATCAATCGTTATTTCTGCAACTCTTGCAGAGTTACCCTCAAATCCAAGAGATTACCATTGGTTGTCAGTCGCCTTATCGATCTTAGAAAGTGTGCATTAGCGTGAATGATTAGTACAAATTGTTAGTACAAGCTAAGTCCTGCCATGCTCTATTTCCAGTACTCTTCGTTAATCAATACTCCGATTGAAACCGTTTGGCAATTTCATGAACGGCCTGATATTTTGCATCTGTTAACCCCGCCTTGGCAACCTGTAGAGGTGGTGCGCCGGGAAGGAGGTTTAGATGTCGGCGCAATGACAGAATTTCGGATTATGCTAGGCCCAGTTCCAGTGCCCTGGTTGGCAATACACACAGAGTGCGATCGCCCTTATTTATTTACAGATGAACAGCGAGAAGGGCCACTGGAGAGTTGGACTCATCGTCATCAATTCTCAGCAGAACAGGATTCACAAGGAGAAAGTCAAACTCGGCTGACTGATGCGATCGCGTTCTCAATTCCAGGGGGATGGGTGATTGAACAACTGCTCGGATGGTGGGCCCAGCAGCGCCTAGAGGACATGTTCCGTTACCGTCATCAGGTGACAAAGCAGGAGTGTGAGAGGGGAAGTGTGATGGCCCAGAATATTAGTCAAGTTATTTAAATGAACTTAAATGAATTTAAATGATTGGTAGACATCACCTGGGAGAACGTCAATAATAAAGTCAATCCTTTAGATATGGCCATCCTAAATCAATCATCAAAAAATGAACAAGGGGTTTGAGGACAAGATTCTCAAGCCGGGGTAACGGCTCTTTACCCTATTTCATGGATCATTTGAAATTGCTATATCTCGTATTCGTTTATTTATTCATTGATCAATAATTCAGTCATTATGAGTAAGAAACCAATTCAGCCAGATTCATTAAGGTCTAGAACTTGGCAACGGGACGGAGCAATTGTGGCTAAACCTCTAGCAGTTGCTTCAGGATTGCTGCTTTTGGGAAGTACTGCGTTTTATTTGCTGAATTCAAGTCCAACCCTTGATTTGCAGGATAATCGCCCGGGTTCTTCACAAAGTCCTCAGCCGGAGCAGGACTCTCTATTCAGGCGGCTCCCAGAATTTCCGTCCTCCACCCCGCGACCTCAGAATCGCGAAAGCACCCCTGAATCACGGGCAACAAATCCAGGGGAAGAAGGGCCTAGAGGTGAGATCGAGAATGCCAGACCGGAGATTATCCGATCCCTGTCAGAGGTCAGGCCCGGTTCTAACACAGCAATTCTGATTCCTTCTCCAGAACAGTTCGAGTGCTATACACAGCACAAAGGAGGAATGGCCTGTTTTGATGATAGTTACCGTCCAAGCCGTCCTCAGCGACGGTTTTTTAGACAGTCAACACCCATCACAGATGAACAAGTGAGACGAAATCGAGCTGAGGCAACCATCTGTTCATTACGGGCTCTGAACGGTACACCAGTTTCCTGTGGACTTCCTAGGAATTAACTCCCAAGCGTTAACTCCTAAGCGTTAACTCCTGAGCGTTAACTCCCAAGCGTTAACTCCCAGAGATTGAGTCCCAAATGTCAGGGTTGAGTTCATTGATCAACTTCAGATCGTATAATCAAGAACCTAGCTTGAAGTCATTCAACACAGGCAATTCAATACAGTTAACCCAACAGAACTTTTCGCAGAGAGCATCAACGGATGGACTTCAGAGATTATCAGAATAAAGCAACCCATCAAGAAATTGCTGCCACCAAATTTTACAAACTCTGTGCCATCGGCTTGGAACAGGAGGCCCGAGAAATTAATACTCAGGCCAAAAAATTGCAGGTATTAGAGGATATTTACCTCAACAAATTCAAGCAACACTTGGCAGATTGCCTCTGGTTTTTGGCCAACATTGCCCATACGGTTGATCTAGACTTGGAAGCAATTGTGGCTGAAAATCTAATGACTCGCAGTCAAGACGAGGAAACCCGAATGCCTACCGAGGTTGAAAATTCCCCTGCTCTGGATCAAGATGATATCTAGCTGATTCATAAGGGCCACCACTCGACTGAAAAATACAGCCCTTGCTCCTGGAGAGTGCGATCGCGATCATCTACCTCCAGGAGTGGAATTCCCCAATCAGCGCGAATGATCAGTTGATCGGTATATTGCCACCGCAGTCCCAACCCCATGGACAACAACGTCCTAGGCTCCAGTTCAAAGTCACTGTCGTTGCTCCAGGCTTGTCCAAAATCCACAAACGGAGTCAGGTGCAAAATACTCTTGTTGTCAGAGGTTTTCAGAATCGGATAGCGCAACTCTGCTGAAGCAAACAGGGCATTATCTCTCAGGAGCAAATCTTGGCGATATCCCCGAACCGTCTCAAATCCCCCCAGCCCAATTTGCTCTAAAGGAACGAGTTCTTCAGTCGAAAGCTGGATATCCGAGCGCACTAGCAACAGGGTGTCTGGAGCCAGGGCTCGCAACCATTGGGCTTGACCTCTCCACGCAAAATACTCACTATCTGGCTGATTGCCATTCAGGGTAGCATCCAGCAGCCCAACCCCAAAACTAAACTGCGATCGCACCGCAAAGACTTGTGCGGCAGTGCGATTCACATAGTCCTGGGAAAGTCTGACAATTGAAAGACGAGTTTTGCCTTCTGCATCTGCCCCTCTGGAGAGCGGCGCATTCACTCCGGCAATTGCAGTATCACTTTCACGACGGGCCAGGACAATTCCCAGGGCCAGTTCTTCTGTGGGAGTCTGAAATATCGGTTGACGATAACGGATTTCATACGTCCGACTATTGGCCTCAATCTCCAGATCCTCGAAAGGCGGCTCCACCACCTGACTATCGGTGTAGTTAACGTAAAATTCAATGGCTCCGTTGCGGGCATTGATTGGAAACAGGTACAGAGCATCCACCGTATTACTGCCGTCCGTGTTGCTGTAGGTCAAGTGCAGGCCATCCCCTTGACCGAATAAATTGGATTCTGCGATCTCAATGCCTCGGCGAAAAGTACCGACGCTCGGGGGGCGAGTATTGTCAGCAAATAGTCCTAACCGAAAGGTGTCTGCCGTTTCAAATCTAACATTCAGAATACTCTCTCCCGGATTCACTCCAGTTGATAATTCGGCAGAAATCGTTTCGATCAAAGGGTTGAGTTGCAGCAGTTGCAATGCTTCCAAGAGTCGGTTGTAGTTCAAGGGCTGGGCCGTTGCCAGGGCTAACCGTTGGCGCACATAGTTGGGGTTGAGGCGACCTGTCGTCGTGACGTTGATTTCTGCAACTTCTCCTTCAACCACTTGAATGGTAACCGCTCCGTCTTGGAAGGTCTGGGGTGGAATCAAGGCCCCAGAAGTAATGTAGCCGTTCTGAACATAAAAATCAGTAATTGCCGAGCGAGCTTGCAACAGTTCTGCAAAACTGATGGGTCGTCCTACAAAAGGTTCAGTGACTTTGCCTAACTCTGCCTGACTAAATGCAGTATTGCCCGTAAACCTAAAGCGTTGTACCGTAATCGTTTCTGACCCTGGCAGGGTATCTTCATCCGGTATCAGAACAGGGTTTGGAGCAGGGAGGAGTTCTTCGGGAACAGGCAGAGGTTGGGGAAGTTGAAGCTCTGGAATTGAGGGTTGAGGCGATAAAGGCTGTGGAACATTGGGCAACGGCGGCTGGGCTAGACTAGGGGAAGAACCAAGGATGAAAGCTGGAATCAATGAAAACAGCGACCCGAGAATTGAATAATGTTTAACTGAACGCAGTTTAACTGGACGCAGCCTAACTGAACAACGCCCAAGCAAGCACATCCCAATCGTGCTGCAACTAGTGATTAGCTCAAAACCAAAGATATGTAGAGACAAAGACTGAAGAAACGCAGCCTGAAAGGTTAGCTAATGTTAACAGACTTTTAGTATAAGGGGTTGGCTGGAACAATTCTGCAAAATTTTACAAAACCATAGTAATCCTCTACAGAAATCCCAAATGGTTTGTGAAAGTTCTTTGTGAAAGTTCATAGTTGATGAAAGTTCGTGCAGACTTTAGCTTGCTCAGATAAAATCCCGATCTAACGTCCACGATTCAAATTAGATTTCTGTAGCAATCTAATTTGAATGTGAGTATAAGTTAATGCTGAACAACCTATAAGTCTTATAAATTTCCAGTTAGAGAACTACGCTATAAACTTCGAGATTTTTGATGAAGTTTATTATCTTAAACGCTATTTGAAATGCTGAGGGACTTTGGTTCAACCATCAACGGGTGAGTCAAAGTCCGAGACGTGAAGCAACAAGGTGAGATGCAGGCGGATAAACCTGCTTTAGGCTGAATGTTAGACTTGGAGGGAGAAAAACACCAAAAATTTTGCCTGCAATCCGGGGGAGATCGTTACCATCGAGCCCGAGTTGCGGTTTTTAATGGAGAAAATCACGATGGTATTAGTGCCGAACAGTGTACTCGGAGCGTGGCTAGGAGATGACACCTCAGAATTTGCGACTTTAACCCCTGGACAGCTTGTTGGCTTTCCCTTGGGGGTTTTGATGTTGGGCGGGAACGACACCGTTTCAGGTTCAACGGACAGCGAACAAATTAATGGCAATCAAGGTGTAGATCAACTGGCTGGGGCTGCAGGGTTTGACACGTTATTCGGGGGTAGAGATAGCGATACTCTAGACGGTCAAGCGGACAGTGACTTTTTGTTTGGCAATATTGGCACAGACCTCCTGCGGGCTGGGAATGGCGATGATCGGCTATTCGGAGGTCAAGACGGGGACATTCTATTTGGCGATTTTGGCAATGATGTTGTATCTGGGGACGACGGTATTGATGTTGTAACAGGGGGTGAAGGGGCCGATTTGTTTGTGCTGCCTCAGAGCGGGTTATCGACCGATTTCATCTCTGACTTTGAGGATGGCACCGATCGAATGTTGCTCCCAACTGGACTAAGTTTCAGCAATCTTCAGATTCTTCCCCGAGGAGCCAATCAAGCCGTAATTACCGTGGGTTCAGAGGAACTCGCTGTCCTGAATGGGATTCAACCTGCTGCCATTACTGAAGCTGACTTTGGTCAATTGACATCACCCACCCCAACCCCAACCCCAACCCCAACTCCTACTCCAACACCCACTCCCACGCCGGGGCAAGGGGCTATTATTCGGCTGGATCAGGGTTTTACGTTCATCCCCAACCTAACAGATGCGATTCAGATCATGCCCCTGGGAGATTCGATTACTCAAGGCGTTGTCGATACTGAAACGCCAGAAGCTGATGAAGAGGGATATCGCCTTGGGCTCTACAATCGCTTAACCAGCTTTGGTTTAACGGTAGATTTTGTTGGGTCTAATTCAAACGGGACAAACAATCTTCCCGATCGGGATCACCAAGGCAATCCGGGCTTCACCATTACTCAAATTGACAGCGGCAGCAATAACGTTCCCAATAGTGGGGTTGACAACTGGATTCCAACCTTTAATCCAGATGTGATTTTGCTCCTAATCGGGACAAACAGTGCGAGTGGGACACCAGAGCGGATGATTACCCAAATGGATAATCTCCTGGATAGCATCCTGAATGGTAATAGCTTTGCAGGGGAACTCTTGGTGTCAACCATTCCGCCGATTCGACCGGATGGTCGATTTGAGGAACGAATTCTCAATGCGGAAGCCTTTAATGCTCAACTCCCTGGTCTTGTTGATCAGTATGCCCAGCAAGGAGCCAATATTACCTTCGTAGAGATGATCGCTGTCCCGAATGGATTAACCGTAGAAGACATCACCGCTCCACCTCTAGATGCCGGAATTCACCCTACGGTAGCGGGTTATGAAAAAATTGCCCAGTTCTGGCTTAATGCTCTATTGCCCCAACTCGGAACAACCCAGCCCCTCAGCGATCCGAACAATGCCATCGGCACCAGCGGTAACGATGTCTTGTTTGGTAACACCGCCGCGAATGCGCTCCAGGGAGAAGCAGGAAGCGATACCATCACTGGCGGAGCTGGGGGAGATGGCTTCATCTACGCTGCTCCAACCCAAGGCCGGGATTCCATCTCTGACTTTACCCCAGCTCAAGGCGATACCTTTTTGATTTCTGCCACGGGTTTTGGCGGTGGCTTGGTTGCCGGAACAGCCTTGAGTTCATCAGCTTCAGCAACTGGAACCTTTGTGAGTAGTGCAGTTGCCTCACCCGTAGGAAACAGTGCCAATTTTTTATACAACTCAGCCAGCGGAGTCTTGAGCTTTGATCCAGATGGGACAGGCAGCCAACCCGCTGTTAACCTAGCGAGCCTTGAGAACAGACCCACCTTGACGGCAAGCCAGTTCTCAATTATTTGAAGATGATCTCACTAGGGATGATCTAATCAACGACTGAACGAAAATAATGCGGATGGCGAGACTCGAACTCGCAAGGCTAAAGCCACACGCACCTCAAGCGTGCGCGTATACCAATTCCGCCACATCCGCTCGGGAAATTCAATTAAAACTTCAGAGGAGATTGAGAAGCTAAGCTTACTCTATCTTCTCTGAATAATTCATTCCCAAATTAAAATCATAACACTAAAGTCAATAGAATCATACAAATAATTACAGCCTTCTTTGCATTTCCTCTTTCCCTATGGGTCAAAACGGTTTATCCTTACTGAATTGGGATTGAGTGGCCAGAAACATGCAGTTTTCAAAAATCCTTATTGCAAATCGTGGAGAAATTGCCCTTCGAATTCTCCGCACCTGTGAAGAATTGGGGATTTCAACCGTTGCCGTTCACTCTACTATTGACCGTCATGCTCTGCATGTGCAGCTAGCAGATGAGGCAGTTTGTATTGGGGAGCCCAGCAGTAGCAAAAGTTACCTCAATATTCCCAATATTATCTCTGCTGCTCTGACCCGTAACGCGACGGCGATTCATCCCGGCTACGGATTTTTAGCAGAGAATGCCCGCTTCGCCTCGATCTGCGCCGATCACAGCATCATTTTTATTGGCCCCACTCCTGAAGCAATTCAATCGATGGGGGATAAATCCACGGCTCGGGAAACCATGCAACGGGTAGGAGTTCCAACCATTCCGGGCAGTCAAGGACTAGTCACGAATGAACAGGAAGCCCTGAAGCTAGCTCAGCAGATTGGTTATCCTGTGATTGTTAAAGCTACCGCAGGCGGAGGTGGTCGAGGCATGCGCCTTGTCAAACAACAAGGTGACCTGCCAAAGCTATTCGCCGCAGCTCAGGGAGAAGCAGAAGCAGCCTTTGGGAACTCTGGAGTTTATTTAGAAAAATTTATTGAACAGCCTCGCCATATTGAGTTTCAGATTCTGGCGGATCACTATGGCAATACGATCCATTTGGGAGAGCGGGATTGTTCAGTCCAACGCCGCCACCAAAAGCTGTTGGAAGAGGCTCCCAGTCCAGCCCTAGATGCCGATCTCCGAGCAAAAATGGGAGCTGCTGCGGTCAAAGCGGCCCAATCGATCAACTATACGGGCGCTGGAACTGTGGAATTTTTACTGGATCGGACGGGTCATTTTTATTTCATGGAGATGAATACCCGCATCCAGGTCGAACATCCTGTCACAGAGGCGATCACAGGGCTCGATCTGATTGCTGAACAAATCCGCATTGCCCAAGGTGAGAAGTTGTCTCTCACCCAGGATCAGGTAAAGTTGGTGGGTCATGCAATTGAATGTCGGATCAATGCCGAAGATCCAGATCGCAATTTTCGACCTCAACCAGGGCGCATCAGTGGTTATCTCCCACCCGGCGGCCCAGGAGTCCGGATTGATTCCCACGTCTATACAGACTATGAAATTCCTCCCTACTATGACTCTTTGATCGGGAAGTTGATTGTCTGGGGAGCAAACCGAGAAAGCGCGATCGCCCGCACCAAACGATCGTTACGTGAATTTGCCATCACGGGCATTCCTACAACCATTAGCTTTCATCAAAGACTACTTGAGATGCCTGAATTCCTTAGGGGTGAGATTCACACCAAATTTGTCGAGCAAGTGATGTTGGATCAGACAGGAGATCCTTAGATGAATGCCAAAAATAAATTAGTGCATCATTCTCAGTAACCCTTGCTGGCCCAGGAGTACCTCTCGCAGAAATGAACAAACACCTACCCAGATAATCGGGGTGATATCTACGCCGCCCACAGGGGGAACCAGCTTTCGAGTCGCGGCCAAGAACGGTTCTGTTAGCCAAACAACAACGTTGAAGGGAAAACGCCCAGTCTCAACCTGGGGATACCAGGTCAACACAATCCGAAAAATAAACAGGAATGTCATCACCCCGAGGGCAATTCCCAAGATCCAATTCAAACTCTCACCTTGCAAAATCTCATTCACACCAACTGTTGTCATAGCTTGATCTTAAAATACTTGAGTTAAGTCTTTTTAATTTTTGTAACGATAATCTCTACTATTCTAACAATTGAGGGGTACACAGCAAGGAACTATGTCAGATAACTTCTCAGAAGTGTGACCTATTGTTAAAATCAGTCTTAAAGAAACCGTTGTAAAAGGATCAGGTTTGTATGACACCTTCTTTAGTGAATTTTTTCTATAGCCTGCTAGCTGGCGCAATAATTGTTGTGGTTCCAGTGATCGTTGGCTTGGTTTGGATCAGCCAAAAGGATAAGGTTACCCGTCGTTCCTAAGGGTTAGAGTCTCTATCTGAGGGCTAAAGATTAAAACTTTAGTCCTTTTTATGGTTGAGTCAGCCGGGGAACTCGCAACCTGATTGGTAAGGTTGATGTTTAATTGGGGTGCGGGTATCTTGCCCGCAGGTCACAATTCTTTGAAAAAGTAAAAGTTCGTATGAAGAGAAAGGCTTAAATGAGTCGCTTAAGCTAAATTTAAAGGATGCGGAGAGAACTCGCTAAGATAGGACTAGCGTAGGAGATTCAGAAAGAATGGTCAACTTAGGATTAAACTTTAGCAGCTTACTTGGGATTGTTCTGGCGGTTGCAGGGGCGGGGTTATACTTCTTGCGTTCCTGGAAGCCCAAGCTAGCGAGAGATCATGATATTTTCTTTGCTGCAATTGGCCTACTTTGTGGAGGAATTCTCCTGTTTCAGGGTTGGAGATTAGACCCAATTCTAGCCTTTGGTCAGTTTTTGTTAGGGGGCTCAGCCGTTTTCTTTGCCGTTGAAAGTATTCGAATGCGGGGCTTGGTCACAACAAAAGCTAAAGAGCGGGCTCCAATTGTTGATGAAGAGCGCTATGTTAGTGATGCTTATCGAGTTGATGCTGAACTCGATGAGATTGAGCCCGTGGATGAATACATGCCCATGGCTCGGCAAATTCGGGGCAGTCGGGAAGCTCGGCCTGCTCGTTCAGAAGCTTATCCAGATGAGGAGTTGCGTTCTCGTCCAAGCACTGCCCGTCGGAGTGGAACGGAGCGGAGTCGTCCTAGATCAGAGGATTGGGAACAGCCCCAGGTTACTGAAGAGCGGACTACTCGCAAACGCCGTCTTCGCCCAGAAAGTCGCCCCAGTGCTGCCAATGGCGACAGTTATGACGACAGTTATGATAATGAACCCCTTGAGCCAGAAGAGCGTCCTTCTCGGGGTCGTCCTCGACGATCAAGCAGCCGTCCGGAAGCCTACGAACGGGATGAGCCAGCCTCCCCTTCCCCTCAGCAGCCCAAGCGACAAACTCCTCCTCCAGAGGATTCGCAATATCGTTACTCTGCAACTAGTCGGGAGACTATTTCAAGTGATTATGCAGAGTATAGTCCCGTCGATTACGATGAAGATTCAGATCGTTCTGCTAACTAAACAACTCACTTTTTTGGGTCGTTGCTTGGTCTAGATTTGTAATGCCTAGGAAATGGCTAGGGCGAATATTTTTAGTCATCCTCTGGGTTTTTCTAGGCGTTCTAGGGGCAGGTTTTTCTGTGTCTGCGGCAGGAAAGCTACCCACCTTGAACAGTTTCGTGACGGATGAGCATCCTGCTCTCAGTGGGAACGGTCGGTTCTTAGGGTTTGTCTCCAATCGAGAGGGTCAACGTCAGCTCCTCCTATATGATTTGCAGTTGCGGACATTTGTTGATTTACCCTTTCTCAATCGACCTGATGCGATCGCCCAGAACCCTAGCCTAAGTTACAGTGCTCGCTACATCGTCTATGTTGCTAGCAACTCAGGCCGACCTGAAATTTATCTCTATGATCGCAAAACTCACTACTCTCAGAAGGTAACTCAGCAATATCAAGGTTGGGTAAAGCATCCTAACATCAGTCCAGATGGCCGCTATATTACCTTTGAAACGGGTCGTCGAGGTCAATGGGATATTGAAGTGATCGATCGAGGACCCAGGATTGAACTAGATGGAATTCAGGCTAATCTAAGAATAAAAGATGCATCCTAGCTAGATTATCCCTGTGTACCCGTTCTTTGTCAGACTGATTTCAGAGCGCAGGCTCGTTAAGCATCAGTTAATGCTTGACCAGAGCCAGATGCGATGGTCTCAGCAACCTCTGCTGAGCTGTTTGAGAATGTTATCTTTGTCCTTCGTATTGGGAGGGTTGCTAACGGGTTGTGGGCTCTATCCCCACCTAGTGAATTATCCGTTCGGAACAGACATTAACAGTTTGAACAGCCCGATGGCGGAGCTTACCCCTCAAGTCAGCCTGCACTACCTGGTCTTTTCCTCAGATCGCCGCGAACATCAAGAGATTTATCTCTACGATTTACAAGACAGAACCTTAGTCGATTTGCCGGGGCTCAATGCCCTGGATTTAGTTCCCTCTGAACCTGCAATTTCTGCGGATGGATTGTACGTTGCTTTCACAGCGATCCGAGCCGGAACCGCTGATATTTATCTCTACAACCGCAAGACCCATCAACTGCGAAACCTAACCAAAGCGTTAACAGCCCAGGTTTGCCACCCTACCCTTAGTGCCGACGGTTCAATTATTGCCTTTGAATCCAGTCTCAATGGTCAGTGGGACATCTTAACCTATAACCGCTATGGTCAACCCCTGAATTTTGATCCGATTCCCCCATCAAATGACCTGTCAATCGGCAATTCATCAGGAAATTCATAAACTAGCCCATAGCCAGCCAGATCAGTTTGCTGGGCTGCCAGAAGGCTCAAAACGAATCAGTTGGCCATCGGGTTCATCGGTGAGAACATACAGTAACCCGTCAGGCCCCTGGCGCACATCTCGCACCCGCTGACCGATCTCAATTTTAGTCTGGCTAATGACATTACCCGCCACATCCAGGTCAACATAGTGAACCGCCTGAGAAACCAAACCCCCTGCAAATAAGTCTCCTTTCCACTGGGGAATGCGATCGCCTGAATAAACGACTAAACCCGAAGGGGCGATGCCTGGAGTCCAAACAATTTTGGGATCGACCAGACCAGAACGGGAGGTTTCTCCAGAAATCTCTGGCCCAAAGTATTCTCGGCTATGGGTCACAATCGGCCAGCCATAGTTCTGACCAGCTTGAACGAGGTTGAGTTCGTCGCCGCCTCGAGCCCCATGTTCAGTGGCCCAAACTTGATTTCGGGCTGAATCAAAGGTCAGCCCTTGGATATTCCGATGACCATAGCTCCAGATTCCTGGATCAGCATTTGCAGTGGTGACAAAAGGGTTGTTGGGGGGAATCGATCCATCCTCTGTCAGTCGGATGATTTTACCCAGATGACTGCGAAGATTTTGAGCTTGCTTTCGAATCAAGTCGCCCTCCAGTTGAACCGGAGGATTGCCCCCATCTCCAATGGCTAATAGCATCGTATTGTCAGGCAGCCAAACGATCCGAGAGCCGAAGTGTTGCCCATCGGGTTTAAGCTGAGACACCTCAAAGATAACGTTGAGATTTTGCAACGCCTTACCATCAAATATTCCACGGGCAACCCTGGTGTGGTTTGCGGTCTCTGTACCGTGGGAATAGGTCAAATAAACCCAGCGATTTTCCTCAAATCGAGGATGAACTGAGACATCCAGTAGCCCTCCCTGTTTAAGGGCCAAGACTGGGGGAACTCCAGCAATTGGAGCCGGATCAAGCTTTCCATCCCGAATAGTCCTGAGTCGTCCAGGGCGCTCTGTAATCAGCATAGACCCATCGGGTAACCAGGCCATACCCCAAGGATGTTCTAGTCCCTGTACCAGCGTCACGGCTTGAGCGGCTTGTAGGGCAGCGACTGTGTTGGGAGGGGTTGGGGTTGAGGGAACGGGTGCTGGATCGGATGAGGGTTGAACCAGAGCACACCCAGCGATCGCCAAAAGTATCATCAGGGTGCTAATTCCTGGGGTTGGGGACTTCATTACAATTCACTCCTGACTTATGAAGCATGGGCCACTGCAAGCTGAGTGTTGAGCAGATCAACTGCCGCCTGATACTGGGTATCTGCTTGAGTCGCAACTTGGGTAAGGCTAATCGTAGGCGTTGGCACCACCTGATCAGGCATAATTCCTAGTTTGTGAATGTCATGATGGTCAGGGGTTTCATACTTGGCCACAGTGACTGCCAAACCAGAGCCGTCGGACAGGTCAAACAAAGATTGAATCAGTCCTTTGCCAAAGGTTTTCTCTCCAACCAACTTAGCTCGATGGTTATCTTGGAGGGCTCCAGCCAAGATTTCACTAGCACTAGCGGTTCCCTGATTCACCAAAACGATGAGTGGAGCCTGGGTTAGGGCTGAACCCGTTGCTTCTAGATTACCCAGAACGCTTTGACGGTTGACGGTGTAGACAATTGTGCCCTCGTCTAACCAAAGTCTGGCAATTTCGATGCCAGCTTGCAGAAGACCCCCTGGATTGTTGCGGAGGTCGAGGATAAAGGCTTTAGCCCCCTGTTTTTCTAGGGTTGTGATTGCATTGGCAACTTCTTCCGTCGCGTTAGCACTGAATTGACTGAGGCGAATATAACCGAGAGGAACCTGGTCAGACTGAGTCTGCAATGCAGCAAACACCGGATTGAGGGTAATTTGATCGCGGGTTAGTTCAATTTCCTCAATAGATTGGTTCCTAAACCGCATCACCGTTAAACGGGTTTGAGTGCCCCGAGGCCCACGCATTCGCATGGCCGCTTCATCCAGGGTCAGATCTACGGTGGAGAACCCATCAATTTTGAGAATTTTATCCCTGGGTTGAATCCCGGCTTGGGCGGCGGGAGAGCCATCCAAAGGGGCAATGACCGTTAGTTCTCCGGTTTCTGCATCTAAGGCAATCTGCAACCCAACTCCGGTTAATTCACCTGAGGTATTGACCTGCAAGCTCCGATACTGATTGGGCCTGAGCAGTCGGGTAAAGGGATCGTCTAGGCTAGCTAACATCTGGTCAATTGCCTGATAGGTTTCCTCTCGATTGGTTAAGGGTTGACGCAGGGCTTTTTCCCGGACAAACCACCAACTTTGGTGATTAAACGTTTCATCAAGATAGGCTCGATTGACAATGCGCCAGCTTTCCCCAAAAAGATGTTGTTCTTCTGTCAGCGCCAAACTGGTGGGAACCCAGGTTGACCACAGCAATAGCGTCTGAACGAGAAGATGAGTGAGGAAAACAGCAGTGATTTGAAAAATTCTTGGATGCATCAAGTGGGATTTTAAGACTTTCATAACAGACTTGTATAGTCTTGTGTTCAGCAGCAAATTTTGTGGGTTGGGCAGAACTACAGTCGGTAGAACAAAATCAAGCCCAACCACAGGAGAGTTGGACAAACAACCCTTGAGATTTTGTGGGTTAGACATCTGGGCTAACAGACAACCAGGACGGCTGTGCGATGAGACTGAACTCACAACCCTATAGATAAGAAATTCAAGTTTGCCTTAGTTTGATGAAAATTGACTTAAAGCTATGTTACATTTTTTATCAGTGGGAAAGGTAAAACAACTGAGTTCTTTGATTCAATCGTTTTCCAGTTTCCCCCGTATTTTTTGTAAAATGAGAGCTGTACTTGGAAATTTATTTCTAAGTCAGTTCATATCGGGGCTACTCCGAAAGCTCTGTTTCGGGTGAAAGTCAGGGGCTAGACAGATCAAAGCCTGGGGAACTCTCAGAACTTGCTTGCTTCTGGGCTTTCCTGGTTTCACCTGAGGGTTTAGGTAGCAGCAATCCATCTTAGGAATCTTTGCTTCATGTTCTCAAAGGAAATAACAGAATCGAAGGCATTCAAGTGGTTTGATGAGCGGCTAGAAGTTCAGGCCCTCGCTGACGACATTACTAGTAAGTATGTCCCTCCCCACGTTAATATTTTTTATTGCTTGGGGGGAATTACCCTTGTTTGCTTCTTAATCCAGTTTGCCACTGGATTTGCTATGACGTTTTACTACAAGCCAACTGTGACTGAGGCGTTCACCTCTGTACAGTACATCATGACGGACGTTAACTTTGGTTGGCTGATCCGGTCGATCCATCGTTGGTCTGCCAGCATGATGGTACTGATGATGATCTTGCACGTTTTCCGGGTTTACCTCACGGGGGGCTTCAAAAAGCCTAGAGAGTTGACCTGGGTAACTGGGGTTGTTTTGGCAGTGATCACAGTCTCTTTTGGTGTGACTGGATACTCCCTTCCCTGGGATCAGATTGGTTACTGGGCGGTGAAAATTGTGTCTGGTGTGCCTGAGGCCATTCCGATTGTAGGTTCTACCATCGTTGAACTCATGCGTGGAGGTCAGGCGGTTGGACAGCCAACGTTAAGCCGTTTCTACACCTTGCATACGTTTGTTCTGCCCTGGTTGATTGCGGTCTTCATGTTGTTACACTTCTTGATGATCCGTAAACAGGGAATTTCTGGCCCCTTGTAAAAGTACTCAGGAATCAGGGCGTAATTTTAGAGTGCTGGTTGCAACGTCCTGTCCTGTTGAGTTGGTTAGTATAAGTTTTTGATGGTTTTGCCGACTGTCATCCTCATGGAGAATACTGTTAGTCATGTCAACGTTAAAGAAACCTGATCTAAGCGATCCCATACTCCGTGCCAAATTAGCCCAAGGCATGGGTCATAATTATTACGGCGAACCTGCTTGGCCTAACGACTTGTTATATACGTTTCCTATCGTAATTGTAGGGACTTTTGCCTTGGTCGTTGGTTTGTCGGTTCTTGACCCAGCCATGATGGGTGAGCCTTCTAATCCTTTTGCAACGCCTCTGGAGATCCTTCCAGAGTGGTACTTGTGGCCTACGTTCCAAATTTTGCGGGTCGTTCCTAACAAGTTGCTGGGGATCACGCTGATGTCTTCTATTCCCCTAGGTTTGATCCTGGTTCCTTTCATTGAGAATGTGAACAAGTTTCAAAATCCTTTCCGTCGTCCCGTTGCAACCGCTGTGTTCTTATTCGGCACTTTGGTTACCCTGTGGCTGGGGATTGGTGCAACTTTACCGATTGATAAGTCCTTAACTTTTGGTTTGTTCTAGACCAAGCCCTGTTCAATGAGTTTGATAGATACCTGTGGGCTTCCCATCTAGGCTTGATTAGAAGTCTGTTTGAGAAGTGATCGCAGGTATCGTTTTTTAGATGGTCAAGTGAGTCAGAATTTGCTCTACTGATATAGCGATCCTAAATCAATCATGAGAAATCTTAGAGAGGAGTTTGGGGACTTCGTTCCCAAAGGAAGGAGCAACGCCCCCTTCACCCCCTACTCACAAATTATTTGAGATTGTTATATTTGGGCACTGAAACAGTACTTTAAGATCAGTACTTTAGAGTATTAAACTTAATTTAAGTGTTTAATATCTATTCAAAGTTTACGTTCCCCTAGAATAGTTTGTTTTAAAGAAGTGTTGGTTTTAGAGAAGTGTTTGTTTTAGAGAAATCTTAGAGAATTAGAAGAATTGGCTAAGCAAATTTACCCCAAACATACTTTGGTTTGGTGTTTTCTACAGGTCTTTTCCTGTGAGGGGGGCATTCAATCCTATGTCAAAGATATTTTGGATGCCTACCTCCATCTGGAAACATCCTCGTCCCAGAGTTCTCATTTTGCCAGACCTGTCAGTGAGATTTTGCTGCTTCGGGATGGGATTGGATGTCCTAACCCCTATGAACCGAGTCCGATTAAGTTTCAGTATTTCAGGTCTGATGCTCTGGTTCTAGGTCGGTTCAAGTTTGCGATCGCTTTGCTACAGACCTTATTCTTTACTCGACCGCCGTTGGTGATCTGTGGTCACGTTAACCTGGCTCGTCTGGTTCAACTTTTTTGTCAACCGTTGGGGATTCCCTATATCGTTCTCACCTATGGCAAGGAGGTTTGGGAACCTTTGCCCAGCAAGTGTCAGTCGGCCCTGCAAAATGCCTATCAAGTCTGGACTATTAGTCGGTATAGCCGGGATCGGGCCTGTAAAGCGAATCAGCTCGATCCACAACAGTTTCGGATGTTGCCCTGTATGGTAGATGGCGATCGCTTTACGCCGGGTTCTAAGCCTTTAGATTTAGTTGAACGGTATGGGTTAGAGGGAGCCAAGGTATTGATGACGGTTGCGCGTCTGTGGTCAGGGGATATTTACAAAGGAGTGGATGTCACCATTCGGGCGCTCCCGGAAATTTTGCGAGTTTTTCCAGAAACTAAATATTTGGTGATTGGACGGGGAGATGATCAACCCCGACTGATACAACTTGCCCAGGATTTAGGCGTGAGTCAACAGGTTGTCTTTGCCGGATTTGTGCCGACGGCAGAACTGGTAGACCATTATCGAGTTGCCGATGCCTATGTCATGCCCTCCCAGGAAGGCTTTGGCATTGTTTATCTCGAAGCAATGGCCTGTGGAATTCCTGTCTTGGCTGGAGATGCAGACGGTTCGGCAGACCCGTTGCAAGATGGCAAGTTGGGCTGGCAAGTGCCTCACCGCAATCCAGATGCGGTCGCTCAAGCTTGTATTGAAATTTTTAAGGGAGAGGATCAGCGGTGCAATGGGGCATGGCTGCGACAACAAAGCCTAGAACAGTTTGGCAAAGCAGCATTTCAAGCCCAACTTCAAGAACTCTTCCAAGGGGCAATAGTATGATAGAGAAAGAAGTACACTCGCACGCAGATACTTGAGGAAACTATTGTGAATCAGGGACGACCCAGACCTTTCTTGTTGAACTTGTCCGGTCTCAGCAACTGGCTAACCCTAGTAATTATTATTTGGCTGTTAGCTACATTCGGTCTGGGATGGTTAGTAAACTGGATTTTGATTCTGATTGGGATTCTCCTTCTGGCTCCTGTAGTCTTTGTTGTTGGGGTGCGCTGGTGGTTGGATCGCAATATGGTGATTGATCAATGTCCAATGTGTCGTTATGAATTTACTGCCCTCAACCAAACTCAGTGTCAATGTCCAAACTGCGGTGAACTTCTTCACGTTGACCAGGGACGTTTCAGTCGATTGACTCCACCGGGAACAATTGACGTTCAGGCTATTGATATTTCTGCTCAGACAACGGACGACTAAGGGTGTGATCTATTGTCTTGAAAGTTAACTTGCAACAAGGAGTGAAATCTCAACGTGTCTCAAACAAAACCCACCGTCCTCGTCACTGGCGGCGCAGGATATATTGGTTCCCATGCTGTGCTCGCGCTACAACAGTCTGGCTATGAGGTGATTGTATTTGACAATCTCGTCTATGGTCACAGAGATATTGTTGACCAGGTCTTGAAAGTTGAGTTGATCACTGGAGATACCAATGACCGCTCCTTGCTGGATGACCTATTTGCAACTCGTAAGATTGATGCCGTGATGCACTTTGCGGCCTACACTTACGTGGGAGAATCTGTCACCACTCCTGAGAAGTATTATCGCAACAATGTAGTTGGCACGTTAACCTTGTTGGAGGCAATGCAGGCAGCCTCAATTAACAAGTTTGTCTTTTCTTCCACCTGTGCAACTTACGGCACACCCCAGGAAATCCCCATTCCTGAAACCCATCCCCAAGCCCCGATCAGTCCTTACGGCGTGAGCAAGCTCTTCGTGGAGCAAATCCTATCGGATTTTGATACGGCTTATGATTTTCGCTCGGTGTGGTTTCGGTATTTCAATGCAGCCGGAGCTGACCCCACGGGATTACTCGGGGAAGATCACAATCCAGAAACCCATTTGATTCCTCTGGTTTTGTACACGGCCTTGGGGAAACGGGATTCAATCTCGATTTTTGGGACAGATTACCCGACACCCGATGGCACCTGTTTGCGGGACTATATTCATGTGAGTGACTTAGCGAGTGCCCATGTTTTGGGACTAGAGTACTTGCTAAAAGGGGGAAAAACCGATGTGTTTAACCTGGGCAATGGCAATGGATTTTCAGTCAAAGAAGTGATTGAAACGGCGCGGGAAATTACTGGAAAAGAGATTAAAGCAGTTGAATGTGATCGCCGCCCAGGAGATCCCTCAAGTTTAGTAGGAACCAGTGAAAAAGCTCGTCGAATATTAGACTGGACTCCCCAATATTCTGACTTGAAAGCAATCCTAGCTCACGCTTGGCAATGGCACCAGAAACGTCATGGTTAGACCTGATTAGACAAAGGTTAAGATATCGTTCAGACATTGTTAAGTCAGATTAGATCAGGGTTAAATCATCAGTTGCCAAAGCATTGAATCGATTATTTTGGCCGTTCTTGAATCAATTTGATCCCCCTCAATTCTTTTTATCAAGAAGGATGTTAAAGGCAGGGGGACTTTATTCTTTAGGGTGTAAACAGCGCATTAGTATAAGTTAAGTTATCACAATTTTGATTGACATTATTGGGAACTATTTTTAATCTGGAGCAGTATACTTAAATTTTTTAGGACACTAGAGAAGAATGGCAAATGTTTTAGTTGATGCAGGATTTCCAGGGGGCTTTGCTGCTAATCGTAATGGTGCCCTAGGAACAACTACAGATGATAATATTACCCTGCCGACTGAGCTTCGTAGCAGTACGGGAGCCTTGATCAATGGAAGCGTAGATGGGAGTAATCTGGAGATTCTTCTATTGGCCGGAGATGATGTTCTGAATACAGCCGCTAGCTTTCCTGCCACCTCTAAGCTAATAATTAATGGCAATACAGGGAGTGATTTTATCTTGGGCGGCCCTGCGGAAGACACGATTTTCGGAGGCCAGGATGCAGATGTTTTAGGGGGTGAAGCTAAAAATGATCAGATCTTCGGCAATTTGGGCAATGACTTTGATCTATTCGGCGGACTCGGAGATGATTCTGTCTTTGGCGGTCAAGGCAATGACACTGGATCTGGAAATGATGGCAACGATCAAATCTTCGGGGATCGGGGCAATGACTTTATTATTGGCAATGGTGGAGTTGATCTCTTAACCGGTGGGCCCGATAGTGACGGCTTTGGAATTGATCCTAGTGTTGAAACGCCAACATTTGACCCGGCATTTGTGGATCGAATTGCTGACTTTTCCACCTCAGCTACGGATGGAGATACCATCTTTATCACGGGTCTTGCCGCTCCAACGGTTGGATTTGGCGGTGATATTGTAGTCGGCAATCTCACCACTATTGGCAGTACCCAAGGGTTTGTGATTTCAGAAGGAATTACTGATGTGAATGGGAATGGAATCTTTGGGGAAGCGATCACCTTTGTTGTGAACAATGCGGCCATTACTCGTCCCCTTGATGCGACTGATTTCGTCTAGTCGTTTGGTAGCAAGCTGATTTAAGGGGCTTTGCCCCTTCTCCCTAATTCAACAGCTACACTTCAAGAGTTACTGGTCAAGAGTTACTGGAGTGCTGCAAAACCCTCGTGCCCTGGGTATCAATTTGGAGCGATCGCACCTCAACTTTTACGGCTTCATGATTCCAGGCTTCGGCCATCGCTAAAGCAACAGCCGTTGCTGATTCAGCATGGGTTAATGCCAGGAGAGTTGGCCCTGCGCCACTAATCACGACCCCGTATGCTCCCGCCTGCAAAGCCCTTTGGCAAACCGTTTCATAGCCTCGAATTAGGACTTGACGATAGGGCTGGTGAATCCGATCTTGCATGGCAATCTGTAACCAATTTTCCTTACCTGCTTCTAGTCCCCGGACTAACAGCCCCAGATGAGCCGTGTTAAAGATTGCATCGGCTTTGCTGTAAGTTACCGGTAAGACTCGGCGGGCCTCGGCGGTCGAAAGCTCAAAGTCAGGAATAGCAACAATCGGAATAATACTCTCATGCCAAGGAATCTCACAGATTTCCCACGGGCTAGAACTAGACAGATTGGAGTCTGAAGAGACACAAAGTTGACAATTCCCCAGGAGAGCTGGAACAACATTGTCCGGATGCCCTTCCAAATCGATGGCCAATTTTATTAGCTCTGCTGAACCCAAGGGGTTGCCAGTCAGTGTGTTTGCACCCACTAATCCCCCAATAATAGCAGTGGCAGAACTGCCTAAGCCTCTCGCCAAAGGAACCCCTAGATCTAGCTCGAGATCTAGGGGTGGGGGGGATTGTCCCAGGTGCTGGTAAAGTCTCACAAAGGCTTGATAGGCAAGGTTTTGCTCAGTAGTCACAACTCGATCTGCTTCTAGGCCCCGAACCACAATTCTTAAGGTTTGTGCTTCAGCCCCAGGCTCCATCACAGAAAACGTCAGGGTGTTGTGCAACGTTAATGCAGCACCAAGGCAGTCAAAACCCGGCCCTAAATTTGCAGTTGTTGCTGGAACAGTAACCGTAACGGATCGAAGCATTCTCAACTTGAAGCTGTCTCTAAGCTAGTAAATCATAGCAGATTAGGGGATGTCTTCCTCTGAATTAGGAGATAGAGGATCTTCTCCAATTCCTAAATTTTTCTTGGAAGCTTTTACTTGATGCCAGAGGTCTTTGATCTGTGCATAAGCTTCCTCTGAGGTAATTTTACCATTCGTTTCTAGCGCACATAAATAGTTTACTCTCTGGGCAAATTCTTGTAAGTTCGAGTTAAAGGTTAAATTTTTCAGGTTGAATTTACCGTAGTAACGGCTGCGAGGATAAAGGAATTCGTCCCGTTCAGTCATGATTCTCTCCTGAGTTAAATTTGACAGGCTTAGCACACATATACGTTAACTCAAGAAGTGGTCAATAGTAACTGGATTGATTTTAATATTTGGGACTAAATATTTGGGATTAAACAGACTGAAATTCTTGTCCCTTAATCAGTTTAAGAGTTGTCTTCAGGGGGATCATCATTTTCTGTTGAATGAGGCCCTGGAACCTCTTCCCCAATGCCTAGATCTTTTTTAGATCGCTTCAGTTGTTTCCACAACGATTTAATTTGTTTATAGGCATCTGTTGGAGAAAGCTTGCCACTCGTTTCTAGGGCACAAATGTAGCTTATCTTCTGGGTAAATTCTTGTAAGTTGGCATTGAATGCTAGATTTTGAGGGTTGAATTTACCGTAATAACGGCCACGAGGGTAGAGGAAGTCATCACGTTCAGTCATAGCCATCTCCTAAGTTGGGTTGACAGGTACATCCGTTGATTCAAGCAGTACTAAATCAGGTCGTTAAACAAAAAAGTAAGTGATTATTAATTTATCTCTAATCAATTTTAACCGAAGATGAACTTCACGTAACTTTAAGATAAATCTTGCTTGACTTCAGCTAATTAGAGAGTTGTCTTTTCTGATCATTAAATACGATTTGGCTTAAATCCTGGCTCTAGCAACCTTAAACGGAACTGCATGTCTTGAGTTTTGGGGGATTAGCACAATGAAAATTTTTGCATTGTAGGATTATACCCTCAGTGCTTAGTGAAAGCTTCTGCTCAAATGTCAGTGAGTGTGCCGGTTTTGTCGGTAGCATTATGAATTTTTACACTATTGCTCATTGACCTAGAGATCGGCGATCGCTAGGTCGGACAAAAGCCGGTTTAATCGACCTGCAGGCGTGGAGTGGGCATCTTGCCCGTATAGGCTACAGGGCTTGAACCACAGATATTACTATAGAGATTTCATTAGATATTTCATCAAACATTCTCTAGCTGCTATCTTCAATGTTTAACTGGATTGGCATCAACTAAACTTATCGGAACTTTAGCCAAGCTTTAGCTAGACTTTATCTAAGCTTTAGCTAAACTTTTGTTTAAAGAATCACCCAGTTAGGTGAAGTCAAACTTTTATAGCATCTGGGATACTAATGATCGGAAGCCTTAAGACCCGTAAAAGTAAGTTCTTTAAGATCAATTCTAACTAGTTCACATCTTTTTCACAAAGGCTTTGTAAGATGAAGTAGGATATAACTTTTATTCTTAGGATAATCAGAAATTAATGATGTGGACTGCCAAACTTGTCATAACAAATGATCATGCCATCTGTAATATGAGGTGAGAGCTATAATGATTTCTGATATTCTAGATTCTGAAAATACTCTGATTGATACTCCCGATCAAAACTCGGCAAATTCTGCTGTTCTATCGCAAATGGGTGAAAGTGAAGATGAAGAGATCCAGACTGCCAAAATCTTAGTCGTTGATGACGAAATCGAGCTTCAACGCCTGATCAAACAGCGGTTTCGGAAAAATATTCGGGCAAAAGAATTTGACTTTGTCTTTGTTCATAATGGAGTAGAAGCCCTGAAAAAAATCAAACAGGAATGCAAAATTGATATCGTTCTTACCGATATTAATATGCCGGAAATGGATGGCTTAACTCTACTGGGAGAACTCTCTAATCTGGATGATAATATCAAAGCGGTTGTTGTCTCAGCTTACGGTGATTTGCCCAACATCAGAACCGCCATGAACCGGGGCGCTTTTGACTTTCTCACGAAGCCCATTGACTTTCGAGATTTGGAAGCCACGATCAAAAAAACATTAAGTTTTGTTCAAAAAATTAGGGATAAGCAGCATCAACTCGAACAAGTTAAAGCTCAACTCGAATACGATGCCGTTCATGATGCCCTTACCGGGTTACCCAACCGAACTTGGCTGATTCATTTATTGCAGCATAGTCTCTCTCTGGCTCAACGCAATCCCAACTACTTATATGCTGTATTGTTCATTGACTTAGATCGCTTCAAGGTTGTGAATGATGGTCTAGGGCATTCTTTCGGTGATTATTTATTGCAAGAAGTCGCCGAACGCTTAAAAAGCTGCATCCGGATTTCAGATACCGTTGCCCGCTTTGGCGGAGATGAATTTGTGATTCTCCTAGAAGACCTGACCGATATTCATGATGTGCTCCGAATTGTCCAGCGAATTCAGGAGCAGCTAGCCAAACCGTTTCAACTCAATGGATATGAGGTGCATACGGGAGCGAGCATTGGTATTGTCTTCAGCACAGTTCAGTATCAAGCGCCAGAAGAGGTACTTCGGGACGCTGATGCCGCAATGTACCGTGCCAAATCCCAAGGGAAAGGTCAATATGTGATTTTTGATCCAGCTATTCAAGCTAGCGCCATGGAACGCTTGCAATTTGAGAATGATCTCAGACGAGCCATCGACCAGGAAGATTTTTGTCTGCATTATCAACCGATTGTTGAAATCGGAACAGGTCGTTTGAGTAGCTTTGAAGCCTTGGCTCGCTGGCCTACCCCGAACCAAGGCACGATCTCTCCCCTGAAATTTATCCCTGTAGCTGAGGAAACCGGATTAATTACCCCTTTAGGATGGTGGGTATTTCAGGAAGCCTGCCGCCAGTTGCGATCCTGGCAGAAAAATTTCCCCAGAAAGGAACCCTTAATGCTCAACATCAACCTTTCTGCAATTCAGCTCAAGCAAGCAGATCTAGTCAAAAATGTTAAAGCGATCTTAGAAGCGACTGAATTATCCGGAAATAGCATCAAACTCGAAATTACTGAAAGCTGTTTGCTAGAGAATATTAACGCTCAAGTACAAATTCTTCAACAGCTAAGAGATCTAGGAATTCAGCTCTGTATCGATGATTTTGGTACAGGTTATTCATCCCTCAGCCGCTTGCATGAATTTCCGATTGATACCTTGAAAATTGATCGGGCATTTATCAAGCGCATGGAAACCGATGCAGGGAGCTTGGAAATGGTTAAAATGATTGTTACTCTAGCCCATAGTCTGGGGATGAACGTTGTTGCAGAAGGTGTTGAAACGGAAACTCAGCTTCAGCGACTTGCAGAATTAGGCTGTGAGTTTGCTCAAGGGTATCTGTTAGCACAACCAGTTGAGAGCACAATCGCCGAGGAGTTTTTAAAGCAGCCTTTTCCCTTTCAAAAGCAGTTTAAAGAGTGGTTTCAAGAGCCGTCCTAAGGGTATTTAATGATCTAAATTCTCAGGCAAAGGAGGCCGTGATTTCAAGGTATTGATACGATTGATACGTTCGATGAAATACTTAAGCGATCGCCCCAACCGATCCAACTTCCAAACTCCATCTTTTTGGCACAGGAATATTGAAGAGTTTAGAGTGACTGAACAGTCAAGCTTGGGATTGCTGATAAGTTGGCTCTGAGGTGGCTGCGCTACATCCCGAATACTGAAATCTATGTAACTTACCTGGGTTAGGACTGTGGTTTTCTCAGAAGTTTAGTTAGGATGGGATCATTGGACTAAACACGTAAGTCAATATAAGGAACTGTTAGCGTGGTTGTTAAACCAGACTGGTTGAGAGTTAAAGCACCGCAATGGGAGAGAGTCGGTCAAGTCAAAACCACCCTGCGAGATTTAGGTTTGAATACAGTCTGCGAAGAAGCCTCTTGCCCGAATATTGGGGAATGTTTTCAGGCAGGCACGGCAACATTTTTGATTATGGGGCCTGCTTGTACTCGTGCTTGTCCCTACTGTGATATTGACTTCGAGAAAAAGCCTCAACCTTTAGATGCAACGGAACCCGAACGGTTAGCAGAAGCAGTTCGACGGATGCACTTGAACCATGTGGTCATTACGTCTGTGAATCGCGATGATTTGCCCGATGGCGGGGCAGATCAGTTTGTACGATGTATTGAGGCTGTTCGTTCTCAGTCTCCTCAGACTACGATTGAAGTCTTAATCCCAGATTTGTGTGGCAATTGGATGGCACTGGAGACAATTCTAGATGCCAAGCCAGAGGTTCTTAATCACAATACAGAAACGATTCAACGCCTCTATCGTCGAGTTCGTCCCCAGGGAGATTATCAACGCAGTCTAGAACTGTTGCGGCGATCGCGCCAACTCTCTCCGCAGGTCTATACCAAGTCAGGAATTATGGTGGGTTTGGGCGAAATAGATGCCGAAGTTCAAGAAACGATGATAGATTTGAGATCGGTTGAGTGTGACATTCTCACCCTAGGACAATATTTACAGCCAACACCAAAGCATCTTTCCGTGGCCATGTTTATTCCCCCAGAACAGTTTGAGCAGTGGCGCATCTTTGGGGAGTCTCTGGGTTTTTTACAGGTTGTGGCATCTCCTTTGACCCGCAGTTCCTATCATGCAGAACAAGTAAGAGGACTGATGCAGCGCTATCCTCGATAACGTGAAGGAATTCTGGCTAAAATGGCCACTTTGATTGAATTTTCACTGACTCTGATTTTCACCGACTCTCCGGATTTTGGGTGCGTGATCGGGAACGAGTATTGAGGGTGATGAAGATTAGCTTGGGCTTTGACGGAGGTCACTTCCTCCCAATAGACAAATCTCTATACTAGAGATTAGTTCGGGAAAAGTGACTAGATTTGAACTGCCTGAAATGTACAAGACTGCCTAAACAAGGGGATTTTGTAGGTGAGAGCAAAATATTCAGAATGTGAACGCTCAAAGTGTGATCGATAGCTTTCCCAAAGTGGGCACTATCTTAATAGACCCTCGTAAGTCAATCTTGTTACCCAGAAACACTGAGAGAATACTATGCCAGCCACCAACATCATAGACATTGAACTTGAGCCAAACTTTGCCGATCTTTCTCCGTCCGCCGATGAGCTGACTGAGGCAGAAGACTTGGAAGACCTAGAGATCAGCCAAGCTGAAAAGCCTGCCAACCGGCGTACAACTGACCTAGTAAGGCTTTACCTTCAAGAAATTGGTCGTGTCCAATTACTGGGACGGGATGAAGAAGTTTCAGAAGCCCAAAGAGTTCAAGAACACTTGCAGCTTGTTGAGTTGCGAAATACGATTGCCGAGAAGGAAGAGTTATCTTCAGAGTTGCACACGCAGCTTATCCAGGGTAACGTTAACACCTTGGGGAATGTTCAAGCTCTTCAGATTGCCCTGCAGGTTTATACGCTACTGATCACCATCCAACTCTACGTCAAATTAGTTCGGGTGCGCGACCAACTAGTGGCTCAGCTCGGCCATCATCCTTCCTTTGAGCGCTGGGCAAAAGTTGCCGAGATTGATGTATTGGAACTCAAGCCCACGCTGACAGCAGGCAAACGCTACTGGGCTGACCTAGCTGGAATTACGGTAAAGCAGCTCGAGCAAATTCAAACTCAAGGCATTCGCGCTAAAGATCATATGATCAGGGCGAACCTTCGTCTTGTGGTTTCAGTGGCGAAGAAGTATCAAAATCGGGGCTTAGAACTGTTGGACTTGATTCAAGAAGGAACCCTGGGTCTAGAGCGGGCGGTCGAGAAGTTTGATCCAAAGCGAGGGTATCGATTTAGTACTTATTCTTACTGGTGGATTCGTCAAGGGATCACTCGGGCGATCGCCACTCAGAGCCGCACCATTCGCCTTCCAGTTCACATTACTGAGAAACTCAACAAAATCAAGAAAGCTCAACGCAAGCTCTCCCAAGAAAATGGCCGGATCGCCAGCATCGAAGACATCGCCAAGGAGCTGAAGATGACTGCGGCTCAAGTTCGGGAAGTGTTGCTCAAGGTTCCCCGCTCTATCTCCCTGGAAACAAAGGTTGGTAGTGACAAAGATACAGAACTGGGAGAACTCTTGGAAACCGAGGAAGTGTCTCCAGAAGAAATGTTGATGCGGGAATCGCTGCATCGCGATTTGCAACAGCTTCTGGTTGATTTGAGTGACCGCGAGCGAGATGTGATCCAGATGCGCTACGGTTTGGGTGATGGTCAAGCCTATTCTCTGGCAGACATTGGCCGAGCTTTAGAACTGTCCCGTGAACGGGTTCGTCAAATTGAAGCAAAAGCTTTGCAAAAGTTGCGCCAACCGAAGCGCCGTAACCGAGTTCGAGACTATCTAGAATCCTTGGGCTAGGGTTTCCTGGCCTTGGCGGAAGTGATTTGACTTGAAGTGTAAAGTATAAGTGAAGGATAAACGTGGTGTCGGCATCTTACCTTTAGAGGCAAGATGCCGATGATTTTTTGCAGGTTTTTGCAAAAACCTGCAAAAAACCTGCCAGATTTTGTGAATAATTAAGCTTACTGTCAAACTGTTATTTACTTGGCTGTTGGACTAACAACTAATCCAGTACGATTATCAAAAACCAAAATTGTCAGAAAAGCTTCATACCGTTTAGAGGAAACACTGAATTATGGGAAAACCAACCGGATTTATCGAATTTGTGCGGGAACTGCCTGCAGAGCTTGAACCCTTGAAACGCATTCAGAATTGGGATGAATTTCATCTGCCCATGCCCGATGACAAACTCAAGACCCAAGGGGCGCGATGCATGGACTGTGGCACCCCCTTCTGTCACACGGGAATTGCCATTAATGGCTTGGCGAGCGGCTGTCCGATTAACAACCTTATCCCCGAGTGGAATGACTTGGTTTATCGGGGACTCTGGCAGGAGGCCCTAGAACGGCTGCACAAGACCAACAACTTTCCGGAATTTACCGGGCGGGTGTGTCCAGCTCCCTGTGAAGGAGCGTGTGTGCTCGGGATTCATAACCCCCCTGTCACGATCAAAACCATTGAATGCTCCATTGTAGATCGGGGATGGAACGAAGGCTGGATTACCCCCGAACCCCCAGGAAAACGCACAGGCAAGACAGTCGCCATCATCGGTTCTGGCCCAGCAGGATTGTCAGCCGCCGCCCAACTCAACCGAGCTGGACACTGGATCACCGTATTTGAACGGGCGGATCGTCCGGGGGGATTGCTGATGTACGGGATTCCCAATATGAAGCTGGAAAAGGAACAGGTCGTGCTACGGCGGATTAAATTGTTAGAAGAGGAAGGAGTAAAATTCATTTGCAATACTGAAATTGGCAAAGATCTACCTGCCGAACAGTTGTTAAACGAATTCGATGCGGTTATTCTCTGCACAGGAGCCACCAAACCCCGTGACCTTCCTATTGAAGGTCGGGATCTGAAAGGGATTCACTTTGCCATGGAATTCCTGACTGGGAACACCAAGGCAGTGCTAGATCGCCATCAGAACAGCAGTTTTATTTCCGCCGCAGGTAAGGATGTAATTATCATTGGCGGCGGCGATACTGGAACTGATTGTGTCGGAACCTCTCTGCGTCACGGTTGCAACAGTGTTGTGCAATTGGAAATCATGCCCAAACCTCCTCTGGAACGGGCGACTAATAATCCTTGGCCAGAATATCCCAAAGTTTACAAAATGGACTACGGTCAGGAGGAGGCTGCAGCTAAGTTCGGTGCCGATCCTCGAGCTTACCTGACAACCGCCACAAAATTTACCGCAGACGATAACGGACAAGTCAAAGCCCTCCACACTGTTCAGATTCAGTGGGAGCGAGATGAACAGGGTCGGTTCATTCCTCAACACATCCCCGGTACAGAACAAGTTCATCCAGCGCAATTAGTGCTCCTCGCAATGGGTTTCCTCGGCCCCGAACAGCCTTTGCTCGATGCCCTCGGACTGGAACGGGATGGACGCAGTAATATCAAAGCGGATTATGGCAATTATGCCACCAGTCTTCCAGGGGTGTTTGCGGCGGGAGATTGTCGTCGGGGCCAAAGTTTGGTCGTTTGGGCATTTAACGAAGGTCGGCAGGTGGCACGGGAGTGCGATCGCTATTTGATGGGTAGCACGGATTTACCCTAGATGAGTCTCTGCCATGCCCTTGAAAGTTCGTTTTAGCAGTAGATGGATGATTCTGACTCACGAACTATTCTGAACAGAAACCTGTGCCAAGGCTCCTCGAACCACATCAATTCCTGATCCTGGACGATGAACCTGTTCGCTCAAATAGCGCTTCCAAGCCTTGGTTCCAGGCTGTTCTGCAAAAAGCTGCAACATATGGCGGGTAATACTGTTCAGTCGAACCCCCTGGTTGAGCCAATATTCAATGTAGGGCAACATTGCTTCAGCCACCTGACGACGACTCAGGGAAGTCTCTTCCCTGCCATCCATCTGGCCATAAATCTTGCGGTCTGCCTCAGCAAATAGGTAGGGATTGTCATAGGCTGCTCGCCCAATCATCACTGCGTCTAAGACCTGGAGCTGTTCCTGCACCTGAGTCAGGCTAGTGAACCCCCCGTTAATTTCTACAATAAGTTCAGGGAATTCTTGTTTCAACCGATGAACATCTGCATATCGCAAGGGCGGCACAGTACGATTTTCCTTGGGGCTCAACCCCTGCAACCAAGCCTTGCGAGCATGAACGGTGAATCGACGACATCCCGTTTCAGCCACAATTTGAACAAAATGGGCCATGTCTTCATAGTGATCGCGATCATCAATCCCAATCCGATGCTTGACCGACACAGGAATATCAACAGCTTGCTGCATCGCAGACACTGCTTCAGCAACCCGTTCGGGCTGGGCCATCAGGCAGGCTCCAAAATTTCCTTCTTGAACTCGATCACTAGGACAGCCAACATTGAGATTAACTTCGTCGTAGCCCAAATCCTCTGCAATTTGTGAACATTGAGCCAACTCCTTGGGGTTGTCGCCACCGAGTTGCAAAACCAAAGGCTTTTCCTCTAAGGAAAACCCCAGAAGCTTGGTACGATCACCATTCAAAATTGCCGCCGCCGTTACCATCTCAGTGTAAAGCAAGGTACAACGGGTAATTTGTCGCATGAAGTAGCGAAAGTGGCGATCGGTGCGCTCCATCATCGGAGCTACACTCAAAGGATAAGGCCCAACTGTCATTTCAAAGAGGAGGACAGTTCCCGTTTTAAAGAGTGCTTAACAAAAGTTCTTACGAAAATAAGGCTCACCGTAACGCCGTCTTACCTCAGTTTTTGACCTGGCAAAGCCAGGTGGGTGCCTGGGCCAAGCTTAAAGTTTCTAGGTACAAGCCTAGTTTACTGCTGCTTAGAATTCCTTTGACTCCCGCATTTTACAAATTATAGATCAATAAAACATTTTGGCAGTCACCAACGTCACAGTTGAACCTAGCTACTATTATAACGATTGGTTATTAGAGATGTCTATCTTGACAAATTGCTTTGGGTTGGTGCCAAGATCTACTCCTGCCGAATGTCCTCCGGAACGCTAATCGGAGAAAGCTTGGCGATCGCCCGAAGATTCTGACAGCGCATCAATTCCAGATAACTCAACCCCGGACGGCTTTCCAACTCCGCCACCTTTTCAATACCTTTCATTAAAGCCATGGCGGCATCTGGCTCACTATAGCCTCGGCGTTGAGCAATTCGAACGGCTGCCTCATCCGCATTCAGCTCCACTTCAGAACGGTGGTTGGCTTGCCAAATCTGCCGCAGCCCCAGGGCACACAAACTGCCCGCCATCAATACACCAACTGCATCTTGTTGTGAGACTTCGGCCACTAGTCCTACCGCCCCAGCTAAGGCAATTCCTTGGTTGAGGCTGGGGGCCAGCCACTTGACCTCAGACACCCAACTCACCGTCCGCAGCAGCAGTAAATCTCGCTGAGAGCGAGACAGATCTTGCCAGAGCTTGAAATTGACAAAGATTCGGCGAATTCCTGTCCAGGGATAAGGAAACGGAGTCTCAATAACGGCAGACTGTTGCGACCGACTCACAAGCTGGGTCATCATCCTCCCAGAGGCAGGCATCAGCTCCAACAGTTGGTGAATTTCATCGTCTTGGTTCATCGCAGGGGACTGAATCGACATGGTAGTTTACTGAACGGTGGTTAAGGTCTCGGCTAAAGTTACAATCACGGCTTCTACGTCCTTTGCTCCCTGTTCTGTGGCAGAAACCAGCAGAACTAATACATTCTGTCCTTGTTGGCGGGTCAGGATTGAGCCTGTAATCCGCTGAGCCTTGCCACCCAGATTAAGACCTCCGCTCCAGGGCAGGGTAACCTCCTGGGGCCCAGTGACTTGATAGGAGCCAGGAACAAAGCCCTCGCCCCGCTCAAAAGCTTCAATGGCAATTTGCGCCAGACCACTTTCGCTGAGTTCTCGGTCACTTTCTCGGGGCTTAACAACCACAGTGTAGGCCAAATTGCCATCGGGTGCTTCGATTAGTGGAGAATTTCCGGCAAACCCAATGTTATATCCCTGAAGGATACCAACCTGGAATTGTCCTTGGGGATCTTTGTAAAGGCTCTCGCTCAGAGGCAAGGGTTCTACGCTCTGTATGGGTTCTGGCGATGGACTAGGTTCTGGTTGGGGCGAGGGCGGAGGGGGTGTAACAGGAGCCGAAGCAGGGGAATTTTTAGGAATGGTTGTTTTTTCGGCTTGAGGAGAGGGAGATTTCTGGGGAGTCGCAGTTCCCTGAGGTGCTGCGGCGAGAGCTTTGGGAGAGGGAGAAGACTTTGGGGAAGCAGGTTGAGCCAGGGTCGGTATCCCCACGGGCAACCTTTGAGTGAAGTTGGGGACAAAGTTGGGGGCAAAATTGATTGTGAAATGAGCCCCAGATCCAAAGATACCAACAACACCAGATGCTAACACTCCAATTGCCAGTAACTTCAACGAATTGAGTTTCATTGCTACCTTTCCTGTGGCACTATGCTGCTGAACTTAACACTCTAGACTGAACACTCTGGACTTAGCACTAATAACTTGCCCGATTATTTACCTAAAATAGCCGGATTGCCAAAGTCAAATAGCCCAGCAATACACCCGGTCATCAATGTGGCCAAGGTTCCAGCCCACAGAGCCTTGAACCCAATCTCAGAGATTTCAGAACTCCGAGTCGGAATTAGAGCAGAGAGACCGCCAACAAAAATGCCATAGGAAGCAAAATGAGTGAACCCACAGAGAGCATAACTCACAATTAACATGGCGCGATCGCTCAGTTCTCCCGCCGCATTCAGTTGGGCTAGAGCTTGATAAGAAGGCACATTGGTCTCCAGTAATCTTCGGCCAATCAACACTGAGGATTGCCACAGTTCCTGCCATTCCAAGGACACCCCCGTCAAAAACGTCAGGGGTAAAAACAACGCCCCTAAGATATTTTGCAGGCTGATAATTTGAAACAGATCGCCAATGGGTCGCAAGAGTAAAAACCGGCTCTCAGATAACCCAGCCAAACTACTGAAGGCCAAGTTAATCAGGGCAACCATGCCTAGGATCGCAATTAGAGCCGCAGCAATGCCCACCGCCATTTTGACCCCATCTAAAGCACCTCCAATCAAGCTGTCCATGGGATTAGGGCGCTTGGCTGGGTCTTCAACTACTTCCTTGGGCACGCTGCCCATGGTTTCAGGAACTTCAGTCTCCGGCACTAGCAACTTGGAAATCACAAAACAGGCAGGAATCGTCATGATCGAGGCAGAGACCAAGTGCCCCGTGATATTGGGAAAGGTGGGCCGCAGAAATCCGGCATAGAGGGCAAGGACGGAAGAGGCAATGGAGCCAAAACATCCTGCGAGGACGGCACACAATTCACTCCGAGTCATACCCAGAAGATAGGGTTTAACGGCGATCGCCGATTCAATCCCGACAAAAATATTCGCGGCTCCAGCCAGGGATTCTGCACCGCTAAGTCGCATGGTCGCCTGGAAAATCGTGGCAAAAACCTTAACAACGGGCTGAATCACATGTAATCGATACAGCAAAGTGATCAAGCCAGAAAAAAAGATCACTTGAGGCAGGGCTCGAAAAGCCAAGATGTACGAAAATCCAAGATTCAAACTGTCTATCCCAATCCGATCCCCTGGAACTGCCACATAGGGGGTTCCAATGGCACGCGCAATCCAACGACCCGCTGGGCCAGGGCCCGTCGTGAAATCCGGATCTTTAACTAGAATAGATGTGGTGCCACCAAATAAAAATCTGGCTCCAGCTTCTGAGGCATCAAGCACTGCATTCAATACCGTGCTGAGTCCCTCTATCAACTGACTACCAAAGATAAAAACAATCAGGCCCACAATCATTTGTAAGCCAATGCCCCAAACAATCGTGTTCCAGGGAACAAGACGCTTTTTCTCAGACCCAAACCACGCAATCAAGCACAGCCCAACAATGCCTAGTAGAGAAATTAAGTTTAACAGTGGATTCATATCAGTGGGTGCATATCAGACAACAATTCCCCTAGAGGCATATTGTCTCACATCTGTTCTGATACAAGTGTAGTGAAGTTTTAATCATTAACCTGTCATGGATGCATTCCAGCCCGTTCCGCCTGAATGGACAACCGATACCGTTCATGCCAGTCAATTTTGTTGTCCCGATTGCAATGCCAATAGCCTAGAAGCCAAGGAAGCCTGGATTAACCGACGATCCCCGGTCTATGGCGAAAGTCATCGGCGGAAGTGGCAAGAATTTTATCTCTGCTGCTGCGGTTGTGCTTGGTGGGGGTGGAGTACGGATCGGCTCCCATCCAGTTTGAGCGATCGCAGCAATGATCGGACTGAAGCAGATTAATCTTGACGCTGAACCCCGGTTTGAAGCAGTTGTAACTCTGGAAAAGTGGTCAGTAGATACTCTGGCTGCATCCAAGGCTCTAGGTCGATAGACTGCGAGATTGGCTCACCAAACGCCGTGACTCGTAGACCTGTAACGATCCCCCGCAGGGTCGGTCGGAGATTCCCCAACCAATCCCGGTAGGAGGGCAGGTTAATGTCCACGAATCTCCTGGGTTTGGGCTTTCTAACACCCGGATCTTTGCCTAGAACCTCTGAGCGATTGGCCTGACTTAACAGGATTGGAAATTCTGAAGATCTGCGCCAATCTTGATCAATCCCTTGAAAAAACTGTGCAGCCCGTCGAGGGTTACAGTGCTCTGAATACTGGGTCACTTCATCCCAAATCGAGGTGTGAGCCGTGGTTGAGAACCGCAGACGTTGGTGATAGGCAGCCAAACATTGGTCAACTGCCCTGTAGTCATAGTTGGCTCCATGGACTTCAAAGACAAGGGGCCAAGCATTTTGATGGGCGTAGGGATCAACAACACTAACTGAATGGCCCAACACAACCATTCTCAGCAAGGCCAGAAATCCAGCCAAGGATGTTTTCCCACTACATTGGTTGCCCCAAATCAATAGGGGTTTAGCTAGAACGAGTTGGCTTAACCATTCATATTCTGGGGCCTCCAGTTGTTGCCGGAGTCTGTGTAGCCGTGAGTCATCTAAGTCAATTCCAAACCCTCCTTCAGCCTGATAGGGTCTCAGGGATGGCCAATTCAACAGAGGACTAGTCCAGATTTCGGGCCCATTTGGTCTGAACGCATTTGCCTGCTGGTGTTCAACCCGGTTAAAGGGAGATCGGGTTCCTAGGGGAGATTTGAGTCCTTGAATTCCTTGGCGCACTGATTCAGGGTGATGCGGCTGCATCCAGGGAATTTGGTCAATGAAGCGTCCTACAACTCCGGCTACGGCCCCTTGCCAAAGGGTTTCTGAACGATACTGCTCTGAACCATACAGTTCTGAGTCTTGTATCCACTGATCAACCGATCCTGGGAATCTTACGGTTTGGTGAAGGTCTGTGTCTGTATATAGAACCCGTTCTACCTCCCGCAATTTGTAGCCGACTCCCAAGGCGACCAAACTCCCAGCGATCGCGCCAGCCAGACTGAAGCCCTGAATCCACTGATGAGAGGGCACGTTATAGGATAGAAAAATCGGGGGAATGATCCACAGGAGGAGACTACTGATCACAAAGGTTCCAGCGAGCCAATTGAGCCAGACCGCAGAATGCTCAACAAATTTGCGCTTGAGCTGAAATTGCTTTAACTGAACAGCCATAGACATAGCCCCACTGCTGCACACACTAGACTTAAGATCAAAATTCCCCACCAGACTTGCAACTCAACTTGGAGAAGAGTTGCAAAAGCATCATCAGCCAGCCAACCAAACAATTGCAGGGTCAAAAACATGGCCCAGAAAAAGTTCACCCAGAGCCTTAAGTTGGGATGTAGAGAAGCTAGGAAGGCAATAAATGTGGATAGGGTACACCCTAGCACCAACCAGCCCAAAAAAATCCATACCTTACTCATGCCACATTCCTCAAGCTCAGCTTTAGGAAAGCTTAATAGCCCATAGGCCAATCAAAAGAAACGCAACAGCATCACAGCTTTTCCACAGACAGACAAAACAGAAATTCAACACCTGTTCGAGCTTAGCACTCGATAAAAACTAGCTAAACTCTTCCCCGCAGACCCTAAATCTGGGGTTGAATCGCTTAACTCTAGCAACAAATCCTTAAAATCTTTGTTCAAAGACCCAGAGGAGTTTACTCCTCTGACTGGATCGCTAAAAGACAAGCACTTTGATGACTTAATCATAGCATCATCAGCCTGCCAGGACGATCCTGAGGCAAGGATTGACGAGAGATTCAAGATCAAATCAAAGCAGTTTTTTACAGTAGAGCAAGGCAGTCTTGAGGCGTGCCGAAATGGCTGTATTGCCCTGTAGAAGCAACATTTGTTGGCCAGAACCTCAGGATACTTGACCTCGGACTGCCAGATCAGGAGTTGACAAACACAAACGAATCTGATCCGAATATCCGGCAAAAAATAGGGAAGAGTTTGTTGATTAGTGTTGTGGAAATTTCCTGCAAAGCTTGACGAAAAAAGCTGACAAACTTAATGCTAACGGATCAGTTTTGCCCACAGTTTTTGGCCTTTTAAGACTTTAAGCTAGAAAAAAACAGGGCAAAATTAGAAAGTTTAAAATTCTTATTTTTCATGCTGACTTTCCCCACAGATTCCACATCCTTTCCACAAGCATCATCAAAGTTTTCCACAGATCTGACAAAGTTTTCCACAGGGAATCACGAGATGGATGGTTTTCACTGGCAATTTGGGGATTTTGTCAGGAGATCTGATTTTAAACCCAGACCCTCCTATTTTTGTAAACATACGTAACGAAAATTGGCGAAAAAGCTTATTATCTCGTTGACTCAAGGTAACACCAATCCCGGATTGAATTTTTTGTAAGATTGCCATTTTCCCCTTTGATCACGCACAATGAATCGACTACTACCCGTTCAGACTCTAGATGTGGGGGGCCAAGTTAAAGTCCTACCTACATAGAGTGTGAGGGAAATTGTCCTGTTATTGTCTGTTAGACCGCAACACTATGAACACGAGTATCAGTATCTTTGCCGAAATTCCTGAAATCCTGCACGAATCCCTTCAGGGCTATCTACAAAACCATCCGGACTGGGACTTTGATCGAGTTTTTTCTGCCGCCCTGTCCCTGTTTTTATTGCAAAATGAAAGTGTGAATACTCCGGAGTCCTCCCGCAGTTATCATCAGGCTGCACGGGTTTACCTGGAAACCCTATTCCAGGTTCAGGTTTAGCCAGTCTAGTTGATTCCCTGGTTTTTTCCTTAAGGGCACACCCAAGCGCTATCATTCCAACAACACAAACATTTGACACTGTAGTGATCAACACCGTGGTTATCGACACTCTAGTTATCGGCGCTGGTCTCAGCGGATTAAGCCTCGCTCACAAGCTTTCCCAGACTACAAATGGGTCTAGATCCAGCCTGTTAGTAGCTGAGGCTCAAGGGAGAGTGGGTGGCAACATTACGACCCGATCCGAGGGAGAATTTCTCTGGGAAGAAGGGCCAAATAGCTTTTCTCCGACTCCAGAGTTGCTGCGACTAGTTGTGGAGGTTGGACTAGCGTCAGAGTTGGTGCTTGCCGATCGCAAACTTCCCCGCTATGTCTATTGGCAAGGGCAATTATTGGCAGTTCCCATGAGTCCTCCTGCCCTAGTGCAGTCTCGGCTGCTGAGTCCCTGGGGGAAGATTCGGGCACTGCTAGGAGGGCTAGGATTTGTGACTCCTGCGATGGGCTCTGGCCTACAAGACCAAGGGGGTGAGGAAACCGTTTCACAGTTTTTCCAGCGTCACCTAGGAACAGAAGTGCTTCAGCGATTGGTGGAGCCTTTTGTCTCTGGGGTCTATGCAGGAGATTCCCAATATTTAGAACTGAGAGCAGCCTTTGGTCGGGTGTTTAATATGGCAGAGGCTGGGGGAGGTCTGATTCCAGGAGCGATGCTGATAAGAGGTCAGGCTAAATCCAAGTCTAAGCCCGATCCTAAACTGCCTCAGACTCGTCCTGGAGAACTTGGATCTTTTCGGTGGGGATTAGCCGCATTGCCTCAGGCGATCGCCACTCAGTTAGGAGATCAGATCAAGCTTCACTGGCAATTGACTCACCTGAGTCCAACGGCACAACAGACCTACCAAGCTGAGTTTTTGACTCCAGAGGGACAACAGCAGGTGGAAGCACGCACCGTCGTTCTGACTACTCCAGCTCATATTAGTGCTGAAATTCTTCGGCCTTTGAGCCTTCAAGTGAGTCAAGCTCTGATGGCCATTCCCTACCCTCCAGTGGCCTGTGTTGTCTTAGCCTATCCAACCTCAGCGTTAAACCATTCCTTAGTCGGATTCGGGAATTTAATTCCTAGAGGTCAAGGAATTCAGACCTTAGGAACAATTTGGTCATCTAGCTTGTTTCCTCATCGAGCCCCTCAAGGCTGGCATATCCTCACGAGTTTTATTGGGGGAGCAACCCATTTGGAAGTGGGAGAGTGGTCAGAGGATCAGCTTGTGGCCAGGGTTCATCAGGATTTATGCCGGGTCTTACTGAATGGCAGAGCGTTGCCCAAGGTGTTGGCAGTGCATTTGTGGGGAAAGGCAATTCCTCAATATATTCTGGGACATTGTCACAGGCTCAACCAAATCAATCAAGGATTACAGGCTTTTTCAGGTCTGTACCTCTGCAGCAACTATAGTGACGGAGTTGCCCTAGGAGATTGTGTACGGCGAGGATTTGCCCAAGCTGATGAGGTTCAGGAATATTTAAGGGGGAACCGGATTCTCGCCAAAAATCTATAGGTCAACTTTGTGGGTTGGTTAGTGACTTGCTTCTACAGAGCAGCAGAATGAAAGACCCAATAGTCTTGAGATCAGATCATCAAGAATGTTGGGTTGCGCCAACTCGAAACCAACTGACACACTCCAATCAAATTTAAGACATCATAAGCGCTCTTCACCCCGCCGATCAAACATATATCCCACTCCCCGAATGGTTTTGATCAGAGTCGGCTTGTCCACACTCGGCTCTATTTTTTTACGAATTTGACCAATATGAACGTCTACAACCCGTTGCTCCCCTTCGTAGTCATAGTCCCAGACCGCCTGTAAAAGCTCAGAGCGTCGCCAAGCTCGCCCAGGTCTACTGGCTAGACAGTACAGTAAATCAAACTCTAAGGCACTCAAGGAAACGAGTTGATTTCTAACATGCACTTCTCGACAAGACGGATCGATAGTAATGTCTCCATACTCCAAACTCCGGGGTTCATTGTCTGTTACACTTCGTTGCCGTTTTAAAATGGCCTTAACCCTGGCTCCAAGTTCAGCCAAGCCAAATGGCTTGGTAATATAGTCATCTGCACCCTTTTCAAAGCCCGTGATCTTATCCGCCTCCCCAGTTAGGCTGGTGAGCATCAAAATGAACACATGGGTTCGGCTCTGCATCTCTTGACACAGAGTAAACCCAGTCGTGTCTGGTAAATTAACATCTAACACAACTAAGTCAGGATTGAACTTGTCAAATAGGTCTAGCGCCGTCTGACCATCCTTTGCAGATTCAACTTCATAGTCCTGCTGAGTCAAATAGCGAACGATTAAATTGCGAATTGCTGGATCGTCATCAACCACTAGAATCTTTGCAGAAGCCATAACCACAAGGTTGATCTGGGAGTAATGCAATAGCACTGGGTCATTTCAATGGTAAAGGAAAAACTGAACTCAAACCTAAATTACTGTGAATTTAGTTATATGGCGTTACAGAAATCGCAA
>JBOFUV010000070.1:0-25060 GCA_051652765.1 Microcoleaceae cyanobacterium | reverse complement strand
ATGATGGCAAAACTCGCATTACAGCCTTGCGATTTTTTCAGGAGTATACAACTCGTAGCACTCAATCCGTATTTGCTGCGCGATCGCAATTTTCCCTGGGGCTAGGGGCATTTGATGCCACGGTTAACAGTGATCTGCCGGACAGCCAGTTTTTAGGTTGGCGAGGACAGGCTCAATATTTACGATTATTCGCGGCTGATACGTTTCTCATCCTCCGGTCAGATATGCAATTGGCGGATAGTGCGTTGTTAGCCCAGGAACAGTTCAGCTTGGGTGGCGTTTATAGTGTTCGGGGGTATCGTCAGGACGCGCTCCTCGGGGATAATGGTCTGTTTCTCTCGGCTGAAGTTGAAGTTCCCATCCTGCGAATTCCTGAGTGGGACATGATGTTAAAACTGACCCCGTTTGTAGACTGGGGAACCATCTGGAACAGCGGCGATCTGGAAGAGACTCAGTTAGACAAAAATACCCTTGCTGCCGTTGGACTGGGGTTAAAATTGTTGGTGAGTGAAAATTTTACAGCTCAACTCGATTGGGGCATCCCTCTGATTGACTTGCCAGATACAGGGAATACTCTTCAAGAGCAAGGTATCTATTTTTCGATTCATTATCGACTCTCTTTTTGAGAGCAATTCCAAGTTTAATAGGACTTACGCAGTTAAGCATTCTTTGGCCTCCTGCCCCCAAGTTTGGGGGGAATCAAGCTCAAAGTCCTCCAGGATTGGGGGATTTAAGGGGCAAGTGCGTAAGTCCTGTTTAAATTAGAAACTTAAGTTAACTATAGAACTTCTGTGAAAATCATCCTAGGATTGATTGGATTAACGATTGCTTTTGTTCCTGACTTCTCCATCCAAGCGATTGAATCTAGCCCTGAATGTAGAGTGGGAACTTCCCAATTCAAGCACAACCAACCTTGCACTATTACCCAGAATATCACTCAAAATACCTTAGAAACCCAAGCTCAACAGTTTTATGAACAAGGGAATTTTACTGAAAGTGCGTTATTGTTAGAACGAGCCATTGCAACCTATGCCGATCGGGGCGATCGCCTAGGAATGGCTAGAGCCTTGAGAAATCTGGGGTTGGTTCATTTGAAATCCCAAAATTGGCAACAGGCACAACTAGCAATTTCAAATTCCTTAACAGCGTTAAAAGAGTTACTAAAAGAACAACCAAACGCTGAAACAATTCAACAGCTTCAAGCTTCAACTCTAGATGCTCAAGGTCAACTGCAGTTACTCACCAGTTATCCTGAACAAGCCTTGGAAACCTGGAAAATAGCCGGAGAAATTCACCAAAAAACTGATAATTGGACGGGATGGATTCGGAGTCAAATCAACCAAGCCCAAGCCCTACAAAGTCTAGGATTATATTCCCAATCCTTGAAAAAATTGGTTGCGGCTGAACAACAGTTAAGTCAGCAATCTGATTCTCTGCTCAAGGCAAAAGCCCTACAAAGTTTAGGAGATGTGTTGCGGGAGGTCGGACGTTTAGAGACTTCCCAGACTGCTCTAGAGAAAAGTTTGGCTTTGGCTAAACAGTTTCAAGACACCGAACAAACGGCCATTAGTTTAATTAGTCTGGGGAATACGGCAAGATTAGCAAAACAGTTTGAACCAGCAGTCAACTTTTATCAAATGGCATTTCAAATCTCAAGTTCACCCGAGTTAAAACTTCAAGCTCACCTGAATCAACTGAGTATATTAGTAGACCAACAGCAAGTGAATACAGCACTTGATCTGCTCTCGGAAATTGAGTTTTTGCTGAAGCAACTTTCTGCATCTTCAGTTAAAGTTCAGGGACAGATTAACCTAGCCCAAAGCTTAATTAATTTAAGTAAAATTAATCCCACCACTGAACACACTACCGAACACCCCAGAATTTTGGCAATTCAGATTGCGGATTATCTAACTGATGCAATTCAAATGGCAAAAATCTTGGGAGATAAGCGCAATCAAGCTTATGGGTTAGGGCTTTTGGGAAATTTATATGAACACAACCAACAGTTTAGTGAGGCACAACAGCTAACAGAAAAAGCACTTATTTTAGCTCAAGAAATCAATGCTACTGATATTGCCTATCGATGGCAGTGGCAACTCGGACGAGTTTTAAATAGGAGAAACAATCGCACAATCGCTATTTCTGCCTACACTCAAGCTATGGCAAGTTTGCAATCCTTACGAAGTGATATTGTGGCGATTGGTTCAGATATTCAGTTTGATTTTCGAGCACAAGTTGAACCTGTATATCGAGAGCTGGCGGGTCTCTTGCTAGAGGGAGAACCGAGTCAAGAAAACTTGAAACAAGCTAGGAATGTGTTGGAATCATTACAAGTTGCTGAATTAGATAATTTCTTTCGAGATGCTTGTTTAGATGTCAAACCTGTTAACGTTGAAAACATTGATGCTAAAGCAGCAATTTTTTATACTATTCTGTTGCCTGACCGTCTAGAAGTAATTGTTACCCTACCTAATCAATCTCTCATTCATCATCGGATTAATCTGTCTCAAACTGAAATTGAAGGGCAATTACAAGAACTACAAGAGGCAATCACTGTTCCTAGAAAACGAGTCTTTATTGAAAACTTTCTAGAGCCTTCTCAACGGATCTATGACTGGCTAGTTCGTCCCGTCGAGAATGGACTCCAGATGAGTAAAATCCAAACTTTAGTCTTTATTTTAGACGGTAAAATGCGAAGTATTCCGGTTGCTAGTTTGTATGATGGTGAAAATTACTTGGTCGAAAAATATGGAGTTGCGATCGCTCCCGGCTTACAGTTAACTGATTTATCTTCTGCTCAAAACAAGCAAAAAATTAATGTTCTGGGAGGAGGACTGAGTGTTGGTCGGCAGGGATTTCCTCCTCTGCCTGCAGTAGAAGAGGAATTAGAACAAATTCGTCGTCAAGTGGGTCGGACAAAAACATTATTGAATGAAACTTTTACTGAGCTACAAGTGAATTCAGCCATTGCCCAAAATCCTTATACGATTATTCACCTTGCGACCCATGGAGAGTTCAGCTCCAATGCCGAGAATACTTTTGTTCTAACTTGGGATGAACGGATTAATATTGAAGAATTACGTCGTTTATTGAGTGCTGATTCCAAACAAATCAATCCCATTGAACTGATTATTCTTAGTGCCTGTCAAACTGCCTCTGGGGATAATCGAGCTGGATTGGGATTAGCAGGAATGGCAGTCCGAGCAGGGGCACGCAGTACCATCGCAAGTTTATGGTCTGTTGATGATCAATCCACTGCATTATTAATGAGCAATTTCTACCAAGAACTTAACAAAGTAGGGACAACTAAGTCAGAAGCTTTACGCTATGCTCAACAACAATTACTTCAAGAAAAAGAATTTAGCCACCCTTATTTTTGGTCGGCTTTTGTCTTAGTTGGAAACTGGTTATAAACTAATGGGACTCAATGTTATTGTGATTGGAGGGGGTGCTGCAGGTTTTTTTGGCGCGATCGCCTGTGCCAGAACTGCTCCGCAAACTCGAGTGATTTTACTAGAAGCAGGACAACAGCCCTTAGCCAAAGTTCGGATTTCTGGAGGCGGACGATGTAATGTCACCCATGCCTGTTTTGAACCCGCCCAATTTGTGCGAAATTATCCCAGAGGTTCAAAGGAATTGCGAGGTGCATTGAGTCGATTTCAGGCTCAAAATACGGTCGATTGGTTTGGTCAACAGGGAGTTCAATTAAAAACAGAATCAGATGGCCGCATGTTCCCCATTACTGATGATTCTGCCACAATTGTGGATTGTTTAATTCATGCAGCAAAATCCTCTGGAGTAGAAATTATCACGGGAGCAATCGTTGTTAATCTAAGACAAAGTTCAAGGCAGAATTTAAGACCACAAGCATTAGATCAACATGAGTTAGATCAATATGATTTAGAGCAAAATAAGCTAGATAAATGCTTTGAAGTTGTCTTAAAGTCAGGAAAAATCTTGAGGGGCGATCGCGTTCTTCTGGCGACAGGGAGTAATCCTTTAGGGTATCGCTGGGCAAAGACATTCGGCCATGAGGTGATTCCGCCAGTTCCTTCATTATTTACCTTTAATATTTCAGATGAACGGCTGCAAGAATTGGCGGGAGTTTCGGTTCCCCATGTGCGGATTAAGTTACCTGAAATCAAGCTAGAACAAACTGGGCCGTTATTGGTGACGCACTGGGGAGTGAGCGGCCCTGCAATTTTAAAGTTATCGGCTTGGGCAGCTCGATTCTTGCACGACTGTCACTATCGCACTTCACTGGTGATTAATTGGCTACCCCAGTACAATCCTGACAGTCTACGAACAGAGTTATCCAAGGTTAAATCTCAGTTGCCTCAGCGATCAGTGGTTGCTAGTTGTCCGGTGCTGTTGCCCCGTCGCCTTTGGAAACAGCTCACACAATTTGTTGGGATTGATGAACAAAAACGGTGGGCAGAAGTTTCCAATAAACAACTAAATCAATTGATTCAAGAACTGACTCAGGGTCAATATCAAATTCAAGGCAAAGGAGTATTCAAGGAAGAATTTGTGAGCTGTGGTGGAGTCAATTTGAAAGAAGTTGATTTCAAAACAATGGAAAGTCGTTGCTGTCCTGGTCTTTATTTTGCTGGAGAAATTTTAGATATCGATGGCGTGACAGGTGGGTTTAATTTCCAAAGTGCTTGGACAACAGGATGGTTAGCAGGTCAAGCAATTGGGGAAAATTAGAAAAAATTAGTTGTAGGTTAGGTTGGGGCCTGAATAGAGCCAAATCAAGTTAAACCCCTTTAAACCCAACTGAACCATCCATTCCTTCAGCAGAACCTTTAGAGACTATTGGTTTCTGAGGAAGGCGGGAAACGCCAATTTGATTCAAGATAATGCCAACTAAAATCACTGCACCGCCCCAATATTGGGCAGAGGTTGGGACTTCTCCCAGAATGAAATAAGCCGCTAGAATTCCAGCAATGGGAGTGAAGGAATTTGCCAAGGAAACTTCTGAAGCTTCTGATCGCTTCAATCCGATGAACCAAGCCAACTGTCCTCCAAAGACAATGACCAAACTGTAAAGCAACATCCACTGCCAAACGAAGGGAGAGAACACATCAGTGAAGTGACTCCAACCAAACAGTTTGAGCACCACTATACAGAAAATGACTGTTCCCATGAGCGTTCGATAGACACTGAAAATTCCTAAGGGAACGTTTTGTAAACTGACTTTGCTGATCACTGCTGCGATCGCCCCTGCTACTGCACCCCCAATCGCCCCCGCTTCTCCAAGACCAATTTGAAATCCTACCATTTGGATCATTGACTCTTGGGGTTTAGAAATCAATAGCGTTAACCCTACCCCAATCAAGGAAAGCATCGCTCCAACAATCACCCACCCATTGACCCTCGCGTTGAGAAAAAAAATCGCCAATGCTAATGCCAGAGGCGGTTCGATGCGACCGACTAAAACCACATTATTCACAGTTGTGCGTTCCAGGGCTGAGAACACAAGCGCCGGAGCCAATGCCCCAGAAAGCAAAGCCACAACCGTCAGACTTAGCCAGTCCCGATTTGAAAGTTGTCGTAACGTTTGAGGGTTCCAGTCCTTCCAATAGATTGATATCAGGATGATGAGCGCCCAAACATTTCCCACAAACAGAACATTGCAGAATGAAATGGGATTTCTGCCATCGACCAAATTTTCTGCGCCGAGATCAGTGAGTTGGCGAGTGACCGCATTTGCTGCTCCAAAAATTGTTACAGCAGTGAGTAGATAAACCCGTGCAGGAACATCAGCAATTCTCATTTATGTCAAATGACCCTATCGGTTTCAACGGCTTTTGATCTCTGGGGTTATCCAGATGTCAATACAATACCCACATCTCAAGCGTTTGAACAGCTTTCTCCAAATGGGTCAGGCTAGTATCGATTCTCTGACTCACTGGGCATCTCTTATGACCTTACCCTAACCCACGCGATCGCATTTTTTATGCAGTTGCCTTGAGATCAGAGGTCTCCCTGACCCCAGAACACGATAAGCTGTAATAATATGGGTTAAAACTATTATGCGGAAATTGTCAATGGGCAACGTTCTGGTTTTGAACGCCTCTTACGAGCCTCTGAACATTACGAGCTGGCGGAGGGCGGTTGTTTTGTTACTCAAGCAAAAGGCAGAGCAAGTTGAACATAATGGAAAATACCTCCTACCGGATTTTCCCTTACCAACTGTGATTCGGCTGCGCCATTATGTGCCTGTTCCTTACAAGGAAATTCCCCTAACCCGAAGAAATATATTGCACCGAGACGGTCATTCCTGTCAATACTGTGGCTATGCAGGTGACGATTTGACCCTAGACCATGTTGTTCCGCGATCACGAGGAGGAGGGGAAACTTGGGAGAATCTGGCCACTGCCTGTGTTCGCTGCAACGTTAGGAAAGGGAGCCGCACACCCAAAGAGGCGAACATGTTACTCCGCAGCACACCTCGCAAACCCTACAGTAGCCTTTACTTCGAAGTGACCAAACATGTCAAAAGCGGAATGAATAAAGAGTGGCAAAAATATATGATTGGTCTTTAGAGCCCCTGTTAAAGAAAACAGGGGCTTTTTAGTCTGGTTTGTACCACCACACTCTCAACTGCTCAATTCATCTATGCTTTAGCTAATACTTGGCTAAACATTATTGAGCTAAAAATGACATTCTGAAGGGACTGAGCCTAAGCTAGAAAATTCAGAGTCAAGGGGTTGATTGTGCAAAACCATGGTTGTCGTGGAATTGTACTGAAATCCAATCCGTTCATAGAACTTCTGTTGACGAGTTGTCATCAGATAAACGCGCTCCACACGACTCATTTTAGGATGGCTGAGGACTGTCTGAACCAGCTTTCGACCTAGCCCTCCTCCTTGATAATCAGGGTGAATCACTACATCCCAAATCGTTGCCCGGTAAATCCCATCAGAGGTTCCACGAGCAAAGCCAATCATTTGGTCTTCATCCCAAACCGTTACGACTGGATCACTATTGGTGATCGCAATCTCCAAGTCTTCTCGGTGGCGTTCCTGAGCCCAAAATGCTGCAACTTTGAATAGATACTGCAACTGTTCTAAATCAACACTTGACTGTCCATCTCGAAACAAAATGTGGCGATAATCCTGAGTTGATGAAATCATGGGCTAAGTCTCCCCGAGTAAATCATATAAGCCTGACAAATAACTTCTATTTGCTGCACAAATTACGTCCCGTTAATATCTGGAAACATCGTTATTTCTTCCCAGAAATGTATACTTTTTTTCTGAAAAAAACAAGGTTATTGTCTCAACCTCTATCCTGGTTTTGTGATGATTTATTGACATTTGCTTGCTCCTTCAGTGAACTTTTAATGAACTAGATAACAGCCTCAATTACTGTGCCAAGCTAATACTCAGTTTCTACAGCAATTTTTGAATCAGTGAAAGATCTCTCAGCCACTCAAGTTCCCCTTTTCTGGATGTGAAGTGGCTTCTCGTTAGAGCAGGGAGAGTTAGGAGAATTGCTCCCATCAAACCTGAACAGAAACGGCTGTGTGTAGCGATCCCAAGTCAATCCTGAAATCTTGAGAACACTACAGCGTAAACATTGATGGTGTATAAAAAACAAGGTCTGAAGCCAACGATACTCCAGACCTCTCAATCCTAAATTTAAGATCTCTTCAACCTCAAGCCTGAAAGTTCAACCTAGAGACTTTCTAGATACTTTTCAAGCCAGAACTCAAGCTGCTTCTGCTGTAACAGACTCAACCACTGGATTAGGGTAGACACTAACCTTTTTCTGGCTCTTCCCTTTCCGTTCAAAGGTGACAATTCCGTCAATTTTTGCAAATAAAGTGTAGTCTCCCCCCAACCCGACATTATTACCGGGGTGGAATGTGCAACCCCGTTGACGGACTAGAATATTGCCAGCCCGTACCAACTGACCACCATAGCGCTTCACTCCTAGGCGTTGAGCGTTAGAATCGCGACCGTTGCGAGTACTTCCCGTTCCTTTTTTATGAGCCATTGCCGTTCTCCTATTAGTTAAGTTCGCGCTTTACAGTTTACTCTTCTTCACGAGCTTCAGGTTCGGAATCAGCCTCAACTCCTAGGTCTGCACCTGGAACTGTAGCTGCTTCAGTGTCATCAGATTTAGCATCTGCGATCACATCAAGTTCCTCAGCTTCCTCAGCAACAGTAACCGCAGTCACCTCGATGACTTCTTCCAAGGATAAAGGTTCGAACTCTTCGTCTTCTGCCAAATCTTCTATGTCCTGCCTCATCGCCAGCACTAACCCATTGAGTCGAATCGCATCGATCATAAAACGGGTTTGTTCCTGACGGTGACCCCGCTTTTTACGGGTTTTCTTCTTGGGCCGCATTTTGTAGATGATCACTTTGCGCCCTCGAAAATGCCGCAGAACCGTACCATCTACTATGGCTCCCTCAACGTAAGGTTGGCCAATATGGACTTCTCCGTCATGACAAACCATCAAGACCTTGTCGATCGCTAAGGTTTCCTCAGGTTCAATTGCCAACAGTTCAATATCGTAAAAGCGACCCGGCTCAACCCGTAGTTGCTTGCCTCCAGTTTCAATGATTGCGTAGCTCATAGAATACTTACTTAGTTTGCCGTACAGGTAGCTAACAAATGTTGTAACTCCGAAAGTCCTAACATTTCGTCAACATTTCAATGAGGTCTCAACCTGATCCGAGCAGAGTTTAGACTCACAAACTAATATTGTCGCTGTTTTTGACTAAAACTGTCAAGCGTAAATGATCAAGATATTAAGAGTTGGAATATTACTGGAAGATTAAGAGTTGGAGACTGATCGAGATGAGGCGCGATCGCGGGCTTGCTTTAAAACTTCTACGATTTCTGTATGTTCTTCAGCCGCAGCCCAAACCAGCGCCGTCCAGGTATTGTTATCCTTGGCAGTAACGTCAGCCCCATGGTCTAGTAGGCAATTGATGGCCCGGAGATGGCCTTTGCTTGCGGCACTCATTAGGGGAGTCATCCCAAACTCGGTTGGGGCATTGACCTCGGCTCCATGACTGAGCAAAAGGTTAATGATTTCTAGATTTCCTACGGCAGCAGCTTCGATTAAGGGTGTCCAGCCATCCTGATCAGGCAAGTTCACGGCTGCCCCGGCTGCAATCAACGCTTGAACGAGGTCTAACTTGCCTGTGCTGATTCCAGAAATTAAGGGTGTTGTGCCGGTTGGATCAAGAATATTCACGTCGCAGACTTCCTGAACCAACACCGCTTTGACTTGAGCAATATTGCCTGCTTTGATTGCATCAATCAGTTTGATCATGCCTTTCCCTTCGTTGTCTTGGCCGAATCCTTGAATACACCCTAAACACCCTTTGTTGAATAATTGATAGTTGAACAATTGAAGTACTCAACCTCATTTTACCTATTTTCTCCGGGCTGGTTTAAGGCTAAGGAGAGCCCACGGGTTGAGCATACAATAGTTGATATAACATGAAAGACAAGCCAATGACTCCAGTCACAATCATCACGATTCCAGGCATCCACTTTCCGGTATTAATGATTCTGACAATAAAGACACAGATCAGAGCAAGGGTCACTGGAATAGCGATCGCCAACCCTGCTGTTTGTCCTTGTAGAGCCATCACTCCTGCTAGGATAAGCAATAAACCGCTGAGTCCCCCAGATAAAAGGGACACCTTGCTACGGACTTTAACAAACCCTATAATTCCGCCGACAAGGGCTAATGCACCATAAGCAATCACAGCCCAACTTCCCAAGTTCATCTGCACACCGTCCTCGCGCTTTTCTTTGACCTCTTTATACAACTGATTTATACAACTGAGATAGGTAACTATTGAGGGTGTTGATATAAAACTTATTACACTCTTGATTGCCCTGTAATGATTACACGGTTGTGAGTCATGCATAGTCTTGAAAAGGGGGACTTGAGTAATTAAGATGTCCTTCACTAATTGAAAAACTACTTTAGAAACTGTTTTAAAGCTGCTGTACGTTAAATTTACGTTAAATTAATGTCCTCAATTAACCCTCAAGTCATTTCTCAAGTTCGGACGCTACAACGTCAAGCGGCATCTCTTTTGCTGTATCGAGGTGTATTGGATGGAGACCTAGGTCAAGCCTTTTTGAATTTATTGACGGCCCTGCAACATGAAACCAATGGTTTAGAGTGTTTAAATGCCTATGGGGTTTGGTTTACGGTTCAGGCTCAGGCCCAGCAGAGTTGGCAAGAGTATTTAGTGACTCAAATTTTGACGGCGGACAATCCGTTTACCCAGCAATCCCAACATACAGAATTTGACCGTCTGTCCTTAGCCTTAATTGCGGCGGCTCAATCTGATTTAATCCAGTTGCAATCGCTGTATTGTTGTAGTGGAGAACAGTTAAGTCAATGGGTACAAATGATTGCGCCTCTAGCTGAAGCACCCGTAGTTTGGCAGACGACACCTAGCCACGCTGAATCAATGCCAATCCAGCATCAATTAACTGCTTTAGAAACCTGGGCAGATGCGATAGAACTTTTGACCAATTATTATCGACAATTTGGCACGGGTTTGTTTGCTAGAACCATAGCATTTCGTTGGCATCAAGGAGAATTAATCCAGATTCTTTACCCAGATCCAGTATGTCTTAATCAACTGGTGGGTTATGAATCTCAACGGGATTTATTGGTAAAAAATACGGAATTTCTTCTAGCAGGATATCCAGCCCAAAATGTTTTGTTGTATGGGAGTCGAGGCTCAGGCAAGTCCTCCTTAATTAAGGCCCTCTTGCATCAGTATCGCGATCGCGGTTTACGGTTGATCGAAGTCTCAAAATCTGACCTAGAGGATTTGCCGGTTGTGCTGGAAAAGCTTCGAGGGTTACCACAAAAGTTCATTATTTTTGTTGATGATTTGTCCTTCGAAGAAGATGATGATGTGTTCAAAGCGTTGAAAGTTGTTCTAGAAGGAAACGTAACGGCTCGTCCTCAAAATGTTGTGGTTTATGCCACCTCTAACCGACGACATTTGGTGCGGGAATTTTTTGAAGATCGGCCCCGGCCCAAAGATCAAGATGAAATTCATGCTTGGGACACGGTTCAGGAGAAACTGTCGTTTAGCGATCGCTTTGGCCTGACCTTAACCTTTGAGCCTGCGGATCAGACGACTTATCTCAAAATTGTTGACCATCTTGCTGTTCAAGCAGGACTAGAATTTCTGCCAGAAGACTTGAAGTTTCAGGCCCTACAATGGGCAACTCGTCATAATGGACGCTCTGGACGAACAGCTCGTCAATTTGTGGACTTTCTAGCTGCAGAGCAAGGATGCGAAACAAAATCAGATCTAAGGCTATAACAGATGTCTTAACATTCTTGAGTCGTACTTAAATTGTTAGGAACCCTTGATCAGGCGGAGCATCAGTCTCACCTTGGCTCAATTTGAATCTGTTATTTACCTGAGCTTAACCCAAGGTCACTGGAGTTTGTGATAAATACTACTTCAGATGAATAACTCTATCATCTAATCTCCTATAGGTGTTGAAACATGAATCAATCACAATCTGCTGCTAACCAAATCGTCCTTGGTAATATTGATGCTTTAAGCTTTGATAGCTTTCCTCGCGATCCTCGGATGGATATTGTTTGCGTAACTCCAGTTCGCACAATTGTCAGACGGGAAGAGGAAGTTGTTTTGATTCGTAAGGTCAGAAAAGTTGAGGAAGTTGATGCTAGCCCAGCATGTCCTGTAAATACGACTCAAGTTGCTTCCCAAGGTTAAATTTTTAATTAAACCTAATGGCAAGATCAGCCGATGTGGCTTGGTCTTGTCATTAGATTGTTTATAGTCTGTAAGTACAATTGATGGCACAGATTTAAGTCATAGAATCAGCTCTGTGAACGTCTCGGCAAGGTCTCAGTTGTTAAGGGCAAGATTTTAATTAACTTAGTTGGTTTTTGATGGTTTTTGATCTGTTGTCAGTTCCAGATATTATTTTTGTACTGAAACGGCGGTAGGGTTAATCTTGTTTGTGGATGTAGTTGTTGCAGTTGTTATTCTATTTGTTTTGCTCTTTGTGATTATATCGGCTCCAAGCTCTCAAAAGGTAGAGGATGCTGACTCAAAAGGGGAAGAAGATTTTGATGAGAACCAGTTCACAGAGGGTTCTAAAATTAGCACCCAATTGATTGATCTTGCTCATAGTCAACCCAGCGAATCCAATCCACCCCTAGATGATCTTCTCGTAGTGGCTCAATTAGCAAAGCAATTGCCTCCTGTTCGGCCTGAAATTCAGACTGCTGCTTTGATTGCTGCTAATGACTGTTATGAAGATTATTATGGCAAAGGAAATGCTTGTTATCTCCAGCATGATTATCAAGAGGCTATTAACTTTTATACCCAAGCAGTTCAGCTTAACCCAGCCTCATCATCTGCTTTGAATAATCGTGGAAATGCATTCTACAACTTGGGGTACTACGAGGAAGCTGTTGCAGATTACGATCAAGCAATTCAGATTAATCCTGAATCCATTCGAGCTTACTACAATCGGGGGAATGCTTATCGGGCTCTAGAAAATTATCCAGAGGCAGTTGCAGATTATACTCAGGCCATTGCTCTAAATCCCTATTATGCCGAAGCGTATAATAATCGAGGAACAGCAGCTTATGCTCTTGGTCAAAATCAAGCTGCATTAGGGGATTACAATCAGGCCATTGCCATTAATCCTAATTATGCTGAAGCTTATAATAACCGTGGCAGTGTTTTCTATGATTTAAAAAACTATCTAGAAGCTTTAGCAGACTATAATCAGGCAATTCTAGTCAGTCCAGATGATGCTCAAGCCTACAATAACAGGGGCAATGTCTACTATGATCGACAAGATTATGAGCAGGCTTTGATCAGTTATCAAGCAGCAATTATACGAAGCCCAGATTATTCCGAAGCGTACTACAATCGGGGGCTAGTTTACCGAAAGCTCAATGAGTCTGAGTTAGCAATTCCAGATTTTAACCATGCTTTGGAGCTAGCTCAACAACAGGGCAATCTATCACTTTACAATCGGCTTCGACAGATGGTTCGGTAAATTTTGGTAAGCTTATTGGGTAAAAGTTTCACTGAGTTAGGTGGTTATTCATTAACCAGAGGAAGTAGACGGAGATAAAGGAATTAGTCATCTTATTGAGCAGTGCTTGTCAGTTATTCAAGCCAATTGATATCAGTTCAAGTCTGTAAGTTCAAGTCTGAAAATAAGTCTACAAAGGAGATAAAGTGATGAGTCCAACAGATGTAAAAGAGCTAAAAATTCATGGCAAAAATACGTGCTATGTGATTCCTGACAAGTCATCCAATGATAACGTTTATCATTTTTCAGATCAGGAAATAATGCCAAATCTAGAGCAAAAAGTTGCTCGCTCCCAGGTCTTGGACGGGGGAAGATATAAGATTAAAATTGAGAGTGGTTGGTACAGTTTTCAAAACACTCAGGCTAAAGGCGAGCCCCTAGTTGTGATCTGGATTTTTGGTCATGGCGGCACCCCTTTTGTAAATCTCAATACAGGTCGCGAGATTGGTACAACTTGGACAACTCTAAATGGACTGGATGATGATCTGAAGATTGAGGTGAGAGCAGGTCAGCAAGCTACTGTATGTGCGCTATTTTTGGATGTCGAAGGTCAAATCAGTTCAGGTGGTAATGTTAAGGTATCGATCACAGATTTGTCCTCAGAAAACCAAAAAGTTCTCGATATTCAGAGTCCAGAAAACTGTTGGAAACTGAAGACTAATCGGTTGGAAGCGATTAAGAAATCTGGTTACAATTTTATTGAGCTAGAGCCAGGAGATTACGAGATTGCGATCAAGAGTGGCCAAATTAGCTATTGGCAATCGGATAAGAAATTCGAGCTAGAGCCTTGGGCTCTGATCTGGTTGAAAGGCGGCAAAGTGATCCCGAAGTATCCCTCTCAGAAACTAGAGAGTGCAGTTTCTGAAAGTTGGTGTTCACTCAATGGATATCAAGAAAAATTGACCATCAAAGTCAATGAAAAAACAACACTCTTTGGTCTCTTCTTTGACACACTTCACAATGATAATGAAGGAGAGGTTGTTCTATCAATTACGCCCGTTGACTTAGAGAATAGTCGCTACAGCAACCCCAGTTATTGGGCAAGTGTTACTACTGGCAGTGCAGGCGCAACTCCCGGTGGCGCAGGCGTTATAGCTCCTGGTACTTCAGGTTCAGGCTATGCAGGAGTAGGCGCAACTCCCGGTAGCCCAAGCGTTGTACCTCCTGGTACTTCAGGTTCAGGTTCTAGTAGTGTCAATGTGAATCTTGAGAAGACAGACATATCTGTTTCACTGCCTTGGAATAGTGATGAACTCTGGAACCTCAATCGCGAACAAGACATCGTTTGTGTTACTCCAGTGCGTACGATTATTCGGCGGGAAGAGGAGATTATTCTCATTCGAAGAATCCGCAAAGTTGAAGAGATTGATGCAACTCTATCCTGCCCAATTAACACAACTCAAATTTCTCCTGTTCAACAGCAGGAATAACAGGAATAACCGCAGTGGGGTGGGTATTTCCCACCCCTAAATGCAATGTCAACAATAAGCCATTAGTGAGTAGTAAAAATGGCAGTTAAGCAACAGTTTTCCAGTTTAGAAGACCTGATTAATCACTCGACTACGCCCATCTTAGTTTGTTTTTATGCTAGCTGGTGTAGTTCTAGTCAGATGTTTGCGCCGATTCTAGAGCAGGTTAAGGATCAAATGAAGAATCAATTGCAAGTGATCAAGGTTAACGCTGACAAATATCCTCAGCTTCTCACGCAGCATGAAATTAGAGCCCTGCCCACCTCTCTCCTGTTTATTGATCGGGAACTTGCAGCTCGAATTAGAGGAGTCATGAAAACTCCCGAACTCATTCAGTACGTTCAGAAATTCCTGATTTAATTGACAAACCACTGGCCCTCTGGACTGAACCAATGTTGAATTAATCTGCCGCTAGACAATAGCTAAATGTAGGGTTAAGATGAGCAAGCAATCCTAAGAAACACTAGATGTAGGTTTACAAATAGGTTTGTCGCAGGTTTACCCTCCAGAATCTAGGCATGGCTCACTATGGCTCAGAACTTACTCTCCGCAGGCACAATCAACCCAGGCCAATGGTCTCTAGCAAGGGTCTGGCTAGAGGTTGCGATGTTACTTAGTATAGCTCCCCGGCAAATTGAGTCCCTAGAACTCTGGGAGTCTCAAATTTGGGTCAAAGTTCTGGGAGCCCGAAGTGTGTTTGTGAGCTACCGCCGCCTGCCTCTCTGGATTGAATCTGGGATTGAAGCAATTCAGCACTGTGATAGTCGGGCTGCCTTAGAAACTTTGGGAGAAGTCCTGCGGGCTGAAATCGAATCCTATTCGGCCCACTACAGTTCAGCCACCCTCGAACAATGGCGCTCAACCTGGAAGAATCGAGCCGAGCAGCTCAAGGTTACTGCGCTTCGGCGGGCACGGGAACAAGAGCGTCTTAGACCCCTGCGAGAGCGTCAACGATCCTACCAGCATTGGCGAGAAAGCTGGCAGCAAGTTTTAGGGTACTGTGTCAGCTTTGAGTCTCTAGAACGTCTTGCCCCTGAACTCGAGCTTCAGAGCCAAGCCTTTGACGAGTTTCATGGGAGTCAAAATGCAATGCAACTGTGGCATCAACGATGGCAAGAACTCGCCCAGGCAACCGCTTAGGGTGTGTATTTTTCAGGATGATCCAATAGCTCAGATTGGGTGATTTCTTTCTGTTCTCCCGTTTTCAGCCACTTTAAATTGACTGTCTGGTTTTCGGCTTCGGTATCCCCGATCACCAAGCAAGCCACGGCACCACTCCGATCCGCGCGCTTAAACTGTTTTCCAAAAGCACTACCGCTGAGATCTAATTCCACCTTAAACCCTTGCTGACGTAATTTTTGAGCCAGAACTAACCCTTGAGCTTCAGCGCGATCACCCCTAGAAACGATATAAAAATCCAGTTCTGTTGTCACTCCAATTTGCAGGGTTTCTAACAACAAAACCAACCGTTCTAGTCCCATGGCCCAGCCCACCGCCGGAGTATCGGGGCCACCCAGCTCTTCCATCAGTGTGTCGTAGCGACCGCCCCCACAAACCGTAGCCTGGGCTCCCAGATCCTCAGAGATGATTTCAAACGCAGTATGGGTATAGTAGTCTAAGCCCCTCACCAGTCGGGGATTGAGCTGATAGACGATTCCCAGATCAGTCAGCAATGCCTGTACCGTCTCAAAGTGGGCCGTAGACTCTTGACCCAGGTAATCCAAAATACTAGGGGCATTTTCAGCGATTTCCTGAGTGCGCTGGTTCTTGCTATCCAAAATGCGTAAGGGGTTTCGGGTCAGCCGATCCTGAGAATCCTCATCCAGTTCGTCTTTGTAGGGCGTGAGGTACTCTACCAAGGCTTGGCGATAAGTTTGGCGATCGGCCTGAGTTCCCACAGAATTCAGGTCAAGCCGTAGATTTTTCAAGCCTAGGGTTTGGAGAATCAGGGTAGCGATCGCAATCACTTCTCCGTCGGCCCGAGGAGAATTGCTGCCTAATACTTCAACCCCAAGTTGATGAAATTGGCGCTGTCGGCCTGCCTGGGGACGTTCATAGCGGAACATCGGGCCGAGATACCAGAGTCGTTGCACCCCTGTGGTCTGAAGCTTATGTTCGATCAAGGCCCGAACGATACCAGCAGTCCCCTCTGGGCGCAGGGTGATCGAGCGATCACTCCGATCCATAAAGGTATACATTTCCTTTCCAACGACATCTGTTGCTTCGCCAATGCCCCGTTCAAATAGGGCAGTTTGCTCAAAAATCGGGGTGCGGATTTCCTGATAATTTCCTTGGGCTAGAACCTTCCGGGCAATCGACTCTAGTTGCTGCCAATAGATCACCTCCCCAGGCAAAATATCGCGGGTTCCTCGTAGCGCTTGAATCTGTTCCATAAATCTCTATTCTCGAATAACCTGCCAGACTCCATGGCGATCACCATAGTAGTTCAAAATTTGATCCACCTTAGGCTGAATCGTTAGGGCTTGAGCCGCAGCATAACGAATCCATAGGCTCTCGATCTGACTTTGGAGATAATTAAAGGAGCCTTGAGAAAAGTTTGACCTAGGGTTGAGTCCTGTTTCTACCCCAGGAATCTGGCGGAGATGGGCAGCAACTTCTAGATAAACTGCTAAAGGCAGTTCAAGACATTGAACCTGATAGGAGACCGTTGGTTCTGAGGCACTTTGCATTGTAGTTGGCATTGTAGTTTGCACTTAAATTACATTGCAGACTTGAGAATCACTCGATTGGAGCTACAGGAACTCCGCTCACGGGAACTCCACTGGCAGGCACTCCACTCAATAACTCAACTGGGTTGGGGAGCAAGCAACAATTGATATCATCTAAACAGACTTTGCCCCATTGTAAAGCCCATCGAACTAGGGCAACTCGGTTGTCCGTTCCTGTTTTAGTCAAAATATTACTAATGTGATTGTCTACTGTCCGTTTACTGATTTCCAACTGCTCGGCAATTTCTTGATTCGTCAGTCCTGATGCAACAAGTTCAACCACTTGTAGCTCTCGGTCTGACAGCGTCACAGGAGTGAGAGGTTTTTCATGGGTCATGATGACTCTTTGTCTCTGTACAATTACTCAATTCATTCTAAAAGGTGAAGTCGGGTTTCTGAATTAAAAATTAAGAATTAATTTCAAGTTTCCCTCTGCTTTGACTGATTCACCCATTAACTGCTTAAAGATTGAGGCATCTATGTCTAAAATTCAACCGAATTCACCGCGTGTTCTCTGCCTAGGAGAAGTTTTATTGGATTACTTAGCCGATCAACCTGGACAACAGCCTGAAGCCGTTCAGTCTTGGACACCTTACCCCGGAGGAGCCCCTGCTAATGTTGCTTGTGGCTTGGTTAAGCTGGGAACTTCAGCCGGATTCATTGGGGCCGTTGGCCAAGATCAAGCCGGAGAACAACTGGTTCAACTGTTACACCAGACCGGAGTTGATACTGCAGGAATTCAATGGCATTCTACTGCCCCAACTCGAGCCATCTATGTCACGCGATCGCCCACTGGAGAACGAGAATTTGCGGGATTTGGGGAACGGCAAACCCATGAATTTGCAGATACTTACTTACAAGCTCGGTTGATTCCTGAATATTTATTTGCAGAAGCAGAATTTCTTGTCCTGGGAACCCTTGGATTAGCTAGTATTGATTCCCATGAGGCAGCCATTCACAGTTTAAAATGGGCCGGAAAGCATCATCTAAAAATCTTTATGGATGTGAACTGGCGACCGATGTTTTGGAGTGGAACGGTTGACCCAAAACTACTAATTTTAGAAGTATTAAAGTGTGTTGATTTTGTTAAGCTTTCCCATGAAGAAAGTGAATGGCTCTTCGGAACCGTAAACCCAATAGAAGTTTGCTATCAACTAGCAACAGTAGAGGGGGTAATTGTAACGTTTGGGGAAAGGGGTTGTGCGTATTGCCTAAGCGGACAGAGCGGTCTAATTCCAGGGTTCTCTGTCAACGTTGAGGATACGACAGGAGCCGGAGACGGGTTTGTTGCTGGACTGATTCATCAGTTTTGTAATCAGGGAATTAAAGGATTACAAGACCCGGAAACAACTCGACAAATGATGATCTATGCAAATGCAGTTGGTGCGCTGACAACGACAAAACCTGGAGCAGCTACAGCTCAGCCGACTGCAACTGAAGTGGAAACTTTCTTGAACGATCAAGTTCCGACAACTTAAGCTTAAATGACTCAAATTTAAGCCAATAAACTTAATACAGCAAGACAAAGGCTTGATAACCATAACTCAGGCATTTTTCCTGCCTAGATTTGCCTGCTTGCAGTCGGGATCACTACGTTCCGAAACAGTTTCAAACGAATGCTTTAGGCTACTTGTCTAAACCATCTCATCTAGTCTGTGATCTGACAGGCAATCTAATACAATCGGCTGAGAACATAATCAGACAATTCAACTAAAGTTTGGCGTTCTTCTGAGGCTGGAACTTTACCTAAACTGTCAACTGCAATTTGAGCGTGATGAGCTGCAAGGTCTCGCGATCGCTGAATTCCAGAGCTGTTCATAATCAGAGAAATCGCCTGCTCTAAATCCCCTTCTTGGGCAAGCTCCCGTTCAATGAGTGATTCTAGATGCGGTTCTTCTTCTAGGGCATACAGCACAGGAGCCGTTAAATTGCCACTTTTTAGGTCAGAGGCAGCAGGCTTTCCTAAGATTTTGGTTGATCCCGTAAAGTCCAAAATATCATCCATAACTTGGAATGCTAAGCCAATGTTGCGTCCATATTGGTATAAATCTTCAGCCAAATCAGAGGAGACTTCACTCAATACACCTGCGGCTCTAGCACTATTTGCAATTAAAGAAGCCGCTTTGAAATAGCTTTTTTCCAGATAAGACTCAATCGATAAACTAGTATCAAATTGACTTAACCCCTGTTGAATTTCTCCTTGTGCTAAATCCATGATCACTTGGGACAGGAGCTTAACAACTTCTAAGTTATCCAGATTTGCAAGATACCAGGAAGACTGGGCAAATAAAAAATCTCCTGCTAAAACAGCAACCCGATTGCTAAATAGGCTGTGAACCGTAGGAATTCCTCGACGCAGTTCCGATTCATCTACCACATCATCATGCACCAAGCTCGCAGTATGGATCATCTCCGTGATTTCGGCCAAGCGTCGATGCTTTAAAGTAATATCTTGACCCTGGAGAGTGGCCCGGGAAACCAGGAGGACAATTGCAGGTCTTACCCGCTTGCCCTTGGCGGAGAACAAATGTTCAGCAGCGGCATAGAGAATGGGATGGCGAGCACCAACAAGCTGCTTGAGGTTTTCCGTCAAGAGTTGTAGGTCAGCTTCAACTGGAGAGAACAGGGAAGTTTTGGCAGTCATGGATTACGTTAGCTTAAGCAGGTATTTAACAAAATTTTACATATTATAGGTTCATTCTAAGCCAAGCTTCTGTCTTAGGGAAGTCAACCGCGCTCCTGAATTTGGAGCTGATCTCCCAAGGTTGGGGCTCACTGGGACATTCGGGGTCACAAGTTAGATATTTGACAAGTTGCCCAAATGTTCAATTTCTAGTCTTCAGGGCTACTAAAGATTTTCCAGAAAACTTCACAACTGTCAAAGTCTTGTGTTAGCCTAAAAATAGAAGTTACAGCATTTAGGTACATCTGAAGCAGTCGGCCTAGCAGTTGAGGAATTGCGAGCCAGCACACTAGGCAAAGCAAGACTGGGGCGAGGCTAGCGCTTCTAGAGAAGTAAAGGGTCTTTGCAGACTTTAAGAAGTGTTTCCATGGTTTTAATCTGAAGCAGGAAGCTTCTGAACCTGAGGTTAGGATATAGGATTTAGGAACAAGATGCTAGGGCCGATCTAGGTTTTAGATTGTGTTTTGTACTGGAAGTCTTGACCATTGGGTTGCGTGAGGCTGATGTGGGTTGGTTGAGTGATTGCTTGAGCTGCATTGGTTTTGTGCGATGGGTCAGATGTGGCCATTGTTGAGCTTCTAGTTTCTGCTCCTCCTCACCCTCCCAGTGATACCGATGGAATATCTTGAATTTCCACTAGCCATTCCTGCGCTAGCGACTGTTTACGTGGTTGTAGTCCGCCTGTTGCTTGTTTTTGTGAAGCCTGCAGTAAGATTGTCCAAACTTAGTCCAGAGTCCAAATCTTCCTTCTCTGATCTCCAGTCAGTTGAGGGAAATGAGAGTTTTTAAGAAAACCTTGGAAATTTGTTTTAGATTGGGCTAAAGTTGTAGATCTGTCCACTGAACTCTACAACCGAACTCTCCAACTGAAAGTGCGAGGGGTTACTCATTTAGCGAAATGATTAGCAGAGTTAGAATGTGGCAATTGGAGCGATCGCTCCAATTGCCAGCTAGCTTGGGTTTGTTGGTAAAATTACAGCCATGAAACAAATCCTGACTATCTTTGTAGAGCTTCACCTACACCTGAGCAAGTCGCCAAAATGGAGGCCAAGCTTCAAGAGTTTGCTGATGCCTGCAACTCTATCAACTTAGTGCAATAAATACTGCGTACTAAAACGCTTACAGGAATTGTTGTTTGTCTGAGATGATGCTCGACCTAGTCCTAATTAGCATCCTTGGTTTTCTGGGGAGTTTTGGTCACTGTGTTGGTATGTGTGGCCCTTTGACCATTGCTTTTTCTCTGTCTAAGGTTTCTGATCAGTCCCATCGGTTTCCACTCCGGTTTCATCTGCTGCTCAACTTAGGACGAATTGCCAGCTATGTTTTAGCGGGTGCTGCAATTGGGGGTTTGGGTTCGGTACTTATTGCCAGTGGCCAGATCGCAGGTATGGGTAGCGTGATTCGACGCGGCATTGCGATGCTTACGGGTCTAATGTTGGTTGGACTAGGACTCGCTCAGATTAGGCCGGATTTAGTTCCGCAGTTGCCTGTATTTCATCCCCTGTCACCTCAGGGATTGCATCATCGCTTCACCCAAGTCATGGTGAACTTGTCCATGCAAAAAAACTGGACAACTCCTCTGTTGCTGGGGTTGCTCTGGGGGTTTATTCCCTGCGGATTTCTCTACACTGCCCAAATTAAAGCCGCAGAAACGGGCAGTCTGGAACTAGGCATGGCAACGATGCTGGCTTTTGGCCTAGGAACTTGCCCAGCCCTGTTAGGAGTGGGCCTTTTCTCCAGCAAACTCAGTGTTGATCGGCGCAGTCAATTGTTTCGTTTGGGGGGGTGGCTGACTTTAAGCATTGGGGTGCTTACCTTGCTGCGAACGGGAAGTCACGTAGATTACACTGGGCATGGTGCTTTAGCTTGCCTAATGTTAGCCTTGGTTGCCCGTCCCATCAGTCAACTCTGGGCACAACCCTTACGGTATCGCCGAGTTTTAGGAGTTGGTGCTTTTATTCTGAGTGTGGCCCACATGGGCCAAATGATTGACCATACGTTCAGATGGAATCTAGCGGCGTTTTGGTTTATGCTGCCCCAACATCAGTGGGGAATTGGGTTGGGAATAGTTGCCTTGCTGTTAATGGCTCCATCAGCGTTCACCAGCTTTGACTGGATGCAACAGGCTTTGGGCAATACTTGGAGGCAAATTCATCTTTTGGCGCTTCCAGCCTTGCTTCTAGGCGTAGTTCATGTCATTCTCAATGGATCTCACTATTGGGGCGGATTTGAAGGATCAGTCGTGAACCAGATCAGGGTGGGTATTCTAGGAATAGTTACCTTAGGAATTTTGTTGGTGCGATCGCGATGGCCCTGGTCATTGTTGTCATTAGACAAGTTTTATAGAGATCCATGATGCAACGCCATGATGCAACGAGTTAACAGATCAACAAGCGGCTGGATAGGGTTAATTCCAAGATTACTTTCAGGGGTGTTTCTAGGTTCAGCCTTGATTCTAGTTGCAGCCAATCTTGAGGCAGGCATATCTCCACCTGTCCTTGCTCATGAAGTGGAGGTTTCAGGAAACGTTGCGGCAACGTTTCATTTAGAACCCAACCACAACCCTAAAGCGAGAGAAATAGCTCGAGTTTGGTTTGCTTTGACTCGCAAAGGCGGAGCGATCATCCCTCTAGATCAATGCAACTGTAAATTAGCAATCTATATTGAACCGCGTTCAGAGCAGTCTAAACCTGTCTTGACTCCGACCCTAACAGCAATTTCTGCAGAGCAGTATCAAGGCATTCCAGGGACAGAGGTCGTTTTTCCAAAACCGGGAAGATACTGGTTAGAACTCAGGGGCACTCCCCAGAATGGAGAAACCTTCAAACCCTTTCAGTTTAATTATTCCGTCACTGTCGAGTCATAGCAGATGACTACCTTGGCGTTGCTGAATGTAGAGATGACTGTCTGAGTTGTAAGTTTCCTCGCCCCCTAAATCCCCCAACCTTGGGGGACTTTGAGAAATCCGGCTCCCCCAGAATTGGGGGCTGGGGGGCGAATTCATCCCGCCATTCAGCAACGCCGACTACCTTTACCTTAACTTTACAAACTGGATCTTGAATCCTCCTGCCAATAAAGGTTAAACTCTACAAGGAGTATAACAGGTGTTATATTTCCGTGCATAGGGTTAGTGATTGGTGTTAGGAATGTTGCAAGGAAGCGTTTGGTGCTTGGGTAGCATCAACAGTTTAGACTGTTAGCTGAAAGGATAACAAGGGCTCGATGGACTGTTCCTCCTCAGTGAGTGAGGAACAGCCAAAAGGGTAAAGAGAATAAGTGCTTGCTGTCAGTTATTTAGGGTTGATATAGCAATCAGTCATGATTTGTGAGATGTCTGTGCTCATACTTCAAGTCAGATTGCTATGTACCAGTTCTTCAATATGCTAGAGAGAGCTAGAATCCAGACTCTTTGCTTCCTCTTCTGTTTTGGGAAGATGTAAACCACATTCTTGTTTCAAGCCTTGGAACCGAGTATCTCGATCGTTATTGTCATCAGCAGTCATGGGTCGGCTCGAATGCCAATCCCCAACTGTGGTATATCCCAAATCAAAATAGGGATGATAGGGCAAATCGTAGGCGGTTAGGTACTGGTAGATATCGCGGGCATTCCAGGACAGAATTGGGTAAATCTTATACAAGCCCAACTGTTGATCAACGGTTCGTAACGTCTTCCGGTGGCTGGTTTGATCAGAACGTAACCCTGCTAGCCAAGCAGTCGCCTGCAATTCTTGCAAGGCTCGCTGCATGGGCTCAACTTTGCGGATAGCGTCGTATTGATTGAGTGCCTCTAAGTCATTTTGTTCCCAAAGCCGACCCTGGATCGCTTCCATCCGGCCTGGACTAATTGGAGATTGATAAACTTTGAGATTAAGCTGCAATCGTTCGGTTAACTGTTCAGCAAATCGATAAGTTTCTGCCGGTAAGTATCCTGTATCGATCCAAATCACCGGAATATTAGGAATCGCCTGTGTCACCAAATGCAGCATCACTGCCGCCTGAATTCCAAAGCTGGTACTCAGAACTAATCCCCGGCTAAACGTTTCATCTGCCCACTGAATAACTTCTGTTGCACTGGCTGCTGCCAAGGATTGGTTGACTGCATCCAAGTCCAAATTTGCTTGGGAAAGGGTTGCTTGACCCTCGTCCGTCAGTAAATGAGCTGGATGCTTTTCCTGAACAGCAACAGGCATAACATTAGCTAAAGGATGGGTTTGACCATTCAGACTGAGGTCGATCAGATGAAGTTCTGGCATAATACCCTGATTTACAAGCTGAATAATCAGAATTAGGAAGAGATCCATTCATTATTTAGAATATCTTACAGCAGTTGATGCTGAAGGTTGCAACTAAGTTTTTATCACGCTTGAATTCACCCTCAAGGAGCGCCGGAAACTTAATTTGTAATCTTTGAATGTTACCTTTGAACGCTATTGCTGCACAGCATATATTAAATACTTACCCGATTTTACCAATCAACTCTGCTTTTTCCCTAAAAATTAGGAAAAATTACAATTGTTTTCATTTTGTCAAGCTGAGTAATCTTTTATGAAAAATTCCATGAAAGATTCCCTGCAAGATTTCATGAAAAATTGTAACATCTGGATTGGTAAGGTCTTCCAACTCGGTTAAGTTTAAATTAACAAGTTTAAATAACAATTTTGAATTAACAATTCAGAATTAACAATTTAAATTCCTTAAGAAGAGTTCTAATATTTGGGATTCAACTGAATCTTAAAGTCACCGAACGCGCAGAAAAAGCCTGAAGCTGAAACATTGAAGCCAAACTTGATTTAACTTAATGAGACCCAAAATCAAAGATCAGCTAGCCTGGAATCAAGCCGAACTGTTGATGCAACCTGCCTTAATTCGGGTGCTAGATAATATTCGCAAGAAGTTGGAAAATTCTCGTTGGACAGGGACTTACCAGACCATTCAGATTCCCTATCCCGGTTATCGATTGGATCTAGAATGCGATTCCCAAACGATCGGGATTGATATTTGGGAACTCTGTTACCACGTCTGTTTTAAGGATTACGAACAGGCCCATGGTTCAGTAGAAAGCCGAGATGTAGAAATCGACA
>JBOFUV010000069.1:0-4234 GCA_051652765.1 Microcoleaceae cyanobacterium | reverse complement strand
GCAGGTTCATTGATGTACGGAAACAACATCATCTCTGGAGCAGTAGTACCTTCATCCAACGCAATTGGTCTGCACTTCTACCCAATTTGGGAAGCAGCCAGCTTAGATGAGTGGCTCTACAACGGCGGCCCTTACCAGTTGGTAATCTTCCACTTCCTGATTGGCATCTTCTGCTACATGGGTCGTGAGTGGGAATTGAGCTACCGCTTAGGAATGCGTCCTTGGATCTGCGTTGCCTACTCTGCACCAGTAGCAGCAGCATCAGCAGTATTCTTGATCTACCCAATCGGTCAAGGTTCATTCTCCGATGGTATGCCCCTAGGAATCAGCGGAACCTTCAACTTCATGTTGGTCTTCCAAGCTGAGCACAACATCTTGATGCACCCCTTCCACATGTTGGGAGTAGCGGGAGTATTTGGTGGAGCCCTGTTCTGTGCAATGCACGGTTCATTGGTAACATCCTCCTTGGTACGTGAGACAACTGAGACTGAGTCTTTGAACTACGGTTACAAGTTCGGTCAAGAAGAAGAGACCTACAACATCGTTGCAGCCCACGGCTACTTCGGTCGTCTAATCTTCCAGTATGCATCCTTCAACAACAGCCGTAGCTTGCACTTCTTGTTGGCTGCATGGCCTGTAGTTGGAATCTGGTTCACTGCTCTGGGCGTAAGCACCATGGCATTCAACCTGAACGGATTCAACTTCAACCAGTCCGTAGTAGATTCAACTGGTCGTGTCATCAACACATGGGCTGACATCATCAACCGGGCAAACCTGGGTATGGAAGTCATGCACGAGCGTAACGCTCACAACTTCCCCCTTGACCTTGCTTCTGCTGAGATTGTTTCTGCTCCTGCAATCAACGGTTAAGTTTTAACCTCCTTGATTAGCTAATAGCTAAAATTGAGCGCTCTCCAAAAGGAGAGCGCTTTTTGCATTTGGAAGGTTTTTTAGAGGAAGTTCACTTTCAGCCAAACTCAAACTGAATTTAAACGCAGATAACTTAGTTTTTGGGCAATCTCCCATAGGTTTCTGTCCAGAACCGCAGGCGATCGCGCAACTCATCCGTTAACACCTCTGCCTCAAACCGCCATGCCCAGTTGCCTTCGGCAATACTGGGCTGATTCATTTTAGCCTCACTGCCTAAACCCAAAATATCCTGCAAGGGAAAAATTGCCTGATTGGCAACCGAAGCCATAGCCAGCCGAATCATATCCCAGTGAATCCCTTGGTCGCTCGTCTGTCCCAAGTAGCGGGTCACTCTTGCCTTTTGTTGTAATGTTCGTTGCTCAAACCAGCCAACCGTCGTGTCATTGTCATGGGTTCCGGTATAGACCAACCAATTGGACGAGCCATAGTTGTAGGGTAAATAAGGATTTTCTGGCCCTGAATCAAAGGCAAACTGGAGGATCTTCATCCCTGGCAGTGCGAACTTGTCTCGCAACTCTTCGACATCCGGAGTAATCAGGCCCAAATCCTCAGCCACAATTGGCAACTCGCCCAGTTTTTCGTTGAGCAGGTTAAAGAGTTCTTCCCCTGGAGCGTCAACCCAGTACCCATTAATGGCAGTGGTCTCTCCTCGAGGAACCGCCCAGAATGCCTTTAAGCCTCGGAAGTGATCAATCCGAATCAAGTCTACATAGTCCAAAATTGACTCCATCCGCTGAACCCACCAGAGGAAATCTTCTTGCTTCAGGCGCTCCCAGTTGTAAACAGGGTTACCCCAAAGTTGCCCCGTAGCACTAAAATAATCTGGTGGAACCCCTGCCATCAGGGCAGGTTCACCGGTCTCGCCATCGAGACAGAAGATCTCAGGATGGGCCCAAACATCGGCACTGTCATGAGCCACATATATGGCAACATCTCCTAAAATCTGAATCCCTTGTTCATTAGCATAGGTTTTGAGTTGAGACCATTGGCGGGAGATTTCAAACTGAAGGTATTTGTGGAAGAAAATTTCATCTGCCAGTTTCTGCTGCCAAGTTTCAATGGCTTCAGGTTTACGATAGGCAATCGCTTCATCCCAAACATGCCAGCTTGCCTCTCCATGGGCTTGCTTGAGGGCCATGAATAAAGCGTAATCTTCTAGCCAAAAAGCCTTCTGATTGCAAAACTCCTGGAATTGATGGGTTTGCTCTGGAACAGTGTTCCCCTGAAATACCTGGTAAGCCTTCCGAAACAGAGCCATTTTGAGGAGAATGGCCTGGTCGAAGTCTACTTGATGGCTAGGCAATTCTGGAAAGTTGGCCAAGTCCCTGGCAGTCAGCAATTCATGGTCTACAAGTCGTTCTGGGCTAATCAGTAAAGGGTTCCCAGCGATCGCCGAATAGGCAAGATAGGGGGAATTGCCAAAACCCGTCGGCCCTAACGGTAAAATCTGCCAAAGTTGCTGACCGCTATCTCTCAAAAAATCGACAAACTGATGGGCAACAGGCCCAATATCTCCAATACCAAACGGACTCGGTAGAGAAGTCGGATGAAGCAAAATGCCGCTTGACCTTGGAAATGGCATAAACAAAATAGGAGGTAGAATGGCTAGATTGTCAATGGATGATCTGCATTCAGACGACTACAATCTCCTCCAGAAACTCGGAGGTCAATTGCACCGTGTTGAAGATCGGTGCAGGCTCAGACCTACTCTCAATCTTAACCCTCAGGCTGCCCATGGGGCTAACAATTGGTCATCAAGACTCAGTAGTCTCAGCGGAAACTAATTAAGGGTGACAGAAACCTGGTAAGGAGATAACCTATGTCCTGTACTCTTTGACCCGCGATAGCCGTTGACCGATAACTTGGTACTCAACTGTTGTGGTGATTACTGAACCCCCTAACTGAATCTTTACTAACTTAACATTTGTAATTTAACATTTGTGACTTGACAAAACTATGGATACAAAGCAATGGATATTGTTCAGTTGCCCCTAGCGTTTCAATTTACGTCTCCTGGCCCCATCTTGTTTCAGCTAGGGCCAATTGCGGTGCGTTGGTATGGTTTGTTGATTGCGTCTGCTTTACTGATTGGAGTGACTCTGTCGCAATATCTGGCCAAGCGACGGAATGTGAATCCAGACCTAATAGGTGATTTGGCGATTTGGCTGGTCATTGCCGCGATTCCCTGCGCTCGACTGTATTACGTCGCCTTTCAGTGGGAAAACTATGCTCAGAATCCTGCGAGTGTATTTGCCATCTGGCAAGGCGGGATTGCCATTCATGGCGCAATTTTGGGAGGAATAGTAGCCGCTTGGATTTTTGGCAGAATTCATAAAGTTCCGTTCTGGCAACTGGCTGATTTAGTTGCTCCTTCCTTGATTCTGGGTCAGGCCATTGGACGTTGGGGAAACTTTTTCAACTCCGAAGCCTTTGGCGCGCCGACGAACCTACCTTGGAAACTTTATATTCCCTCAGCAGTTCAGGTGAATGGCGAAACGTTTTATCCTCGCCCACCCGAGTATGCTACGGTGGACTACTTTCACCCGACGTTTCTCTATGAATCCCTGTGGAACCTGATGGTGTTTGCCCTGCTGATGAACTTGTTCTTTCGGGATTTAAACGGAAAACCTTCCTTGAAAGTTGGAACCCTGTTTTTGGTCTATCTGGCAACCTACAGCACCGGGCGGATTTGGATCGAAGGATTGCGAACCGATAGTTTAATGTTTGGGCCTTTGCGAATTGCCCAGCTTGTGAGCTTAACTGGAATTCTCCTCGGCTCCCTGGGGTTACTCTGGCTCTATGCTAGACAGAGCCATTCATTGGTTCCCTTGGAGTTACGGGCAAGTTCATCCAGTGCGGGTTCACTGCCTAGAGAATCATTGATCACGCCTCAATCTCGCCCACAATCCCTGAGTGCTACTCGAACATCTGGAGATGTCCAAGATCCAGAGGCTGGATTTGCACCCAGACTTGTGTTGGGGAGCTTGGCGATCGCTCTATTCCTACTCTTAGCTGTGTTCTTCACCAATCGGGCCGCCCTTCTCGGTCAGAAACCAACGGTTTCCTCTCCCAACCCACCCGCCCAAGTCCAGACCCAAACCCCGTCAGGACAAGCCCCAGTAAGTCCAGTTCCAGTTCAGCCCACAAGTCCCGGTCAAACTCAATTAAATCGGGCAAAGGCAAACTTGCAAGAGAGTTCTGCCTCGAATTTAAATCAGGCGATCGCCCAAGCTCAGCAGATCTTACCCAATGATCCACTTTATCTCCAAGCCCAGCAAGACATTGAACGCTGGAGTCAGGCCAT
>JBOFUV010000068.1:0-33429 GCA_051652765.1 Microcoleaceae cyanobacterium | reverse complement strand
CCACGGAAGAACGCCGGGGAACTCTGAACTTTATTCGCCTCAGTCCTCAATCCTACAAAGGAATTTTCCTGGGCAAACTATTAGGTACGCCCATTCTACTTTACCTGGGAATTATCTTGATGATTCCCTTTCAATTATTTGTGGGATTGTCAGCCAAAATCCCCCTAGATGAAATGGTACTGTTTGACAGTTTAGTAATTGGCAGTGCGATTTTTTTCAATAGTTTTGCGTTGTTGTTTGGGTCAGTCACTTCTTGGTTGGGCAGCTTCCAAGCGTGGTTAGGAAGTGGGGCCGTGTTTATGGGTTTGACAATGATGAATGCTAGATCCCTAAGCAGCGATGGTTTAGATTGGATGAATATATTTAGCCCCACAATTCTCCTGCGTTATCTCATCAACCGCACCGGAGATTCCTACTTAACCTTTCCCTTTAGCTTTCAAAATGTGCAGAATTTAACCTGGTTTAGCTTGCCTATTGGCATTGCCGGGTTATTCATTGCTGTCTTTGCGTTTATTCATTACGGGGTTTGGACAGCCTGGATCTGGCAAGGATTGCGGCGCTGCTTCCATAGTCCCAATGCAACTGTCCTGAGCAAAGCCCAAAGCTACGGATTCACGGCTTGTTTTACCCTGTTTAACCTAGGGTTCACGGCCCAACGCTTTGAGCTGATCGACAATAAAAACCCAGACTATGCTCCGGCTGAATACTATGCGATCGCCCTGGGTTGGAACCTGATTTTGTTCGGTTTGTTGATTGCGGCTCTGTCTCCCCAACGTCAAGCTCTGCAAGACTGGGCCCGTTACCGTTGGCAGCACCAGCGTTCCTGGCAAAATCAAGTTCGGGATTTGGCCCTAGGAGAGAATAGTCCGGCGTTGTTGGCGATTGTGTTCAACTTAGGGATTGTTGCGGCTTTGTTTACCCTGACCATGCTGTTCTATGCTGAACCCGCAGAATATCTCAGCATGACCTGTGGTCTGGTCTTGAACATGAGCCTGATTTTTCTGGGTGCGAGCCTGACCCAGTTAGCCTTAATGATGAAACATCGCAAGCGTATGGTCTGGGCAGCGGGAATAGTAGGTACGATAGTTATCTTGCCTTTGATAGTGCTAGGAGTTGTATCAGCTCAACCCCATTCAGTCCCCTTGCCATTCCTGTTCTCCGTGCTTTCATTTAGCGCCATTGAACATGCTTCCATGGGGGCGATCGCCTTTGCCATTCTCAGCCAGTGGACGGTTTCAGTCATCCTGAATTTTCAACTTCATCGCCATCTGCGTCAAGCTGGAGCCTCTGAGTTGAAAACTTTGACGGCGGGTTTGTAAGGTCTTGCGGGTTAGAACGCTGTTGTAATCAAGTCCTGCAATTCTTCCTCGCTCGGAACGGGTTCATGACCAAAGGAAATTTTCAGGACTCCCATGGTTAAGTCTACTTGCCGTAGTTCAGCAGAGGCAACGAGCCGAACCTCAGAAACTCGGCTAGCTAAGGCTTCCTGACCAACAGCTGACCCGCCTAGCACTCTCAGGATTGCCGCAACCCGTTCAAGCCCTAGGCCCAACTGCTGTCGGCTCAATTCATCTATCGTATCCGGGGGCGGCTCAATCGTAATTCGGAGTGGGTGATGGAGTAGGGAGGAAATCTCCTGTGCCAAGTCTTCAGCCCGTCGCCGCAGGTTGATCCGAGTTGGGGAGGCCGTTCCAGAGGGCATTTCAATCACCCCAAAGGACAGTGCCTCAGCCGCAGCAACGGCATTGTGTAAGGTGATCGCCTGAAGTTCAGCCAGCTCGAAGTAACAGACATCTGGTTGAGGATCGGGCTCACCGGAAATGGCGTGAATCAAGATCATCATTTGGCCATAATCCTCAGCTAGATCCAGGAACCGACCCCGAATATCTCGACCCCCGCGCAGGTGAAAGGTTGCATCGGGAACTTGCGTGAGCTCTCCTGCCTTGGCCTGGGTTCGGAGTCGCTGAAGAACGCCCAACACCGCAATCAGCCGACGGGAGGGAAACTGAGTCAGAATTTGTTCATCCGGTGTCATGGGGTTTTCCTCCCGTGGTAAATCCACTCTAGATATATTCGACTACGGCTTCAGTGGCATAGCGCACCTTAGGCATACTGGCATACTTATCATCGGGGGCGCGATACCCGGCAGGACAAACCACAACGGCTTGATAACCCTGTTCCTGTAACCCTAAGATTTTGTCGTATTGATCGGGGACAAATCCCTCCATTGGGCACGTATCAATTCCCAACATGGCTGCACAGGTCATGTATTGTCCGAGGGCAATATAAACCTGTCGGGCTGACCAGTCGTTAATATCCAAAGGATAGGGCGGTTGAGTCAAAAACCCCTTGACCATGCTGGCCAATCCTTGCAGCTTTTCAACAGGAGTTTGCCGAACTTCCGCCATGTGGTTAATATACTGATCAACATCTGCGCTGCCCACATCCTTTTTGATGGCGAGGACAACAAGATGAGACGCATCAACAACTTGGGCTTGTCCCCAGGAATGTTCGACGAGCTGACGGCGAATGTCAGGATCACGGACGATAAAAAACTTCCAAGGCTGTAGACCAAAGGATGAGGGCGCAAGCACGAGGCTTTGTTCTAGCACCGTCCAAACGTCATCAGGAATGGTTTGAGTCGGATCGAACTTTTTGACAGCATAGCGCCAATACAACTGCTGTATTACATAGTCAGGAGAGAGTGTTGAAGACATGATTGTTCCAAGAAGAGTGAAACGAAGTAATCCGGTTTGCAGCTTGCAAGAGGTTAGTTCACAAGGGGTTAGTTCACAAGGGGCTAGTTCACAAGGGGCTAGTTCATAAGGGGTTAGAAAGTGATGCTAGAGAATCTAAGTTTCTCCACATTTTACTTTTCAACGACTCGCAACCGTTGAGTGACCAGAGTCATGCCCCCTCGGCGAATCAGAATCGCTGAAACCCAGTTGGCTTGAGGAGTACTGGGAGCTGTTCCAATTTTGAATAGCCCTCCAGACACAAGGAATTCTAACTGAAAAGGGGCAGGAGCAAAGTATCCTCTGGTTCTGACGGGTTCTTCAATAGCAGTGCCCAGTAACACTTCCTCCCCTAAAGGCTCCTGAACAATCGCATCAACATTAAAATCTCCCCCAACCTTGACCTGTTCTGGCAGCCTAAACGTCACCGTGGGTGGTTTGTCTCCGGCTTTTACTTCTGTTCGTTCCGTTAAAATTTCCTGCTGAACAATTTTTTGATTTTCAATCCGTTGCTTAGATGTAATCATCGAAGTGAGCTGAAACTCTCGACCGTTCAGTTCCTGAGTGCCTGAAACCTGGGTTACAGTTGTGGTCACAAATGCTGAACCATCCTGTTCCCAAGATTGCAGCTCGGTCTTGTAGTCAACCATTTTGTAATTCTGCCAAAACTGTGTCAACGCCTGTTCCAAACCCTGATGGTTCAAGCCATCTGACGTGGTAAACGCTTCGCTGTAAAACCCCATTACGGATTCAATATCCTGGCGATTTGCTGCGGCTTCAACTCCGGTAAGCAGATTCGTGATCTCTGCTGGCGCAGTTCCTGACACTTCTGCGGCTTGGACAGGCTGAAGCCGCAATCCGTCTATTCCCGAAAGAACAGATGCGACTAACACTGAGAACGAAACCGTTAAAATGTGACGCTGCCAAGCTTGAAAAAAAGTCATGGGCTAGGTTTTCTTGACCAGTACTACGTTTATGGTATCTTAGACCTTACATTCTGAAACAATTGAACACACAGAAACCAGCGGTCAGTCGCCATCGGTTAGCTAGAAGTTAGTATCCAGAGGGAAAAGACGGCCCAGGTTTGCTGAACCGTGAAGTAACGAATGACAAACCCATCAACTCATGCATCGAAGCGGTTATTAGTTGCCGCAAGTGGAACAGGGGGACATTTGTTTCCTGCGATCGCCACTGTAGCTCACCTCAGAACTTATCAGATTGAATGGCTAGGTGTTCCCGATCGATTAGAGACCCAGATTGTTCCTCAACAATACCCCCTTCATACGGTTAAGGTTGAGGGCTTTCAAACTAAAGGTCTGGCAGCTCTGGGGGTTTTCGCCCGGTTTGTGAATGCTATCTGGCAAGTCCGACAGATTCTTAAACAAGGTCAATTTCAAGGCGTGTTTACGACGGGAGGGTATATTGCCGCTCCAGCAATTTTAGCGGCTCGCTGGTTAGGGTTACCGGTGGTTCTGCATGAGTCTAATGTGTTGCCAGGGAAAGTCACGCGATTCCTCAGCCCTTGGTGTAGCGTTGTAGCTTTGGGTTTTGCTGCTACTCAACAGTATTTGCCTCGGGCTCGAAAGACCTTGACCGTTGGAACTCCTGTACGAGCAGCCTTCCAGTTTGAGGCTGAACCTTTACCCTTTGGAATTCCCCCTGAGGCTCCGGTAATTGTTGTGATTGGTGGTAGTCAGGGAGCTGTTTCAGTCAACCAGTTGGTGCGGCAGGCAGCCCCAAGCTGGTTCGAGCAGGGAGCCTGGGTTGTTCATCTGACGGGCACTAACGATCCGGATGTGAATATCCTGAAGCATCCGCAATACTTGGAAATGCCTTTTTTTGATAACATGGCTGCCTTGCTCCATCGGGCAGATTTAGCCCTGAGTCGTTCAGGGGCAGGAACCCTGACGGAGTTAGCCATCACCAGCACTCCATCGATTCTGATCCCCTATCCTTACGCAGCAGAAGATCATCAGACCTACAATGCCAGAGCGTTTGCAGATCGGGGAGCTGCTGTGATGCTAGTCCAACAGCAACTCACTCCCGAGCTCTTGGCCAGTAAAGTTTTATACCTATTGCAGACCCCTGAAACCCTACGAACCATGGCTGAATCAGCAAAGTCTCTGGCTGTTACAGACAGCGCTGAACAGCTTGCTGATTTAATTCAAAAGACGTTAGCATGAGCACTCTGAAAGAAGTGTTCTTTGAGAACTTCTTTCATAACTGTGATCTTTGTCACCCAAATTATTTGTCGAGATCACACTTAGACAAGACATGACTCATTTCTGATTCCAGTAGAATGAAGCATAGTAGAAATCATTCAGTCTACCGAGGGTGTGCGAATGAAATTTGTAACTCTAGCCACCGCAGCATTCCTAATGATAGGAAGTCTGGCAACTCCAACCCTGGCCGCAGATCCCGCCCACCTCAAACAGCTACTTGAAACAAAGAGCTGTAGGGGCTGTGATCTCAAAGGTGTGCAGTTACCAGGTGCGAATCTTCAAGGCGCGAATTTGGAATTGGCGAATCTGGACGGAGCCAACCTCGCAGGCGCAAATCTCAACGAAGCGAACTTAGTTCAAGCAAGTTTGGTTGAGGCCAATCTGTTCGGCAGCAGCTTAGTTGCAGCAAAGCTGCACGGAGCAAACTTGAGCCAAGCTCAGTTGACTGAGGTAAACCTAAGTCTTGCGGGTTTAGTCATTGCTGACTTGAGCAATGCCAACTTAAGTCAGGCAAATTTAATTGGGGCCAATTTGGAGAGTGCCAACCTAACAGGAGCAACTCTCAAGGATGCTCAACAATCCATCCAAATGCTGGGTCAGATCCAGCTTCAGGAAGGAAGTTTGCAGGGAATTGATGTTAGTGGAGTCAACTTACGGGATGCCAATTTGACCGATGCCAACTTGAGCGGAGCGAACCTCAGTGCATCCGATCTAGCAGGGGCAAAGCTAGATAATACTAACTTTCATCAGACAAACTTGACCAACACCCGGCAGTAGATATCCTGGTTTTCAGAACTTCTTATATTTAGAATTGAGTGAGCAAGTAGCGGGAGTGGATGTAGTTTTACTCCCGTTATTTTTTTGGCATTGCTTGTCGGTTATGTTAACGCTACCTTAAAATCACCTTAAAACTACCTTGAAGCAAGGATCACGAACTTGGCTGGATTTCTAGGAGGGCTACCGCATGGTGACGAATATGATCCTCCATGAACGTTGCCACAAAGTAATAACCATGGTCGTAACCCTCCTGCATTCGCAGGATTAAAACCTGTCCAACTTCTGCACAGGTTTGCTCAAACACTTCTGGGAGTAATTGCCCTTGAGCCAGGTAAGGATCAGCAGTGCCAATATCAATTAAAATCGGTTGATCAAAGTCTCCTCGCAAAACCAGTTGACTAGCATCATATTGCTGCCATTGCTGCTCATCAGACCCTAAATAGGCCGTGAAAATCTTTTGGCCCCAGGGCGATCGCCCCGGAGCAGCAATCGGCGCAAAGGCAGAAACGGATTGATACACTTGGGGGTTTTTTAGCGCACAAATTAACGCCCCATGACCCCCCATGGAATGCCCAAAAATCCCTTTTTTATTCGGAATCACCGGAAAGGATTGATTGATCAACTCTGGTAATTCTTGAACCACATAACTGTACATTTGATAGTGATTTTTCCAGGGTTCCGCTGTCGCATTGATATAAAATCCGGCTCCTGTTCCCAAATCCCAGCTTTCATCTTCTCCAGGGGTTCCTGTGTCTCGGGGGCTGGTATCGGGTACAACCAGAATCAAGCCGTACTTCACAGCCAGTTGTTGGGCTCCAGCCTTGACCATAAAGTTTTCTTCCGTGCAGGTGAGGCCGGATAGAAAATAAAGTACTGGCAATGAGCGGGATTCAGCCTGTGGCGGTAAATAAATCGAAAACCGCATGTCTGCATCACAACTTGAGGAGAAATGGCGATAGAACTGAACCTTTCCCCCAAAACAAACACTTTCATTCACCAAAGTTAGTGCAGGCATTGCAGAAGCTTGTTATAAGTTACACAACAGTTGAAAAATTAGTTGAAACCTTGAAAAGCAAAGGGCAATTAGCTCACGTTGATTGTATTACATCTGAGGATTTAGCATGGCCTCCAGCAAACGCTCCGCTCCAAACCGCACCGCGTCGGTGCAGGGTAAGTGAGTTTCCGCCTGTATTTGATAGATGGCCTGCTGCGCCGCTGCCTCCGTTAGACCGGAGGTATTGAGGGCAATGCCGATGACCTTGGCCGATTGCAGGGCTCCGGCAGCCTGAGCCACTAGCTCATACATCTGAATCACTTGGGGAAGCGGCGGAATTGGAACTTGGGGATGATTGCGGATGTGGGTTTGTCTGGCTTTGTGTACCAGAATCAAATGGGTGGGTTGGGTTCCTCGGAGTAATGGCAACGTCGCCGTTGAGCCGGGGTGAAGTAGAGACCCTTGACCTTCCACAATTAACAGGTCATGGTTCGGGCCAAACTGCATGACGATTTGTTCTACTGCTCCTGCAGCAAAGTCTACCCGCACAGAATCTAGAGGAATCCCGTCTTCCCCCAACATCAAACCCCCTTGACCAGTGGCCAGAAATTTAGACTTGATTCCGCGCTGTTGGGCCACTCTGTTCAACTCCAACGCCGTAGACATTTTGCCAATGGCCATATCCGTCCCAACCGTTAATACTCGCTGGCAAGAAAGCGATCGCGCTGCCGCACTGCCAATGTTCAAGCCGGAGGGTTCCTGACGAATATCCCAAATCCATTGGCTTGGCTGCAGAATGGTCTCAATCGAAGTCTGGTGCTGTCGTTCTACCCAGACAGTCAGTTGAGTATGAAGGCCATTCACAATGGACAGCCCAGCCGCTAAAGCTTGATGCAATTCTGGCCCCCATTCCTCTGGTAGGCCGCCGCCGGGAGGTGCGATGCCAATCATCAAAATATTTGGATCGGACTGCAATGCTTCAGCTACCGAAGCAACAATTGGCACCGGGCGATCAATTCCTGTGAGTTTGACTAAAGACTCTCCTGCACAGGTTCGGTCAATCACGGCAACAATCTCGGACTGACTATAGCGCAGCAGCGACAGTCCCGTTTTGCCACCTGTTCCTTGTAAACCGTTATGCAGCAAAATGGCTAACCGTCCTGCCCGAATTTTAGCTTGAGGAGTATCAAGGTTCATGCCAACTTTTCCTAAATCCTAATCATGCTTGTGGTGTCTAAGTCTCCTTCATGCAGATCTCATCCGAATTCCTTATATTCCCGCTTCCATTTTTGGCTTCCATTTTTGGCGGCTGTGTACAAGAATAAGAATCTTTGAGTTAGAAGCAAATCGTGGTAAGCCCCCTTTAGCTCCCCTTAAAAAAGGAGGGGGCTAGGGTCAAAGTCCCCCTGATTCAATATGATTTAGGGGGATCTTAACAAACTAAACTCATTTGTATTTAAGACTTAGGTGTTCAAGGCTTAGGTGTTCAAGACTTAGGTGTTCAAGGCTTAATAGAATTAAACGTTTGCCCAACAGGCCGAGCTGCGGGTTGGGTAAAAATCTTTTGAATTTCTGCTTGACGCTGTGCCGGAGTCTCCTTGGCCCAATTCCACAAACTTTCATAGAAGAAGAAGGAAACGCCTGCAAACTTCCGTTGACGAACCTCCTGAACCTGTTGAGTGACGGTTTCAATAGAAGTTGGATCATTTCTTAACCCACTCAAAATGCCAATGGCAAAGGGAATATGATGCTTTGCGAGTTCGACCTCGGTGCGATCTAGTTCCAATAAAAACCGCTTCATGTCAGGACGATAAACTTGTAAGACAATTTCCTCGACCCAACCCCGACGTTCCCAGGTAAACCAATCTTGCAGAGAAGCAGGTAAAGCAAAATGCAATGGATTTGGTGAGAGGGAAATAATACAATCTGGTTTAATCGCTTTAATTTCTCGAAAAACCCGTTCCATAAAACGATTCAGTTGATCTGCTCGCCATCGAATCCAATAGGTTTCATAAAATTCTTCTGAGGGTGATTGGCCTTCATGTTCAGCTTTATAAAGCTGAATTGTGAACGGATCATAGCCAAACTCCACAGGCAAGCCAAAATGATCGTCAAATTGAATCCCATCAACATCGTAATTGCTCACCACTTCAGTAATCAAATCTAAAATAAATTGCTGAACTTCGGGGTGAAACGGATTGAGCCAAACTCGTTCGTGAATGCCTTCCGGTTGAACGGTTGCTTCATTCAAGCGGCGGGTTAACCAGTCAGGATGGCGCTTTGCTAGTTCCGAATCAGCAGGAGCCATAAACCCAAATTCAAACCAGGGAATGACCGTCAGCCCTTGGCGATGCCCAATTTCAATCACCTCTTTCAACGGGTCTCGCCCCTGTAAGCCCGGAGTCGGATCAAGGGCCTTGCCCAAGGTTTTCTGGGCGATCGCGCTTGGATAAAGCGTGTATCCTCCTTGCCAGATTGTTGGGTAGATTGTGTTGAAGTGCAAGCGACTGAGACGAGTTAAAGCCTCTCGAATTCCTTGGGTTGAAAACAACACGTCACTATCAACATTGGTCAGCCAGACTGCCCGCAGTTCAGAGGACGGTTCAGAAGACGGTTGTAACTCAGTTCCAATAGACAGGGTTGAAACCAACGCGCCACAAAGGGTCAAAATCGCCGCAAGAAAACCAATGATTCTGGGCAGTCGAGAGCGTTTTTTAGCCATAGTTACAGCAGGTATGCATGATGGAAAACATGAAAACTTCCCTTAAAAGTGTTTGTAGTGCGGGCATCTTGCTCACTTGCTTGTAAATCACAGAGCATCTTGCCCCAAGAGCCAGTCTCCAAACCTCCTCTCAGTTCATAAAAGCATCAGTTTGTAAAAGAAAGGATGAGCAACTGCTAAACTCTATTAGTCTAGATTAGGTTTTGACTGTATTGAGTGTGAGGCAAGTTCAATGAGCATTTCCAGGGCTAGCTCGGCGGGAGGGGATCAGAATGCTCCCGATTTTATCTTGATTCCGATTTCTACATTCACCGTATTAGATTCCAGTTCACCGGTGAATTTGGAGATTACAGATCGACGCTCTCGGCAAGATGAAATAGAAGTTCCTCAACCTCCTGTCATTAATCCACCCACTCCTCCAGTTCCATTCCCGCCAACGCCAACACCAACCCCCGCTCCAACTCCTGCGCCTACCCCAACGCCAGGGCCTACCCCAACCCCCACTCCAACAACGTCTCCAACCCCTACACCCACACCAACGCCAACAACATCTCCAACCCCTACACCCACACCAACGCCCACCCCCACAGACCCTACGACCCCGACCCCCACTCCCACCCCCACTCCAAATTTACCGATTCGAGTGATGGAAGGGGATGAAGGCAATAATTCCCTTGAGGGTTCTAATACCCGAGATGGTCTGTTTGGCTTAGGGGGAGATGACACTCTCTCTGGCCTAGAGGCCGATGATTCCTTGGACGGCGGCAGCGGCAATGACATTATTTACGGAGGACGTAACAGTGACACCCTGTTGGGAGATTCAGGGAATGACTTGTCCCAAGGAAACCGAGGAGATGACTTTATCGATGGCGGCAGCGGCAACGATACAGCTCTCGGTGGATTGAATGAGGATACTCTCCTAGGGAATATCGGAGATGATTTCCTCTCCGGAGATAAAGGCGATGATCGTCTAGATGGGGGCGATCGCAACGACAGCCTCTACGGCGGCGAAGATAATGACGTTTTGCTGGGCAGCATCGGAAACGATTTATTAATTGGGAATCAAGGAGGAGATAGCCTGGACGGCGGTAATGATGAAGATCTACTTTATGGCGGTCAGGATCAAGATAGTCTCTCTGGCGGAGCAGGCAACGATTTTCTACGGGGCGACAAGCAGGATGATCTCATTGAAGGCGGTGCTGATGCTGACCAACTCTACGGCGGGCGAGCAGATGACTCGTTAGTTGGGGGAACGGGCCAAGATTTTGTTAGTGGAGATAAGGGGAATGACTCTGTGACGGGAGTTGATCCAAACTCTGAACTTCCACCTGGAATTCTAGAAATTGATACCCTTTACGGGGGTGAGGGTAACGATACATTCTTCCTGGGCGATGGTAGCAATGTTTACTACAACCTGAATAATGCGTCTATTCCAGGCTTTAGTGACTATGCTCTGATTTCAGACTTTAATTCAGCCGAGGACACTATCCTTCTCAGTACGGGCCAATATCTCTTTGGCACTGCCCCAGAGGAATTGGGCTTACCTGAAGGGTTGGTGATTTTTCTGCGCGGCACACCAGAGAATGAACCAATTGCAATCTTAGCCGGGATTACTGAGCTTGGGGTTGGTGAAAATGTGGGTGAACCTGGGAGTCCGATTCAGTTTATTTAGGAATTTTTTGGAGATTTGTACCATCTGCTCTAATCAGAAAGTTTAAGGACAATCCGGATTCCTACCGTTATTTATGGTAGGGAAAAGTAGGCTAGTTACTGTTAGGCTAATGACTTTTAAGCTAGTTACTTTTAGGCCAGCTAGACATTGGCAGAATACCTAACCATTTCTGGAATAGTGTGGGTTAGACATCCTGTCCGGCTCAGAAGCTGGCTGGGCACCAGTGAGGGTGCTAGTATTTGACATCAAAAATCATGGACAATATTCAACGCCATCCCATCCCGTGGATTATCTGCGCTGCAGTTCTCTCTAGCCTGGGTTTATCGAGCTGTAGTGTTCCAGCTAGAGACCCCAAGTTAGAATCTTCTCCTGCACCAGTCATCTCTTCTACAATCCCAAACTCAACCCCGTCCAAGCCCTTACCGCCATTGTCCCCACCGCCCCTGAAACAACCAACTTCTACAGACAGCACTACTTCAGTAACGGTGTATCAGGTGGATAATCACTGTCAAACTCTAATTCCTCAAAAACTAGTTGCTCCTACAGAGCAAGCCCTGGAATTTGCTGTGGCTCAGGTTTTCGAGCTAAATCCTAATGAGGATTTCCCGGTTGCCTATCGGTTGCAAGTTGATCCCCATCATCAAAGTGCAACCATCGATTTCCGAATTCCAACTACGGCCAAACGCCCCCTCACGGCCCTCTCAACCTGTGAACAATTAGCTTTGTTTGGGACTTTGCGGAAAACCCTAACCGCTAATTCGGAGTTTCAGATCCAACAGATTCACTTCACGCATCAGGGACAAGACATCGCCCTCTAGCCCACCTGAAACCATTGCTGCCAGCGAACCTTAAGATAAAGCAACACCGGAAACTGATAGGCTTCTGTCACCAACCACAGAACTAAGCTTAAGTGAGCTAAAAATGCAACCCCTGTCCAAATGATCGGGAACCAAGCCAAACCGCCGCCGGGAGGAGGAAAAATCAGCGCAGTTAGTCCAATCAGGCTAGGAGGAAAACACACTAAAGCAGCCGCCGCCAGCCAGTAAATCCAGGACAGCTCAAGATTGCCAATATGTTCCCCCTGCCACGTTTGACCATTCCATTGCCAGGTAATGGCTGGCTCTCGATCCGCAATTTTTAGCTGATTTTGCCGAGCCCCCACGGTGAAGAGATGACGGCAAGTGTTACATCCAAATGCCTCCATCAGAGTAATGCCCGACAACTGACCACAGCGACAAACAGGACAAGGATACTCGCTGTCATAACTCAAAAAACTTCCAAGGACTTTAGCTTTAATCATTTCCCAACGTTACTCCTAACCGCAGGAGCGATCTAACAAAATACCAAGAAATACATTTAATTAAGGTTTTTGTAGTTCTCAAATGCTTTGAAACCAACCTTATTTACTCTTAATATAGTACATCTGACTTTTTTCTATTTTGTCAATAATTTGTCAATAATTTGTCAATCAGAGTTGTACCCGATCGCGATCCTCAATCAATCATGAGAAAACCATAGAGGGGTGTGGGACAAAGTTCCCAAGGAGAGGCATTGCCCCCTCCACCCCGTCTTACAAATCATTTAGCACTGCTATAAGAGGTGTGGAAAAATCAACATAGGACTCCCCTCACTGGGAAAGCTCCAAAAGGAATGGATTGCTCTCAATACTCCACAGCACTTCACCGCAATCGCTAGAACAGCGTTCTACTGTAAATAGTATCGGCTGCTACAGTCCACTGACCTGAGTCCCTTCTATATCTCGATGGAGATCCTCGCAGCAGCACTGTGCAAACAAAAGCTGGTCAACAAAAGCTGGTCAACAAAAACTAACCAACAAAAACTAGCAAATATGAATGATTATAATCCCGGAGATTTTTATGATGAACTGTTCATTGCCGAAGGACAACCCCGTCCTGAGGCAAGGCTATTAGTTGAACGAATTAACTCCCTCTCCCCTGAAGAACTAGAAGTGCGGCATCGAGCCGCCGTGACTGCAATGTTAAAACTGGGTGCTACCTTTGGGGTTTACGGCGATCGCCAAGACATGGAGCGCGTTTTGCCCTTTGATATTATTCCTCGAATTATTGCCAACTCAGAGTGGACTCAGTTGGAGCAAGGGTTAAAGCAACGAATTCATGCCCTTAACCTATTTTTGCAGGATATTTATGGAGAGCAAAAAATTATTCAAGACGGTGTGATTCCCCAAGAATTAATTCTGTCGTCCAAAGGATTCCTCCCCGCTTGTGTGGGGCTAAAGCCACCTGAAGAGATTTGGTGTCATATCACCGGAACTGATTTAATCCGCGATCGCGATGGTCAATGGTACGTTCTGGAAGATAATCTTCGCTGTCCCTCCGGAGTGTCTTACGTGTTGGAAAATCGGCGGGTCATGAAAACTACCTTTCCCCAGGTTTTTGCCACCCTGGGGGTTCAGCCTGTGGATGACTATCCCGGTCGTTTACTGGATACCTTACTCAACCTATCTCCCCGTCACATTCCCAATCCCACAGTTGTCGTTCTGACTCCGGGGCTGTACAATTCCGCCTATTTTGAACATTCCTTTCTGGCTCGGCAGATGGGGGTAGAACTAGTTGAGGGACGGGATTTGGTCGTTGCTGACGGGTATGTTCAGATGAAGACAACCCGAGGATTACAACGAGTCGATGTGATTTACCGTCGGATTGACGATGTATTTATCGACCCAACTGTCTTTAATCCAGAGTCTCTGTTGGGAGTTCCTGGTTTGACTCAGGTCTATGCTGAAGGGCGAGTCGCTCTGGCCAATGCCCTGGGAACTGGAGTGGCTGATGACAAGGTGGTCTATGCTTACGTTCCAGAAATGATTCGTTATTACCTGGGTGAAGACCAGATTCTGTCCAATGTGCCAACGTATTTGTGTTGGAATGAAACTCATTTGAGTTATGTGTTGAATAATCTTGACAAGCTTGTGGTGAAATCAGCCAATGAAGCCGGGGGCTATGGCATGTTAATCGGGGTTGAATCCACAGCAGAACAGCGTCAGGAGTTTGCTGAAAAGATCAAGTCAAACCCGAGAAATTACATTGCTCAACCGACTATTTCTTTGTCGCGTGCTCCCACTTTAGTTAACCAACAATTTGAAGGATGTCATGTTGATTTGCGGCCCTACATTCTGTATGGAGAAGAGATTTATGTGCATCCGGGTGGGTTAACCCGAGTTGCCATGCGAAAAGGGTCATTAGTGGTGAATTCTTCTCAAGGCGGGGGCAGTAAAGATACCTGGGTGCTGACACACTGAGGGACGTTACTAATGGTTATAGAATGCCCCGACGGCCCGTTCGACAATCGGTTGAACAAAATTTACAGGGGCCATAATGACCATGGCCACACTGTAGTCCTTGACTCTTCCCTCCAATGGATAGCGGGCTTCAGCGATCACAAACATCCCTGCGTCACCCAGATAGTTTTTGACTTGTTCTAGCAACAGGGGGCGTTTGGGATTGGGATTGTTATTAAAGACAATGCTGACATGGGCTCCTGTATCGTTGAAGGCCAAAGGGAAAACCCCCATCCGACACTGAAACTCTTCTTCATAGGCGATTCGCGCCCCTCCTTCGGCAATTGAATCAAAGAGTAAATCGAGATTTTGTTTGTTAGATGTCATCTTGCTCAACTGAGTTTTTTTAAAACGTCTATTTAGTCAGTGGTCTATTTAGTCAATGATTGTGTTGGTTCTGTTTGTAGCAATCAGCAATGATTGATAAAGGGTCTGTGGTACAAGCTTCCAACCTATACGAGCAGGATGCCCACGCCACGTTCATCCTTCAATCAGATTAGCTATCCTCTGTTTCAAAGACTAACTGTCACAGCACCTATTACCCTGCTACAGGCAATGTATCCCAACTCTCTTGAGAAACCACCAACTCCCCTGATCTCCAAGCCCTAGGCTTCAGAACTCTTAGATTCCTAAGGCTTCAGACTCTTTAATGATAATGAACCTTGATCTTAACAAATTCTTAAAGACAGAGGTATACAGATGTTTCTATAGTTAAGGGTTTGATATATTTCTACATCGTTAAATTTGTTAAGAATAGGTAACAAAAATAGGATGGAACGCACTTTACACCCTCGGAAATCAGGTAAATTCGGGAGGTAGATTAAGTAACGACTAAAATCCTAAGCATGTTAAGTCGGGTTGCAGATTCAATCTATTGGCTCAATCGTTATGTGGAACGGGCAGAAAATATTGCTCGATTTGTTGATGTCAATCGCAATCTTTTGTTGGATTCTCCCCCAGGGCTGCAACAGCAGTGGGAGCCTTTAGTCCTCACCACGGGAGATTTGGGCTTGTTTCAAAATCGCTACGGAGAGGCGACGGCTGAGAATGTGATTCAATTTCTCACCTTTGATCATGAGTATCCCAACTCCATTATTTCTTGTCTCCGAGCTGCCCGTGAAAATGCCCGTTCTGTGCGAGAGATTATTTCCTCAGAAATGTGGGAACAGGTGAACGAGTTTTATATGATGGTGCGAGACGCGGCTCAGGCGGAAACACTCTGTGAACTGCCAGAGTTATTTAATCAGGTCAAACTATGGGGACATTTGTTTGCTGGAGTGATGGATGCGACCATGACCCACGGGGAAGGATGGCATTTCGGCTTGATCGGACGGTTACTGGAGCGGGCGGATAAAACCTCCAGAATTCTGGATGTGAAGTATTACATTCTTCTGCCTTCAGTGCAGGATGTGGGAACGGCCCTAGACGAGATTCAATGGATTGCACTGTTGCGTTCTGCGAGTGCCTATGAAATGTACCGCAAGCACCAACAACACCGGATTACTCCCTATGGTGTCGTTGAGTTTCTGGTTCTCAATCGGGAGTTTCCCCGATCCATTCAATATTGTTTTTTGCAGGCAGAGCGATCGCTCTGCCAGATTACTGGTTCGATTCCTGGAACCTGGTGTAACCCCGCCGAACGGGAATTAGGGCGCTTGCGCTCTGAACTGGATTACTTCACAGTGGATGAAATTATGCAGCGAGGATTGCATGAATTCTTAGATGGTCTGCAAAAACGCACCAATCAAGTGGGAAAACGGATTTTTGAAACCTTTTTTGCCTTAGAACCTGTTGTCTCTGGCTCCATCCCATTCAGCTCAAATCAAAACAACTAATCTGCGATGCACTACAAGATCGAACACACGACCTTTTACACCTACAGTCAAGTGGTTGATTTGGCCCCCCATCTGGTTCGACTTCGTCCTCGATCTGATGCCTTTCAAACCTTAAGAGAGTTCTCCCTGGAGGTGTCTCCTGCTCCGACGGGACAGTCAGTGATTGCTGATCTGGAGGGAAATGATATTGTGAAACTTTGGTTTCTCAATCCCACCGCCGAACTAAAAATCACGGCAAGCTCGGAGGTGGAAACTCACTGCATTAACCCTTTCAACTATCTTTTAGAACCTTGGGCAACGGAACTCCCGATTTATGACTATCCAGCACCGATGTTGGCCCAGCTCCAGCCTTACTTATCTCCGGCCATTGACCCAGTGATGATTCAGTTGGCTCAAGAGGTCTGGCAGAGCACGAACGGGGAAGTAATTTCCTTTCTGATGACCCTCAACCAGCGCATTTATCAAACTTGTCGTTCTACGATTCGCGAAACAGGCGCTCCTCTCCCTCCAGGGATTACCTGGGCAAAACAGGTTGGTTCTTGCCGAGACTTGGCAATGGTCTTGATCGAGGCGTGCCGAGCCATGGGACTTGCAGCTCGATTTGTGAGTGGGTACCAAGAGGGAGATATTTCCCAAGCAGATCGCCATCTCCATGCCTGGGTTGAGGTGTATTTACCGGGATCTGGCTGGCGAGGCTATGATCCGATGGCTGGGTTAGCAGTTGCGGATCGCCATATTGCCCTGACTGCTAGCCCTGTTCCTCGCCACGCCGCTCCTATTACCGGTGGATTTAAAGGAAAAATGGAAGGCGTTCAATCTCAAATGCGATATACTTTGTTCATTGAACATCTCAATCCTAGATGAGCAACCGGGAAGGTAACCTGAACTTTTTCATCCTTTTTTATGTTGATCGGTGGTAGTTACTCTGAATTCCTGAACTTATCCCTATCGACGATTGAGGTGTATTCCATCACACTAATGAATAGATTAATATAAAGTGTCCCTACTGCTGGTCGGAGGGTATTGGTAGATATGCAAACTGTTTTAGTTGTTGAAGACAATGAGATGAATTGGAAGGTGTTTGAGCGAATTCTGACCAAGCGGGGCGGACTTGCTGCTAAACACACCGAAGATGTGGAAATGGTGATGCAAATGGCTGAGTCTAAGCAAGCTGACTTGATTTTAATGGACGTTTCTCTGACTAATAGTTATTACGAAGGTCAGGCTGTGGACGGGATTAGAATTACTCAGATGTTAAAGGCGAACCCTCAAACTGCAAATCTTCCCATCATTTTAGTGACTGCCTATGGTGGTGAAGGCGATCGCGACTACTTTATTGGGAAGAGTGGTGCTGATGGCTATATTTCCAAGCCTGTTGTGGATCAAAAAGCGTTTGTTGCTGAGATTAAATCTCGGCTTCCAGTTGAGGAAAAGCAGCCAGATGTTGCTTAGCTTAATTACAGAATAACTTTGAATGAGCCTTTAGTTTTTGTATTGCTCTCCTAGAACCTAGTCCCCCGAGCATCGCTTGTTGATTTTTTTTCTAAGTCGTCTTCAGATTATTGAGACCAACCTTCAAAGCCCGACCTTCAAGCAGCAACTTGTTGGCAGGTCAACTAAAGTTAGCAATCTTTTTCTGAGACGTTACAGCCTACAAGATTCGTTGTTCCTTGCCTAACACTATTTTTTCGAGCAGAGTCGGCATTGTTTGAATCAATGCTTGAAGCTGTTGTGCCACTTCAGAAGCATTGCATTGCTCTACGTTAATCGGATAGATGGGAACTGAGCGTCGCTTCAAATCATAACTGTAGGTTTTATCGTAGTACTGAAGGATCAGGTCGAATGCTTCAAGCAGATTTCCTTGGTTTAGCAACTCGACAGCGATTTGGGTATTCAGCCCCCCTAAGCGTTTGCGAATTCGTTCTGTTGCTTTCACCAGATCTTCAACCGTAAACTCACCATAGACTTTCACGAGCAAATTGAGGCGTTCAGCTCGAGGTCGTTGAATTTCTGCAACAGGGGCCTGCTCCATCCGCAGGAATAGGCTCTCTGGAATACGACAGAGGCCAATGCGCTTGCTTTCCGCCTCTATCCAGACCGGACGCTGCCGATCTAACTGAGACCACTGAACGGTAATTAAGTTCCAGAACTGCTCATTTGTGGGTTGAGGGGGTTGACCCAAGGCTCCGTAGCTACTGCCACGATGATTTGCTAAAGCTTCTAGATCTAAGGTTTGTTCGCCAAGTTTTTTTAGTGCCTGTAAGACTTCGGTTTTTCCAGTTCCAGTCATTCCCCCCAAAATAATGATATTTTGAGGCTGTTCAAATAAAGACTGTCCCCAATGCCGAAAGGCTTTATACCCTCCCTGAAGAAGCGAGACTTGAAACCCTGCCATTTCTAGTACCCAACCCACAGCCTCACTTCGCATCCCACCCCGCCAACAATACAATCGAATTCGGCGTTCGGGAGCAAGCTCTTGAGCTTGGGCAATAAACTGAGCAAATTTGGGGCCCGCGATCTCGAATCCCAGTTCTACAGCTTGATTACGTCCCTGGAGCTTGTAGCACGTTCCAACTTGGACTCGTTCTTGATCTGTAAATAGGGGAAAACAAAGTGCATCAGGAACATGGCCCAGGATATATTCTGCTGGACTTCGAACATCTAAAATTGGCGTGGTCTGCCGAAAAAAGTCTTCGGGGCAGATGGAGTGAGCCATCCTAAGAATGGATTCTAAAAATTCGGTTCTGGAGTGCGTTTAACCCATGCCATCAATAATTAAACGACCAACCTACTAGGTCGAACGATTCGCTCTAAGCTGCCCTTGACCAAGCTTTCGAGTTTTTTGATCGCGACTAATCCACTCCAAGTCCCGCAAGCGGTGGAGTAGATTGGAAATCGTTACTCCCAATTCATCTTTGACCTCATACAAATGAGACCAATTTGTAAAACTACGATTGCTGAACTTTTGATCCAAAACCCAACGGGGCATCAAGAGACAGCTCGCAAAGTATTGAGCTTGCCATTCCATTGAGGCAACCTTGGTTTCATCCGTAGTTCCTCGACAGACAAAAGGTTCTTCCGCTTCGTCAAGCACTTCAGCATCTACTGCATCCTGATTAATATGCAGCATCCAGTGACCGACTTCATGGGCAAGGGTAGACTCAATAAACCCTGGATCTAGCTTCAGTTGCAGGATCGCTTCATTGATTTCAATCATGCGCTGAGTCGGCAAAATCCGGGCAGCGATCGCTCCGCCCTGATCGGGTGGAATCGCTTCCCAAACCACCCCCAAATCCAAAAAATCAGCAACAGAAGCCGCATCAAATGGCCAAGCTGGAGCGAACGGCGTTGCCTCCATTTGATGTAGAAGTCGGTTGGCTTGCCGTTCAATAAACTGTTTGGGGTAGAACTCGTATGGTCTAAGAATCCCCACTCGCTTTTCCTTCTAGCGCTCCTCCATTAAACTTCTCAAACACTTCCTTAGCAAATTTAGGATTTTCCATATGACGGAACAAAGCAGCTAATTCTCTAGGATTTTGCTTCAGGAATCCTTCATACTGTTGTGGAATCCTGCCTGCCAAGAAAATCAACTCCTCTTCGTCTAACCCCAAGTTGCGCCCGAGGCCCCGGATCACATCTTCCTTGGGAGGATAATCGGCTCGGTCATTCTCAAGCTTGGAAAGGTATGTAAAATCAACTTGTAAGAGACCTGCAAGCTGTCGCTGAGAATAGCCTTTGTCTTTGCGGGCTTGACGGATCAGCTTTCCAAAGGTTTGCTCTCTTGCGGGGACTGGATCTTTTGCGAGTGCTAGTTCCTTCACAGATGTTTGCTCTTTTGCAGATATTTGTTCCACGGTATTTTCCCTCCTAGCTAAGATTGTAAGTCATTTTGAATAAATTTTCAACCCTCTTGAACAAAACTTCAGCATTGGTCTAAACGATTCCCCAGGTTTTGATTAGTGATTGTTCCAGAGTGGTTGTACCCTATTCCAAGGTGATCGAATCAACCTAGATCGAGCCATCGTTCTGAGTTCAACTATCAACAAATCCTGTGAAATCTGGGTAGACCATGAACTAGATTTTCAACCTGGATATTAGTTCAAAGATGGCGAAGGCTTCAACATTTATTCTACTCTGACAGATCCCTCAATGCGAAAACAAGCAAGAAGAATCTTTAGAAAATTTAAAATCCGACACAAACGCTCATTGATATCTTTTTCAAGCCAGGATTGAAAAAAATATCAAGATTGAAAATATAATGTGACTAAGGGAAAATTTCGCTGATGTTAAGCGACGAATAAAACTTCTGATCGATGAATCAAGAATCTCCCCTTGGAAGCCGGGGGTTGCCCAAGGGCTGAGTCAATTCAGATTGAACCTAAAATTGGAGGCAAATAACTAGATGCAGTCTGAACAAGTGAGTCGTGCGTTTCTAGAGATCTTAGTGAGTCAGCCTGAATACTTTGCCGGAGACGCAAAACAAGACCTGCCGCGATTGAACACCGCTCTTGAACAAGCTGAACTGGAGCAGGAAGAACAGCAAATGGACATGGTTGCCTATGCTATTCTGGATTTCTGTGATGTGAATCCAGACGTAAATCAGGCGCTTCAGGCTAAGATTCAAAATGCTGGGGGTTCCCCAGTCCCGAGTTCTGACCTATTGGACTCCTTACTGAAAGCTATTCAAGCTGTGCTGACAACGGATAACAACTTGACTCCCTCAACCTCGAACCCGTAATAAGATTCTTTGCTCAGATCAATCCATCGCATCTTAAAGATGGGTATGATGATGATCTATAGCAATTAATTTGACGTACTTGATCGGGAGAACCAGTTTTCTGGTTAGAGGTGCCTATCGAAACGATTTATGGTCAGCTTCAAGGTCTCAAGCCCAGTCAACTAAAGCAGTTGCAGCGCCTGTATCATCAGCGATTGCCAGGTGACTGTATTATCACTGCTGAGTTTGCTCAGCGGTTGGCTGCAATTAGTACGGAGGTCGATCAGCCTGTTTGTGTCTATGTCAACCGTCGGGGTCAGGTGATTCGAGTTGGAGTAGGAACGCCTCGCCAAACACAGATTCCACCTCTAGAGTTGCCACGTTATGGAGGAGGACGTTTAAGCGGGATTCGATGTCTGTCAACTCAGCTTGAGGGTGATCCGCCCGGTGAATCTGCCCTAACTGCAATGGCGGTTCAGCGCTTGGATATTTTAATTGTCTTGATTTTGACAGGGGGAGGCTTTCAGCGTCGAGGCGGGGGTGGAACAGGATACGTTCGAGAAGCCTATTTGGCTCATCTTACGCCTAGAACAGAACTGGAAAACAATGGCAACCTTGAGAATCCCTTAGCTCCAATTCCTTATTACTTATCAACTCCGCTCAGTGTGGACGAGCTTTCAAAGCAGAATTTCCTAGATTTAGTTGATGATCTAGAAGGGGAACTCCAGCGAGAGTTTGTGGCTCGTACGGTTGATACAGGTCAAGATAAGGTTTTGTTGGTGGGAGTCAAAACCGATAACCTCTCTGCCCAGCGATTTGAAACTGGATTGGCTGAATTAGCTCGGTTGGTCGATACTGCTGGGGGTCTAGTTCTTGATGCTCTGCGTCAGAAGCGATCACACCTGCATCCTCAAACGGTGGTTGGGTCTGGAAAAGTGCAGGAAATTGCCCTGACGGTTCAGACAGTTGGGGCAAATTTGGTGGTGTTTGATCGAGATCTCTCCCCAGCTCAAGTTCGCAACTTAGAAGTTCAAATCGGGGTTCGAGTTGTCGATCGCACTGAACTGATTCTTGACATTTTTGCTCAACGGGCCCAGTCTGGCGCTGGAAAACTCCAGGTCGAACTCGCCCAACTGGAATATAGCCTCCCGCGTTTGACGGGTCGGGGGCAGGCCATGTCTCGTTTAGGGGGTGGAATTGGGACAAGGGGCCCTGGAGAAACAAAGCTAGAAACGGAACGCCGAGCAATTCAGCGGCGGATTGCTCGGTTGCAACAGGAAGTCAATCAATTGCAGGCCCATCGCTCGCGCTTACGAGAGCGACGGCATCATCAGGAGGTTCCAACCCTGGCGATTGTTGGATATACCAACGCTGGAAAATCGACCTTACTGAATATTCTCACCCGCTCCGAAATCTATGCGGCTGACCAGTTATTTGCGACCCTCGACCCGACCAGTCGCCGCCTCACCGTTCCCAATGCAGTGACCGGAGAACCCCTCACCGTTGTTCTCACAGACACCGTCGGATTTATTCATGCACTTCCTCCCGCGTTAGTCGATGCGTTTCGCGCAACCTTGGAAGAAGTGACTGATGCAGATGGCTTGATTCATGTCGTTGATCTGTCTCATCCCTCTTGGCGCAACCATATTGAGTCGGTGATGCAAATTTTGATGAGCCTGCCCATCACTCCTGGCCCTGCTATCCTTGCATTCAACAAGATTGATCAAGCTGATGGTGAATCCTTGCAGTTTGCTCGGGAGGAGTATCCCCAGTCGGTGTTTATTTCAGCCGGGAATGGCCTAGGGTTAGAGACCTTGCGCCAACGCATTGGACAATTGGTGAACTACGTTTCAACCTTGGAGGAGTAGTCAACCACAGCGTCCAGATTATAGATTATAAATTCAGACTAGACTCTGAGTGTGCTCCACCCACTGTAGACAGGGGATGTAGAGAGGGAATTTTGCAAAACTCCTCAAAAATTTTCTAAAAAAATCTGAACTAAAGTGCATAAGCTCAGATCATCAGACATATGTATTACTAAGGGTTCCAAGTCAGTCCGTAGAGATCATGTCATCACTCTTCACTTGTTGGAGAGTGTTTTTTTAACTACTCTTCCTGAGTTCTGGCGATCGCCCAGACCTTTAACCTTTATCTTGTGAGTATCTTGTGAGCTGAGAATGCCCGCCGAATACTCCCAGGGAAACCCCCCAGGAAAACAAAGGCTGGCAATTTGCCAACCCTGCTGAGTGAACTTATTCTTCGGTGTCTTCTTCTTGGTCTTCTTCATTCGGAGGATAGAAGAAGCCTCTAGCACGACCTGTAAGAATGGATTTACCCAGAGAAAGCGCCTTCTGTGCCTCATGGTAAGCTTGGCGCTTCCAGACTGCTTGGCGGCTCTTGCGCTTAGATTTAGAGGTTCGTTTCTTTGGAACAGCCATGAGAAATAATTGCCTAGAATTTTATTAATTCGACAAATTACTATAATACCTTACTTTTTTAAATAATTCATATCAGCAAGATATAAATCTACAAATCTGGCCTCTTAAACTTTGGAGACAGACGGGCAGTCTGCGATGTACCATCTCCACGGAATATCCGCGCCTTGAGTCAGGCCGATTCGGGTTGTTTGGACAATCTCAGTCTTTCCTTGACTTTCAGTTTGAAAGGTTGAACTGCGATGCTCCAACCACAAGGGTTGACTGGGGTTCAACGGTAAACTGGTTAAGCTCCGATCAATTTGCAAAGCTCGACACAGTTTTCCTGGCCCTGCAGCGAAACGAGCCAGGGTCTGAGCTTGAGACGAATTCTGAGAGCAGCGGCTGTCAGAAACCGGGTTCTGGGACAGCCAATTCGGAAGGGTTTCTAACTGCAAGGCCCGAATCAACACGGCACTCGGTTGCCCATCCAAATCTGTAACCACATTTAAACAATGGTATATCCCATAGATTAAGTAGACATAGGTCATGCCAGCAGGCCCAAACATGACTGCATTGCGGGGAGTTCGACGACGATAGGCATGACAAGCAGGGTCTCCTGGCCCATAGGCTTCTGTCTCAACAATTACCCCCCGAATCTTTTCCCCATCAGGCATTTGCCGAACTAACGTGCATCCCAATAGGTCTGGCGCTACAGTAGAAGCTGGACGGGACAGCCAAGTAGCGTCTACAATTGCCGTGGTTGTAGTTGAACTTGTCGTTGAACTCATACTTAGGAGCGTTTTGCAATGGATGTTAAATTGATTCTCGTTGGATTAACTGCTGTTTTTTCTATCGCTTGCCTTTTCTTCGGCACAAAAAATGGGTTCTATGACACCGATGATTATCACGGAAATGGCTGCGCTCACTAATATCCTTGATCAATCCTCAGCCTCTGGTTTCCCCTAACGCAAAGTAATTGGCCGTGCATCATCTAAGATTGTGACGCACGGCCAAACTTTCTAAACATCCTCTGAACTGCTAAAGTTAGCTTGCCAAATATTCTCGCACCTGAGATTTGCGGCGACGCAAATGATTAAGAGCCTGGTTTTCCAACTGCCGCACCCGCTCTCGACTAATATTCATGCGAGCACCGACCTTCGAGAGCGATAACTCTCTGCCATCCGCCAAACCATAGCGTAAGTTAATCACTTCCCGCTGTTGAGGCGTGAGTTCATTGATCAGATTTTGGAGGTCTTGGCGCAGCAGTTCATGGGTGACATAGTTATCCGCCGAGGCTGTTTCATCCTCCAATAACTCCTGCAATTCAGTATCTTGATTGTCCCCAACCCGCAAATCCAGAGAAATCGGGTGGCGAGAGGCCAATAGATACTCCCGAATCTGAGCAGGTTCTAGTTCCAAAGCTTCTGCAATCTCACTAGGAGTTGGATATCGCCCCATCTTTTGAAACAGATCCCGCTGAACGCGCTTAATTTTATTCAGCTTTTCTGTAATGTGAATTGGCAAACGGATCGTTCGGCCATTCTGTGCGATCGCCCGAGTAATCGCTTGCCTGACCCACCAGTAGGCATAGGTAGAAAACTTGTAGCCTCGAGTTGGGTCAAACTTCTCCACCCCTCGCTCCAGCCCCAACGTTCCCTCTTGGATCAGATCAAGGAACTCCATATTCCGCTTTTGGTACTTCTTTGCAATCGAAACAACTAGGCGCAGATTAGCCTCAATCATTTTTTGCTTCGCCCGATGCCCCAAGCTCAAATCCTGACTCAACTGAGCTTCGCTGATCCCAACCTGCTCGGCCCATTCAGCTGGCGTTGGTTCTTGCTGCAACTGTTTAGTCAGGCTCTCCTTAGCCTGCAACAAGTTCATCATTTGCTGAACCTGCTTGCCGTAGATAATCTCTTCTTCTCGAGTCAACAACGGAACACGACCAATTTCATGCAGATAGGAGCGCACTGTATCTGTCGGGACTCGAGGCCGAGCTTTTGTCCGAGTCGAGGGATTTTTTTTCTCAGGGTTAACAGTAGACATAATAAATATTCAAACTCCCTTTTACAGACTAAAACAACTAAAAATTCTTTTCCTTCCCCCTAAAGATAGAGAGAACTGCAGAGGGTAGAATGCTGCTCCCAAAACAACTGGGATTTGGGGTTGTGCCTAGTTGGAATGCACTAAATTAACTAAAAGCTTGAATTTAGAATGGTGGATTCGTAGGATCTTCTCAAGTGCAAGGGTTAACAGTTGGCAACCTAGCCAGAACTTCTAAGTTCCCTATGGGTGAAACGACTACTTACTGATTCAGATAGGGATACTGGATTATGTAAGTTGAACCTCTACCTGCTTTTGCTTGAGGTTTGTGCGTTGTAAAAGCTTTAGCTCTACGTAACCCCTACCCTTTATCACGTACGCCTTAACAAAATCCAAATCTTTATCCTATAGACTAAGCCTCTGCTCAGAAAAGTAAAGCCTATTCACAAAGATTTACATTTATTTGCATTGTGACACAAAATAGACAAAGAGACCCACTACTTAACCCCTGAATCCATTATCTTATCATACTTTGGGAAATAGCTTACTAATCCATATCAATATAGTGCCCTGGGTTTTGGTCAATTCCTAGGGTACAAGTTGAAGAGATAACCGAACTTTTACCGAACTTTTAGAGCGTTACCGAGATTTCCCAAGGCCAGTTCAAGACCCTTAAAATAAAACTTAAGATGAGATAGGTTCGGGAACGCTGAGGAGAATTTATGTTGTGACCCGTCGCCTGACTCGTTCACTTGAGACTAACGGAGCAATCCACTCAAGATTCAAACTCTCACGCAATCGATGGTGGCGTTGGTTTCGCCGCATCTGTTGGCGTTTGAGTACGTTGCAGGGTAACCCCGATTATCTGGCCCGAGGGCTAGCTGTTGGTGTGTTTGCGGGATGGTTTCCTTTTTTTGGATTGCAGATTGCCTTTGGGGTAACCCTAGCGATTATTGTCCGAGGAGATAAGCTTTTGGCTGCTGCCGGAACCTGGGTTAGCAATCCGTTAACCAGCATTCCGATCTATTTCTTGAGTTATCGGTTTGGTCAATGGTTGTTGGGTTCTCAAGAAACTCAGTTAGCATTTGATCGATTACAGTCTCCCCAAGACTTTTTGGAGTTAGGAATTGGTTTTGTCGGAACCTTGCTGATGGGTTGCTTTGTTTTAGGAGTTCTGGGGGCGATCGCGTCCTACTTTATTAGCTTGAGACTAATCCGTCAGTGGCATCGCCGACAAATTTTGCTTCAGCAGTCGGTTGTGAACTCTCCTCCAAATCATCCAGAATTGCCACCACCTCCCGTTCAAAAGTAACTTTAGCCCGATTTGTTTTGCCCCCAATATAAAGGCGATCACTGGTTTGTAATGCCCAGATTTGAGAGTGAGAAACATAGCTCATCATCACACTGATCATTAGTAATCCAAACCCCAAATAAACCATGGGAATTCCTGGATCAGCTTTGATTTGTAAGCCCGTGCTCCCCACGACTTCATCAATGGACAAATTAACCCCATTGACAAGAACAGACCGTCCTTGCCGAACAGTAGACACTAATTTTCCTTCGTTGTTGTAAATTAAAAGGGTTCCCTGAAGATCTTTGGTAATCAAAGAAACGCCTTCACTTAAGTCAGGTTTAGTTGGAATCCAAGTCCCCCAGAATCTGCCCTGTCCACCGGTATCTAGCAACCCCATCGGCAGTTGCAAAACGGGGCTGTTATTGAAGTGAATTCGTACCCCAGCCACGCCCCAATCGGCTTGGTAAAACGTGACTCCCTGGTAGCGCAAGGGTTTGTTCACATGAATGGTTTTGCGGTCTACTTCCTCACCCGCTCGATCTAGCACAGACAAGTCAGAATAAAACTGATCGATCACCCCATCTGCTGTGTAATCAATCCAAAATCGATTCACCCGAACTGACCAATCTTTCGGCAGTTGTGCCGCTGCAAAAGGCCCTGCATCAATAATCCGTTTTACCTGAAAGGTTTCTCCGCTCGACACCATTTCCTGGGCAATAAACCCCGTGAGCGATCCCAACACTGAACCTGCCAGAATCACTAACATACTGGCATGAACCACAATCGGGCCAATTCGGCCAATAATTCCTTTGCGAGCGTAGAGTTTATTTCCCTCCTGAAAAACTTTATATTGGCGTTTTTGCAAGAGTTGCTGCAAAGTATCTACCGAACAAGACTCAACCTCAGCACTCAGCGCCAGATTGTGGAATTGCTTGGGCTGTTCATAGTAACTCCAACGCCGAGCAGATTTCAAAGTGGGTAACTGCCGCGTGAACGTACACGCTGTTAAACTAGACCCAAACCAGATTAACAAGGCCAAAAACCACCAAGTTCGGTAAACATGATCTAGCCCGAGAAATACCAGCACTCTCCAGGTCAAGAAGCCAAATAAAGCAGGCTTTTCTGGGTAGTTTGATTGATAAAATTCCAGGGATTGCCCTTGTTCAATGACCGTACCGGAGATACTAAACAAGGCAATTAGTAAAAGTAAAACAATTGCCAATCTTAAATTGGCCAGAATCGGTAAAATTTCCTTGTGAAGGAGAGTTTCAAAGCCAACTTTCCAAGCTGATGGCTGAGATGAAAATTCATTTTTTGTGGTCATTCCAAGTATCTTTCTAGGTGTTTTTATAGGTGTCTTTTATAGGTGTCTTTTATGGTGTGTTGAACTCTTTTAAAAAAGTACTTAAAAAGCACTTAAAAAAGTACTCAAAAAGGTTACTCAAAGACTTTGCTCAAATCACTCACTTCAATGATTTACGCAATTGGGGTAAGGCGAAAGAGTAAAGAAAATACACCGAATCCTACCAGCAACACCCCGCTGACGGGGGTAATCCAACCTGACCATTGCCGCAAAGACAGTAAATTTTTAATCGTTGCCGTAAAGGTGCCTGCCAGAACCAGGGGAGTCACATAACCCACCCCATAAGCTAACAACAATACACTCCCCAAGACAATATCCTGAGTGGTAGATACCCAAGCTAGCAATGTTGCCAAAACTGGAGTGCTACAGGGAGAAGCCACCAACCCAAACGTTAACCCCAGGAAATAAGATCGGGCACTGCGGGGCAAGTTCTGCGGCATCCAGCCTAAGGTGTCAAAGGCAGGAAGCTGTAACGGTAGAGCTTCCAACAAGTTTAGTCCCATTAAGATCGCAATAAGACTCACAGCAATCGGCAGACCTATGCCAATTTGCCCGTAAACTTTCCCAAACAAGGTTGCCAATACTCCCAACCCAGCCAAAGTTGTCGCCAATCCCAGGGCAAACCAAATAGACTGAAGGGCTGCTTGTGAGCGTCCCTGAGCCTCATAGCCACCAATGTAGCCAATCGTAATCGGCAGCATAGACAACATGCAGGGAGTCAGGCTCGTCAGCAATCCCGCCACAAAAATGATCCCAATGCTCACTCCACTCAACTGGGTTAACTGGCTCTGAACCAAGTTGTTCGCATATTGAGCAATGTCATATAGCTGGGTTTGCAGGTTCTCAAACATTCGACAGACTTAGAATTTTACTTAACTTGAAAGTACTTACCTAAAAATAGTAACGTGTTCTCAGAAGGAAGTGCCCAACGCTGATGCTACAAACGCTCAGGTCGAATGTATTTGACACAGCGGATGCGTTCAAGTCGGAAATAATAGAACAGCGTCTAGATGAGATTAAAGCAGCGCAGGTCATTGAAGGTGATGACGGTGAGGGAAGTACAATCTATGAAATCTATTTGGGGCTAAAATCGGGTGATAAAATCCTTCTTGAGATTTTAGGCCCTGCTTCCGATCAACACAAAACCGCTCAATCCATCAATCAATTTCTGGGTAGATCGTTAGATGGTACGTAGAACTCGAAAATTAGCAACTTCTGATGTTAACCACCTGCAACGTCCGGCGGCTGAATTGCTCTACGCAGAAGAACTAAAGCAGTTGGTTGAACTCGATGGGGATGCCCCCCGCCCTGCCGGATGGCAACTGACTCCTCAATCCGTTTTGAAGTTTATTTTGGGGGATCAAGACCAGGGGATCAAGCCCAAGTTTGTCGGTCAGCGCAGCTTTTTAGAACGCTGCATTGTCGCCCTCGCTACGAATCGGGGGCTGATGTTGATTGGTGAACCAGGAACTGCCAAAAGTTACCTGAGTGAGTTACTGACTGCCGCCATCAGCAATGACTCGACCTTAACCATTCAGGGCAGCGCTGGCACGACGGAAGATAATATCAAATACTCCTGGAACTATGCCTTACTTTTGGCAGAAGGGCCGAGCGATCGCGCCTTAGTTCCAGCCCCTCTTTATCGCGGCATGAAGGATGGCAAACTGGTACGGTTCGAGGAAATCACCCGTTGCCCTTTGGAAATTCAGGACACCTTGTTGTCCGTACTGAGCGATCGCGTTCTGGCAATTCCTGAACTGCCTGATGCATCTCGCACCCTTTACGCTCAAGTCGGGTTTAACGTGATTGCCACGGCTAATACCCGCGATCGCGGTGTGAATGAAATGAGTGCAGCTCTGAAACGACGGTTAAACTTTGAGACGGTACATCCAATTGCCGATATTCGCCAAGAGATAGAATTGGTACAGCGAGAAACGGATCAACTGTTGGCTCGGGCCGAGATTCCCGCTTCGTTAACCCCTGAACTGACAGAAATTCTGGTCACCACATTTCATGAGTTGCGAGCAGGCAAAACGGCAGAGGGAAAAGCGTTAGAATCCCTCAGCAGTGTCATGAGTACAGCAGAAGCAGTTTCTGTGGGCTATGCGGCTGGAATTCATGCCTACTATTACAATCAAGGGGAAATTACCCCTGAACATTTAGTGCAAAGCTTGAAAGGGTCGGTGTTAAAAGATTCAGGGGAAGATATTAAAAAACTCGACCATTACTTTAACCATGTTGTGAAAAGTCGAAAAAGCAAACCTTGGCAACAGTTCTACGAAGCCAGAACGTTTCTGTAGTTCAAATCACGAGCTTATGGGAATTACGGGTTCATTTGCGATCGCAGTTCATAATACACTACTCCCTTCAGGACTTGCCAAGCAGGAGCAACTAAAAAGCCGAGGGTCATGAATAAAAAGAAAGCCCAGGCAATACTAACCCACAGAGAAGCTTGAGCCGCCAATGATGTCCAATCACCCGATTGAACCGTAATAATTATTGCTGGAAGAAGAGTGATCAGGGCCAGAAAAATCACCCCGAAGTAAAGCGGAATTGTGATTAAGCTTGCCACAATAACAACCAGTAAAATTCTGAACGAATTTCGTTTAGACAAGTCCCAACTCTGCTCAATTGCTGCTGAACTACTAACATTGCTTTCAACAGCCAAAATGACTTCTGAAATAAACCAGTGAGCATAAAACCATAGATAAATTCCATAGCTGGCTAGAGCCAAATATCCTCCCAGAACAGTTGCCAAAGATTCTGCTTCAAAGATTAACTGTATTGGTAAAAGTAAACAGACTTGAGCAATCTGCAAACCCAGACTCACTGCCGATAAGAGGAAACTCAAAAAAAGTTGTAACCGAAAAAATCGCCAGTGCTGGAATGAAATCTGTTGACGACCTGTACGAGGAGTTTCTGGTTGATTGGTGAGTTCTCGGTAGACTAAACGAGAAATTAAGGCTAGGTTCACCAAGGATTTACCTAAACAGAAAAAAATGCTGTAAAACAGCGGAATCAATAAACCAATGACTAAAAGAACAATGACCCAGGAGGGCATACCTTCCCCAAAAATAGACTTGGAAGCCACAAATGTCAGAATAGTTAAACCAACAAAACCCAGGATAATCAGAAGGTATGCACTGCCCCACAACCAGGATCTTAGAGCAACTCCCAGATATGATTTGAGGTTCGATCGGCAAAGGACTGAGGTAGTTTTCAAGATCCTGCCGACGTTCAGAGATGTTGAAGGATTGACATTTTGAGTCATGACTGAGCCAAATCAATTATGACTGAATTGGATTATTAATACTATTGGATTAACACTTCAAGATTGGTGAGCCTGATATATAGAACCCATTTGGTATTTTAGAGAGAGAAGCAAGACTGAAAAAATGAAGTATACAAGCGGCTTGACAGACAAAGAGTGGGACATTATTGAACCCCCCAAAAGAAGAGAACTAGACCGCCAAAATGGAGCAAGCGATAAATCTTAGACGCTATAGTGGTAAAAAAAATACTTGTAATGCAAGTACAGACAAGGTTAATCTTTGCTTTGTCCGGTTGATGCTCAAAAGACTTGCTACGGGTTAGATAGATACCAAATGGGTTCTATAGTCAGTAACTCTTCGGTTCAACTCCACAGGAAGACTGTGGTGCGCTGGCAAGATAACGGTGCTGTTCAGCGGCTGTCGATAATCTTGGCATCCATACCAGCAGCTTGATTCAGTCTGCTGCAACAGCGTTGTTATGTCGTGCCAACTGTTCTGCTCTTCATACAATTACGCCTGAAGTTCGACAAGAATAGTTTCATATGATTCTCGCAGTCTATTAATTAGCGCCTCATAGATCACCTCATTATTTTCATTTTTCTCTGGCAAATTAAGCCTTTGATTGATGCTTTTAAGAGTTTCTTGCTTTTTAGACTCTGAAGTTAGATGAGAACTCAAAATACGAAAATCGTACAGTACATAGAATGGAAGTGATACATCTGAAAAACTAGATAGATTAAGAACCCTTTCCAACCACCTTTCAAAGAGTTTTAGAGATCTAAGCCCCTTGAGTTCATCTTTACTGATTACATCTTTAAGTTCATTTTTGAGAAACTGCGAATCTAGGCTTTCAACCATAACTCGGTTAAGAGCCTCTATGACCGGATTGACATGCTTTTCTTGCCAAAATACTGGTCGGTCAAGATTCTCAATGACTTTACTTATTTCTCCTTCAAATGTATGAAGGTATCCTCCTCGATTTCTTTGACAAGCCTGAACAGCTTCTGATCTAGCATGGAACAAAGCATTTTCAGGAGAGGGGTTTGAGAACTGCACTTCTATTTGTGATTCATAAAACTCCGAGCATAAATCATGATCAGATTCTACGTTTTCAGATCTGAGATAATGCTGTTCATTTAGTGGCAATTTATCAATATCACCCAGCCACATGATCACTTTCCGATTTCTATTAATACCGAAAGAAATATCAAACTCATCTTTGTTGTCTATACTTCCATAAGTTTTAGAGAATAAATCCAGGCGATAATCAGGATGTTGAGAGTATTTGTTTAAAACCGCAAGGTTAAAGAAAACTGGAGTCAAAAAACCATCATCCCAAGGTCTCTGCAATCCAGGGATGTTTTCGTAGTCTCTATAGTCATATAAAAACTCGACCTGTCCATAACTAAAGCGTCTTTTAAAGTCTTGTCGAGGAGACAACTTTACCTCCGGCTTTCCTTGCTCTTTTGCTTGCTCACTAACAGTTAGTATTATTGCTTTTGTTTTCTCCGTAAAATAGTATCTAGCACAGCTATCACAACGCAAAAGAGGAATATTTGACAAGGATAGATTTACGCCTTCAAATGTTACGGCATGTCTATCAAAGCAAAACTCTAACCAGCCATTGCAAATCTCACAGTAGTGGGTTTGGATTTTCTCAAGTTGCAAGTCGATCATTCAAACTGCAAAGCTCCTGATTAGTAGTCAGCATCAACACTGTAAACAGTTTATCCTGTAGAACCTAAACAGGGTGCTTAACTTGAAATATTTCAGCCTTAACTTTTAGCACGAACAGAAAAACTCTCGGCTATGCCCTTACCCAGGACTTAGCGGCATAACTAGTTATTAGGTTGAAATTTTCAGTCTAATCGCACTATTTGAGTATGTTAGGCTGACTTTTTCAGTCTAACGCACACTTTAAGCGGATTAGGCTGAAATTCGCAGTCTAATCCACCCAGAACAGCGGATTAGATGGGAAATTTCCGTATATTTCCGCAGGTTATCCAGGTTTTTTCGGCTTAGCATCGAATTGTGAAGATTTTAGACTGAA
>JBOFUV010000067.1:0-17348 GCA_051652765.1 Microcoleaceae cyanobacterium | reverse complement strand
ATTAGTCAGCTTAACTGCGCGATCGCCCCGCCAGTAACCTCGAAACACTGTCTTATCAACAGCCTCAAGTTAACTTCAGGCTGAACTCTAACAGATAAATTTCATGCTGCCGCCCCACGGATAACCTAGCGGTCGAACGGCTGAGGTCAGCGGCTGCAAGTACCTCGAACTCAGCACCAGCGGCTTCCGACCGTCCGCTGCACTGATTTATTAGCTGGCTGACGCGCAACAACCTCAATGAACTCAACCTCTCGCTACAAAAGCGATCGCACCCGCTACAGCAAACCGCTCTGAACCTTGAAACCCACCACCGATCGCCCTCAATACTCAACCTCTGACACTCACCCCAAAGCTGCTGAGACTTTGCGCCACTCCTGCGATCGCCCCCACTGACTCAACCTTCGCCAACTCAACCTCTGCCACCAACAGATAACCGCTCGGTAATAGGAACCTCGAATCAAGGAAGACAGCTAACGGTTGAACTCACCCACCGCCAATATCTTTGCAACTCATCGACTACCCTGGAACGGTCGGGTGCAGTGATTTGTTATCTTGTTTGGGGATTGCCGACGTTCTCTTACTCAGCAGGACTGCCAGCGCGAACCCGACAAACCGACTTTCAACGTAGCATAGCCCTTTCAATTTAAACTCCGCCAACATTCTCTATTTCTCTATCCCCACCCTTCCTACAATCGCTTACGGGCAAACTGCAATAACTGTTGAGCTTCGGTGTAGGCTGTGGTGCCCGGTTTAATCGCTTCTAGTTGATTAATAATTCTCGCAGTAATCACTTTTTTGGCCACTTCGTAACAGTCATCAACATGAGAGTCGCCAACCATTTTCATGGCACCAAAGCTGATTGATGCAGCTAAGGCTTGGCCAAGAATCGGAATGAATTTGGCAACAGATTTTGTAGTCACTCGAATTCCTACACGCTTCAGCACCTGCATGATTAATTGCTTTGTCACCGTTCTGCCGATCAATCCGCTGCCGATGTTTGTGATGGCGACGAGAATGATTTTTTTGATCTGAGGGTCGAGATCGTTAATCTGTTCAGGTGTAAGGCCGAATTTTCGATTGATGGTAGGAATCATTTCGAGGAGCAAAGTAACGTCTGCACTGATGTCAACTCCTGGAATAGGAATTATCGCAGCCCCGGCAGATAGACTTGCGCGCTTTGTGATCATTGATTTGCACTCATCCCGCAACGCGTTCAGTTCTTCGATGGTTTGTGGAAGCATAAATTCCCCTATTTTTGCCTAACGGTTGAACTCACCCGCTGCTAACAGCTTCAGAATTAATCCAATAACTTGCGGTCGGTCGGGTGCAGTGATTTGTTATCTTGTTTGGGTATTGCCGACGTTCTCTCACTCAGCAGAACGCCAGCGCAGATGATGCAAACCCTCTCTCAACAGAGTCAGCAACCTTTCGATTCCACCCCACAGGGAAACTGTGGTACGCTAGCAAGATAACTAGTTATTATGTTGAAACTTTCTTTATAGTCACCAATTCTGGGAGGATTACCCTGAAACTTTCCATATAATCTACCCTGATAATACGATTATACTAAAACTTTCTGGATATGCCAGCCTATTTCGGGATTATTCTGAAACTTTCCGTCTATCCCACAATGGAACAACGTCTCAAAAAGCTGCTGGATCAGGTACGCGATGTGATTCAACTCAAGCACTATGATGGAAGAAGTTATTTCTAGCCTGATTATTGAATAAATCCGTGGTGGGTTACGCTTAAGTTCAGATTGATCGTTCATCAAACCCCCATTGATCTCACACCCAGATCAACTTGATCGCAGAGCACTTGCCCGTTGATCTCACACTCAGATCAAGTTGATCGCAGAGTACTTGCCCGTTGATCTCACACTCAGATCAAGTTGATCGTGCTTCGCACCTGGGTTGATCTCACATTAAACCCGCGTTGATCTCACACCAAACCCGCCTTGATCTCATACTAAACCCGCGTTGATCTCACATCAAACCCGCGTTGATCTCAGTACCAAACCCGCGTTGATCTCACATTAAACCCGCGTTGATCTCATACCAAACCCGCGTTGATCTCATACCAAACCCGCGTTGATCTCATAACAAACCCGCGTTGATCTCAATACCAAACCCGCGTTGATCTCATACCAAACCCGCGTTGATCTCACACCAAACCCGCCTTGATCTCACACCAAACCCGCCTTAATCTTTTACTAAACCCGCGTTGATCTCAGTACCAAACCCGCCTTGATCTTTCTCTAAACCCGCGTTGATCTCAATATCAAACCCGCATTGATCAATCACTGTTTCATCTGTAAACTCAACCGTCAGAAATGATAAAGTTAATCTTTGCTTTGTCCGGTTGATGCTCAAAAGACTTGCTATGGCTTAGATAGATACCAAATGGATTCTATAGGGACTGATAGCCAGAGCGTATAATAGCGGAGGTGAGTTACAGATTCAGCACGATTCAGCCTTTATGCCAACGGTCAAACTTGATGTTACAACCCTCAACACCCTTGATCTCTCTCCAGTACAGGGGCTGATTGAGCAATGGTTGGAGAATGGAGAGATTGCAACTTACGAACAACAAATCCAGCTTGAAATCGACTACCCCCGCGATCCTCAAGATCCTCGTGAACTCTCGGAGATTCCAGAGATTCGGCTGTGGTTTGTGCGTTTAGATACCTGTTATCCCTGGTTGCCCTTTTTGCTAGACTGGAAATCAGGTGAACTGGTTCGCTATGCAGCGATGTTAGTTCCTCATCAGTTTCATCGCACCGAAGGCATTCAATACAACCCGGAAGCCTTGGAAATTTTTTTAATGCATAAGATATTTGCCCTGACAACCTGGATGAAGTCCCAGCAACTCCCAAGTCAATCACGGCTGAAGTCAATGGCTCAAATGCTAGGATATGATCTGGAAGATGAATTTTTTGCGCTGATTGCCCAACCTTAGCTTTAACAGTATGCCTAAATCAAAAAAAATTCGGGTACTGGCGTTGGGCTTAATTCAGCGGGAGAATCACTTGTTTTTATCCGAAGGTTACGATCCAACTCAGCAAGAGACATTTTATCGGCCTCTAGGAGGTGGAGTTGAGTTTGGGGAACTGAGCCAGGAGGCGCTGAAACGGGAGTTTTTGGAGGAGTTAGACGCGGGCTTAACTCAGATTCAGTATCTCGGCTGTCTAGAAAGTGTGTTTGTATACGATGGAAAACCCGGTCACGAAATTATTCAACTTTATCGCTGTGACTTTGAAGATCAAACCTTGTATAAATCCGAACAAGTGACGTTCCAAGAGGGCGATCGCCAAAAAACCGCTCTCTGGATGCCGTTGTCTCGGTTTCAGTCTGGAGAACTAACGTTATATCCAGCAAATCTTTTGACCTACTGTTGTTAGGGTGCGTCGATTTGAAGTGTGAATTGGGTTAAGGCTGTGATAACTGTTTTAGGCGATCTTGAGCAGTTTTCAGAGCCGATCTGACCTGTTCAAATCCTGTACCCCCATAACTGTTTCTTGCTGCCACAACCTGTTGTGGCGTGATGGCAGCATAGATGTCTTGAGCAAAAGCGGGATGGAGCGCTTGCCATTCTTCCAGCGTCAGATCTTTTAAAAGTTTTCTCTGTTCTAAGCAGGTTTTGACCACCTTTCCCACCAAGTTATAAGCTTCTCGGAATGGCACTCCTTTGGTGGCCAGATAATCAGCCACATCTGTGGCATTGGAAAAGTCCTCATTCACTGCCTCGGCCAATCTTTGGGGACGAAATTCCAAACCCTCCTGGAGTAAAATTGTCATTGCCTCTAGGCAACCTTTCACCGTTTTTACACTGTCAAACAATGCTTCTTTGTCTTCCTGTAAATCTTTGTTGTAGGCTAAGGGCAACGCTTTCATCATCACCAACAGGGCTTGCAGATGACCAAATACCCGCCCGGTTTTGCCTCTCACCAGTTCAGGAACATCGGGGTTTTTCTTTTGGGGCATGATACTTGACCCCGTTGAACAACTATCGTTCAGGGTGATAAATCCAAACTCTTGAGAGGCCCATAAAATCACTTCTTCGGCCAAACGGCTCAAATGTACCATGATCAAGCTCGCGGCACAGAGAAATTCAATCGCCCAATCCCGGTCACTGACTCCATCCAGGCTGTTGGCATAAATACGATCAAACCCCAACAGTTCAGCGCTGTAGTGGCGATCAATCGGAAAGGTAGTACCAGCAAGGGCTCCACACCCTAAGGGCGAAATATCAACCCGTTTGTAGACATCGGCCAGTCGTTCCCAATCTCGCTGTACCATTTCCCCATAGGCCAATAGATGATGGGCCAAGCTTAGGGGTTGAGCCCGTTGGAGATGGGTATAGCCAGGAATTAAGGTTTCAATGTGGGCCTCAGCCAAGACTAACAGCGCCCGTTGAAAGTCGAGTAGCTGAGTTTGGATCTGCTGAATCTGATCTCTCAGGTACAGCCGAGTATCCGTGCCGACTTGATCATTGCGCGATCGCCCAGTGTGTAGTTTCTTGCCAACAGCGCCGATGATTTCAATTAACCGCCGTTCTACTGCAAAATGAACATCCTCAGCCTCAATTCCGGGTTGAAACGTGCCCTGACGATACTCTTGGCGAATTTGTTCTAGGCCGAAGACCAGTTGCTCTCCCTCCTCAGGGGAAATAATGTCTGCTTTAGCTAACATTTTGGCATGAGCAATTGAGCCTGTGAGGTCATATTCAATCAGTTCAATGTCAAAGCCAATACTAGCGTTGAACGCTGCGATCGCTGGATGCAGAGCTATTTCAAACCGTTCACTCCAGGTTTTTGGTGTCATTCCCTAGCTACTGTTTGTCACGTGTTATTTGTCACTTATACCAGATCCGATTGATTTGTAAAAAATCTTGTCAAAAATCCATGTCAATTCTTCCCAAAAACAAGTTTTCCCAAAAGCAAGGGAGAAGTCAATTCAAAATAGTCAATTCAAAATCCCCCTTGACCAGGGAGATTTTGGAAGAGCAATGAGGATTACCGGATTAATACTGTCCTAAATTAATACTGTTCTAATACTGGGGAACTGACGGATCGACCTCCTGACTCCAAGCCGTGATTCCACCTTTGACGTTAATCCCCTCAATTCCAGCGTCCTTGAGAATTCCCAGGGCTTTTGCTGAGCGCCCACCCATCTTACAATGGGCAATCAAACGGTGGCCATTCAGCATTGCCTTCACTTTTTGCACCCCTTCCCCCTGTTCAATCTCTGGGAGAGGAACCAACACAGCCCCTGGAATTTGGGCAATTTCGGATTCATTGGGATTGCGAACATCAATCAGGACAAAATCATCTGCCCCGCTATCGAGGAGTGCCTTCAACTCCTGTACCGTCATTTCAGCTATTTCCATCTGTTTTTTCTCCTCCTCTGCCCTAGCTTGGGGAATGCCACAGAACTGCTCGTAGTCAATTAACTTTTCAATCACAGGTCGTTCCGGATTGGGCTGCAACTTCAGCTCCCGGAAGGTCATATCCAGAGAGTTGTACAGCAACAATCGACCACTCAAACTACGGCCCTTCCCTAGGATAATTTTAACGGTTTCAGTGGCCTGAATCACCCCAATTAATCCAGGGAGAATTCCCAATACACCCCCTTCGGCGCAGGAGGGAACCATTCCAGGAGGCGGCGGATCGGGATAGAGATCTCGATAGTTGGGGGCGATCGCCTGTTCGTCATAGACCCAATCCTGCTTCTTGTCCCGTAAATTCTTTTGGGCCTCTGGAGTTAAACGGCTCCAACCCTCTGGTCGCTGCCAACCACCTTTGTAGTTGAACACGGTTGCTTGTCCCTCGAACCGGAAAATAGACCCGTAAACGTTGGGCTTATTCAGCAATACGCAAGCATCGTTGACCAAATATCGGGTTGGGAAGTTGTCTGTCCCATCTACAACAATGTCATAGGGTTCAAGAATTGCCAGTGCATTTTCAGAACTCAGTCGGGTATTATACAGATCGACTTGGCAAGCGGGGTTGATCTCATGGATGCGACTTTTGGCAGACTCAATCTTGGGTTTGTTCACCCAAGAAGTGCCATGAATCACCTGACGTTGCAAGTTGGAACTGTCTACAACGTCGAAGTCTACGATTCCAATGCGTCCGACCCCGGCAGCGGCCAGATAAAGCAATAGAGGAGAACCCAGGCCACCTGTCCCAATGCACAACACTTTCGCTGCTTTCAGGCGCTTTTGTCCCTCCAGCCCAACCTCCGGCAGGATGAGATGGCGCGAGTAGCGCTCATATTCGTCTTTTGTTAACTGGGTGTCATCCAGATTCAGATTTAGCATGGCAAATTTTGCAGAAGGAAATCAGCCTTCAGATAATTGGCGTGTTCTTGAAGAAACATCTTCTAGGAAATCACGCTGCTCAAAGAATTATATGATAGACCAATCGTTCTAAAACGGATTCGACGCTTATCATTTCTTCAGGTTAGGAGGGTTCTCTCCTAATTTTGAATGGGCAACTTGAGCCGCTAAAATGTGCAACTCAGTTGCAACTTTCCGCCAAGACGTGCCAGATTTCGTAGCAATTTGTTCAATCTCTGCTTGATGCAACTGTAAATCAACCGATTGGCATCCTGGTAACCGCGCCGCCTCAATCCGTTGTTTTGCCCAAGCGAGGATCGCCTCTGGAGTTAGACTAGAGAACTGAATCGTCCGAACTTTCAGCCCCACAGAACGCCCTGCCCAACTCAGATCTCTGTGAGTTCCGACCACAATCGTAGCCCTCTGACGGGAGGCTTGAGCCAGCGCCCCAAAGAGTAAAGGCAGAGGAATGCGATCTGCTTCATCCCAGTAGGCAATGGGTTCTATCGGAGGGATCTGCCAGCGTCCCCATCCCGGCGGATAGTAAGCGTAGGAGCCTCCAGTTTGTTGCTGCCAATGGAGCAGGTGAGAGGTTTTTCCGGCTCCCTTTTCTCCCATGAATTGAACTAACATGCGTCTTCCCGGTTGAGGCGCTTGAGAAAAGCCCCGATCTAGCCATAAGCCTTTAGAAACACCCGCAGTTTGTTCAGCGATGAACGGGTTACAGCGCAGTCCTAACTCTTCGTAAGGATCAGTCCATGATTTAGACATTACGCACCTCGGGGAATGACTCGAAAGACCTTCACCTCTCTTTCTTCTCTTTTCTTCACTTTTTTGCCGAGGAACCCTGAAAATTCTGCCTCTGCCGTTACTTCCCAAATGATCCGCAGAATCTGACCGTCATAAGAAATAGGCCCTAGGGCAGGAAGCTTGCAGGAGAAGAAGGAAAAAGTTTCGCCAACAAAAGAATTAGTATAAACCGCCTCAGTATCTACGGTTCCTCGGCCTTCTGTGCGCCAACTCACTTTGAGACTAATGGCTTTTGGCGGTTTGTTGCCTGTCCACCGAAAGTTTCCAGAAAGGTCTTGACCAAGCTCAAGGATATCGTCTGGTAATTCTACAATAATCATTAGTTTTTATTTCCAGGTTATAGATGGGTTATGGACAAGTTACAGACAGAAACTACTCAATACTTTAATTGACTAACTTGCAACTTCTGGATCAACTGCAAATGCAAAAGTGGATAAGGTTCCATCTTGAACCCATGGATCTTCTTTCATATTTTTTTTCTGCAAAGCTGAACTGTTAAGATCTATCTTTGCCTCAATTTCCCACAGGATTCGATTGTTTTCTGCCTGAAAGGAAGGAGCAACGTTGCGAGGAATTGTAAAAGTTGCGGCATGTTCAATCGTTTGCATTCCTAAGGGCAGGAATCGACCTCCTAGTGGTTGCTCCAGAACAATTTTTCGGACAGTTGTGTTATCCGTTCCAACTCGATAAGTGACAACCTCAGAGCACAATAAACGAACTTTTAATTGCCCAGTTTGCTGTAAACCATTTCCGACTGCCAATGATCTACGAAACTGAATTTGACAGGTATCTCTAAGCTTTAAAGGATATTGAGAGAGCAATAACTGTCCAGAACCTTGAAATTTTTTAGAATTTTTCTCAAAAATTATTGATTCCTGGCAACCCTTTACTAATACTACTAATAGGCATCCCGTTCCTAAAACCCAAAGTAGACCAAACATCTTGAGAATTAAAACTACTGGCAGGGGAGCTGGTTGACCCATGTTGAAATCTCGTAAAGCTCCAACCACGAACCACAATCCAGATCCCATCATAAAGAGAACTGCAAACACCGCTATGGAAATAAGAGTAAATATTGATCTTAAATGGCAGTCATTCTCCGCCACAAACAAAAATCCTTCTGGAGTTTGTTGAGGTTCTTGTAATTTAGGGGGTGAGTAAGATGGAAGATTATCTTGGTTCATTTTTAAAGTGTTTGGTGTAGAAAGACTTCTAACTAATATTCAGCAAGATAGAGAAAAGTTATGAAATATATGAAATATATTCAGTGTTCGTTGATTTTGGGCTGATGAATAATTATACTTATATCAAAAAATAAAAGCTGTTGCTACCAAGATTGCAACAGCTTTAGTTAACAGAATTAACGTTCAATACAGACTATTTTAGGGGGGAAAATGGTAATGCAGACTTGTGCACAATCAGGCGAAGTTTGCCATCATTGCCTTGCTTAAATACAAAGGTTTTGTCAACCACAGTTTCATTCCCTTGTTCGTCGTAGAGAAACACATTGCCCATGGTAATCGCAATGTCGTTATGAATGATTACCCCATCTTCACCTTCTCCTGCATTATCATACTTGCCACGAACCCAGGGCTTCAAGGCAAAACCCTTATCTTCAGGAAAATTGGGATTGCCACCAATAAAATAGGCAGCCGCCGCCTCACGATTGAGACGGAAGGTGTTAGCACCGAAAGCAAGAGTTGGCTTAAACAACACCTGACCGTTGTCATAATCGTAAAGATTTGACAATACATCGTTGGCTACTTTTTTGTAGTCGCCCCCCTCTTTATAGACCCTGCCAATATTCACAAGCGCATCAATCCAAGCCTGTTGGGCATCATTGATCATTTGTAAAGTAATAGTGGGCTTTGCTGCTTGTGCTGTTGTGTCAGCAACAGCCACTTTTGTTGTCAATTGAGGTTGACCATACAATGCCAACGCAACGAGTGCGGCCACAATAAAAAGGCCAGCTAACTTTAAATGTTTCATCTTTTCGGGTTGATTTGGATAAGACTACCAGAAATATAGCAGTCTTGAGTCACCCGTGAACAGCGATAGACAGTCTGCTGCTCCAAAACAGCTACATTCATCATGATTGACTGATCAAGGACAGCACTGAGTGAGTTTATCTGGGATAATCTTGACCCCCGTGAACTCCAACAAACATTAGATGAACCTGACAGAGTTGGCTATCGGTTTGGTTGGAAAAGCGCAAGAGCTATCCTCCAGTGATGGATTCTGTCAGGTTGAGGATTAAGCGTCTTTGAAAAATCGAATAATTTCTCGAACGTTGTTGAGCACTTGTCCATCCGTGGAGAGTTGGGCGATCGCTTTTTCTGCATCCCTGGACAATTGAGTATGTTCAGATTGATTGGTGGCCTTGAACGTTTCGAGCCCAGCAGCCAAACGGTTAATATCCTGACGCATGGCTTCCAATCCTTTATCTTGAGTCGTAACCCAAGAGTTTGGATTATCAAGATTGAACCGTTCTTGTAAGTCTTGAACCTGAAATTCTAGGGTTGAAAATCGACCTCTCAATTCCAGAATATCTTCACGGGGATAAATAAATTCCTGCCGAATCATAGCCAAACGAGTTGCCAAATATTGATAAGTTCGCACTGCCGGACGCAAAGCCGTTAACAGCAGTGCTGCCCCTGAACTGAGATAACCAATTGAGCTAATGCCAGCAACGGCCAAAGCATAGAGTCCAATTGCAGAGAATAGATGCAAAGTAATCGCAATCCAGAGCGATCGCTTAGCAATCAGACGAACATATTGTAGTTGCCGACCCTCAAGATTGATATTTTTTTCCTTGGATTCTTCTGCCGCTGCCAAGGTTTCTTTGGCTTCAAAGTGAATATTCCAGGGGACTGTAACAATCAGCAACAACCACCAAAAAATCGCACCACCAATTATCCAATCGAGAAAACTACCCACTGGAATATTAATCCATTTAAGTACAGCAAATGTGGCCAAAGTCAAACCGGCTAGACCGACACTCAATCCAGCAAAGTTAAAGGAAGTTCTCATCGTTAACTCAGGAAAAATATGGAGATAATTTGATTATGACTATCGGTTTTATCCAGGAAAAAAGTCATGTGACAGTTGTAAAACTGTTGATCAGTTACTATTGTTAAAATTCCAACACACTTTCAGCAGGATTTGAGTCCATTTTCAATTAAAACTGGAGTGACTTGTTATAATTTTTAACAAATAGCTAAAAAGACGTTCCTACAGGAACGTCTTTTGTTGTATCTCGCTCCTAATATAGACAAAAGGCATGGAAACGATGACGACTGGAACCTCAAATCAGGGCGAATCATTGCAGAAATCGATGAGACGAGATCGGGTGCGCTACGATGACGCTCCGGACTACACGCGATCGCCCCTAGAAATTGCACCGGAGGCTCAAGCTCTGATCTTTCAACGGTTGTGCTTTCTCTACGGGGATGAACAAGCCAAAGTCTACATGCCAGAACTGAAACGCATTCTAAAAGTGCATTCTGCCCACAAACCTCAAGCCCTAGTTGACGCAGAGAAAGAGTTTGACCCGGCCAATCGCTTTACTGAGTGGGATTTGATTCTGATTACCTATGGAGATTTACTCAAAGGCCAAGGGCGATCGCCTTTGGCAACCCTAGCGCAGTTTCTCAATCACCATTTGGGACTCAGTATTAACACCCTGCACATTTTGCCCTTTTTTCCCTATTCCTCAGATCGAGGCTTTTCGGTGATTGACTTTGACAGCGTTGATCCGAACCTGGGATCTTGGAAAGATATTGAAGAGATGGGCAACTACTATCAACTGATGTTTGATGGGGTGTTTAACCATGTTTCTTCCCACAGTCCTCTATTCCAGCGGATGCTGAACGGGAACCCAGACTACAAGGACTTTTTTACCGTTTATCATTCCCCTGATGAACTTACCCCCGAACAACGGCAAATTATTGTTCGTCCTCGCACCTCCGATGTTCTGACCCAATTTCAATCGATTAATGGCCCTATCTGGGTCTGGACAACCTTTTCCCCTGACCAAATTGACCTGAACTATAAAAATCCTAAAGTGCTCCTCGGGGTGTTAGAAACCCTGTTGCTCTATGTTCGTCGGGGAGCCAACATGGTTCGTCTGGATGCTGTCACCTATCTCTGGGAAGAACCCGGCACTCCCTGTGCCAACCTGGAACAAACCCATGAGGTGATCAAACTATTTCGGGATATCCTAAAAATCGTGGCTCCTACCGTTGCCCTGATTACCGAAACAAACGTGCCCCACGAGCAGAACGTTTCCTACTTTGGCAACGGCAACGACGAAGCTCAAATGGTTTACAACTTTGCCCTGCCCCCTTTGGTGCTCTATACCTTCTACAAATCAGACTCAACCGTTTTGTCTGATTGGGCGAAGGATTTGCAGTTTCTTTCCTCAACGACAACCTTTTTCAATATGTTAGATACCCATGATGGAGTAGGGCTCATGGGGGTCAAGACCATTTTGCCAGAGGAGGAAATTGAGTTCATTATCCAAAATGCCAGAGAACATGGGGCACTGATCTCCTATAAAACGGGAGAAGGCGGTCAGGAGGAACCCTATGAAATCAATACCACCTGGTTCAGTGCCTTGAATATGGACAATAACGGTGAGGATATTACCTTCCAGGTCAAGCGGTTTGTAGCCTCCCGTAGTATTGCGTTGGTGCTCCGGGGGGTTCCTGGGATTTACTTCCATGGTCTAATTGGTAGCCGCAACGATGTGGATGCTGTCTTGAGAACTAAATCGAAACGCGACATCAACCGCCGGGTGATTGATGAGCGCCGTCTTTTGGAAGACCTCAATGATCCAGATTCTAAATTGGCCTATCTGTTGCGAAAGCTGGGGCGGTTGCTAGACATTCGAGTCCAACAAACCGCCTTTCATCCCAACGGGGCGCAGAAAATTTTGAAGCTTGCTCCAGAAATCTTTGCCGTTTTGCGAACGTCTCCTCAAGGCGATCAACACATATTGACCTTAACAAATGTGACTAGCCGTCCCTGTGCCGTTGAGATTTCTCTAGATCAACTGGGAATATTTGCACTTCAGTGGTACGACTTAGTGGGTCGTAGGGGCTGGACAGCCCTGGTCAGTGAAAGAGCTAGTGAAAAACCAAGGAATGAATCCTTGGCGATCGCCCTCCAACCCTATGATGTTGCTTGGTTAACTCCTTTTGCTGAACTCGAAAAGAGGATTGAATCCTAAGGCTTAACCTAAGTGCCACTACAAACCCGCTCAATTAGCTCGACGACAGCCCCCCGACTCAACTTGTCTTGACCGTCTGCCAAAACGCTCAACGTAGCATGGGCTAGAGCAAGAGGGATGCGGCAAAAATCCAGAGCAGGGCCGTTGGGTAAGGCTTCCGCATAGGCATCTGCCAAAAGTAGATTGCGATGAGCATAGCTATTCATCTGCTCAGAAGTCCAACTTGGGGGGAAAAAATCAACCCCCCGTTTCAAGTCTTCTCGGTGGTTACGCAGAATATTAACAGCCTGCAACCCCCGTCCAAAACCAATTGCGTTGGTTCGGTTCGTTTGAGTCCCATCGTACCAAGCCCACAGGTCAGAGAGCAATAATCCCACGGCCCCAGCCACACTAAACGTGTATTGATCCAGGGTCAACTCTGAATCAATTCGCCAGTTCCGATCGGCCCAGTACGCCATCCGATCGGCCATGGCGGCTGTTGCATCCCAGATCCGGGGAGCAATACTGGCTGGAGCCAATTGTGCCCATTCCCCAACTCGCAGAGTGACCTCTGGCAAGAGTGGGTGATGGGAAAAGAAACCAGACAATGTCCCCTCCAAGTTGGGGCCAGAAACACTTCCCTGCAAACTCAGGCTGATATGCTGTAGCAGTTTGACCTTTGTTGAATTATCCAGTTCAGCATGGTCTTCAATTTCATCAATGGCACGCATACAAAGGTAGGCCGATGCAACTGCCCTTTGAAGAATTGGAGGCAAACGGCTGATCGGAATGTAAAACGTTCGACTGGTTTCTTGAAGAACTTCCAGTGCATCCATTTGCCAATTCATGCCTCTATCTCCTCACACCAAATCCGGTGGTTCAAGCGTCTACCTTTTTGCTGCGCTATTTTACACCTGACTTTACAGTTAATCACTAATTGTCTTGTCAGTCTAGGCTTATTTGGATAAGCTTAAGGGAGATTCTTGATCTAAGCGTAACGTGAACGGGTGGCTATGCTCCAGACAGCAACATCAGGCCAAGGTGCAACTGAGACTAACGTAATGCCATTAGATATTGAACTCCGCAAAGTCTTCAAGGTCTTTAATGGAGAGACGGCTGTTCGGGGAGTTGATCTTGAGATTCGTCAGGGAGAGTTTTTCAGTATATTAGGCCCTTCGGGATGTGGCAAAACAACAACCTTGAGGCTAATTTCAGGATTCGAGATTCCCACGGGCGGAGAGGTGCTGATTCGGGGAAAGTCAGTGAATCAGGTTCCTGCTTATCAGCGCCCGGTCAATACGGTTTTTCAGAGCTATGCCCTGTTTAATCATCTCAATGTCTGGGATAATATCGCCTTTGGCTTACGGATTAAACGCCAGGGAAAAGCTGAAATTGAACAAAGAGTGCGGGAGGTGCTTCAACTGGCAAAGCTAGAGGCATTTGCTCACAAATTTCCTTATCAACTGTCCGGGGGACAACAGCAGCGGGTCGCCTTAGCACGGGCCTTGGTGAATCGTCCAGCCGTGTTGTTACTGGATGAGCCCCTTGGAGCCTTAGATCTGAAGCTTCGCAAGCAGATGCAGCTAGAGTTAACCAATCTGCATCACAATTTGGGCATGACCTTCATCATGGTCACCCACGACCAAGAAGAAGCCATGAGCATGTCCGATCGGATTGCAGTCATGAATGAGGGCCGGATTGAACAAATCGGCTCCCCCAGTGATATTTATGAATATCCCCAAACCCCCTTTATTGCCGACTTTATTGGAGATACCAATTTTTTCAGGGGCCGAGTTGAACACGTTGATCCAGTCAGCCAGTTGATCACAACAGATACGGGGCTGAAAATTGAATCTCGCCCTACAGAACTCAGCCGCAAGAAATTGTCTTACGCTGGGATTGGCAATGGTACAAGAGTCGTTGTCAGTGTTCGCCCCGAGAAAATTTCCCTCAGTTGCCACCCTCCCGCAGAAGCAGTTAACGGGTTTTCCGGACACCTGATCAATTCCATGTACTTGGGAACCCATGTGCAATACCTCGTACAGCTTCACTCTGGGGAACAAGTCACAGTGCGACAGACCCAAGGATTAGAGAGCTTATCGGATCAACAGGTTGCCGTCTATGTCAGTTGGCAGCCAACAGATTGTACTGTTCTGGGGGAGTGAGGACTGTGACTCTCTTGTAGGAATATCCGGTCAGAAAATTTCTGTGAAACAATGAAGTACAGTATTGATGAGCATAATTCCATGAATTCGAATTTCAGCAGTAGGTAACTCGTGCCTCCAACGTCTTTACGGAAACGGCTTTACACAACAAGCGCTCAAACTCGTCGTCAGTTCCTTCAAGCCTCTATCACAGCACTGACTGCATCGACGCTGTCTAGCTGTGGCTGGACATTGGCGGAGGTCAGAACAACACCCAATACTCAAGTCGCCGCAGATACTCTCTACATCTACACTTGGGCAGGCTATGTCGATCAAGATTTGATCACTCTCTTTACCCGAGAAACTGGCTTGAAGGTCATTGCTGATGTATTTGACTCCAATGAATCCATGTTGGCAAGGATTCAGGCGGGAGGAGCCAGTGCCTACAGCATAATTTATCCATCAGACTACATGGTGCAGAAAATGGTAGAGCTGGGCCTGTTGATGGAGTTGGATCACTCATTGTTACTGGGCTTAGAAGACTTATTTCCCCTGTTTCAAAGTCCAGCCTATGATCCTGGTAATCGTCATAGTGTTCCGGTGAGTTGGGGAACGACTGGACTCCTGTACAACAGCCGAATTTTGCAGCAACTGCCGGAAGATTGGGATTATCTCTGGGATAACCAAGCCGATATTGCCAAACGCTTTACCCTGCTGAATGATGTCCGGGAAGTTATGGGAGCGACCTTGAGAATGCTGGGCTATTCCTACAACTCCACCGATCTCAACCAAGTTCGAACAGCCTATGAAAAATTAGTAGAACTCAAGCCCGCGATCGCCTCTTTTACCACCGATGCTTGGCGACCCCAAATTATTGTTGAGGATTTATCCCTGTGTATGTGTTACTCGTCTGATGCCGCAGAGGTCATGCCGGAAAATGAAGTCTTGCGGTATGTGACTCCGCGCAGTGGTTCTTCCCTGTGGACAGATGCTTTAGTCATTCCCAAGTCTGCCCCCAATCCGGAGGCAGCTTACCAATGGATTAACTTTATGATCCGGCCCGAAATCGCCGCTCAAATTGTCGAACGGTTGAGCTTTGCCACCCCATCTCAACTGGCTTTCAAAAAGCTACCCAAGGAAATTCAGAATGATCCGACCCTGTTCCCACCAGAGTCTGTGATTGAAAAATCCGAAGGAATCGCCCCCGTGGGAAAATTTAGCGAAGTGTATGAGCGATACTGGACAAAGTTGACCAGCGGTTAGATCAAGCTAGATAAGGTTAAAAAAAGATCATCAATGGCTGTCTCTACCCAACCTCCCCCTCCTGTTCCGTCCGAACCCAAACCGGGTATCAAACCCCTGGGCTCCAGGCTGATTGGCCCATTGGTGATGCTGGGCCCTGCTGGACTGTGGTTGTTACTGCTCCTAGTTTTACCGACCCTCGTCATCTTTCAACTGAGTTTAGTCAAGGACATTCGCCCCGGAGATGTGGTGATTCCGGATGGCATTGACAACTATCTGCGGGTGTTTCAGCCGATTAACTTGAAGGTGATTGGGCGATCGCTCTTTTTTGCCACTGGAACAACGCTGCTCTGTTTACTGCTGGGATTTCCGGTTGCCTATTGGATTGCCATTCTTGCGCCGCAACGCTGGCGCAACTTGCTGTTGTTAGGCTTTGTCCTACCGCTCTGGACTTCTTCTCTACTTCGTTCCTATGCCTGGATTACCATTTTGCGACCCACTGGGGTACTCAATTCTTTTTTGGCCTTGTTGGGATTGCCTGCCTTAGAACTCTTGAACCGCACCCCTGCAGTATTTATTGGCATGACGTACAGCTACCTCCCATACTTAGTCACGGTCTTGTATGCCTCCCTGGAAAAGCTGGATCGACGGCTACTAGAAGCTTCAGCCGACTTGGGAGCAAAACCCAGAGAGACCTTTTGGAAGGTCACTGTGCCTCAAACGCTCCCAGGGATTGCGGCTGGATCATTACTGGTGTTTATCAGTGCTCTAGGAGACTTTGTCGATCCTGAACTGTTGGGGGGAGCCTCTAGCATGACGGTTTCTCGGCTGATCTACAACCAATTTTTAGGGGCGACCCAGAATTGGGGCTTTGGTTCAGCTTTGAGCATGGTGTTGATTATGGGGGTCAGCATTGCGATCGCCCTGCTCTTAAAATATGGCGACGGCAAACCTTCAAAATAAACTCAAAATACTCAATATAAATTCAGTATGAATTCAGTATAAATAAAGAGTAGGAAGACGTTGATGATCAAACCAGATAACCTTCCTGAAGAGATGAAAAAAAACAAACCAAAATTTCAGGTATCTTGGCAGGCCATTTTTGTCGGGTTAATGTTTTTCTACATGTACCTGCCCATCTTTGTTCTGACGTTTTACAGCTTCAATAAATCCCGCTACAGTGCTGGATGGGAAGGCTTTACCCTGGACTGGTATCGTAAACTCTTTCAAGATACTCGCATCCTATCCGCCCTAGAAAATAGTTTGACGGTTGCTTTAGTTGCCGTGGGAATCTCAGCCGTGATTGGCACGTTGATGGCAGCGGGATTGGCGCGGTTTCGGTTTCCTGGCAAAGGGGTCTATCAAGGGGTGGCTTACTTGCCGTTGATTATCCCGGATATTGCGATCGCCGTTTCAACCCTAGTGTTTCTGGCGGCTGTGGCGATTCCCTTGAGCCTTTGGACGATTATTGCCGCCCATGTAGTATTCTGTCTGTCCTACGTTGCATTGGTCGTTTCGACTCGCTTGGCAGACTTGAACCCGTATTTGGAGGAGGCGGCTTTGGATTTGGGCGCAACCCCAATGGAAGCCTTTATTCAGGTGTT
>JBOFUV010000066.1:0-4490 GCA_051652765.1 Microcoleaceae cyanobacterium | reverse complement strand
TGCTGTTTCCACCGGGATGGGTTCTGGGCTCTCCACTCTAAAGCTCATTTGACTCACTCCTTTTTTTTAAGAACTGATTCTATTTTTAACTCCCATTTAATTTTTGGCTCAACAAATGTTAAGTTCGCCAGCAGTATCAACATTGAGGGATTTAGGGGGCGAGGAAACTTACAACTCAGACAGATTCAGTCCGCACAGTTCAGCAACGCCCTTCTGCTGAACCATGCGGACGATCGTTCACAGTTCCAATCGCTAGGGTTAACGCAGGGTCACAAATTCTTCACCACTACTGGGGTGAATCCCCATGGTGTTGTCAAAGTCCCGCTTGGTGGCTCCCATATTGACGGCGATCGCCACCCCTTGAATCAGTTCGGCGGCATCTTTCCCCACCATGTGTGCCCCTAGCACTCGATCGGTGTTGCTCTCAACGATTAATTTAATCAAAACCTTTTCGTCTACTCCGGTCAGACTATTGAATAATGAGCGGAACCGAGCCCGGTAGCACTTTACGGAGTCCCCAAACTTCTCGTGAGCTTGCGCTTCCGTCATCCCCACCGTTGCCGCCTCTGGCTGGGAAAACACGGCGGTTGCAATATTTTCGTAGGTGATGAAGCGGGGAGTATGGCCAAATTCTGTATCGGCAAAAGCTCGGCCCTCAGCAATGGCAACCGGAGTTAAATTCATCCGATCCGTACAATCTCCAACGGCAAAAATATGGGGTTGAGTGGTGCGGCTGTCCGATGTGACCGCGATCGCCTTACCATTCAGTTCAACACCCGCATTTTCCAAGAGCAATCCCTCCAAACTCGGATCTCGACCCGTGGCACAAAGCACTGCATCGACGATTAAAGGCGCTGCATTTTCATCGGAGAGGGTGAGTTTCAAGCCCTGATCAACTTTTTCAATGGCTTCAATGGTGCTATTGAGGCAAAACTGCACGCCATGTTGGGTCATACCCTCTTGAATCATGGAGCGCAGATCTTGATCAAATCCTTGGAGAATCAAATCCCGCCGAATAATCTGGGTGACCTCAGTCCCCAGACCGTTCATAATGCCTGCAAATTCAACACCGATATAGCCTCCGCCCCAGACTGCCATCCGTTTTGGCTGTTCGGGTAACAGGAACATTTCACGGGAAGTCACCCCATGTTCGCTCCCTGGAATGTCGGGTTTCGTGGCATGTCCGCCCACAGCAATCAGAATCTTGTCAGCAGTAACCTTGCGATCGCCCACTTCCACGGTATGGGGGTCAATAAACTTGGCATAGCCATCGATCAGTTCAACTCCGGCTTTTTCCAAGAAGCCAATGTGTAATTGGCTCAGCCGCCGGACTTCTGTATCAACCACATTGACCAAATAGTTCCAGTCAAATTTGCTCTCAACTGCACTCCAGCCATAGGCTTCAGCATCTTTGTAGAGATGAGAAAAATGGGATGCATACACCATTAACTTTTTGGGCACGCAACCCCGAATCACACAGGTTCCGCCAACCAAGTCATGTTCAGCAATAGCCACCTTTGCCCCATAGGAGGCGGCTCGTTTGGAAGTCGCCAGTCCTCCTGAACCTGCACCAATCACGAATAAATCATAGTCGTATGCCATAGCCCAATTGCCTCTTGCCAATACGTTCAATAATGCGATGTGCAACTAACGTCATCCCTCATCCCCCAGCCCCTTCTCCGGCCTTGGGAAAAGGGGAGCCAGAATCGGTTAAAGTCCCTCTCCCAGAACAGGAGAGGGATAGGACTTACGCAGTAAGCATTCTTTGGCCCCCCTGCCCCCCAAGTTTGGGGGAATCAATCTCAAAGTCCCCCAGGATTGGGGGATTTAGGGGGCAAGTCGTAAGTCCTGAGAGATTTAGGGTGAGGGCAATCAGGAAAGTTGCACATCGCGTTTCAATACTCTTATGGTAGAGGTTAAATCCTCAGGTTTAACTAGACTTTGTTAGGACTTAAGCAGTTAAGTATTCTTTGGCCCCCCTACCCCCCAAACTTGGAGGGAATCAAGCTCAAAGTCCCCCATGATTGGGGGATTTAGGGGGCAAGTGCGTAAGTCCTGTTTGTTGCAAATCACTGCCATTCTCCTTGAAAGGTGAAGGCGGCCCAGAAATGGGGCGATCACCATCTTTCACTCTGCCACATCTCAATTTGAGCCGAGCGCAATGCCGCCGCCGGGGACAACTGTTCGACCAAGAGCTTGGGGTAAAACCGGGAAATCAATTCTGCCGTGCTTTCATCATTAACCCGCCACAGGGTTGCCATTACCCTTGGGGTTCCGGCATACATGAACCCTCGGGTGATTCCCACTAATCCTTCTCCCCGAATGTTGTCGCCTCGGGCCGTTTGGCAGGCACTCAAGACAATCAGTTCTGCTGGAAGTTTCAAGTTGAAGATCTCGTTCAGTCGCAAGTAACCGTTCTGCCAGGTGCCCTGCTGATCTACCAGGGACAGAACAATGCCCGACAGGGCGGGATTCCGGGTATTAAAGAATCCGTGGGTTGCCAGATGGATAATTTGATACTCCGTTAAATCTTGTTCGGTGGCCCAGCTACGATTTGCCTTGAAGTCAAACACCTGAGTCCGTTCTGCTTCAGGAACCAAACCCAGAATCACCTCGGCTTCCTGGCGGGTTCCGGGCAGTCGTTTCCAGGCAATCCCAGATTCTCTCTCTGATCGAGACATTTGCTGAGCAGCAATCGGTAACGCCTCCTGGAGAGTCGTTTTCTGCGTAGTAACTCGTTCATCATCGGTGCCGAATACGGGATCAGCCAGAATTGCAACGGTTTTCTGGGCAAGTTGGCGATTTTGGGTTTCTTGGCGAATCGTAGCAATGGTGGAAGCTGAAGGCGAATTGATAATTTCGTGGTTTAGGATCAAGGGTTGATAGTCCGAACTTCCTGGTTGAGCCAAGGCTGCGAAAGGAATATATTGCAAGGCTCCATCCGCAACAATCAGCAATCGCTTCCCATTCAACTGACCTGCAACAGGCTGCAGAATCAAGTGACTCAATTCCTCAGCCGTTTTAGCTGCCCTTAACTCAGCACTGGGTCTCGGATTCTCTAAAGCGATGCTGAATTCTCTAACGGCAGTGTTGATTTCTCTAGCAGGAGGCAACTCGTAACTGGTAAAGCTATTCTTGCCCACGACCCAGAGATAGCTGTGATTTTTGCCCAAGGCGTACTGCAATAACACGGTTTCCTCATCCAACACCTGCTGTTGAATCTGTTCCAGGGTTAAGGGTTCTGGCTGGGTTAGGGCTGCATACTTGGGACTAGTCGTGCGAATTCTGGCTCGGAGTTCCTGGTAGGCTTCCGTTAAGGTGTTCTGTTCCTGTTCAAGCTTTAACTTTTGTTCCTCAGTTGGATCGCCCTGACTGGACAGTTCCAAGCGGCGTTTTTCAACGGCATCTAACTTTTGCTGGAGTAACTTTTCCTGGGCCAACAGTTGGGGATCGGCCCCCTCACGAATATCGGCGTTGGCTTCTTGCAACAGCTCCAACAAGGTTCTCGCCTTCGACCGCTCTGAAATGTGCAGGGCTCTAGCGTCAAATCCTTGCCCTGGATTTTGCTGGTGCAATTCCATCAACAGGTCAATATAGAACTCATAATAATCCTGAACTGTGGCAAAGTAAGAGGCCCGGAGTTCCTGGGAATCAATCTGGCGGCGAAGACTTTCAACAATTTCAATCGCCCCCTGGATTTGGGTGAGGGCGCTCTGGAAGTTGCCTTGGTCACGCTCCAGGTTAGCAAAATTGTAAAGGGTGAGGGCTTCCCCGGCGCGATCGCCCACCGCCCTACTCAGGGGCAGTGCTTGATTGTAGAACTCTAGGGCTTTCTGCTTCTCTCCCAGAGCGTTGTAGACACTGCCAATATTGCTGAGTGTGGCGGCTTCCGTGGCGCGATCGCCCATCGCTCTACTCAGGGGCAGAGCTTGATTGTAGAACTCTAGGGCTTTCTGCTTCTCTCCCAGAGCGCTGTGAACCCGACCCAAGCCAAGTAGAGCTAGGGCTTGCTTAGTCTGATTTCGATCTTGCTCATACAAGCTTGCTGCTTTCTGAAACTCAGGAATGGCGGCTCGTAAAGACTCTGCTGTCCCCTGCTGAAATAGTTCAGCTCCCCGGTTGAGGCTAGCATCGGCTGGATTTTGAGTGGGCTGTTGGGCGATGGGTTGCGGTTGGGTTGGGAGGGGTTGGGCAATTCCTCCGGTGTTGGCGAGGCCCATTGCGATCGCGATGATCCAGCCGCTGCGTGTCCACGTTCGTGTCATACGTTCACCTCAACCCCTTTTATTTTTACTTATGGTTAATAGGATAGGGCTTATGCAATTTGATAGCCCCCTAATTCCCCCCAAGGTTGATACTGCTGGCGAACTTAATCTTGGTTTACAGGAGTAAAGTTGTGGGAGCAAGGGAAGCGAAATGAGAACATCGTGTGGCGGAAAAAGGAACTCCATGTAACCAATGGACTAAACGAACAATATTCATGGCAGTAG
>JBOFUV010000065.1:0-52146 GCA_051652765.1 Microcoleaceae cyanobacterium | reverse complement strand
CAGAGAATCATTGATCACGCCCCAATCTCGCCCACAATCCCTGAGTGCTGCTCGAACATCTGGAGATGTCCAAAATCCAGAGGCTGGATTTGCACCCAGACTTGTGTTGGGAAGCTTGGCGATCGCTCTATTCCTACTCTTAGCTGTGTTCTTCACCAATCGGGCCGCCCTTCTAGGTCAGAAACCAACGGTTTCCTCTCCCAACCCACCCGCTCAAGTCCAAACCCAACCCCCCTTAGGACAAGCCCCAGTAAGTCCAGTTCCAGTTCAGCCCAAAAGTCCCGGTCAAACTCAATTAAATCGGGCAAAGGCAAACTTGCAAGAGAGTTCTGCCTCAAATTTAAATCAGGCGATCGCCCAAGCTCAGCAGATCTTACCCAATGATCCACTTTATCTCCAAGCCCAGCAAGACATTGAACGCTGGAGTCAGGCCATTTTAGATATTGCGGAAGGACGAGCTGCACAGAATAACTTTGCTGAGGCGATCGCGGCAGCACAGTTGGTTCCCTCAGGAACATCCTCCTATGACCGGGCTCAACAGGCCCTCACCCAATGGAAAACGAAGAATTGAAAAACGAAGAATTGAAAATTGCCCTGCAGCAATCTGATTTGCAGGATGAATGTGGAGCAGGCATCTTGCCCTTACAAACTGGAAGCCTGCCCTACAGAGATCTCATCAATTAGTAATGATTGCCAGAGGTTTATCTACGAAGTCAGTCAAGTCCTAACAACTTGACTGACTTCGTATCCTACACAGATTTATACCCTGGTATTTATACCAGGGTATCTATACCAGGGTAAAACTTGCTTCACCTAGGGGTTGGGCGACACCCTTCAAAATCGCCAGGGTTTCATCGTTGAAGCTGATCGTCGTACGATTACCAGCCTGAGTTAGCTCGAGCTGACCGTAAGTCAAGCCATCTGCTAACCCAATGAAATCAATCCCAACTTCAAAATCAAAGAGGGTATCCGTTCCTTCCCCAGCAGCCAGAATAAAGGTGTCAGATCCTTCGGCGACGGAAGCTGCATCACCCCAGATGAAGTCATTTCCCACACCACCTCGAATGATGTCATTTCCGTCATCACCCCAGATCCGGTCATTCCCTTCATCGCCATAGAGTTCGTCGTCACCGGATTTGCCGCCAATCCGGTCATTTCCAGCCCCACCTGTAATCGTGTCATTGTCACCTTCTACACCCGAGAAGCGCTCGTTCAAATCCCCCCGGAGGATATCATTGCCGTCACCCCCATCAATCTGATCAGCACCCAGACCGCCTGCAACGGTATCCTTGCCTGCTTTGGCAAAGAATCTTTCATTTGCATCTGAACCGATCAGCTCATCAGAACCATCGGTTCCTTCAATGACAATCTCCTCACTCTCTAAAACTGTATCCTCCCGAACGGCCAGGTTTTGAATACGTTCGTCTAGGGTTTGGGGTGTGTCTGCCTCTGCAAAGGCAGCTTGACTATTATCCTCGTTGAAGAACGCTGCCAGGTACTCGGCTAGAGCATCTTGTTCACCTCCTGCCAGTAAGTCAGCATTCCCAAGAGAATCTGGTGCTGTTGTCAGGTCATCCAGGTTAACTTGATTGGCAATCACTTGGGGATAGCTGTCGCCTCCGCCTGCTAAAAACCCCAAGGTAACCACGCTAAACACACGGTTAGGGTCGCCGACCAGTTCTCCATCCCGAACTACAGCGTCTTTGATGCCTCCGTCCTCATTCAGGATGGCCAAGTTCTGAATCCGTGCTCCAGACTGCTCAGTTGTGCGCGGTTGAGCCGTTAGGTCATAGCTAAAGGCAAAACCACTAATCTGGCCAAACTGCCCTGCGGCGGTAGGCCCTCTGGCTACCATATGTTCAGCAGTTTCGTATAGAGCTGCTGCGGTGATGGTTCCTACAGTTAAGGTGTTGTCGAACCGGAGTGAATTAGAAATATCAAGTTGGGAAACATCACCTTCTTCCTTATTTACCCCTGGGTTGGCTGGAGGTGGTAGTTGAATCAGGTCATCCCCACCGCCAGCAACAAAAGATACACCGATGGCGTCCCGAATCCCGCCGCCATTCCTGAAAGAAATATCAATTCCATCAAACGCAGCAAGCGCGTCTCCGAGAAGACCTGCTTCTAAATACTCTTCTGCGTAGAAGTCGTTGGCATCACCTGCTAAATTCCCTAGGTTAGTTTCTTCAGTCCGAACACTGCCGCGAATCCCATTGAGGAACACATCAGTTTGACCAAAGATGATGGCATCTAGGCCATTAACATAGCTGCCGACTCCTTCAACAATAGCAACTAGCTCAGGGTCAGCGAGAGCCTTGACATCGTCAATGGTTGCAACAGTTTCATTGGGATAGACACGAGCAACTCCAGCAATGTCCGTTGCAAAAGTACCACTGTCCTCGCCAATTTCTGTAATTACTCCGTTATCGTCAAAGGTGGCAACGAGTTGACTCAGGTAACGGTAGTTTGCCCCGGTGTTAACGTAGTAAATTGTGTTTTCCGCGTCATCGTCTTCCCCATTGGTAAACTCTTGAGGATAGGGAATCAGTAACTGCCCACTGTTCTGCTGAGTTTCGTCTTCCCGTAGCGGTGGAATAGTTCCTGCACTTGCCATAACTCGGTGAGATCCACCACCTATATGCACATCTACTGGAATATCCTGATCAACCAAAGCTTGGGCCAAGGCTTGTTCAATTTCGGCTTCTTGCAAGTGAGTCATTAAGACGATCTTGTTAATCCCAGCATCCGTGAGGGCTTGAACTTCAGGCTGAAGATTCTCAATCAGGACATCCACTTGTTGGTCAATTGGAGTTCCAGAAGTAATTCCCTCGCCAGTTTCCATCACGATATTTCCAATACTCGCAATAGCCGGGAGATAAGGGGTTACAGCCCCAAGAACTCCAACTTGTTCACCGTTGATGTCAACGATTACACTGCCTGTGAAGCTGTTGGGCTGGGGGGAACCCCCGCTTGGCACAACACTTAAACCGGTAGGAAGTGCAGCGTTAGTGTAATCGAGGTTTGTGGCCAAATAGGGGAAAGCTGCACCAGGATATCCTCCCGCCCCAATGCCTTGCCCGCCTCCTTCTGCTCCATTTACAATCGCAGCATTGGGAGCAAGGAGATTGAAGAAGTTTTCAGATCCCCCAGTAAACTCATGGTTCCCCACGGCAGCGGCATCCCAGCCAAGTTCATTTTGAATTAGGATATCAGCCACACCAGGTAGACCTTCGGAGCCTCCGCCATCATAGATTCTGCGACTGGCATCGAAGAATGGCCCTGCAATGAACATGTCCCCAGAACTCAGCTTAATGGTGTTGGCAAAGTCGCCTTCTAGGGCATTTAAAACCGCAGAAAGTCCGGGGGCATCGTTTAGTGCCGGAATTCCGGCTTCCTGGTCAGAGGTATGCAGAATTTGTAGTTCAAAAGCCATGGTAGAGAGTTTCTCCAATGAAACGTTAGTAAAGTTGTTCGGAGTAAATTACAAAGTAATACAAAGTAAATTGACAGAGTCAATTACACAGGGCTGCACCTAAACTCATGAACTAAAGCGATCTTGAAATGCTCTTAAGGTGTCATTTAAACCAAGAGCATTTTTTCCAAATCCGAGTTGACAATTGAGAGAACTGTCAAGTTGACTAGCCTAATCAGGAATGAGTGAACCGCAATTCGGCACTAAAAACTTGATCTGTGAGGATGCCCCAAAACTTTGACACTAAATCCAGAACGTAGGAAAAATTTAGTGCTGTTGTCAACGAGTCGGATTTACGATCAAACTCACCCTTTTTAAGAACATAAAAGTTTAAGATTAAGCAAAAGTTACGAAAGTATTAAAACTAATGTTCTGGCAGCATTTTTTACAGAATCTTTAAAAAAGTGGGCCTACGGGTTGTCTGCGGATCTATACTTTTCGAGGGTTTTAGGATCGGGTTTTACTTTCTTATCGTCGGCCCTGTAGTCGGCGCGTTGTTCCAATTCTAGAGCCCTTAATCTGAAAGCCTTTTGGCCTGCCATATCCATGGTTCAGCCTATCGGGATGACAGGATTTGAACCTGCAACCCCCTCGCCCCAAGGTTGGGCTCTGTTACTCAAGCCAGGGTATCACCTGCTCTACAGAATTCAAGTGCCGCGTTCAATTGGGGTCTGTCGAATTTGGAGTCACTGACCCTTCACTGAAGACTTTTTCACAGCCCACAGACCGTAGAGCATTAAACTGAAGATCTAGGATTTGATCTTGGGTTGATACTCTGGCCTAGGAGAATCTGGACGAACCTCCCGAAGAGTGAGAAAATCATTAAATTAAGTAACAGATTTTAAGCTAACTTTTTTCAGATATAGTTCTAGGACTTTTGATCCATGATGACTCCGTTCATCTTACAAACGAGTTTGCTAATTCCCTTTTATGGTTTGATTGGTGCCATTCTGACTCTTCCCTGGGCCACTGGCATTATTCGTCGCACGGGGCCACGACCGGCAGCCTACTTTAATTTGTTCATGACGATTGTGGCTTTTGTCCATGGTTCAGTGGTGTTTCGGGCAACTTGGGATTATCCGCCAACTCAGTTTATATATTCTTGGATGCAGGCAGCGGGCCTGGATTTGTCCTTTGTCTTGGAGATCTCCCCAGTCAGCATTGGGGCCATGGAGTTAATTACAGGGCTGAGTTTGATTGCTCAAATTTATGCCCTGGGATATATGGAAAAAGACTGGGCGATCGCCCGATTTTTCGCGCTCCTGGGTTTTTTTGAGGCGGCAATTAGTGGGATTGTCTTGAGTGATTCTTTGTTTTTGACCTATGCGTTATTGGAGATGTTGACGCTATCAACCTATCTTTTGGTAGGGTTTTGGTATGCTCAACCCTTAGTTGTGACAGCGGCGCGGGATGCATTTTTAACCAAGCGGGTTGGAGATGTTTTGTTACTCATGGGGGTGGTGGCAATTTCTGCCCTAGCTGGGAGCTTAACGTTCTCAGATCTGGAGTTGTGGGCAGAGACGGCGGAGCTATCGCCTTGGGTGGCTAATAGTCTGGGCTTGGCTTTGATAGCAGGCCCAATTGGGAAATGTGCTCAGTTTCCACTCCACCTCTGGTTAGATGAAGCGATGGAAGGGCCTAACCCTGCTTCGATTCTACGAAATTCTGTGGTTGTTGGAGCAGGGGCCTATGTTTTGATCAAGCTTCAACCTGTGTTGGCTTTGTCCCCTGTGACTGATGGAGCCTTGATTTTATTAGGAGCAGCAACGGCGATTGGGGCTTCTTTGGTGGCGATCGCTCAAATTGATATTAAGCGAGCGTTGTCTCACTCAACCAGTGCTTACCTAGGGCTAGTGTTTATTGCGGTTGGATTGCAGCAAGCTGATATTGCCTTACTGTTGCTGTTTACCCATGCGATTGCCAAGGCGCTGTTATTTATGAGTATTGGTTCTGTGATTCTTACGACCAATACTCAAGACTTAACTGAGATGGGCGGACTTTGGTCACGGATGCCTGCAACCACTGTAGCTTTTGTGGTTGGAGCGGCAGGTTCAGTGGCGCTCCTGCCTTTGGGGACGTTTTGGACGATGCGTCGCTGGGTCAGTGGATTTTGGCATGTGCCTTGGTGGCTGGTGGTAATTTTGGTCGTCGTTAATGGACTGACAGCCTTCAGTTTGACTCGAGTGTTTGGCTTGGTCTTTGCAGGGGAGACTCAGCCAAAAACTCGCAGATCCCCAGAGGTTGCTTGGCCAATGGCAGTGCCCCTTGTGTCTCTGACGATTGTCACGTTGTTGGTTCCGATGATGTTGCAGAACTGGCAACTGCTTTTAAGTTGGAATGCTCCTTTAGTCGAAGTTCCAGTCTCTGGGCTGACTGAACTGATTCAACAAACTGCTGTGCCCCTGTTGTTAATCTCGGGCCTAGGGGGAGTCGTGATTAGTAGCGCGATTTATTTCTATGGTATGGTTGGGCGACCTGTGAGATTGCCCTGGAAAGCAGTTCAGGACTTATTGTCCTATGATTTCTACATCGGTCATTTCTACAATATTACAGTTGTATTTTGGGTCAATCGCATCTCGGCCTTTAGTGCCTGGGTTGATCGGTATGTGATTGATGGAGCTGTCAATATGTTTGGTTTAGGGGCGATTCTGGGTGGAGAGAGTTTGAAATATAGTGTTTCAGGACAATCTCAATTCTATGTCCTCACCATTACGATCGGAACGGCGCTGCTGATTGCCCTGATGCTGTGGCAGTTCTAAGGGAGTTCTGAGCCGATGTTTAGATTGCTAGAAAGTACTAGAAAGTTGAGTTAGTCTCCGTTGCGATCGGACAATCTGATTTGATCTGATTTGAATTGTGAATGTGAATTGTGAATGTGAAGTGGAGTTGCCCGCGCAGGCTGGAACCCTTTTTACAACTGAGACTCTCGTGATGAGACTCTGATCAGAAATCATTCCGATTGCTATAGAAAGTTTATAGAAGGTTGGTTGAAAACAAGATGTTAAGTGTTTTAATTTGGGTTCCTATTATCGGAGCGGGTTTAGTTGGGTTTTGGCCAGGATTAACTGCTCGACAATGCCGTCAAATTGCGCTGCTCGTTTCAGGCAGCTTACTGGTTTGGTCACTGATTCTGGCTCGCTTGTTTGATCCAACTCTGTCTAATTTGCAACTGGTTGAGTTTATTCCCTGGATTCAACCGTTGGGACTGAACTATTATCTAGGAGTTGATGGGATTTCTTTTCCGCTAGTGGTGCTCAACGGGCTATTAGTCAGTGTTGCAATCTGGAGTACGGAACTAGAAATTCCGCGTCATCGGCTCTATTATGCTCTGATTTTACTGATTTTCTCAGGGATTGTCGGGAGTTTTTTGGCCCAGAACCTGCTGCTGTTTCTATTGTTCTACGAAGTGGAATTGGTGCCGTTGTATCTGCTCATTGCCATTTGGGGAGGCAAACGACGAGGATACGCAGCAACCAAATTTCTGATCTACACGGCAGTCTCAGGGATTCTGATTCTGGCTGCATTTCTGGGAATTGTTTGGCTGACCAATGCTCCTAGCTTCGATTTGGAGGTGCTTGGATCTGGCTCCCTGGGGATTGCGGCCCTTCCGATGACGACACAGTTAATTTTGCTGACCGGAATTGTGATTGGATTTGGGATTAAAATTCCCCTGGTTCCTTTTCATACCTGGTTACCGGATGCTCACGTTGAAGCCTCTACACCAATTTCAGTCTTGCTGGCAGGGGTCTTGCTCAAGCTAGGAACCTATGGATTATTACGATTTGGGGTCGGCTTATTTCCGGATGCTTGGGCGATCGTAGCTCCCTGGATGGCAGCTTGGGCCGTAGTTAGTGTGTTGTATGGAGCGTTCTGTGCCATTTCTCAAACAGATATGAAGAAAATGGTAGCCTACAGTTCGATTGCCCACATGGGATACATTTTGCTGGCTTTTGCTGCGGCAACACCCTTGAGCTTGCTGGGATCGGTGATGCAGATGATTAGTCATGGTTTAATCTCTGGGCTGTTATTCCTGCTGGTGGGGGTGGTTTATCGGAAATCTGGCAGTCGGGATTTGAACGTTCTGCGAGGGTTACTCAACCCAGAACGGGGTTTGCCGCTGATTGGCAGTTTAATGATTTTGGCGGTGATGGCTAGCGCTGGAATTCCGGGCCTCGTGGGATTTATTTCTGAATTTATCGTGTTTCGGGGCAGTATCGAGGCTTTCCCGGTTCAAACACTTTTGTGTATGGTCGGCACGGGCTTAACCTCCGTTTACTTTCTGATTATGGTGAATCGAGTTTTCTTTGGTCGTCTCTCTGATCGAGTGGTGAATTTACCTCAAGTTCAGTGGCGCGATCGCGTTCCAGCAATTACCCTCGCTTTAGTTGTGGTAATCTTGGGAATCCAACCCAATTTACTCATAAAACTGACTGAAGTATCGACCACTGCCCTGGTGAATCTCCAAGCTACTGTTGCTCAGGCCGCAAACAGTTTATAGGAAGAATTGATTAGTTGAATTGATTAGTTGAATTGATTAGTTGAATTGATGAATGTATGACAACCCGATCTCCCAGTAAATCTCATCCTTTAGAAGACTATATTAACCGCCTTGAATCAGGGGATGCGCTCTTGCCCGACTCCCCAGAAAACGTTATTGAAGTGGTTGGGATCTTGAAGAGCTATGGCATTGTGATCGGTGCTTATTCTGACAACCTGATTTACATTGCTGATCACCAATTTTTAGTGCTGTTTCCCTTTTTCAAATACTTCAATGGCGAAGTTAATTGGCCAAAGTTATTGCAGTATTGGTGGCATGATCGAATTAATTATGAATATGCTGAGTATTGCATGAGAACCATGATGTGGCATGGTGGGGGCGGTCTTGATCAGTATCTAGATTCACCCGAGTTTCAGCAATTAGCAGAAACTGCAACTCAAGCCCAACTCAAAGGTAATAGTTTGATGTTGATGCTACATCGACTATTTCCTGAATTTATTCCAGAGCAAATTCGGCAATCAGCTTACTACAGTGCATTAGGACAGTTCTGGCGGGTGATGAGCGATATGTTTCTTGATCTCTCCGATCGCTATGATCGGGGTGAAATTCAGTCCATTCCTGATGTTGTCGAGCACATTTTGCAGGGATTGGTTCAAAGTGCTAATCAACCGATTACCTATCAAGTAGACATTCATGATCGCGTTTATGACATCCTGCCAAAATCGGCGGGGCTGACCTTTCTAGCAGATACGGCGATTCCCTATGTTGAAGCAGTTTTCTTTCGGGGTACCCCATTTCCAGGTACGGTGTCTTACAATGCTCAAGTGCATCAAATTCCAGCAGAGCAGAGAGATTTTACCTATGGTGCATTGTATGCTGACCCGCTCCCGATTGGTGGGCCAGGGATTCCACCAACCCAGTTGATGCAGGATATGCGTCACTATCTCCCAGAATACTTGCATGAGATCTATCGCAATAGTTGTCGGGGCGAGGATGATTTACGAGTGCAAATTTGTCAGAGTTTTCAAAAGTCGATGTTTTGTGTGACAACTGCAACGATTCGAGGGTTAGCACCCTTTCCTCTAGAAACTTCCGATCTAGAACAGCGCCAGGTCAATCGAGACTATCTGCAAGGCTGGATGAATCGCTTTCCCGGTTCCCGTCTAGGAGAGGTTAACCAGCCTACGGCTAGAGAGTGTATGCTGTTTCCACAGCGGTCGTCTGCTCACGGTGATGATTAGAGAAGGAATCGATGGCGTATTCTCGACTTCAAACATTAGGACAATATATTCGTCCCCATTGGCAAAGGTCAACCTGGGGAATTTTAGCATTACTCGTTGTTAATGCGATTGGAGTCTATATTCCTTTATTGATTCGGGACGGGGTTGATTCTCTTCAAACCGCAGTTGAGTTCAAACAAATTTCGAGTTTGGCACTCCTGATTTTTGGATTGGCTTCCCTGATGTGGATCATCCGAATGGTCTCTCGCATCTTAATTTTTGGAGTAGGGCGACAGGTAGAATTTGACCTCAAACAAAATATTTTTGAGCATCTTTTGACCTTGGAGCCTGCTTATTTTTCTAACAATAGAATTGGAGATTTAATTAATCGCGCCACGAGTGATTTAGATAATATCCGTCGTCTTCTGGGCTTTGCGATCTTGAGCTTGGCCAATACTTTATTTGCCTATAGCTTGACCCTGCCCGTCATGCTGCTGATCGACGCTAGGTTAACGTTGCTCTCGATCTTGGTTTACCCCTTAATGTTGGTTTTAGTCAAAGTGTTTAGCGGCCAACTCCAAAGCCAACAGCTTGATGTGCAGGAAAGACTTTCTAATCTCAGCGATTTGATCCAGGAAGACATGAGCGGGATTTCTCTGATTAAGATTTATGCCCAGGAGGAAAATGAACAACGGGCCTTTGCCCACTACAATCAAGAACTTTTAGAAGCGAACCTAGGCTTAGCCAAAACCCGCAACATTTTGTTTCCATTGTTGGGCGGATTGGCCAGTCTGAGCTTGCTTGTGTTATTGGCAACAGGGAGTGGGGTCATTGCCAGCGGCCAGCTTAGTATCGGAAATTTTGTAGCGCTTATTCTCTACGTCGAACGTCTCGTCTTTCCAACCGCTTTGCTCGGATTCACCATCACGGTTTATCAGCGGGGAGAGGTTAGTATTGATCGGATTGAGGCCATTTTGAGGGTGAAGCCCAGGATTCAGAATCATCCTGATCCCTTGCCTTTGGCGACTCCGGTGCGGGGGTGGTTGGATGTGCGCCATTTGAGTTATAGCTACCCTGAGAGTCGAACCCCAGCACTCAAACAGATTAGTTTTACCGTTCAACCTGCGGAGACCATCGCCATTGTTGGGCCGATTGGTTCAGGAAAATCGACTTTGGCCAATTCCCTACCTCGCCTTCTAGATATCGACATTGACTCTATCTTTTTGGATGGCCAAGACATTACCCAACTTAGACTTTCTGAGTTGCGAGGCGCGATCGCCTATGTCCCTCAAGAAAGTTTTTTATTCAGTACCACTGTTCGAGACAATATTCGATATGGCAACCCTCTAGCCAGCCAATCAGACATTGAAACTGCGGCTAAGATTGCTCAAATTCATAGTGAAATTCTTAACTTTCCTCAGAAGTATGACACGATTGTAGGAGAGAGGGGAATTACTTTGTCTGGTGGACAACGGCAGCGGGGCGCTCTGGCTCGTGCATTGCTTGTTGATGCCCCTGTCTTAATTTTGGATGATGCCCTTTCTAGTGTTGACAACCAAACGGCAACTGAAATTTTAGGTAATCTGAGAACGGGAGCACAACGTAAAACGGTTGTGTTTATTTCTCATCAGATGTCTGCTGCAGCGATGGCTGATCGGATATTAGTGATGGATCAGGGTGAGATTGTTCAGGAAGGAACCCATGCCGTTTTAGTTCAACAGCCAGGACTGTATCAGTCTCTTTGGAATCAGCATAAGCTAGAAGAATTCTTGGCTTAGAGTTAACAATTAAAGTTTTAATTTAGAGTAATTAATTGTGTTGTTTTAACGTTGTTCAAGTAGAAGCTCAAATCATAGAAATGGTATAGGGTAGGGAGTGTCTGCTTCATTGGTTCTATAAAATAAGATAGATAAGATTCAGTACAAACATTAAATGCAGGTATTAAGTGTATCATCTTGCGAATGTTTGCAGATTGCCTATTAGAGAGGCTGTGCTAACGGGCAATAGGCCAACATAATGAATATATCATTAACTAGACTGGATATCGCAAGGGCTTTTTTTGTTCAAATCGTACCCAATTCAATTGAAGGTTGCTCTATCAGAACATCATGAATAAGATCATCATTTTTGATTTTGATGGCACTTTAGCAGACACCCTGGATGTCCTAGTTGGGATTACCAACCGTTTATCTCAAGAGTTTGGGTATCCCCCCACCAAGCCAGAGGAAGTGGTTCAGCTCCAGCATTTAAGTACACGGCAAATTGTCCAACGTTCAGGGATTTCTTGGATCAAGTTGCCACTTTTGATTCGACGAGTTCGGTTAGAACTGAAAAAAGATATTCAATTGGTGAATTTATTTCCTCACACCAAGGAGGTTTTATTAGAACTCAAAAATCAAGGCCATTTACTTTACATTCTTACTTCAAATACAACAGAAAATGTCAGTCAAGTTCTACAAAACCATCAGATTCTAAATCTCTTCACTGAAATTTATTCAGGCTCTAATTTATTTGGAAAGTCCAGGATGATTCGACGACTGCTAAAGCGGGAAAAGCTCCGCCGAGAGCAGGCTATTTATATAGGTGATGAAACCCGCGATATTATCGCGGCAAAACAAGCCCAGATTACAGTTATTGCCGTCAGATGGGGATTTAATTCTCCAGAGGTTCTACGTCAATATAACCCAGACGCGATCGCACAATCTCCCCAGGAATTGCTCCAAATTATTGAGAATTGGACTTTGACTAACCACCTCTAACGATTAAGGAAACCCATGTTAAAACTTTATGAAATGAAAGAGTCTGACAACTGTTATAAAATCCGTTTATTCAAAACATTAGCGCGAGGAAGTTGAATTGCTCGCGCTAATGTCTATTCGGTTTGCTCTATGGGGAAAAGGAGCATGCCTCACGCTCCTTGAACCGAGCCTACACTTGAAAATTACCACCCGAGTTCTGACTTGAAACTTAACAGCAAAGCTAAACTACAGCAGCAACCTTTTCCACACTTTCAGTCAAGCGTTCATAGGTAGATCGCATTTTTAGACCGACTAACACCTGGAATAATCCACTGCCATCGTTAGCACCTGGATAGTCGCGGTGTTCCCGCATCATATGGGTCATCTCGCCGTAATACTTTGTTGAGATGTTACTGAGGTGACCTTCAACATAAATCATCTCGTCTAGATTATCAAATCTACCATCTACTTCGAGTACAGAAACTTCATTGCCGTAGTAGTTATCTGGCCCGTAGAACATCTTGATACCGGGATAGGAACAGGTTAGTTTCCGACCACAGGGAATCCAGTTAATCGTTGAGCCTTCGTCAAACAGATAAGCAGGCTCAAACCCATCGATCCCTTCTTTCTGAACCAATCGAATTCGGAGAACCTGATGCTCTTTATGATCTGGAATCAGTTGGGTGGGGAGAATTTGAATCACCACATTAGCATATTGCTTCTGAGGATCAATGTAGGCTTCAAAGTCAGGGCGGCGAGCATTAATTGAGGCCAAGATATCTTCATAACGGTGGCCCCGTTCAGCCATATCCCGCTGAATTTTCCAGGCAATCTTCACCTCATCACTAATATCGAGGTAAACGCTAAAGTCTAGTAGAGCCCGAACTCGCTCATCGTGTAATGGATGTAATCCTTCAATCACAATAATATGGTTTGGATCAATCCGTTCTGGTGGATCAATCATGCCCGTTTCATGGTTATAGATCGGCTTCATGATTGACTGACCATTTTTGAGGGCATTGACTTGCTCATACATCAGGTCAAAGTTATTCGCTCGCGGGTCGAGAGCAGTAATTCCCGTTTCCTTACGTTGCTTGCGATCCAAACTATGGTAGTCGTCAAGACAAATAACCGTGACAAACTCCTTCCCAAAAATGTCTGTTATCCGACGCAAAAATGTGGACTTTCCACATCCGGAGTCTCCAGCAACGCCAATGAATACAACACGATCCGGCTTATTTCCCATAGTTTCCTCTGACCGACAAAACTGTTTACAAAATTCACTAACTGAACTCTAAAGACAAAAAACCCAGCCAACGCCCCTAAAGAACATGTCACCTGGGACTGTGGATGAATCAACCACTCACTTCAGACAACCTGCCAATGCTCTGATCAACGAGTGACCTTAGACTAGGAAGCTAGGCATTTTATACTAACTTTTCCCTAAGATCTTATCAGAAGGGGATCATCCCTACAAGTCTAGTTTGGCTTTAACCTCGTAGAAAAACTGGGGTTTTAATTCTAGTACATTTAGAATCACTGACTCAATAGCGTCCAAGAACTTCTGAGATCGAGGTTTTTTGTGAGAATATCGTAGTGCTATCTTCTTAGAAAAGGTTGCAGAAAAGCATATATTGAAGCCATGTGAATACATTAACTGAAATTGTGTCATCAACCTAGATAATATTTGAGATTGAGCCACTTCACAACTTCGGTGAAACGCTTCTTCAAGCCAGAAAGACTAAACTGCGAAGACCTTGAAAGCCTCGAATCCATTTGCTCCCTTGCTCAAATATTTCATAGGTGATCCCTAATCGGCATAAGATGTAGTCATCAGTAATGACCGATGGGAGCCGTCTGTAGCGCTGGCAAGCTACATAGACAAAGCCCTAGGTTCACGCTTCAAATCAGATTGCTATACTGGTAACCTAGCACTCTTTGAAAAGTTGTATTTTGCTCTCAAATCATCTGCCCAGACCTACTTTATCAGACCTACCCTATCAGACCTACTTTAATAGAGAGCAGATTGATGTTGTACAGTAGCACTTAAGGCTTTATTAAAAGGATATTGGACGGGTGGTAGCGAATCAGCCAGCAACAGCTAGAGATCCGAAGGTGCTTGAAAATGTTCTTCTCCTGAAAGTGAAGCGGCTAACCTCAGCCCGTGGCCAGCTTGCGTTGCCCTGTGTTCCGGCGTTGTTGGAAGAATACATGGCACAATTCAGCACGCTGTTAACCGCATTAGGGCAAAACTTTACCCCCCAAGAAATTCAGGCCCTGCGGCAACTCGTATCCCAGAAACTGAAAGAGGGCTACAATGCCTCGCCCCATGCTCGCCTCATTTTTAAGTATGAGCCCCCTGATCCGACCCAGGGCCTAACCAACGGTTTAAAAATCTCAGTCAATACCGAAGTGCTGTCAATTGAAGACAAATATGAACGCTGGCTCACAAACCGCACAGGCCCTTTATTTGGTTCCTATCCTGATGCTAAGCTCATGGCGATCGCCGATCAACTCGATAACCCAGCTCAAGCTCCCATCCTAGACGTTGGGGCCGGAGTAGGTCGCAATGCCCTACCCCTGGCCCGCAGGGGTCATCCAGTAGATGCCATTGAGTTAACTCCAGAGTTTGCCCAGATCATTGCCAAGGCGGCCAAAGCAGAATCCCTACCGGTACGAGCGATTCAAAGCAATATTCTCAACCCTGCCCTCAAACTTCCCCAGAACTGTTATAAGTTAGGAGTGATTGCCGAGGTGATCTCCCATTTCCGCAGCGTGGATGAAGTTCATAGGTTGTTGGAGATTGTGTGTGATGCGATTCAATCCAGGGGTCTGCTGCTGTTTAGCACTTTTATTGCGGAGGAGGGCTACGAACCCGATCCTAGGGTTCGGGAGATGTCCCAGATTCAGTGGTCTTATTTGATGACCCAGGCTGATTTAAGAGCGGCAATAGGAACACTCCCTCTGAGGGTGCTCTCTACCGAATCCGTCTATGCCTACGAAAAAGCTCATCTTTCCCCAGATGCTTGGCCTCCGACCTCCTGGTACGAACACTGGTGTCTTGGACGAGACGTTTTTCCAATGGCCCAACCGCCAATGGCCTTACAGTGGATTTTGTGTCAAGTGAATTAGATTGCTCATCCCTAACTCATTATGTTCACCACAAACCGACGGCTAACTCAACTTGTTCTCTTGCTTAGTGTTGCTAGCGCCGCCCTGATTGCTGGAATTTTCATTCCTGTCACTCAGATGCAGAAATTTTGGCCATCAGGAACAGTCTCCTCGGAAAAAGTAGAGGAAACGGATCGAGTTCTCCAACTGGCTTACCTCTCCCCTAACCAGCGACAAACCGAACTTGAGGAGCTTACCCAAGGGTCAACAACTGACTTAGAACGAAGTCGAGCGCGGTATTTATTGGCCAGTGACTTGCTAGGGCAGAACCAGCCAGAACAGGCCATTGAACTGTTGGCAGGCTTGGAACAGGAGTACCCCAACCTGGCGGGCAACATTGCCTTGAAGCGAGCCCAAGCTTATGAAATGAAGGGCGATGCCACTCAAACCCAGCAAGTCTGGCTAGATCTGGTGCAACGCTATCCCAACCATCCTGTCGCTGCAGAAGCTCTGTACGTCCTGGGAAAAACCAAGCCAGAACATTGGGATCAGGCGATCGCCAAATTTCCCGCCCATCCCCGCACCGTTGAGATTGCCCAAACTCGCCTGAAGCAAAATCCAAATCAGCCTGATCTACTGCGGCTGATTGCCCGACACGGAATTTATCTAGAAGACTACGGCACCTATCTAGAGCTACTAAAAGCAAAATTTGGCCCGCAACTTACCCCAGAAGATTGGGAAGTCATAGCCTTTGGGTCTTGGGAAAAGCAGGACTATGGCAAGGGAGCGATCGCCTATGCCAAAGCACCCCGCACCCCTCAAAATCTTTACCGTCACGCCCGTGGACTTTGGCTAGATGACAAAATTCCAGAGTCTCGCAAGGCTTATGAGGCGCTGATTAAAGCTTTTCCCAACGAACAAAATCCCCAGGGTGAAGATGCTGGATTTGGTCTGTTACGACTCTCCCGCCTCCAGAAACCCCAAGAAGCCGTGCCTCTGCTGGATCAAGTCATTGCCAGGTTTCCCAGACACGCACCGGAAGCGCTACTGGATAAGTCCAAACTTCTGGATAAACTGAAATCCCCCGAATCCGCCTCCAAAACCCGTCAGGTGCTCTTGAAACAGTACAGTCATTCAGAAGCTGCCGCTCAATTGCGCTGGGAATTGGCCCAAGAGGCGGCCAAAGGTGGCAAAACTAAAATAGCCTCGGACTGGGCCAAGCAATTAGTTGCTGAAAACTCCGATAGCGAACTGGCTCCAGAAGCTGCATTTTGGGTAGGAGAATGGGCGGAGAAACTGGGGAGTTCCAAAGATGCCCAGAAAGCCTTTGAGTATGTGGTAGCCCGCCATCCGGAGTCTTACTACGCCTGGAGATCGGCAGTACAGTTGGGTTGGCCGGTGGGTGAATTTACAACGGTGCGAGAGATGGCTCCCAAGGTAGAATATCCTAGCGGTCACCCCAGTCCCCCTGCGGGGTCAGACTCCTTCAAGGAATTGTATCAACTGGGCCAACATCAGGATGCCTGGACGTTGTGGCAAGTCGAATTTCAAAATCGCCAGCAGCCTTCCGTCGCCGAACAGTATACCGATGGGTTAGTTCGATTGGGAATCGGGGATAATCTAGATGGACTCTGGATGCTCTCGAGTCTGAGTACGCGGGAAGATCCAGAGGAGCGATCGCAATATTTGGCCTTGAAAAAAACTCCTGAGTATTGGCAAGCCTTGTATCCTTTTCCATACTTAGACACAATTGTGAATTGGTCAAAAGAACGTCAACTCAACCCTGTTTTAGTGACTGCACTCATTCGGCAAGAGTCTCGATTTATGCCCTCGATTAAATCTGTTGTGGGGGCAACAGGGCTGATGCAAGTGATGCCAGAAACAGGGGCAGAAGTGGCGAAAAAAATGCAGTTAACAAGCTATTCTTTGGAAGACATCAATGATAATGTAAATTTGGGAACCTACTATCTTGATTTCACCCATCAACAGTACAATAACAACTCTTTGTTAGCTGTTGCCAGTTATAATGCGGGCCCCAACGCAGTCTCTGAGTGGGTCAATCGGTTTAGTTTTAATGATCCAGATGCGTTTGTCGAACAAATTCCCTACCCAGAAACCTACGGCTATGTGAAATCAGTGTTTGGCAATTACTGGAATTATCTACGCATTTATAACCCTGAAATTTCCCAAAAAGTGTCAGATCATGTTGAATCCTATCGGTAGACTTAAGACTCACTCTTTCTAGCTTAATTTTTCTAGGTTAGTATTAGCAACTCTTCAAACAGCTTTTAAGAGTAACTCCTTGAAAACATTCAATAGAAATCCGGTTAAATTAGGATTTATTTGCAGCCTATTGACCTCTATAATTTGTGGAATTTGGGCATTCACTAAAGCCTTTCAAACGGATTATGTGATTCAAGATGATGCGCGATCGCATGTTGTCTGGATGTTGCGGTTTGTTGACCCAGAGCTATTTCCCAGGGATTTCATTATCAATTATTTTCAATCCGTTGCCCCTCTCGGCTACAGAACTCTGTATCAAGGGTTAGAGTTGTTTGGCATTCATCCCTTCCTAGCCAATAAACTGTTACCGACAATTTTAGGATTGATTTCAACAGGCTACTGTTTTGGTGTTTGTTGGCAAATTTTTCCGGTTCCGATGGCTGGATTTTTGGCAACATTCCTTTTAAATCAAAATTTATGGCTTAAAGATGATTTAATCACCGCCACTCCTAGAGCTTTTTTCTATCCTTTATTTCTGGCGTTTTTATATTACTTATTGCGTCAATCTTGGCGAGGAGTTGGACTGACAATAACACTGCTGGGTTTGTTTTACCCTCAAGGGGTTTTGTTGGGAATGGCAGTGCTAAGTTTACAGGTATTTAAGGTTTGCTTTAGAAACAAAACATCTCTCTATCTAAAAGAATTTAGCAAGATCAAAGTTGCCAATCTTTTCAGAACGCGATTTCCAATCACAACGGTTAACCGATCTCAGCTTAAGCCTCTTTTCTGGACACTATTGGTTGGCTTGGGGGCAGGTAGTCTTGTTTTACTCCCCTACTCACTCAACTCTTCAGAGTTTGGGAGTGTGATTACCTTAGCAGAGGCCAAGAACTTACCTGAATTCTATCCGGGAGGAAGGGCAGCATTTTTTACAGATAAACCTTGGGATTTTTGGTTGACAGGCGATCGCTCTGGACTACTCCCTCAGGAATGGTTTTTAAAATCAGTTCCCCTTCAAGTTTGTGCTGGATTACTTCTACCAATTTTACTTCAATATCCGACTCAATTTCCGCTGATTAAGAACGTCACTGGCAAGATTGTTCTATTACCTGAAGTAATCCTGTGTTCAATCGGATTATTTTTTCTGGCTCATGCTTTTTTGTTCAAACTCCACCATCCAAGTCGTTATAGTCATCATAGTTTACGAATTATTGCAGCAATTTCTGGGGGAATTGCGATTACAATCCTTCTAAATTTTTTGTATCGCAAACTGCATTGGAAAACCACAAATTTTCCGGTCAAATTCATCCTAAGCTTGGTGCTTTTCTTACTACTTTGTTATCCAGCTCTATTGAATCACTTTCCCACAACAAATTACGTAGTTGGTCGATTTCCATTACTTTACGAATTCTTTGCACGTCAGCCCAAAGAAACTTTAATTGCCTCCATTTCTACAGAAGCCAATAATTTACCTGCTTTTTCCCAGCGTTCGATTTTAGTAGGTTCAGAATATGCTTTACCCTATCATCAGAAATATTATCGTGAGATCCAACAGCGTGCTCAAGCTTTAATTGCAGCTCAATACAGTTCTAATCTCGAAACAGTTCAACAATTTATTAAGACTTACAACGTTAATTTTTGGCTATTGGAGTCCAAAACATTTACACCAGAGTACTTGAATAAAAGTGACTTTCTCCAGAAATTCAGTCCAGAAGTTATTCCACAAGTCGAAAAAAATTTAATCCAAGGAGTTCAGCCAATCCTTGCAACCCTGACAGATTCTTGTACAATACTTCAAGTAGAAAACTTGATTGTTCTTGACACAAACTGTATTCTTAACGTTCAATTTTGACAGGAATGAATTTTCGACCTCTGCATCGTATTTTGACTCAATCTTCTCATCAAATCAGTCGAACGGAGTTGACCTTTTGGCTAGGTTTGAGCCTGAGCGTTGCAGGAGTTTATGGGTTACTCTCCTTGAAACAAGCTTTTATACAGCCAAATTTAGTTCAAGATGATGCTCGACAACATGTCTTTTGGATGTTGCGATTTATTGATCCAGAATTGTTCCCCAATGATTTAATCGCAGACTACTTTCAGTCTGTTGCTCCCGCAGGATATGCAGCGGTTTATCAGCTCGGTGCAAGTATTGGCATCAATCCTCTTGTCTTTTGCCGAATTCTTCCGCCCATCCTAGCCCTAATTTCAACGTATTATTTTTTCTATTTCTGCTTAGAACTTCTACCAATTCCCCTCACAGGATTTATTGGCAGCTTGATTTTAAATCAAGTGATTTGGTTGAAAGATGATGTTGCTTCTGGAACTCCAAGGGCTTTTATTTATCCTATTTTTATTGGTTTTTTGTATTATTTATTGCGAAATTCAAAAGTTGGAGTTGGCGTGACCCTTGCTTTAACAGGATTATTTTACCCGCAATATGTTTTTGTTGCCGCTGGTATTTTAGGATTGAGATTTTTAAGTTGGAAGTCAGGTCGTTTGCAACTCAGTTGGCCAAGTGTTAATGCTCAAATTTCAATCCTGGGTTTAATCATTGCTTTCCTTGTGCTTCTGCCTTACGCCCTGAACACTTCAGAATTTGGCCCGACTATTAATCGGGAACAAGCGATGCAATCCCTAGAATTTTTTCCCAACGGACGTAGCATGTTTTTTCATGCTGATCCGATTGACTTTTGGTTCACTGGTCGGCGAAGTGGGATGTTTCCTAAATCTTTGCTGACCCCAGCAACTCAATGTGCAGGATTATTCCTTCCTATTTTACTGATTTTCCGCAAAACGTTTCCTTTAAGTAACCAGATTAAGTCCAAAATCTGGATCATATTGCAACTTTTAACTGCTGCTATTTTCATGTTCTTCATGGCTCATGCTGTTTTGTTCAAACTGCATTTACCGAGTCGCTATACGGGATTGAGCTTTAGAATTGTCATCACAACTGCAACCGCGATCGCTCTGACGTTGATCATTGATGCTGTATTAAATTGGCTTGAAATCCAAGACAAATTTTCTAAATCATTCAGCCAAATTAAAACTCTTTTTTCTTTGGGATTGATCAGTTTAATTTTCGCGGTTTTGTTGCTTTATCCAAGTTTTGTGCCGTTCTTTCCCTTAGTGAAATATCGAGCCGGTGAGAGGCTTGGGTTGTACAGTTTTTTTCAACATCAACCCAAGGATAGTTTAATTGCTTCCCTCTCTGGAGAAGTTAACCAACTCCCTACTTTTGCTCAGCGTTCAATTCTCATCGGTCGAGAATATACAATTCCTTATCAACTGGGGTATTATCGTCGGGCAAATCAGCGTACAGTTGACTTGATTCAAGCCCATTATAGTCCCAGTCTGGACACTTTAAAACAGTTTATTCAGACCTATGGAATTGATTTCTTTCTAGTTGAACAGTCAGCTTTTACTCCTCAGTTTTTTGAAAGGAATGATTGGATGACGGAATTTCCCGCAGGTCAAACTGCTTTAGCATTAGTTCAAGCCAGCAAAATACCTGCGCTATCAACAACAATCAACCCATGCTTAGCATTACAATATGAACACTTTTTTATCATGGATGCCAACTGTATTCTACGGCTTCAAGAGTGAGGCTCCAAGCGTGAAAATAAGATCAAGCAGTGTGAGTCTTCTCCACAAAAATAGAGGCGTTTGTGAGGCTTAATCGTGATCAGAGCAGAGATAATTTATTCCTAAACTTATTCCTAAACTTATTCCTAAACTTATTCCTAAACTTATTCCTAAACTTATTCCTAAATCTAGTGATTAGTTGAATGTTTGCAGGGCCAACTTGGCCGCTCCGACTGCCCCAGCTTGGTTGCCCAACTCCGCAATCAACAGTTGTAACCCCTCGCGGGAACTGGGTAACACCCGTCGTTCAATCTCAGATCTGGTTTCTGATAAGAACAGTTCGGCTCCAGCGCTAATCCCTCCAGCTAGGATAACCGCCTCAGGGGTAAGGATATAGATTAAACTCGCTAACCCTGCTCCTAACCATTGTCCATACTGTTGCCAGAATTTTAGGGCCTCAATTTCTCCACTGTAGGCTTTGGCCGCTAATTCGGCAGGCTCAAACCCTGTGGCTCGACGAATCGCCTGAACAGAGGCGTACTGCTCTAGGGAGCCTTGATTGCCACTGTTACAAGGAGGGCCATCTGGATTTAATGTGATCAATCCTAGCTCTCCAGCCGTTCCCCGATGACCAACAAACAATTTTCCCTCTAAAATTACAGCACCACCAACTCCAGTCCCTAGGGTAATCACAATTAAATTTTGAATGCCCCGTCCTGCCCCCAACCATGCCTCTCCCAAACCCGCACAATTAGCATCGTTTGCCATGACAACTGGAATTCCAACCTTGGCCTCAACCCACTCTGCTAAGGGCACATCCTGCCAATCTTTGAGGTTAATCGCAATCCTAGAAATTCGCCCTGCGGCATCAACAGGCCCCGGCAAACCAATTCCAATCCCCACCACCCCTGACCCAATAGGTAAAATCTGGGCGATCGCCTCCACTAGGGTATTGAACATATTCAAGGGTGTGGCGGGTTGAGGTGTTGGGACATTGAGAGCCTGATGGCACTTTCCCTGGACATCGTATCGCCCTAACTTGATGGCCGATCCACCGATATCAACCCCAATCACCTGGTTAGTCGTCATATATTACCTTGCACTACTCAACATCATCCCGATCAATACTGGTGGTGAAGATTGGCTCAACTCGAATTGCCTTAATGCTAGAAGGACGAATCACCATATATTCTCCCTGCATCGTCTTAATCGGCACATTCACAAAATCTGTAGAATCTCGAACCGGAAGCAGCGCCTTCTGATACCACACCTGGAAATCCTGAAGTGTGGAAAAGCGCACTTCTTCGCGGTGGCCCCCCTCAATCATTAAATGAACAGCAAACGCAGTCGGCTTTGGCATGACAACTCTATGAAATATAAACGTTAAGGTTGAGTATTACAGTTGTAATCTAATCAGTGCTAGTGTCTCATCAATCAAGCGAGTGGTCAACCTTGGCCCCCTCCTCCAGCAATGATGATGACAGCAATTGTGACTACAGCAATTGCCAGATCAATCGATCTCCAACGAGACGGGAGGCATTGCACAGAAATGAATGATTAGCGAATTCCGTTGGTTTAGAATCTGAATCTGCTCTGATTCAAGTCTCTGATCGGTTGGATCAGGCTGATGCCACAAAGGTTGAAGAGAAGATGATTGAGTCAAGAAGTCAGATCGAGGCAATAAACCAGGTAACCTTACGGTTCAAACAGAAACTGTTATTTGAGGTAGATGTGCCGCTGCAGGTTGAAGCATTCTATTGCTTCGTCCTAGGCAAAACCGTCGTCTGTAGCTTAATCAGAAATTGCTGCTTTCAAGCTCTGGCAGAACTGAGTAACTTGTGCTAAACCCTGCTCTGGAGTTCCTTCCACCAAGCGTTTGACAAACGCACTGCCGACAATCACAGCATCGGCTCCCCACCCTCGCACCTGTTTTGCTTGTTCAGGCTGGGAAATCCCAAAGCCAACGCCAATGGGTTTATCTGTGAGCGATCGCAGTTGTTCTAGCAGAGTTTGTACCCGATCCTGAATCTGGGTTCGCATCCCAGTTACTCCAGTGACACTAACCAAGTAGATGAAACCTTGAGATTGCTGAACAATTTCGACAATCCGTTCAGGAGGGCTAGTGGGAGCAACCAGTAACGTCAGTTCAATCCCAACTTCCTTGGCTGTTTGCAAGACCAGTCCAGCTTCTTCCAGGGGCAAATCAGGGATGACTAAGCCCCGTGCTCCAGCGCTATAAATTTGTTCTAAAAACGTCTGAACCCCCCGGCTCAGAATGGGATTGTAGTAAGTGAACAAAATAACAGGGGCGCGCAGAGTTGGGCTGACCGTTCTGAGCATGTTCAATACTTGGTCAAGACTAGTGCCGCGCTGCAAAGCCCGTGTTGCCGCAGCTTGAATCACAGGCCCATCTGCTAACGGATCAGAATAGGGAACACCCAATTCAATCAAGTCCGCGCCAGCTTGATCCAAGAGTTGTAATGCTTTGGCTGTTATTTCCAGATTCGGATCGCCCGCTGTAATGAAAGGAATCAGGGCACATTGAGACCTTGCGTGTTGGGAGCCTGAAGAGCGCAAGGACTCAAAACGTTGGGAGACAGAAATCATGCTCTTGTTAGTCATTCTTGGCCGCAATAGAAGACTGTTGACGCTTTTCTTGATCAACTTCAGCTTCAAGTTTTGCTAGCTCTTCTGGGGTCAGTTCTTCCAGTCGCTTTTGCAGAACTGCTTCCTCATAGTCCTGAAGCTGTTGGTTGTAGGTCATGGTGTGGGTTCCAGCTCGAACCAGATAACTTGCCAACCAGCCCAAAACCAGCCCTCCGACTAGAATCGCCTGACTCCAAATTCCTGCCTTTGTGCTGTCTAAACCAAACTTTTCCAATCCTAGGTAGAGAATTCCCCCAGATGCAAAAATACCCAAGCCAATGCCAATCACATCAATTCGTCGCATTAGCCCTCGATCTTGCGAGGTTGAGGACGGAAGTTCAAAACAGGAGCTAGTAAAATCAAGCCAGGAAGAAAGAAAAACACCATGAAGTACATAAGGGCCCGTTCTACAGAACTGGCAACATACCAACGACTATTCATGTAGGCGTAGAGTGCCGCTGGAATAACCAACAAGTAGGCCCCTGCTAGTGCCAAATATGTACCCAGAGTAATCAACATGATTCCCTTTCTGACGTGAGTTAACATTTAAACTTCAACTAGCCGTGCAACTTTAGCAGCACGCTGAGAGTATTATTGCATCCCAAGGTCAATCTCGACCACAAAATCTAGTCAGCCGTAGCCAAGGTTCCCCCGCAATTCACCGGATCGGGTTGAGAATGGCTAACGGGTCGAGAATAGCTAAAGATTAGAAATGATCATCATGGCTCCCTTGACAAAACTTGTAAATTTGTCGTAAAAATTAGGGTTCTCTATGGAAAGATTCTAAAGGAGATGCCACAATAGTAAATAGCGGAGACGTATGTTTCCGTTCACTCCTCACACCACACTCCGCCTGGACATTGTTCGGGCGGTTTCTTATTGCCAACTCTGGAGGGTTGTGACTGGGCTGGGGTTCGGAGAGCCTGATTTAATGAGGCCCAACCTGCACCTTTACCTGCGCCGTTACAAGAATATCAGGATGAATTCGCCCCCTCGCCCCCTAAATCCCCCAAGCTTGGGGGATTTAGGGGGCGAGGAAACTTGCAACTCAGACAGATCCATCCCCACATTCAGTAACGCCGAATATCGAAGTAGATCCCAGTACTAAAGACCAGATCCTTGGAGAAGAGGTTCCAGACTCACCCTTCAACTTTCCCTTAAATTTTGTTCTTAAATTTTGTTTCCTCAGGAGATCTATACAGCTAAAAATTCCCTCAGTCTGGATAAAATTAAGAAAAGGATTCGAGTCGTAATACAGTTAAGGTTTTAGGTAAGGCCCTTTCGATCTCCCAGAGGTTCTGGCAGTCTCCTTAGGTCAAATCAGGAGTCAGCCTTTCTAGGGGTAGTCAATTGGTTCGTCTCTGCGTAAACTATGTTATGACCGTACGATACGTAATAAGGATTGCAAAGCATGTCAGCAGCCACAGCAGTAACAGATGCGAGCTTTAAGCAAGATGTACTGGACAGTGAACTTCCAGTTCTAGTCGATTTTTGGGCTCCTTGGTGTGGCCCCTGTCGAATGGTTGCACCAGTCGTCGATGAGATTGCCCAGCAGTACGACGGGAAACTCAAAGTTGTGAAGCTCAATACCGATGAAAACCCGAATGTTGCCAGCCAATATGGGATTCGTAGTATTCCAACGCTAATGATCTTCAAAGGGGGTCAACGGGTTGATATGGTCGTCGGGGCAGTTCCTAAAAGTACCTTGGCCAACACCTTAGAGAAGTATCTCTAGTGAGCTTCTGCCAAGAATCAAGCGCCCAAGCGTTGTTGGAATCTGAGGCAGAGGGTTCTAGGTCATACTTTTCCCAGTGTCGGGTATTCTCAAGGTTAGGTATTCTGAATGTCGCGTCTTGGGATTTGAGACCAAAGGCGCGCTATTGTGTTTCTCTTAAAAGTTTATGGGTTCTTTGGACGTAGAGCATACGATTGTCTCCCTACAATCCCAGTTGATTCAGCTCATGCATCGATTGCCCAAGTTGAGGCACGAAAAGTGGATCATGCGATCGCTGGCAAGCTTGCTCCGAATGGCATCGGCAGACCTTGAGACCTTGGACTGGAAGATTCTGTCTGCTGCTTTATTTGATATGGAGCAGGGCTTTCAGGTGTTTCACCCCTATCGCCACGTTCGCAAAATCTGCATTTTTGGCTCAGCCAGAACTCTCCCAGAAGCAGGAGAATATCAGATGGCGGCAAACTTTGCCCGGTGTGTCAGCCAGCGTGGATTCATGGTGTTGACGGGGGCAGGGGGAGGGATCATGCAGGCAGGGAATGAAGGCGCAGGAGCCAAGCATTCTTTTGGTCTGAATATCCAACTTCCCTTTGAACAATCTTCTAATCCTTATATTGAAGGAGATCATAAACTGATCAACTTTAAATATTTCTTTACCCGCAAGTTGTTTTTTTTGCGGGAGAGTGACGCTCTGGCGATGTTTCCTGGGGGTTTTGGGACTTTAGATGAGACCTTTGAATGTTTGACCCTGGTTCAAACGGGAAAATTTGGCCCCGCCCCCCTTGTGCTGATCGATAAGCCAGGAGGAGACTATTGGCATGACTGGAATATTTTCGTGGAGAGGCAGTTACTGCGCCGAGGCTTAATTTCTCCTGAAGACCCCAGTATTTATACGATTACAGACGATACTGCCGTTGCCTGTGATGTGATTGAGAGCTTTTATCGCATCTATCATTCCAGTCGCTATGTCAAAGGTCAGTTTGTCATGCGTCTCAAGTCTGAACTAACTGAGGCAAATGTTGAGCAGTTGAATGAGCTGTTCCAAGATATTTTGGTGCAGGGACGGATTGAAAAGAGCCAGGTTTTACCCGAAGAATCTGGGGACGAGACTGAAAACTTGCCGCGATTGGTCTTACATTTCAATCAACGGGATATTGGCCGCCTCTATCAGATGATTGGGATCATTAATCAAATGGGAGCTTCTGCTCCTGAAGCGGCCCACCCAGAGCAGAAATAGGCTCCGTTTAATGATTCAGTTTAACTTGATGAACTTGATGAAATAGTTGCAAACTTGTGCTCCAGACTAAGTAACCCGAATCATTCAGGTGCAAACCATCCGTACTGAGTTCAGATCGGAGATTGCCTCGTTGATCTGCAAATAAGGGATACAGATCCAAGTAAAGAGTGCCCTCTTTCCCCGCAATCCGTTCCAATTTATGGTTCAGGCTGCGAATCCGATTGTTGGAAATCTGCAAGAGGCGATCGCGTCCTTCCCAGGTTGCCGCTTCTCCGCCATGGGGCAAAATCGACTGAACCACTATTTTTGCCTTGGGATGAGTCCAGCGCAGATCTTGAATAATTTCTTGGTAATTGGCCAAGATCGTTTGATCTTGCGTCCCCCGAATCAAGTCGTTCACCCCAATCATAATGAAAATGACATCAGGTTGGGCTGGATCTAGAAGCTTAAGGCGCTTGAGTAGCCCTGCCGAAGTCTCCCCAGAAATTCCCTGATTGAGCCAAGTGTGATTAAACGGCAGCAATTCTGGAGGAAACCACAGGCTCAAAGAATCCCCAGCTAGCACTACCAAATTTTCTGGACGCTGAGCTGCGATCGCTTGGGCTTCTCGCCTCAGTTGATCAACCCACTGTTCATAAGTCCAGCGATGGCGTGGGCCCGTCTCCACAGCAGTTTTGGCAACTCCAGTCAAGCTTAAAGACTGATTCTCAGGCACAAAACCCATGGAAGCATTTGCTTGTGCCTCCTCCGGTAGGGGCTCTCCCCGGAGCATCAGCAAAACAACGAGTGGGATTAACAATCCATTGCTGACCAGAGACATGAGCGCCCAAGTTGGAATGGTTTTTGCGCGAACTAGCACTGGATGAAGGTCACTAATCAATATCCCTATCCCTGTCAATTTAACATCCTGCTGTTTAAATGCGGTGATTCTTGCCTAGAAAGGGTTCTCAAGGGACTGCTAGACACTGTTCGAGGGTGGCAACAACAGATTTGGCTAAACTAGGCAAATCATAACCGCCTTCGAGCCCGAATAAAATTTTAGGGGTCAATTGCAGACAATAATGAGTCAATTGTCCGTAATCTTCAGGCAGCAGGGAGATTTCCGCCAAAGGGTCATCCTGGTTTGCGTCATATCCTGCACTGACAATCAGCAAGTCGGGTTGAAATTTTTTTAGGAAGGGCATCACTTGTTGTTCAAAGGCAGGTCGGTAGCAGGCCATTGTACTCCCTGGAGCCATGGGAATGTTCAAGACATTATTGCATTTGCCCTGTTCGTTGGCATACCCGGTGTCGGGATAACAAGGGGATTGATGTAGAGAACAGTAAGCTAAATTAAAATTGTTTTCAACAATAGCCTGGGTGCCATTCCCATGATGCACATCCCAATCCAAAATGGCAACGCGCTTGATTCCAGGTTGCTTTAGAGCATAGTGGGCGGCGATCGCAGCGTTCGAAAACAAGCAGAACCCCATGCCCCGATTGGCCTCAGCATGATGTCCAGGGGGACGGGCCAAAACAAAGGCAGGTTGCTGTGTGTCAGTGACGTGATCCACCCCATCCAACCAAGCCCCAATTGTTAACAAAGCAACCTGATAACTTGCCGCCGAAAGGGGGGTGTCACCATCTAAGTATCCTCCACCATTTGCTGCAATCTGTTTCACCCGATTGATGTGGGTCTGCGTATGAATCCCTGCAAGTTCAAGCATCACTTTGTCCTGAGAGATCTCTAGGGATGTTGGCAGTTTCCAGGTCAACTGATTTGCCCAAGATGTTGCTTTTAAGGTATTGACAATTGCCGTTAATCGTTCTGGTCTTTCAGGATGTAGTAATCCTGTTTTATGTTGTAAAAATTCCTCAGAATAAATAACAGTTATCATGATTAGTTTAAGGATGGGTTCTCGTTGTACTCTCAAGGCAAATTCAATAAGGCAAATTCAATTTAGATTTAGATTTAAATTAGATTTAATTTGATTAGAGATTGAGCCTACATTTGGATCTGATTTAGATCAAATCTAATCTCTCTTGACTGTGTTATAATTACTAGATTATGACTCAAATAAAGTTAGAAAGCGGCTGGATTTTAGGATCTTGTTAGAATCACTTTATCTAAGCGTTTCAGGCTGCAAAGAATCGAGATTAAAAAATCGAGATCAGAATTCATACGGAGTTGCGTAGTTTATGACCTCTTCTGACCCCCAACAGATTATTCCCACTGACTTGCGGAACGAAATGGAGCAGTCCTATCTAGAATACGCCATGAGCGTTATTGTAGGTCGGGCCTTGCCAGATGCAAGGGATGGGTTTAAGCCAGTGCATCGTCGCATCCTTCATGCCATGAACGAGCTAGGCATGAGCCCGGATCGGCCATTTCGGAAATGCGCCCGTGTTGTGGGGGAAGTGTTGGGTAAGTATCATCCCCATGGGGATGGCTCCGTTTATGACGCTTTAGTGCGGATGGCCCAAAACTTTTCGATGCGGTTTCCCCTAGTTGATGGTCATGGCAACTTCGGTTCCATCGATAACGATCCCCCAGCGGCTATGCGATATACAGAATGCCGCCTACAGGCCCTCACCTGTGATGCGTTGCTCCAAGACATTGATGCAGAAACTGTTGACTTTGGCGACAACTTTGATGGCTCTCAGCAAGAGCCTTTAGTGTTGCCTGCTCGCATTCCCCAACTCTTTCTGAATGGCTCCTCTGGAATTGCCGTAGGAATGGCCACCAATATCCCCCCCCATAATCTGGGAGAGTTGGTCGATGGACTTGTGGCCCTGATTTATAACCCTGACCTGAATGATACTGATCTAATGAAGTATATTCCAGGGCCAGATTTTCCCACTGGGGGTCGGATTTTGGGGCGATCTGGGATTCGAGATGCTTACTTAAGTAGCCAGGGTTCCATCACCATGAGAGGGGTAGCTCAGATTGAAACCCTGGAACAGTCGGGTCGTCCGGATCGAGAAGCAATTATCATCACCCAGTTGCCCTATCAAACCAACAAAGCAGCCCTAGTCGAAAAAATTGCTGAGTTGGTCAACGATAAAAAAATTGATGGGATTTCTGATATTCGGGATGAAAGCGATCGCGATGGGATGAGAGTTGTGGTTGAGTTGAGACGGGATGCTTACCCCCGAGTTGTCCTCAATAATCTCTACAAGCAAACGCCGCTCCAAAATAATTTTGGCGCAAATATGTTGGCCATCGTCAATAACAGGCCAGAACGACTCACCCTTAAAAGTTATCTAACTGTTTTCCTGGAATTTCGGGTTGAAACGGTTCGACGCCGGACTGAATATGAGCTAAAAAAAGCGGAAGAGCGGGATCATATTCTTCAGGGACTATTGATTGCCCTGGATAATCTAGATGAGATTATTGCCTTAATTCGGAGTGCTGCTGATACACCCACTGCTAAACAGCAACTGATGGATCGGTTTTCCCTTTCAGAGATTCAGGCCGATGCTATTTTACAAATGCAACTCCGGCGTTTGACGGCTTTAGAAGCTAATAAGATCATCGCAGAGCATGAAGAATTGCTGATCAAAATTACAGATTTGAAAGATATTTTGGCCCGCCGCGAACGGATACTTGAAATTGTTGAAACCGAAGCTTTAGAACTCAAGGAGAAGTTTAATACTCCCCGCAGAACTGTAATTGAACATGGAGAAGGGGAACTTGATGACATTGATCTGATTGCCAATGAACAGGTGGTCATTCTGTTAACAGAGCAAGGCTATATTAAGCGAATGCCTGTTAACACGTTTGATGCTCAAAGTCGGGCAACCCGTGGGAAATCTGGCACGAAAATGAAGGAGGATGATGGCATTGATCACTTCCTGAGTTGTTGTGATCATGACAGTATCTTATTCTTCAGTGACCGGGGAGTTGTTTATAGTTTAAAAGCCTATCAAGTTCCGGTTGCCTCCCGTGCTGCACGGGGGATTCCTGTCGTACAAATGTTGCCAATTCCAAAGGCAGAACGGATTACTTCAGTGGTGGCCGTGAGTGAATTTAGTGATGACAACTATTTAGTCATGCTGACCAAAGGTGGCTACATCAAGAAAACACAATTGTCTGCGTTTAGTAATATTCGGACGAATGGATTGATTGCAATTTCTCTGAACGAAGGAGACGAACTCCGCTGGGTCAGACTGGCGAAAGTTGATGATAGTATTATTATTGGGTCTCGCAGAGGTATGGCGATTCACTTCAGGACGGATCACAAGCAACTCCGTCCTCTCGGTCGAGCTACTCGAGGTGTCAGGGCAATGAAATTAGTGAAGGGAGATGAACTCATTAGTATGGATATTCTCCCGAGTTCTATTGTTTCTCACATTGCTCAATTGAGTGAAGAACCCCTGGATGCTGATAGCGATCTTGAAATCATCGGGGATGAGGAAGAAACAGTAGATCTGGAGCCAGAACTTGAAGAAGCCCTAGATCATTTGGAGGAGAATTTTGAGGGAGAACCGGAGGAAATCTTGACGGAGAGTAACCCTGAAATTTCCGTTTTAGTGATTACATCAGGAGGCTATGGCAAGCGAGTTCCCGTTGCTCAATTCCGTCTGCAAAATCGAGCTGGGAAAGGAATTATGTCAACTAAATTCAAGTCCCATCTGGCGAAGAAAGATAAAGTTGTAGGCTTACAAATTGTCCATGAATCTGATGAGTTGATGCTGATTACTAGTCGAGGTATTATTATTCGTCAAGTGATTAACGCGATTCCTACCCAGTCCCGAAGTGCCACAGGAGTCAGAGTTCAACGCCTTGATGAAGAAGATGCGATCGCTGCGGTTGCGATTGTTCCCGCTTCTGATGAGATAGAATCTGAGTTGGAATCTGAGTCAGATTCTGAGTTGGAATCTGATTTTGAGTCTGCTCAAGAGCCCTTGGCAGAAGAAGAATAATCGGTCAACAGTGTAGACCATCGGGTGCAAGACCAAAATTATGGATATTTCTCTACTGTTGGCGATCTTCGGGTTCAACTCTTGGGCGGGAGAATCTTTCGGGTTTCCTTTGTCTTCCCTTACACGTTCAACTCAAGATCTCAGCGCTGAAAGTACCCAGAGGTTGAGTGCTGTAGAAATCACGCAACAGTTGCAAATGCTGCCCCGCTGGCAGCAACAAGGGCAAACGATTGTCTACACTCATCAGTTTCAAACCTTTATCGAGTCAGTCAACTTTGTGCAGTGCTTAGTTGAACCTGTGGAACGGTTAGGTCATCATCCTGACCTGATGATTTCCTACAACACCGTCACTGTCACGTTGACGACTCACGATGCTGGAGGGTTAACCCCTTTAGATTTTCGAGTTGCCCAAGCTGTTGACTCCGTTCTCGAGCAATGGCCTCCTAACAAACCCTGTTCCTAAACCGCTTGCTGCCGTGTGTAAGAACTATCTCCTATTCAGCTTCCTGGGAGGTCTCATGATGGGATTCTCTGCCGAACCTTGGGGGATTTGGCCGTTGGCTTGGGTAGCACTTGTGCCGCTCTGGATCTTGGTAACCCAGTCTCAGTTTCAATATCCACAACCGTTGAACTGGGCTGATGCGATCGCCTGGAGTGTTGGATACCACGGGTTAGCCTTATTTTGGATCACAGGAATTCACCCGATGACTTGGCTAGGGGTTCCCTGGCTCGCCAGTGTGTTGATTGCCATTTTTTGTTGGGGATTTCTGATAGCTTGGGGGACTGGTTTAGGAGTTGCCTGGGCTTGGAGCTTTACCCAAATTTTTACCCTGGTTTTAGCTGACGCTTCTCCTTTATCTTTTTCACAAAGTGTTACGCAAAAAAAGATTGAACAAAAAAAGAGTGTTTCTGATTCAATTTTGCTTCGAGTTCTAGTTGGAACTGCTCTTTGGTGTGGTTTAGAATGGCTTTGGAGTTTAACGCCATTGTGGTGGTCATCCCTCTCTTATACCCAGAGTTTTGGAAATTTAGTAATTTTGCATTTGGGGCAACTTTCAGGGCCTAGTACAATTACGGCAGCCATTGTTGCAATTAATGGTTTGATTGCAGAAGTTTGGATGAGAAAAGTGCAAAATCAAAAGCAAAGCTTGCTTCTACTTTTGATGCCGTTGGGGCTTTTTTTAATCATTCATGGCCTCGGTTTTTTTCTCTATCATCAACCGCTAAATCTGAACCCAGCCCAAGGCTTTAAAGTTGGTATCATTCAAGGGAATATTCCAAATGAAATTAAGTTGGGTTCCCTTGGTTGGAAACAAGCTTTGGAAGGATATACAACAGGTTACAAAGCCCTTGCGGATCAAGAAGTTGATGCCGTTTTAACCCCGGAAACTGCCTTGCCTTTCCTGTGGACAGACCAGAACCGCCGCTACAGTTCATTTTTTCAAGCTATTTTAGAAAAAAAAGTTATTGCTTGGGTGGGCAGTTTTGGGGTGCAGGGAAACCGATTAACAAATAGTTTATTTAGTGTTAATCAAGATGGCTTAGTCGTGAGCCAATATGACAAAGTGCATTTGGTTCCTTTAGGAGAATATATTCCGTTTGGACAGATCTTAGGTCGATGGATTAATCGTCTTTCCCCCTTAGAAGCAGACTTAATTCGAGGTCAGCCCGGTCAAGTGTTTAGCACTCCTTTAGGTCAAGGAATTGTTGGAATTTGCTATGATTCAGCCTTCGCCGAACATTTCCGTCAACAAGCAAAGTCCGGGGGAGAATTCATATTAACGGCCTCGAATAATGCTCACTATTCTTCGGCAATGCTGGCTCAACACCATGCCCAGGACGTGATGCGGGCGATTGAAACGGATCGATGGACAGTTCGGGCGACCAATACAGGCTATTCTGCCATTGTTGATCCTCACGGCAAAACAGTCTGGAAATCCCAAATGAATACTTACAAAATCTATGCAGAGAGGATCTATCGCCAATCTAGTAAAACTCTCTATGTCAATTGGGGAGATTGGCTGACTCCGTTGCTCGCCAGTGTTGCTGCTCTTGCTGTTGGAGTGGCTTTGCTAGAGAACTAAATTACAGCATTACAGCAGCTTTTAAATCTAAATCAATCAGGACATCTCAGCCACTCAAGTCCTCTAAAAAGGGAAATTCAAGGGGAATTGCTCTGTATTCTGCCCACCCAAAAAGGGTTGTAAGTTGCCCACTTTAGGAATTGAAGGGATTTCTAAAGCAATTTCAGTTAATGACTGCGATTTACCTTTGGGTATCAACGCAATCACTTTATTTTAGATTTCCTTTGAAGAATTTATTTTTCCGAAAATATGCCAAGAATACTTTAGATTTCGGAAAAAAAGCCGAATTTGAAATACATATTCTAGGGACACATTTCAAAGACACATTGATCGCATAAAACTCAGTTCGTACCGTTTGGGAGGGTGAAGATTGTATCGACTATCACCCCAAAAGGGTACAATAAAATGTACAGTTTAATTAACCATTTCAGCCGTTGGGTTTCTTTATGGACTACAAGCAGGAATTAATCACAACGATTCATGATTTTGGTTGTGACTTGGAGCTCTTGGAAGCGCGGCTAACCCAACTCAGTGAAACGTCTCCAACAGCCGTATTGATTCCTGCATTGTATGAAGAATTGGAGCGCCCTGCCCTGACTCGAATTCGAGATCAGCTAAAGTCTTGTAAGTTTATTAATACCATTGTTGTTAGCTTACATGCCCAAACTCCAGAACAGTATGCCCGAGCCGTACAATTTTTTAGCGTATTACCCCAACCCACTTTTGTCCTTTGGGAAAACGGTAAGCGCGTTTTTCAACTCCTAGAAAAGTTGCGAGATAAAGGGTTGGATTTACTCAGTTTCAAAGGTAAAGGACAAGCGGTCTGGTTGGGTTTAGGGATTGCTTCCTTGCAGGCAGAGGTGATTGCCCTGCATGATGCTGACATTATTACCTATAACAAGTCTTATCCTTTAAAGCTCTTGTTTCCCCTTGTAGAAAAAGAGCTAGGAATTGCCTTTAACAAAGCTTATTATGCCCGATTGGGGGGTCAACCCAGTCAATTTCATGGACGAGTGGTGCGGTTATTTGTTACCCCATTGTTATCAGCTCTGACAGATTTACTGGGATACAACAACTATCTCCGTTATTTAGGAGCCTATCGTTATCCCTTGTCTGGAGAATTCGCCCTCACAAATGATCTGGCATTAAACACTCGAATTCCTGGAAATTGGGGACTGGAAATTGGGTTCTTGGCAGAAGTCTATCGCAATGTTGCTGAGAAAAGAATTTCTCAAATTGATTTAGGAATTTTTGATCACAAACATCAGCCTGTTGGGGAAACAGCAGATCAAGGACTCCGAAAAATGTGTCGGGATATTTTGCGATCAATTCTACGCACCTTAACGGAAACTGAGCAGGTGGTGCTAACCGCTGATCACATTCGTACTTTGCGGGTTAAATTTCGCCGGGAAGCCCAAAACGTTACTCGACAGTATTTTGTGGATGCTCGATTTAACAACTTACATTACGATCGTCATCAAGAAGAAGTTACGGTTGAGCTGTTTGAACAAGTGATCACAGAAGCGGGACAAGACTACCTGGACAACCCAGCCAACGCCCAAATTCCCGATTGGACAAGGGCATTGGCGGTCATGCCTGCGCTCCGAGAACAATTGCGAGAGGCGACTCGCCGAGATATGGCAGAGGCTGAAGCAAGCTTGAATGAGAACCAGGGTGAAGTCCCATTGTCCGCAACACAATCTTCTGAGTCCACAGATTCCGTGATTCTGATGCCCGACATCAGTCAACTACCATGACCCCTGAAATTTGGGTCAAGCGTTATTCTAGTACTAAACGATCCAGTAAAATCCAAATGATCCTGTTGAGGGAACAGGGTTTACGTTCAATTTGTCTGAATTTAAGTGGATATAACAATCAGTCATGATTCATAAGATGTCTGTGGTAGAGGCTTCTGGCCTTTGCGGGCAAAATGCTCACTCCACGTTCATCTTTCAAATCAGCTCCCTATGTTTTAATCTCAACACTTTAATTTCAAATTAAACCTCAGCACTTTAGTCTCAACACCTTAGTCTCGGAATTAATCTCAAATTTATAATCTTAGAATTAAATTACGAATGTTTACTGCATCTGACAACACCACCTTGCTACTGTTACTCGTTGCTCTCGGAGTCATTGGATGGGGGTACTACAAAGCTAGACCCTATGGCAAGCTTGGACTATTGTCTTGGTTGCAATCTGTTGTTTTAGTAGTTCCCTGGCTCTTGTTTTTTGGGTTGTCAGCCTTTGGCCTTTACCTGAATCTTGCGGTGGTTCTAGCTCTACTTCTGGCTGCAACAGGGTTGTATATAATCCTGGGACGGCAAGCTAGGATGATCGCCAGCCAAGAACCTCCCAAAAAACCTGAACCGAATACCCAGCCCCTTGAACAAGATCAATCTGCGGCCTCTCATCAGGCTCAGGGCTCGCCTCACACTGAGGGAGAACAGGCTACCCCTCAACCTGTACCAACACTGTCTGACTCTGTCTCCGTGGCGCAAAACTTGGCACTGATTCCAGCGGCAGAGTTGAAGGATATTCAGGGAATCTTTGGGGTGGATACTTTTTTTGTCACGGGCACTGTGCCTTATCAAGAAGGGATAATTTTCAAAGGAAATCTGCGAGCTGATCCGGAAGTGGTCTACAGTCGCTTGACGAAAAGTTTGATCGAAAAAGTCGGCGATCGCTTCCGCCTGTTTTTTGTAGAAGATCATGCCGGAAAACCAGTTGTAATCGTGCTTCCTCACCAACATGATCCACCTGCCACAACCCTGCCTCAAAAAGCCTTGTCCATTCTACTCATGCTAGCTACGGTGGCAACGACCTTTGAGGCGGGAGGGCTGTTACTGGGCTTTGATTTTTTTGCAGAACCGACTCGGTATTTAGAAGTTCTCCCGATTGCCTTGGGAGTGATTGCAATTTTAGTGACCCATGAAGTGGCGCATCAAGTTGCTGCCCAACGACACAACGTCAAATTTGGCTGGCCATTTTTTATTCCGATTATTCAAGTCGGCACCTTTGGAGCCTGCAATCGATTTGAATCTTTGGTTCCCAATCGCAAAGTTCTGTTCGATGTGGCTTTTGCGGGGCCTGCTGCAGGAGGATTGTTATCCCTGGGGATATTCCTCACAGGCTTAGTCCTCTCCCATGGCGGCAGCTCCTTTCAAATTTCAACTCAGTTTTTTCAAAGCTCTGTCCTAGTGGGAACCCTAGCAAAAGCCATCTTGGGTGCGGCGATCGCCCAGCCTGTTGTAAACGTGAATCCCTTGACTCTGATCGGCTGGCTTGGATTAATCATCAATGGAATTAATCTGATGCCTGCGGGAACCTTGGACGGGGGTAGAATCATGCAAGCTATCTACGGTCGCAAGATTGCTGGACGCTCAACTCTGGCAACTTTTGCAGTGCTGGCGATCGCTTCCTTTGTGAATCCTTTAGCCTTTTACTGGGCAGTTGTGATTCTCATCTTGCAGCGAAATCTAGAGCGCCCCAATCTGAATGAACTCTCAGAACCCGATGATACTCGTGCTGCTTTGGGACTGTTGGCCCTGTTTCTGATGATTGCCATATTGTTTCCGTTCACCCCCGCCCTGGCTGCCCGTTTTGGGATCGGCGGCTAACTTAAGGCTAACTTAAGGCTAAATCAAGGCCAAATTAAATTATTCACACAGTTGGTTCACAGTTGGTTCCCAATTGATTCACCGGGCTAAAACCTAAAACCCAAGCTTTTTAGGGCTCGCCAGAAACCATTACAAGGGAAGTTCAATCACAAACTCTGTACCCTGATTGGGTTGGGAGTTGCAGATGAGTTTTCCATCGTGTTGCTTTTCTACAATCTGCTTAGCAATCGATAGACCCAATCCTGTTCCCTTGCCCACAGCTTTAGTTGTAAACAAATTATCAAAAATTCTGGCGCTAACTGATTCGGGCATTCCACACCCATTATCCCGAATTCGAACTGCAACTATTTTTTGAGCTAGGATTTCTTCGGTCTGAATCGTAATCCGATAATCAGCTTGAGTTGTTGTTGGAGCTTGAATTTCACTCATCTCATCAAATACATCAATGGAATTTGCCAAAATATTCATAAACACTTGATTGAGCTGTCCGGGAAACCCCTGAATTTCAGGTAAATTATCGTAGTTTTTGATGATTTTGATCTCTGGACGCTGTTGATTTGCTTTTAATCGATGCTTGAGAATGAGTAAAGTACTATCAATACCTTCATGCAGATTAAATGTGACTTTCTGCTCTGTATCAGCGCGGGAAAAAATTCGCATCGATCGACTGATGTCTTGAATCCGTTCGGCTCCGACCTGCATTGAACTGATCAGATCAGGCAGATCTTTTACCACATAATCGAGTTCAATTGTTTTGGAATGTTGTTGGATTTTTAATCCTGGATTGGGATAACTCTCTTGATAGAGTTGTAGATGTTCCAGTAAGTCCTGAATATACTCATGGGCATGGAGTAAATTTCCTGAAAGAAAGCCAATCGGATTATTAATTTCATGGGTGATGCCTGCCATCATTTGTCCCAAAGCTGACATCTTTTCACTTTGAATTACTTGAAGCTGGGTTTGCTGGAGTTCAGACAGAGCTTGATCTAGCTGAGTATTTTTATGACTCAAATCCAGCGATCGCGCTTGAACTAATTTTTCCAAGTTTTCATTGATATCCGCTAGGGATGTCTGAGCGTCTTTGAGATTCTTTAAATGAGTTTTTAAAGTTATCCGAACCAGTAGCCAGATTGTGCTGAGTAAGACCAGGCTCAGAACTGACAGGAAACCTGAAACGATCAGTTGTCGGCGATAGCGGTTTACTTGATCCTCTAACTGAGTCTGAATCGCCTGATTTCTGCGATCAACACCTTTTTTGTACTGCTGTTTTAGAGCGCCATACTGAGGACTTGATAAAAGTGTAAAAGCATCTTTTTGTCGCCCTTGCCGCACCAACTCAAAGGATTGAGTCTCAAGTTCAATCAGTTTTTGATTGGCGACATCGGTTTGTTTAGCATCTTCGTTGTTATAAATATCTGAAGCCAGACCGATTGATTCTTGAATTGTGGCATCGAGCTGGGGCACGAAACGATCATATCGCTGTTCCCACTGGCGATCGCCCGTTGCAGCGTTCATCAGGGCGGACATCGTCAGGACTTCGTCAAGGTAAGTAATTTGGTCACTGAGTCGTCTGAGTCTAAAATCTTCTTGCAGGGTTCTATTAAAAGTCACATAGGCTTGCAAGGTCATCCAAATGGGTGGGACACATGCAACAAAGGTAAGCCCTGCCCCCAGCCATAGTAGTTTAAAGGGATGCCGAAGAAACTTCTCAAGCAGCTTGATCATGCTTGGAGGTAATGAGTGAGGGTTAGCATAAATCTTCAGCTTCATAAACGGGGCAAATTGAGCCAGAAGACCTTCCTGTTCTGAAGGGCCAGGTCAAATTCAGGCGGGCCAGAGATCTACCTCTCGATCATGATTCAAATCGGATTGCTGTATTCGTAAAAACATATTCAGATCGTAATCTATTCGTACAACTTCGTCACGGTTTTGCACTTCTCCCCTCCTTAAAGTCGCTCTCCAAGGTTAATTGCGCGGAGGGGTTAAGCGACTCAACTGTTGAGTCTCTGCCAAAATCTGCTCAAAATTCTCGATATCGACCCGCTGCACATAGTTAATTTTAAATTCTTCTAGAAAGTCTACTAAGAGAGACTCAATTTCTCGTAGGCTATCTTCTTCTCGCAGTTCCTGCCCGAGAAATTCACCGAAGTGTCTAACCAGTTGACTGGACAGTCGAGTTCCAATGGGATCTTCGCTGGCAACTTTGATAGATTCGTAGGTTTTTTGAGAGCTTTCGATAGTAAGTCTGGAAATTTCAGCAACTAATCGTTCAACCATTTGTTTCGGCACAGATTGTAATCCAGGAATACCTTGAACCTGTTCATACAAGGGCAACTGTTTCAACGTTTCTTCCAAGCCATAGCGCAATAATGCTTCAATATCAGGTTTTAATTGAGGCATGACTTTAAACACTGTGGTCTGCACTAAACGGGTCGCAATAGTTTCAATTTCATTGATATTATTCAAGTCAATATAGGTGCGATTTTGCACTTCGAAGACTTGCTTCATCAAGGCTCCACTTTGCAACTCATTCTGCATCTGGTTAATCAACTGCACCACAACAACTTCTGTGAGTTCTGGGGAAAAGTTGGCAATCAGGCTGCGGATTGCTTGATGTCGAACGCGCTCAACATCTACAAATCCCACTTGATCCAGACGAATTGAAACCGGTAGAATTCTCAGCCATCGCCAAAATGGCAAAAACAAAAGTACATCATACCAGCGCCAGAGCATCGCATCTCGCCAGGTAAAGGCTTTAAATCGCCGACCAATAAAATAGCTGCGACCCAGGTATTCTAAAAAGAAAATGATCATAAACGGCAGATCAATTTTCCAAAATCTCTCAATAAATTTTCCATTTTCCCCGATGCCACGATAATAGTTGTTAGCAATTAACGGGGAGACTCTAGATTCAAACCAGTTTATTTCTGTAGTAAAACCCCTCCGTGTCAGATAGGCTTGACTCCAAAATTCAGTAAATGCCGCTTTGGCTGATTCTTTGGGTGGAATAGAAACCCGATCTTGTATCCGATTTTTAATCTTTTCCAGAGTGCCGCTTTTGTCCGCCAAGGCAAAGGGGTTTTCATTAATCAAGTCAATACTTTGGCGACGCAACGAATCCAAAATCTGTTCGGTTTTAGGATTCTGAAGACCCGTATTGGTGACTTGTTCCTTCAACTGGGTAATCGTTCTGAGATAGCTTTCCGTTTGTCGGTGAGGTTCAATGCCCTTGACTGGGTCATACACCATCGCGACTTTGGGCAGATAACGCAGGTAGAAGTCTCTCAACGGAACATAGCTGATATCAAACAGCACTAGACTGAGATTGATCGTAGCCAGCACAGCCATCATTCGATCAAACCAAGTGCCTCGTTTTTTGTTGTGGAGCGTGGTAAGTTTACCTTGCATGAATATTTAAGAACGTCAACTAATAACATTAACTGCTGCTCAGATGCCCTGTATTAGTGTAATTATTCCCAGCTACAACTGCGATCGCTACATCGGACAAGCCATTGAGAGTATTCTGGCTCAAACTAATACTGACTATGAGATCATCGTGATTGATGATGGTTCCCAGGATAGCACCCAACACGTTCTGTATCAGTATCGGGAAAAAATTCACTCTGTTTATCAAAAAAATCAAGGGGTTTCTATTGCTCGGAACCATGGAATTCAATTGGCGCGAGGAGAATTTGTAGCATTCTTGGATGCAGATGATCTATTTTTACCCGATAAATTAGCCAATCAATTAGCAGTGTTTACAGTCAATCCAAACTTAGGAATAGTTCACAGCGGTTGGCAACGGATGAGTGGGGATGGAGAGATTTTAATGGATGTCAAACCTTGGGAAAGGGTTCCTAAACTAGACTTAGAATCATGGCTACGTTGGAAACCTTTAGGCACAATGGGAACCTTAATGTTTCGTCGCAGTTGGTTACAGCAAGTTGGCGGTTTTGAACCCGGATTGACTCACGCAGAGGATGTCGATTTAGTCCTGCGATTATCCCTCAAAGGCTGTCAAGCAGACTGGCTGCGTCAGTCCACAGTTTGTTATCGGCAACATGATCAAAACACCATGCGAAATGGTTTAGCTCAAGCCAAGTCCATTAATTGGGTTTTAGATCGTTTTTTCAACCAACCTGACCTGCCCTTAGAGATTCAATTAATTGAAAACTGGGTACGGTATAGTACATTAGTTTGGAGTTCGTGGAATTTATACTCCACTGGCTTTTTAACAGAAATGCAAGACTACCTAAAGCAATCCTATAAATACACGCCATTTTCCCCAGTAGAAACTGTCATGAACTGGGTCGAAAGTTTTACAAAATATTCTGAGGATTTAGGAGATAGTCTTAACAGCTATGAATTGTGTAAAAAACCAGAGTGGAAAACTTTAACGCAATGGATGATCAGTCATTTCCCCATCATTTAACTGCTTCGATGGGCTACTATCAAAGCCGAGATTGGGAGATTATCGATTATCATTCCTATATCCTTCCTGGAACAGAGCTTGCTTTTCGCGGGCCAGAACTTCAATCCTTAGAAAAAGATCAGTATTTTGTCTGCATTGGTGCGGCCCAAACCTTTGGATGTTTTTGTGAACAACCTTATCCCAATCTATTGCAAAAATGGTTGGATTTACCTGTTTTAAACTTGGGTTATGGTGGAGCAGGCCCCTATTTTTTCCTAAGTCATGACGCATTAATCAGTTACATGAATCAGGCTAAATTTGTCATTGTTCAAGTTATGTCTGGCAGAAGTGAAAGTAATTCCTTATTTGAGAGTGGCGGATTAGAACACTTAACCCGGAATTCAGATGGCCGTAAAATCGGGTCAGAGCCTGCCTATCAAGAACTCTTAGAACAGCATGGTGAAGATTATGCGAGATTAATTATTGCTGAAACTCGGCTAAATTGGGTGAATAACTTTCAGCTTTTACTACAAAAAATCCAAGTTCCTAAACTCTTACTTTGGTTTTCCCAGCGCTCTCCCAGCTACGTTGAATCCTACGAAAATATTTATACTGTATTCGGTCAGTTTCCCCAATTAGTCAATGCACAGATGATTGAAAAAGTTCGTCATTACAGTGATGACTACATTGAATGTATTTCTAATCGTGGGATGCCCCAATTATTAATTAGTCGATTTACAGGACTACCTCAGGCAATTAACTTGGCCTATGAACGAGAAGACCTCGGAGATAAATCTTCTATTTATAATGACTATTACTTTTCTCCTGAAATGCAACGAGATGCCGCCACACTACTGCTGCCCCGTTGTCAACAGGTACTTGAATTAAGGACTTAAGTTAAGGGCTTGATGGCTAGAGTCTAAAAGCATTCAACTCAACTCCTGGTTCTTCCCCGCCGAACACTCCCCAATTAACGCCTGAAACCGCTGATCTTCCCGAATCGAATCAAAGTCAGAACTCATTCTTACTACTTGCTAGAATAGAGTTTATGAGTCGGGTAGTAGGTAACGATCTGAGGAACATATTTAAACTATGATGACGATTCTAGAGATTGAAGAACAAGTCCTGCGCCTTTTTCCTCACGAGAAACTTCACCTGATTCAGGTACTCGCCCAAGGTTTAAATATGTCATGGGTTCAGGAATCTCAATGTTTATCAGATTTGCTCTCCAGTTTTTTTCGTCAGTCTCCTCTAGCTTAAATTGCTGAATCTGAAGAGTTTAATCTCAGCCGCGATCGCTCCCTCATGGAATAAAAAATATTCTGATGTATTATGATGAGCACAAATAATAACAGATTTTAGAAGAACAATATGGTTGGATTAAGTGCTTTGCGATCAGTTCAGTTTGTTACAGTGAAAGGAAAACGTTTAGCGATCCTGGATGCTGAGGACTGGAATAACTTAATTGAATGGTTAGAAACAGTTGAGGATATCCAGATTGCAAAAACCGCGTTTGACCAATTGAAAGCAGCAGATGGAAACCGTGAAAAAGCAGGATGGTTGAAATGGGATGATATCGAACATGAACTTGCATGAGTCAGTATAAGATTTACATTGTTCCCGATACTTTTCAGACAATCAAGGCACTTCCTGGTAACGTGCGTCAGAGAATTAGAACTGTAATTTCAAACTTGGCAGATGAACCTCGACCAGGCTCGAGCAAGGCGCTAGATGTTCCTGATGATACGAGAGAATTGCGGCGAATTCGGTTGGATAAATGGCGAATTATTTATGTGATCGCGGAATTTGATCGAGCAATTGATGTTCTGGCTGTTCGTCAACGTCCACCCTATGATTACGAAGACTTACAAGAATTAATTGAAACGCCAGACTAACCTTCACTCCCCGCCAAACACCCCCGAACCAACGCCTGAAACCGTTCATCCTCCCGAATACGATCAAAGTCAGAATCTGTCTTTGCCATTTCTAAATATTTCCGATCAAGCTTAATCGCTTGTTCAAGATTTTCAAGGGCAAGTTCAACGTTATTTTGCAAGCCATAACAACAGGCTTTGTTGTAAAAAGCAGAAGCAGCGTCGGGTTTGAATTCAAGGGCTTTGTCGTAGGAGGCGATCGCTTCTTCGTAGCGACCTAAATTCCTAAGGGCAATCCTCGGTTGTTCCAGGCTTCAGGGTCGTCGGGTTTGATTGCCAGGGCTTTGTCATAGGCGGCGATCGCTTCTTCGTAGTGGCCTAAGTCGGAAAGGGCGCTACCCCAATACCGGAAGGATTCGGCAGTTCGTTGTGGGTTGTTGAGTTTCTGGACGAACTTGGAGGATTCTTGCAGATAGGCTTCGGCTTGCGGATAATTTTCGCGGCTCAAGTAGACTTTTCCCAGTTTTAGAAAGAGATCGCTGCAGGTTTCCCAATGTTCGGGAGGGCAGGGTCGTCCGGCAGGGTAGTGTTCCATCAGGAGTCCTTCCAGTTCAGCAATGCGTTCTTGGGGTACGGGTTCGCTGAGGTCTAAGTCGTCCAGTGCTGCGGCTTGCAGTCTGGCTTCGTCCTGAGCAACGTTTGGGCTAGCAAAGACAAACACTCCCGATTTCCAGGCCCAGAAGTTGGGAGCAAATCGTGCCGAGCGGCCATCGCCTTAAGAACTTCTGGTTTGTGGCTGATCGCGAACAGCATCATAAGTGAGTTTCCAAAAAATGGGAGAGTGAATGAGCGTTTCTTATATGAGATTTTGTTAAGAATTTTTCTTGATAAGATAATGGAGCAAATTGGCTTAATCGAATCGACCGAGATCCAGAACTAAACCTGCTCAGTTGAACTATTGGAGTCTGAAGATGGCACTTATTCAAGGTACACCTGGTAACGATTTTCGGGTAGGCACACCTTTCCCTGATCAAATATTTGGCCTTCAAGGGAATGATTCTCTTGATGGAGCTAATGCAAATGATGTCATTAGTGGCAATACTGAAAATGACTTTGCTTTTGGAAATGCAGGCCCAGACATCTTGTATGGTGGCCAGGGCAATGACAATGTTGATGGAGGTGATGGAGTAGATACATTGTTTGGAGATACTGGAGCAGATGCTGTTCGAGGCGGTCGTGGTCAAGACTTGATCTCTGGAGGAAGTGGCTCAGATTTATTTATTCTTGGTGGAGGAGTATCTAACGCAGACACTACTCTTGATTTTAATCAGGTTGAGGGTGATACTTTTGCAATCGAACAACTTAGTGCAATGGGAGAAAGTTCTTTTGACTCTGGCTTTTTGAGTACTTCTAGTAGTGATGATATTCCCTACTTTCTGAAATTAAAACAAGTGGGAGAAGATTTGCTAATTGGTGATTCTTATTCTGAAGATTACATGGCAAATTTACTGGGTCTTGGTGACTTAATCAATGATCCTCTTCAACTTTTGTCTTCGATGCAAATCATCCCTGTCAGATCTGCAGACTATCTAGAAGTAGAAATCGATTCGCAAGTTTCTGACCCGCTAACTAACTTTGAATCTTATGATCCTTCACAAATGCTATTGGATGCTGAAGCTAATTTGATTCAAGAAATTGAGAATTTAAAGGCTAAAGGTGGTGATCCGCTTTTGCTAGAAGGTTTAGAAGCAGCTTTAGATGAGCTGCAAGGACATATTAATAGTGATGTATTTGAGCAAGCACAACCTATAGACGAGCTTTTTCTCTATGACTCTCACTTGCCAGGAAAAACAGTTTTCCTAGTTGAGCAAGGAACATTTATTGCTCCCGAATTTCAAGCTCAGATGGCAGGTGGCGAAATCTTTTTTGTTGCTGATGGCTTCTTCAGTTCCTCTGCACCTGAAGGTTTACTTTAGGTAGGGTGTGGATCAGGTAGAACTTACGCACCTGCCCCCTGCCTCCAAAACCATTTGTGATCGCTATATTACAGCTTGACTTTGTACAAAAAAGGATAGGTTACTGTGTCTAAAATCAAGTTGCAGCCATAAGTTAAATGAATTGAGTTAATAGAGGTGCTGCCTTTAGTAAGGTTTGAGTATAAGGGTGTTGAGGTCGAGTAAAAATTGTTTCTGTTTCGCCTAGCTCTACAATTTTTCCGGCATTCATTACAGCAATTCGATCACATAAATACCGCGCGACCCAGAGATCATGGGTAATAAATAAATAGGTCAAATTAAACTCCCGTTTCAACTCCAACATCAGTTCTAAAACCTGGGCCTGAACACTCGCATCTAGCATACTCACAGGCTCATCACAAATCACAAGTTGTGGATGAGTAATCAACGCCCTAGCGATCGCCACCCGTTGCTGCTGTCCACCAGACAGTTGTTTGGGATAACGGTTATAATAATTTTTAGCTGGAGTGAGTCCAACTCGTTCCAGCATTTCTAGTACTTGTATTTCAGCAGCTTTCGGCGTTGCCAATTGATGAATTAACAAGGGATCGGCAATACTTTTACCCACGGTCATGGTTGGATTTAAACAAGCATTTGGATCTTGAAAAATCATTTGGATTTGCCGACGATAGGGCTGCATTGCCATTGAAGAGAGGGTCGTTAGTTCAGTATTGTTGAAGATCACACTTCCCGCCGTTGGATCAACAAGTTGCAAAATGGTTCTTGAAAGGGTACTTTTACCACAGCCAGATTCTCCCACCAAACCTAAAATCTCACCGGAATACAGTTCTAAGCTCACATCATCTACGGCTTTAATGACGGTATGATTTCTAGTAAAAATCTGCTGCATCCAGCCTGATTCTAATATGTAATGTTGCTGAAGATTTTTAATCGTTAATAATGGCTGAATTGAAGCCTTAATGTTAGCGCTTGGAGCCTTGATTTTAACCGAACCGGGTTGATTGTTGGCTCCAGAACGGATCTGATCAAACTCTACGAAATGATCTACTGTAGTATGAATATGTAAAGCCGAATTTAATAGAGATTTTGTATAGTCGTGACAGGGGTTTTTAAAGACGTGCTGAGATGATCCTGTTTCTACAATCTTGCCACCGTACATAACCGCAATTCGCTGACAATATTCTCCTACCATGGCTAAATCATGGGAGATCAACAGAATTGCCGTTCCCCGTTCCTCACACAGTCGGGTCAATTCCTGGAGAATTTGGGCTGAAATCGTTACATCTAAACTGGTCGTGGGTTCATCGGCAACAATTAATTTAGGATTTAGGAGTAAGGCGAGGGCGATCGCCACCCGCTGCCGCATTCCGCCGCTGAATTCATGGGGATATTGAGACCAACGACGGGCTGGAATCTGAACGGCTTCCAGGGTTTCAATCGCTTTGGCCTGAGCTTGAGCGGAAGATAACTGAGGACGATGAGCTTTGAGGGTTCCTACACAGTGGGCTCCAATCGTCATGAGGGGATCAAGCCGAGTCATGGGATCTTGAAAGACTAAGGCCACTGCTTCCCCCCGAAATCGCCGCAGTTCTGCTGGGCTCATCTCCAGGACAGACCGTCCCTCAAACCTGATTTGCCCTTCAATTTGACTGGATGCTGGCAACAGTCGCATCACCGCCCGCCCCAGAGTTGACTTGCCACAGCCAGATTCCCCGACTAACCCCAGCCGTTCCCCCGGACTCAAAGTCAGGGAAACATCATCCACAGCCCAAGTCTGTTGGAGATTGCGACTCGGATAAGCAACCCGCAGATGGTTAATCACAAACAGGGAATCGACCATAGGGTGTGAGCTGAAGGGGTGAATGAGCAAGAGAATGGAATCTACTTAATCTATTGGTTTTAACCTATTGTTCAAGATTTGTTGTCCGTTGACAATCTCTCATGAGTTTGATGCTAAGTTATGCGGCAGCAAAAACCTAAGCATCTGTCACCATGAGTCTGTCGCCATTAAAGATTTGAGAGATTTGGTTTAAGATATGGAATTGAATTAAGAGGAGTGAGTGCAACCTGTGATCCCAGAATTTCCCCCAACTCCCGACCCTCAGCTTGAGGAAAGAGTGACCGAACTGGAAATTAAGCTGCGTCGGGCGAGCAAAGCCATTGTTCAACTCCAAAAACGAGTGGCTTACCTAGAGAACGATCAACCTCAGGCCGCGTTACGATCTCCCAGTCAGAATCCTAGGAATACTCGATCATCTCGAAAATCGTCTCGAAAGCGAAGTTCCTCAATACAATGGGTTCGCTCTATTTTGGTCTGGAGCAGTGGAATCCTGTTAGGAGCAACTGGAGCGATTTTGGCCTTGCGGTTTCTGACTCCCTTGGCTTCCCATGGAACCAGAGGCGAAAACCCAGCACCTAGCACTGTCGCGTCCTCAACCTTGACCTTGGCAGACACTCACAACGTTTCTACACCTTTACCGGTCTCCCCAGCCCTCCAGACTTCAAAAACTTCAGAAACTTCAAAAGTTTCAAAAACTTCAAAAACTTCAAAAACTTCAAACCTCATCTACAGTCCACGGGTTACCCCGGACTTAAGGTACAGTGTTGAGCTGCAAACTATTGTAGATGAAGGAGTGAATCTTGCCGTTAGTCAAAACCTTCCGGTTGAGACTTTATCGATTCATTTGATTGATGTCCAGTACAAGGCGTTTGCTGAATATCGCAGCCAAACCCTGAGATTTCCGGCTAGCGTTGCCAAGCTATTCTGGATGGCTGCTCTCTATGGCCAAGTTGAGGCCAAACAGTTGCCTGAACAGTTGGTGTCCTACACTCCTGACTGCCTGACTGATATCTGTAAGCTGATTCAGGATTCAGATAATGAATCAGCCAGTCACATTGTTGATCAGCTAGCTCACCCAACTGCAACAGTGGAAACACAGCTCAAGGACTACAAAACCTGGCTCAACCAACGTCATTCTGTTAATCGATTTTTTCAAAATGCTGGCTACAAACAAATTGATATTAGCCAGAAAAATTACCCAATTCCCTCCCTGACCATGGACTATCCAGAGGGCTGGGAACTGAAAATGCGGGGCAATCCTGACAAACCCATCCGAAACCGGATCAGCGCCGCCCAAGCTGGACGACTCATGTATGAAATTGTTCTGGGAAAAGCGATTTCACCCAAAGCCAGCAAAGCTATGATCGAATTATTAACGCGCAATCTAAATCCTGAGACTTGGCAACAAGAAGAATACACTGCCCTTTACGAGTTCTTAGGGGAACCTTTTGTTGGTCAACCTGTTGAGTTTGCGTCCAAAGTGGGTTGGACTTCCGATAGCCGAACTGAGACTGCCTTTATTCGAGATCAATCTGGCAAGGTGGCTTATATTCTCACGGTGTTTGCAGAAGGTGTTCCCTACAGCGCCGATGCTACTTTTTTTCCTGGCCTCTCTCAAATGGTGTACGACCGAATGATTGCTTTAAACAAAGGATAGGGCTCTTGCCATGCCTCTAATTTCTGTGCTCCCAGAGGGGCTCTATTGTCAAGCGGGAGAGTTTTATATTGATCCCTGGAAGCCGGTAGAGCTGGCTTTGATTACCCATGCCCATTCGGATCATGCTCGCTATGGGTGTCAGAAATACATCGCAACGGCAATTTCCTCAGGCATTTTGCAGAAGCGATTGGGAGACGGGATTGATTTGCAGGGAGTTCAGTATGGAGAAAAAGTAAAAGTTGGCAACACTTGGGTGTCTTTTCATTCGGCAGGGCACGTTTTAGGTTCGGCTCAGATCCGGGTAGAACATCATGACGAAGTTTGGGTGGTTTCTGGAGACTACAAACGCTGTGCTGACCCAACTTGTGCTCCTTTTGAAGTAGTTCCCTGCAATACGTTCATTACGGAGGCAACCTTTGGGCTGCCTATTTACGATTGGAAAACAGGGGCCAGCACTTGCCAAGGGATCTATGAGTGGTGGCAGAGTGACCGAGAATCCCCTTCGCTGCTATTTTGTTACGCCTTTGGAAAAGCCCAGCGGATTCTGGCGGAATTGCGCCAATTGACCCACCAAACTGTGTATGTTCATGGGGCAATTCACGGGTTGACAGAGGTTTATCGGAGTGTTGGCGTGGAAATGATACCAACGGCCTTGATTTCAGAACAGCCCCGGAGTTACAAGTTCAAGGGAGATTTAATTCTGGCTCCGCCCTCGGCTCACCGTTCGACTTGGATGAAACGGTTTTCTCAGCCCCAAACCGCTTTTGCGTCTGGATGGATGGCCGTTCGAGGGGTAAGACGAAGACGAGGCTATGAACAGGGGTTTGTGCTCTCTGACCATGCGGATTGGAAAGGTCTAGTGCAAACGGTACAGCAAACTGGAGCTAAGACAGTTTATGCAACCCACGGCCAGAGCGAAGTCCTGTCCCGTTATTTGCGCGAGATAGATTGTCTAGACGCACAACCTCTGACAACACTATTTGAAGGAGAAGGAGATATCTAGCCGCCATAAGGATGGGATCTGAACTGTTTATCAAGAAACCTTGACATTCTGATCCTGAAGATATCAAGAAACCCTGACATTCTGATCCCTGTGTCTACGAGAATCTGTATATGTACTCATATTTCTTTTGGTTTCTCCCTTGACCCATTTGGAAATTTCCTGCAACATAGTTCATTAAGCGAGTGATCCCGTCGATCCCGAAGAACCTCTACAGTCATCCGCCTGTTGTTGTAGAAAGTGGAGACTATCTAGTTATGGTAAAGGAACGTCCTCCCCTAGAAGATATGACTTTGCGGCAACTTCGCAAGGTTGCAAGTGAGTGTGGCATTTCTCGCTATAGTCGGATGCGAAAATCCCAGCTTTTGGCTGCAATCCAGGAAGTTCAGCGTCAAGGGTTTAGTTCAATTCGTCCATCTCTCCCGTTGGAGGCACAGGAAGCAGTGGAAGTTGAAGACTTTTTGGTTGATCAGGGGAGTCAGGAGAATGGCTCATTATCACTGGTTGATGAGCGTTTGGTTGGCTTGCCAAGCGGCTATGGTGTTAGTCGTATTGTTTTAATGGCAAGAGATCCAGAATGGGCCTACGCCTACTGGGATATTGCAGAGGAACAAAAAGAAGAGCTCCGCCGCCAGGGTGGCCAACAGTTGGCCCTGCGAATTTATGATGTTACTGATATTAACCTTGAGTATCAGAGTCCCCACAGTATTCAAGAGTATCCTTGTGATGAGATTGTTCGAGAGTGGTACGTTCCGGTTCCGGTCAGCGATCGCGACTATGTAATCGAGATTGGTTATCGTTGTGCGGATGGCCGTTGGTTAGGGTTGGCTCGTTCTGCAGCAGTTCGGGTTCCTCCAATTTATCCTTCTGATTGGATTGAGGATCAGTTTATTACTGTTTCCTGGGATGATGATCTCCACGGTAGAAAGTTCCTAGAGCTTGAACCACCAACTCGCTCTTATGGCATTGACCCAAACCAACTCCTTAGCAAACTGTTTGGTTTGTCTAAGGAGTCTGAAGCTAGAAGGGTTGCAGGTTCTATCTTTGGCTCTAGGCATCAACTCCTTACTCACGAAGAGGTGATCAGTTCCTATGTGTTTCCCTCTAGCGTTGGACAGTGGGCTTCTGGTGTTGGTGAGAGCGCGTCTGGCGTTGGCTTAACTGCTTCTGGCATTGGGACAATGATTTCAGGTATTGGTTTAACAACTTCAGGTATTGGCTTAACCGCCTCAGGTATTGGTTTAACAACTTCAGGCGTTGGGCTAACTGCCTCAGGAATTGGCTTAACCGCTTCAGGCATTGGACTAACTGCCTCAGGAATTGGTTTAACCGCTTCCGGTGTTGGCTTAACCGCCTCAGGAATTGGTTTAACAACTTCAGGCATTGGACTAACTGCCTCAGGAATTGGTTTAACAACTTCAGGGACTGGTTTCAATACCTCAGGGATTGGCTTAACCGCTTCCGGTGTTGGCTTAACTGCCTCAGGCATTGGCCTAACAACTTCTGGTATTGGGCTAACAGTTTCAGGTGTTGGAATTAGTCGTTCCATGTCTGGAATTGGCTTAACAACTTCAGGAATTGGACTAACAACCTCAGGCATTGGACTAACAACCTCAGGCATTGGTTTAACAGCTTCAGGTATTGGACTAACAACTTCTGGAATTGGCTTAACTGCTTCCGGTATTGGAATTGGTCAAAGTGTCTCAGGCATTGGCTTAACAACCTCAGGCATTGGCCTAACAACTTCTGGTATTGGTTTAACAACTTCTGGCATTGGCCTAACAACTTCTGGTATTGGAATTGGTCGTTCTATTTCAGGCATTGGCTTAACAACTTCTGGTGTTGGAATTGGTCAAAGTGTCTCAGGTATTGGACTAACAACCTCAGGTATTGGGCTAACAGCTTCTGGCATTGGAATTGGTCGTTCTATTTCAGGCATTGGCTTAACAACTTCTGGCATCGGTTTAACAGCTTCAGGCATTGGACTAACAACTTCAGGTATTGGACTAACAACCTCAGGTATTGGAATTGGTCGTTCTATTTCAGGCATTGGCTTAACAACTTCTGGCATCGGTTTAACAGCTTCAGGTATTGGCTTAACAACTTCTGGTGTTGGAATTGGTCAAAGTGTCTCAGGTATTGGACTAACAACCTCAGGTATTGGAATTGGTCGTTCTATTTCAGGCATTGGCTTAACAACTTCAGGTATTGGCCTAACAACTTCAGGTATTGGAATTGGTCAAAGTGCCTCAGGTATTGGGCTAACAGCTTCAGGAATTGGAATTGGTCGTTCTATTTCAGGCATTGGCTTAACAACCTCAGG
>JBOFUV010000064.1:0-52800 GCA_051652765.1 Microcoleaceae cyanobacterium | reverse complement strand
AGTGGAGCCAGATCGAGAAACCCCAGGAACCAAAGCCAGGGCTTGGGCAAACCCCATAAACACGCCATCACGAACCGTTAACTGTTCATACTCTCGCTTGCGAGTTCCCACTTTTTCGGCAAGTCCTAAAAGCAGAGCCATCACGATTGAAGCCATGGCGATCGCGCCAACACTTCGTAGGGGGGAGTTATCAAAATCAGCAATGAAGACTTTAATCAACACTCCAAAAAAGAGAATTGGCAGGGTTCCCAAACCAATTCCCAGAGCAATTCGGAAATCAGGCGACTGGTAATCGGACTGGCGGATCGCCCGGATCGCCCCTAGGATAACTGTCGTTAAATCGTTCCAGAAGTACCACAACACCGCTGCAACACTGCCCAACTGAATCACTGCGGTCACGGCAACACCTGGATCTCCCCATCCCAGCGCCACAGGAACAACCTTGAGATGGGCGGTGCTGCTGATCGGTAGAAACTCGGTTAGTCCTTGGATTAGACCCAGAATAATGGCCTCAAAGATACCAATATCTGTTGACGCTGCTACAGTCGATGTCTCCACAGTGATCTTGCCAAGAGGTTGAAGTGAACTTAAAGATAAACTGAGCAATCTGAACTCAATACAATAGATCTAGTTTGGTGGCTTGCCTAAAAAAATCTTGTCAGTTGAGTTGACCCTTAAGAAACCAATAAACCCGTGAGAATAACAGCTTGAGAGTGTTGAGTCTCGTAGGTTCGACATCAACCGACACAACTCACCTCAAGACCGACAAACCACTCACTTCATCTGATGCTTCAGTTGCAACCTGAGCCTACCTGTTAACAGTTTAGCAAGTTTCCGCCGTTCTCTCTAGACTCAACCTTCAGATTAGATTAGATTAGAACGGTATTTGGCAGCTCTCCAATATGCCCCTGGGGGGGATATAAAATTTTGTGCTAGAATTGGGATGCCCCTAGGGGGGATAATTCCTTGCCTTAAGTCTTAAAAACGGTAAACTTAAGTAAACAAATTTTAACAAACTCTTTAATAAACTCCTTCATAGAACCTTGTTAAATCTAATCCGACCCAACTCTATTTTTGCAACCGTTCAGTCTGTCCAAACCGGAGATAGATCCGTAACTCATTCTCATCCAGGCTGGATCAGCCAACAGTGGGCTGTATTTCTAGGGGCGGTTTTTCTGGTTTCAGTCCCAGTATTTTTTCAGGCTCCCCTGGTACGGATGTGGCCAGAGCTCAGTCTAGTCTTTACAATTAACTGGTTCATCATCAGTATGTTGCTCCTGAAAAACCCTTCAACTCAAGTTTGGGGTGATTTACTGTTGGGCTTTACTTGGAGTTGGCTGGCAGGTTCAATCTACTGGGGTTGGCTCCGTTGGGAACCTTCCTGGCATCTTCCCGTCGAAGCAATTGGAGTTCCCTGTGCGGTCTGGTGCTTGAGACAAGGATGGGGAAAAGTTGGCAGTTGGTTCTATTTGGGGTCGCTGTTTGGCACTGTTATGACAGATGGGTATTTTTATATGACTGACCTGATTTCTAACTGGCGACAGTTAATGCAGGTTGATCCATCCCTGGCCCTGCCAATTTTTCAGAACGCAATTCAGAAGATTAGTACGCCTTGGGGAGTTCTGGGGGCAGTTGAATTTGTTACAATTTTGTTAGTCGTCGGGTTGCTAGCCTTGCAGTCAGAAAAACTTCATCGATGGGCGTTTGGTGGTGCAGTTCTCAGTACGATTTTGGTTGATTCATTGTTTTTAGTGGTGGCAGCATTGGCTTGAGGCTACCAGTTTTAAATTAGGGTTTTTGAGTTAGGGTTTTTGAATTAGGGTTTTGGAGTCTGTCCTTATTACTTTTACCGAGAAATATAAGCTGCCAACTGCTAAGCAAAATTACTCAAATACTGCCTTGCATTTTACTCTGCATCGATGCATCTATAGTTTAGTAATAGCCTTAGTATTTACCTAGTCGGCCAGTATTTATTTGGGTCTGTGATTTTTTGGGAAGGGGAGTTTGGGTCAGTATTTATATTGTCCCTTGATCTGATTGCCTGTTAGTGGAGTCATGATATTGTAACTGCCAAGGTCTAAACTGAGGTGAGGTAAACTTCTGCTGAACGGTATTGATTTTTTTGAACTGATTTTTTTGAACTTAATCTAGCGATCGCCTAGTGACCTTTCTCCTACCCGTTGTGCAGCTTCATCACACTTCTTATTTGATCATGCTTGATAACGGCAGCAATCGATTCTTACCGTTGCCGACAGGTAAGAACTATTGGACGTTGGGCCGGAGTGAGGAGAGTAACTTTGTTTTAAAAGATCGATGGGCTTCTCGGAATCATGCCATGCTTCAACGGATGGAACATGGGGAGTTCTTTTTAATTGATCTGGGGAGTCGCAACGGTTCCTTTCTGAATGGGCGACGGCTGACGATTCCCGTTACCCTAAAAGATGGTGATCACATTACTTTAGGTCAAACCGAGTTTGAGTTTCACTGTCCTTCATTTGTCGGTGCGGAGGAGAGCGCCGAAGAGGAGTCTGAATCAGACTTTACCGCAACGTTAACAGTGAGGCGACTCATTTCTGTGCTGGTGATGGACATTCGAGACTTCACTGTGCTAACCCGACAATTGGATGAACGGATTCTCTCAGAAGTCATTGGGCGATGGTTTCGTCACGCAGGAGAAATTATTCGGGACTATGGCAGTTGGGTGGATAAATACATTGGGGATGCCATCATGGCAGTTTGGTTTCATGGCACTCAGGGCGTTAGTCCTCAGGAAATGCTGCGGATTTGTCAAGCGTTGAGTGAGTTGCATCGAGTGACGGTTGAGTTGAGTGATGCATATCCCCTGCCTTTTCCTCTGCGAGTTGGTGCAGGGCTGAACACAGGCTATGCCATGGTGGGCAACACGGGGAGTGGAGGAACATCAGACTATACGGCCCTCGGAGATACTGTCAATGCAGCGTTTCGTCTAGAGTCTGCCACAAAGCAGCTTGGGGTAGATATTGCGATTGGCGAAACCACCTATGAATATTTGTCAAAACTAAAGCCCGAAAAAACCTTCGAGCGGTGCATGGTCAATCTAAAAGGTTACGATATCCCGATTGCAACCTATTCAGCAACCTTTGAAAGCTTAAAGGCATTCTTGGAGAAGACAAGTGAATAAATAAATAGGTCTTTCGGGTCTGAGGACTTTCTACTAGAGACTTTCTACTAGAGACTTTCTAGAGGCAGGGTGGGGGCATCAGGCTGAACTACGGGTCGATCAATCACAACCTTGCGACTTTCTCGCTGAGTTTGCATTTCAACGGCGATCGCCTCAATCTGAACCTCCAAGCTGCTGTAAGCAATTTCAAGGCTCACACTGGTTTCAATTTGATCTAAGCCATTTGGGGAAAATTCAGTCAACCAGCGAGGGCCATCAATAATTTGACGAAACTGGCGGTCATAGACCCAGATCTTAACGTAAATTCGAGGCAAACCTTCTGGCAACCTGACCTGAATGGGGACTGGTCGTCCTGCCACGATCACCTCCCTAGAAATTTCTAAAATTGGGGCAGGAATAGGCTCATCTTCGGATACCGCAGCCAATGCTCCCCCTGATTGGAAGCTTTTCACGTCGGATTTGGGATCTGATGAGGTTTGGCGACGGGTCATAGAAGACGAAGGCGCATTCAGAGATTCATCATCCATCACGACTTCCTGAGCATCTAGATCTTGAATCACAGAACGCTCAACCAATGTAGCTTCAATTTCCGTCTCCGCTCTCAGTAGATCAGAGGAATCATGGAATTGAGAGGTTTGAGAGGTTTGAGTGGAAGCTGACTCTGAAGCTGCAAAAGGAGTGTCGGGCAAAGGATTGGGTGTTGCTCGCTTCATCCATTGGGACAAATCTCGATCTTCTGCTAAAGCACTGAGTCGAGACCAAAATCGATTCTGTAAGTTGAGCTGCTGAAACGCAACTTGGACAGGAGAAGGAGATGTCTGTTCAGAGACCTGAGGTTGCAGTTGGGTTGGTTGCTCTTCCACCAGTTCTGAACTCAACTCGGAACGGTTAGCTTCTCTGGGCTCTGTCCCAACAAGCTCAGGTTCAGCGCTCAATGTAGGGGAGAGAGACTGGGACTGAGGGGTAATTAACTCTGGGGTTAAGGGTTGGGTTGCAGCGGGCAATGGCAGAGGAGGCTTGTCTAGGGTAGAAGCACGTAGGCTGGGGAGATTCAGTGTTGTTGAGGGAGGTCGAAATTTCATCCGGGGAAGGGGAGGTGGTGGTGGAAATTCTGACTCTAAAGGCAGTTGAATTCCTCGACCTACAGCCGTGAGGGATTCGGCGATCGCCTCTGATTCAAGCTCCTCTTCAAACTCTTGGACAATCACCTCCAGCAAATGTTCAACCTGTGTCCCAACCGTAAACATACACTTGGTAAAGATTTGCTCGTCATCGTGGAGGGTAACCTCTCCCAAAATTGAACGGGTTTGACATTCAAAGGGAGTGTAAACTAAGCAGGTAAAGGGCAGGGGAAACGGAATTAGAGGAAGGGGTTGCTGAAGCTCTGAAAGGATTGCTGATGTTTGAGGATCGCGGAGCAGCACCCGCAGGAACAGGTTGGACATCACCATCGATTCCGAACAGGATGGATCTAATTGAATCTGGCCAGACATCAAAAATGATTGGCCCAACTTGGCCATGTAAGAGGTTTGATCTAGGCTCAACTGAAGTGGTAAAGACTCAGACATTAGGGGACTAACCCCTACGCCATTCGCGACTACAAAATCTTGGCTGGAACTGGGCATCAGATTTGACCCCGGCAAAAACTGAGCAGACCGTTGCTCTCGGGAAAAATCTGACTCGTGTTCCAAAGAAACTGACTGAAGCGGCTGCTCTAAGGGCTCTGAATCGCTTGGTAGAACCTGCAATTGGACAACTTGAGACTGACTCGCAGGGAAACCCTCAGACGAAGGAGAAGCAAAACATGCGATCTCCCAAATCCCTGGCTTGAGACGACTGTAGGGAAGAATACTGGCCAGACCCTCAGGACTAACGTTTGTCACTCGAGTCTGAACCCGATGAACTGGGGGAATCTCATCTAGAGCGTGGTGAGTGATCCGAACCTCTACCTTGCCTCTCAAAGCGGCAACTCTAGCCACAACTCGATAACGGCCCTCTAAAATTTCTACATCCGGGGATTCTAGTGGCAACCAGGCTACATCCCCTTCTCTCTGCAGCAAAAACTCCCAGCTCTCCATCTAGATATATCCTGCTAAAACCTGATATACCTTTCCATAATAGCGGACAAGGGTAGAACAGTCAGGAGTTTTTGGTCTCAAAATCTACTCTTAAAGTCTATTCTCAAGATCTACCCCGGCCATTTTTGTAGACAAGAGATGGCACGGGGAATGAAACTATTTCAAGCCTGTATTAGTTCCAGGCTTGCCTGTTGCCAATTCAACTTTAATAATTCTGCCACCCATCTTCATAATCCGTTGCTGTTCACGGAACCAATTGTCGTAGGGGACAAGCTTTGTAAAGTAGGTGTTCTGCAGCTCCCGTTGAGTGCGAATCCGAGTCTGACTAGGGACACAGGCAGTAACCTTAAACATTCTCATGACGAGTTTTCTCCCAACCGCAAAGAGTAGTTCTACATTGTTTTTTTATACAACTGAAGGCTGGGAGTTTGGAATCAACACTAGCTCATTAAAACTCATCAATTTATTTCACTTGAAAAGCTCTTGACGGCCTAGTATTCACTCCAGACTTCCCTCGCCTTGCAATACACTGCTGATCACTGAGCCCAATTTTTCAGCCCAATTTTTCAGCCATCTTATTCGGTTACTTCGGGACAACTATTTCAGGACAACTCTTCTAGGAGTGTTACTCCAAAACAGTTATTCCAAGATAATTATTCCAAGAAAACCTAGCTCAAGCCAGAGCAGATATAGTCGAAGTAAACACCCATTTCGCGGCCTGCATCAGATCCAACAAGACCTGCAGTTACCTCTTTCATGGATTGAATTGCCTGAACAGTTGCACCAATGGGTACGCCTAGGGAGTTGTAAGTCTCCTTCAAACCGTTGAGCACGCGCTCATCTAGGATGGAAGGATCACCCGCTAGCATTGCGTAGGTTGCGTAGCGCAAGTAGTAGTCTAAGTCGCGAATACAAGCAGCATAGCGACGAGTGGTGTACATGTTACCACCGGGACGGGTGATATCGGAGTACAACAGAGACTTCGCAACGGCTTCTTTGACGATGTTTGCAGCGTTGGCGCTGATGGTTGTTGCAGCCCGAACGCGCAATTCGCCTGTCGCAAAGTAGGCTTTGAGTCTGTCTAGAGAGCTGGCATCCAAGTACTTGCCTTGAACGTCAGAAGAGTTAATTACTGCAGTAATTGCATCTTGCATGATGATTTGATTTCCTTGTTAGAGGTCAATACAGTGAAGAATCGGCTCGTTAAAGCCCCATAAATCTTTAGGCTATTCCCTAAAGTATTCCTATGACATCGCACCGATAACATAGTCGAAGTAAGCCGCAGCTTCTGATGCATCTTCGCCTGCGAGGAGGGAAATTACAACATTCTTCATTGCCCGAACCCCTTCAGCAACCGCTTCAATGGGTGTTCCGAGGGACTTGTACATTTCGCGTACACCAACAATCCCAATTTCTTCAATGGGAGTGATATCCCCTGCTACGATTCCGTAGGTAACCAGACGGAGATAGTAGTCAAGGTCACGCAAGCAAGTTGCGGTCATTTCCTCGCCGTAGGCGTTTCCACCAGGAGAAACAACATCAGGACGCTTTTGGAACAGTTGGTTTCCTGCTTCCTTGATGATGCGCTCACGGGCAGCCGTCATTGTTTCAGCAATGCGAACACGACGCTCACCGCTTGTAACAAAGGATTTGATCCGGTCTAGCTCACCTGGGCTGAGATAACGAGCCTCAGCGTCAGCATTCACGATGGACTTTGTGACGATACTCATTTTCTACCAAAGAGTTTTGCTAACGTGTTCATAATCGAACGACCTAAACTTACCCTGCACCAGCAGAGGCCAAACCCCTTTCTGACTTCGCTCAACTATCAAGGCTAGAGACCAGCAATCTGACCTCAGAACCCTTCATCGTTGGCGAAAGGCTAGTAAGCTTAAGATTCCTAATGGCCTTAGCTGAGCAGTCAAGGACACTAGGCATAAAGTCGAAACTCACTGAACGTTCTCGGTGGACAAGTTACTCACAAACAGCGCAGAACGCAGTTATATAGCAACAGAGGCCAGAAGTTTTGCTCAGGAATGACATCAGGAGTTGGCCAGAAACTTGTCTCGTAACACAACTACCTATCGCATGTATTCTCAGGCATTAGGCTCCCTAGATTGATATGATCGTAATAGTTTTTAACATAACCTCTCATTCTGTTAAGAACTGCGAAATAGAAGTTTGTCTTCCCATCCGGTTAAAAAAACCTGGCACTTCTAGGAATCCCATGGTGCTAGACTTAGCAAGGTTGGCTCTAGCTTGATCAAAGTCTTTTCCCAAGTCACAATTTGTCGTGTGAAGTTCTGTTAAGTCTGACTTTATTCGGCAAACAGATCCGGCAAACAGAGTAGAAAAATCATTTGAGTTTTCCTGAGGTGTAAATGTTGATCATGTCAAAGCAGATATCTAGATTTTGTCCCAAGCGTCATTGGTGGCTGACGGTGGTTCAGGTCGTGACATGTTTGGCCCTGAGTTGGGGACTCTTGGGAACACCATACGCCCTGGCAAGTCTAGAAAATGATGTGTTTGATGGTAATATCTTTGCGCTTTATGCCGGGAACGGTTCCCTGGTTCCTCCCCGCGTCACCCTAACGGAATCCTTAGAACACTCAAAACCCAGTTTGCTCGTGTTCTTCCTAGACGACAGCCGAGATTGTAAGCAATTTGCAACAACGGTTTCCCAACTTCAACAGTTCTATGGGCGGGTGGCTGATTTCATGCCGTTGAGCGTTGATGCAGTTAACTTTGAAACTGTTGATGATCCGACGCAACCTAGCTATTACTATCGAGGGTTTGTCCCTCAAACTGTGTTAATTGATCAGTCTGGAAAGGTTGTATTAGACGAAGCGGGTCAAGTGCCATTTGAGAAAATTGACGATGCGTTTCGGAAAGTATTTGATTTACTGCCCCGTTCTGAATCCCGTGAGTTGCGGCGTAGATCCGTGAATGAAATCAATACTGAGCTTGTGCCGGGTCAATCCTCTTAGGCATTGCTCAAGCAAAAAATTGTTCAATAATATTGCAAGTCTAATAATATATTTTGAGTGGGTTTGAGTGAATTTAATCGATGATCCAAAAGCCGTTCTGCCGCCAAGATTGCTCTTTTAGAGCCTGCCGCAGGTCTTGTTCATGAATGGTTCCAGACTCTAATAAAATCTCACCTAACTTTTTGGAGCATGAGATTTGAAGTGAGAGCGCTTCATAAAGTTGATCGGTTGAGACCAACTGTTTTTGAACTAAAATCTGACCAAGCTGCATAGTAGAAATTCTCCAGTAGGATAGGGCTTCTACTCAATAATCTGGGCTTTCCTCAACATTTATGAAAAAAAGTCTATGAAAGAAAGTCTATGAAAGAAAAGTTGAGGAAGGAAAGTCTATGAAAGGAACGTTAAGCTGATTTCGTGGGATGTAAAAATGCTTGCAATCTTGCAACGTCTCCACCGACTGGGCTAATTCAGATTTGTTAGAAACAAAACCAGAAATCTAACCAGTTACTTCAGCCCGAACGAGAAGCAATTTGAACAGTCTTAGGAGCTGATTTTTTCGAGTGTTGAGCACAGAGCCCAGAATCATTTTACAAAGGTTATTGATGTGACAGTTTTACAAGGCAATTAGTTAGACAATGCTTTTGCGAGCGCAGCCTATTATTATCGATCGTGATACCAGATGAGTACAACCAGAATATTCAACAGTTCTAAATTTTTTCAGCCGACAGATGGGGAGCCGATTCGTTCGGTCATTACAGAATCCCAGGATGCCGTTGTTGTCGCCTGGTATATCAAACCAGGTCAAGAAATTCCTGCCCATATCCACCCTCATGGGCAAGATACCTGGACTATTTTGACTGGGCAGGGAAACTATTATTTGGATCGGGCCGGAGCTACAAGGCCGATTGTTGCAGGAGATGTGGTCGTTGCTCCGGTCGGGTGCGTACATGGAGTATTCAACCATGGTGAAGAGCCATTGGTTTTTGTTTCAGTGGTTGCGCCAGCCGATGCAGGGTATCAACTAGTTTCGTTGGAAGAGTCTTTGGCCCTTCAGTCCTAATCTCAAATCTCTCCCCAAGCTTGGGCTTCCTGCTGTTTTGCTTGATCCAGCTCAGCTTCGAGAGTCTGCCAGTTGACTGAACCCTTGGCCTCATCTAGGATTAATTTCCCCTTGTGCAAGTGCCAGAGCCGGGTGCTAAATTTCTCAGCTTGTTCAAGACCATGGGTCGCCATCAATATCGTCATGTCTGAGGGAGTGAGCGCCTCTAATAGGTTGACCAAGGTGATCTGTTGCTGGAGGTCAAGGCTAAATAGGGGTTCATCTAGGAGTAACACTTGAGATTGGATGGCCAGAGCGCGGGCGATCGCCACCCATTGTTTCTGTCCTGTGGAAAGCTGGAGTTCAGTACGATTGAGCCAATCTTGAGGAATCTGGAGTCGCTCCATCCAAGTGCTGACCCGTTGCGTAATTTCTGTTGGGTTCAAACCTCGCAGTTTCAACGGATAGGCGATCGCCTCCTGAACGGTCATTCCTAATAATTTAGGTTCCTGCAAAACCAGGGTAACCTGTTGTCGGAGTTGGACAGGAGGAATCGATTGATAGTCTTGTTGATTCAGCTCGATCTTGCCGTGAGTTGGGGAACTCAGGCGGTTCAACAACCGCAACAGAGAGGTTTTTCCTGCACCGCTACTACCCACAAGGGCAATGCGATCACCCCGTTGAATCGTTGCAGAAATCTCCTGAAGGATGGGATAGGGACTCAGGGAAGACAGCAAGCTGACTCGATCCAGCTTTAAGGAATTGAATAGTAATTGTGAAGTCGCTGCAATCAATCTGTAGCGGGTAAAACGCAAGTTGGCATTAAGCTTTATTGTACAGATTCAGACGCTCAACCTAAAGAGATTGCGGTTGAAATTGTCCAAATATTCATCAACCAAAGTAAGAGCGTACATCCCAGCAAGATTAAATACATCCAAGCCTGAGCCAAGGGACGAACATCTGTTGTCTCGATTCCAGTTTTGTGTTGCACCACTCGAACGAGTTCAGCAAAGCCAGCGACTCGCATCGGCAACAGATACCCTTCTCCAGATGTACTCAAGAAGTAGTAGACCAAACCGCCCTGTCCCGTTGTTTTTGGTTTCAGGGCCTGAACCTCACTCCAAGCCAGAGACCATCCTTGGCGAAACCGACGAGGAACCCAAGTTGGATAAGTGACTTGAATCCTCTCCTCATCTACAACGACCTTTTCGCTCAGGGCTCCATACAGTGCGATCGCCCCCAAGATAATACCTGCCCATAGCCAATTGGGTCGAATGCCAGATTCTACAGCATTGGCTAAAAAGGGCAAGGGAACCATTAAAGCGCCATACAAACTCAGGAGAGTGAACCGAATCAAAGGAGACAATCTAAACGTTCGGCTCAGGGACTGAGATTCGGAGCTAGGAACAGAAGCTGACACTGTTGACATGGGTTGGCCTCATCACCAGTTAAGACAGGGCAATAACAAAGATCAACATAAAACTCGCAGTAATCTTCCGATCGATCAATTTCTAATGTAGATTTCTAACAAGGTGGGGAGCAGGCAGTAAAGTAAAAAATTAGGGGCTAAACAAGTCAAGATATTCGTAAAACATTCCCTAGATCAGTCTTGCTAAAGCAACTTAACCCAGGGAATGAAGTAGCACTAAAGCAATCAAAAAAGGCTTGTTAGGCAATCTACTGAGACCAATCAGTCCTAGAGCTTCCAAATCCCTTGGACTACTCAACAGAACTCAAGGCCGGAACTGCTAAAGTATCTGAGTTGCCCCGGACTTTTTGCGTTACTTTTGAGCTATATGCACCAGTTGCTTGCCCAGGCTGAGAACCTCCTTCAGAAGAAGTCCCTTGGTTGATCCGAAGGCGGGAACAAGGAATAGTATCGGAGATAATTGCACTCGCCATATGTCCAGTATGAATTTCTAGAAGTGCCCACGAATAGGCTTCGAATGCTAAACGTTGTCCCGGAAATACAACCCGTTCAAAGTACCAACTCGGAACATTTGTGATGCGAGCAATCTGGATCTGGCTAGTCGCATTCACATAGCAGCAGAGAGCTTGGCCGTCTGCACTAGATGGTAGGGGATCAAGAATCTGAGCCATAGCGATTAAGGGGATGTCTATACAGGTTTTTGTATAAAAATAAGGTAACATTTCGTGATCCCCGTTGGTTGTAAAACCGACTACCAATCCTAATTATAAACTTTAAACATTCCTGATTTTTAGCTTTAACCTAAGAATTTTTGCCTTAATTCCGGAAAATCTGTCAAAAACACTAGATGACTTCAGTAGAATACTACTTTTTGCTGAAATCAGCTCCAGAGTCTTGCTAGCTTGTGTTAAAAAAAGTTTTTAAATTTTAGAATCCCTTCAATCTAAGGTAAAAAAGCTCTAAAAGTTGTTAAGTTGTATGAATAAGTTTTAATCTGTTGTCGGTCAAGCTCGGATCAGAGTAGGAATGCTGACTATGAATCACAAAGTTCTCTATGTTCGCCTCCCTTGCAATCCAATTTTCCCAATTGGAGTCGTATATCTGGCTGATCATGTTCACAAGCTGTTCTCTAATGTAGAGCAGCAGATTTTTGACCTCGGGACTGTACCGCCCTTGGACTACAGCCCAGCGTTGGATGCTTGTATTGATCAGTTTCAACCCACTCTGATCGTGTTCTCCTGGCGAGACATCCAGATCTACGCTCCGGTGGGAGGACGAGGCGGCAATCCCCTACAAAATGCGTTTGAGTTTTACTACGCTCAGAACCCTCTAACCAGACTGCGAGGAGCATTTGGTGGTTTGCGAATGGTTTCTACTTACCTAACGGAGCTCTGGCGCAATTTAGGCTTGATCAAGCGTGGCTTCAAACGGGCCAAGCGGTATAATCCTGATGCCCGTTTGGTAGTTGGGGGCGGTGCAGTTAGCGTGTTCTATGAACAGTTGGGTCAAATGCTGCCCCGAGGAACTGTAATTTCCGTCGGCGAAGGTGAAATTTTGCTAGAGCGGATTCTAACCCATCAGGACTTCTCCGATCAACGGTGCTATGTGGTGGGAGAGACTTCCCCCCGCCAGCAGATGGTTCATGAGCAACCGACTGCCATTGAGAAAACGGCCTGTAACTATGACTATATTGCTGAGATTTGGCCAAAGTTTGATTACTATTTGCAAGAGCAAGATTTTTACGTTGGGGTACAAACAAAGCGCGGTTGTCCCCACAACTGCTGTTACTGCATTTACACCGTCGTTGAAGGCAAGCAAGTCCGCATCAATCCAGCCGATGAAGTGGTCGCTGAAATTCAGCAATTGTACCGGCGGGGGATTCGGAACTTCTGGTTTACCGATGCTCAGTTTATTCCAGCCCGACGGTTTATTGACGATGCAGTAGAGTTACTACAAAAAATCCTGGATTCAGGCATGACTGATATTCACTGGGCGGCCTATATTCGGGCGGACAATCTCACCCCTGAGCTGTGTGAGTTGATGGTCAAAACTGGAATGAACTACTTTGAGATCGGAATTACTAGCGGATCTCAAGAACTCGTGCGGAAGATGCGAATGGGCTATAACTTGCGCGTTGTGCTAGAAAACTGCCGAGATTTGAAGGCTGCCGGATTTAATGACTTAGTTTCCGTCAATTACTCCTTTAACGTGATTGATGAAACCTTCGAGACCATTCGCCAAACGATTGCGTATCACCGAGAACTAGAACAGATTTTTGGGGCTGACAAAGTTGAACCTGCCATTTTCTTTATCGGTCTGCAACCCCATACCCATCTAGAAAAGTATGCCTTTGAGCACAATATCCTGCAAAAAGGATATGATCCCTTGGCCATTCATCTACCCTGGGTGGCGAAGAAACTGCTGTGGAATCCTGAACCCTTGGGTTCATTCTTTGGTGCAGTTTGCTTAGCGGCTTGGCAACGAAACCCCAACGATTTTGGGCGGGAAGTGATGACTATTCTGGAGGAACGGTTGGGTTGTGCGCCCCTAGAGGAAGCGTTAAGTGCGCCCATTACCCCCGAGAAATTGATCACATCACCCCCAAAACAGGTTGCTGGATTAGCTGCGCTTTAGCAATAATAGGTTCTGCACCAAGGGGAATGAGCTGAACAGCGCAAGCTTTCAACTCAGGCTGCAAAGAACTGGGACAACACTCCGCGTGCGTCAAGGCATTGGCTTCTGATTGCTCAGCCCAAAGAAAACCCCAGTGCATCGGAATAAACACGGTTCCGGGACTAATCGCCTTAGTAACTTTGGCCATAAATCGGGCCATGCCCCGGCGCGATCGCACCTCTACCCAATGACCGTCCTGGATGGATAATTTTTGAGCATCTCGAGGATGGATTTCAATCAAGGCTTCTGGGTGCATTTTCCGAATCTTAGGAATGTGCCCCGTTCGGGTTTGAGTGTGCCAATGACCGTAGAGCCGCCCTGTGGTCAGGACAAAGGGGTAGTTTGAATTAGCAGGCTCAGCTAAGCCATTGGAGTGAAACGCAGCAAATTTGGCTCGTCCATCCTCAGTGTGAAAGCGGAGATCGGTATAGAGCCGCTTGTTAGTCTGTTTCACATTGGCTAGTTCCTGGGAAGAGATGCCTTCTTGGGAGGCTCCGGTCTTTGAAGAGGAACAGGGCCACTGAATCGGCCCATACCGACGCAACCGTTCGTAGGTAATTCCGGTCATGTCACAGGGGCGATGACGGGTTAGTTGATTCAGTTCGGTTCGAACGGCCTCTGAATCTAGAAAGTCAAACGGTTCGATAAAGCCCAACCGACGACCCACTGCTGCAAAGATTTCCCAATCCGCCTTGGCCACTCCAGGAGGGGTGCGAAAGGCTGGACAGAGAGTAACCATCCGTTCAGAGTTGGTCATTGTTCCTGTTTTCTCACTCCATTGGGCCGCTGGCAGCAAAACATGGGCATAGGCTGCGGTTTCTGTCGGATAATAAGCGTCCTGATAAACGGTGAAGGGAGACTTGAGCAAAGCGGCCTTTGTGCGTTCCAAGTCCGGCATACTGACGGCAGGATTGGTTGCCGCGACCCAATACAACCCTACCCTACCCTGCTCCAATCCCAGGATCATCTCCCACGCAGAGAGGCCCGGATGAGGACAAATTGCCCCTGATTTTAAGCCCCAAAGCTGTTCAACTGCGGCCCGGTGTTGGGGGTTTTTGACCACTCGATAGCCCGGAAGAATGTGGGCCAATCCTCCAGCCTCTCGACCTCCCATGGCATTTGGCTGGCCTGTTAAGGAAAATGGCCCTGCCCCTGGTCTGCCAATATTCCCGGTCATCAGGTGCAGGTTAATCAGGGTTCGGGCCTTCGCAGTTCCCTCAGAGGATTGGTTAATGCCCATTGACCACAGGGACAACACTCGCTGAGCCTCTCCCCACCAACGGGCAGCTTTTTCGAGATCATCTAGGCGAATCCCACATTTGCGCGCCACCAATTCCGGGGGATAGTGACGAATCACCTCTGCGTAGCTTGAGAATCCGGAGGTACATTCATCAATCAGCAAGCTGTCAACCATGCCCCACCGCATCAGCAAATGGGCAATCCCGTTCATCAGGTCAATATCAGTTCCCGGCTGAATGGCTAGATGCAAATCCGCAGATTCAGCCGTTTGAGTTGTGCGAGGATCAACCACAATCAGCCTGACATTTCGATTTCGCTTGTGGTACTGACGTAAACGGTTAAACACGATGGGATGGCATTCTGCGGTATTCGTGCCAATTAGGAAAGCACAATCCGTCAGTTCTAAATCTTCGTAGCAACAGGGCGGGCCATCGGAGCCAAAACTTTGAATGTAGGCTGACACGGCTGAAGACATGCATAACCGGGAGTTGGCATCAAAGTTATTGGTTCCCAAGCATCCCCTTAACAGCTTCTGAGCAACATAGTAGTCTTCAGTTTGGAACTGACCCGAACCATACATACAAATTCCATCTGGCCCCTGGGTGGCAAGTACTGTCCGAATCTGACGCACAATCCGCTCTAGAGCTTCATCCCAGGTAACTTGTTTAAACGGCTCATTCAGAGACTCTCGCATCATTGGATGCTTCAAACGACTGAGGCCCAAGGATTCTGAAACAGTCGCTCCTTTGACACAAACTTTTCCCTGGCTGGAGGGATGGGCGCGATCGCCTCTAACCTGCCAGATGGGATTCCCTTCCGCGTCTCGGTGCGTGGCTTTTCCCGGTAACGCAGGGGGCAAGACCTCCAAGCCACAGCCAACGCCACAATAAGGACAAAGGGTTTTTATGAGTTCAGTCATAGGTTCGATCCAATCATTGGTTGATCAGGGTTCTGAAGCTTTTAGTTTGAAGCTTTTAGTTGTGAAGCTCGTAAAAGAGGGAATTTCTAAGCCCACTTGAACCTAGAAGGGAGAGACCATCATCTTAAAGTTTCACAATATTTCTACGAAAGCTTGACTGCGTCAACAAGTTATGGAAAATCAAGTTACTAGTAATCAAATTAAAAACCAAGACTTTTTGCTTTTTATTTAAGCCAACTTAGTCAAAACTTGAGTCCAAGTCTGTCCGTGATTAACATTTTACCTGAGGTTATAATAAGCAATTATACTCAATATTTTACTTTTTAGGATCTCTTTAATGAGAGAAAATTGTGCTTAAAGGTCTCAAATGAGATCATCACAGGGAATGTAAAGATTTAAAAATTTCTTGTCCAAGCAATGCTTAGTCTTTGTTATGAAAACAATTTAAATATCTAATGAGTTTCATGAATTCAATTTCATTTTTAAACTAATTTTTCAAGCCCATTTTTTTTAAATAAACTTTAAAAGTGAATTCAAAGTTTATTTAAAGTACCCTCAGTCCCACATGATCCAAAAGTGATAATGCAAGAAGGGCACAGTGTTGCTGCGCCCTGAGAAAGTTAGCAAGAATTTAAACGATAGAACTCTCTGTTACAGGAGCATAGTGTTCTTCCCCTTCGTGGTGTTCAGCAAAGGAGCCCCTCGGTTCCTTCAGGAAAAACCAGCACAGGAAAGCAACAATCATTGCCGTAACCCCAAGCAATTCAAAGAAGATTTGGTTCCCCACGTCGTCGGCGGGCAAGATGCTGAACACGGTCAGGTAAGCGACTGCACCCACATTACCATAGGCTCCAACGTTGCCAGCAACCTGCCCCGTAATCCGTCGCTTGATCAAAGGCACAATTGAAAAGGTGGAACCTTCACCGGCCTGAACAAAAAAGGAGCAGGCCATCGAGAGCAACACAGCCATCGGCAACCACCAGCCCCCATTCACCTGACCCATCAGTAGGTAACCGATGGCCATTCCAGCAGTCAGCACTGACATTGTGGCCCGCCGACTGCCCATTTTGTCAGAAATTAAACCCCCACCGGGACGAGACATTAAATTCATGAAGGCATAAGATGCGGCAATCATCCCTGCGGCTTGACTACTCAATCCGAAAGTGGTCTCAAAGAACGCGGGCAACATCGAAACCACTGCTAGCTCAGATCCAAAATTAACCACGTAAGTCAGTTCTAGCAACGCGACTTGGGAAAAGTTGTAGCGATCTGCCAGGGGATAACGCTTGCGTCCGGCCAGTAAGTCTTTATTCACGTTCCAGCAACCATAAGCCTGGAACAGATATAGTCCGACCAATGCTAGCCACGTAACATACATTCCCACAGGGGTAAGGAACCCCACTCTCGTGAGTCGCCAAGCCAGAATGCCAAGAATCACGTTGAGCGGCACATTCATCAACATCAAGAACCAAAAGTCCCGAACTGAGGTGACTTCAATTCCAGTTGCCTTGACAGGACGTTGGTAGACTTTTCCAGGGGGAGTATCCTGCACGTTGAAGAAGTAGAAAATTCCATAGATTGCTCCGAAGATCCCCGTTCCAGCGATCGCCCACCGCCAGTTCACGATGTCACCTCCAAACGCCAAGAGAGCAGCAATTGTTGGTAAGGTAAACGCTGCCGCAGCCGATCCAAAGTTGCCCCAACCTCCGTAGATGCCCTCTGCCAAGCCAATCTCCTTGGGCGGGAACCACTCTGCGACCATGCGAATCCCGATAACAAACCCTGCACCAACAATGCTCAAAGCTAAACGGGAAATGACCAGTTGGTTAAAGTCTTGGGCGATCGCACACCCAATACAGGGAATTACAGAGTAGATCAGCAAACAAGAGTAAGTAATTCGAGGGCCAAAGCGATCCAACAACATCCCAATAATGACTCGGGCGGGAACCGTCAAGGCCACATTGCAAATCGCTAAAATTCGGATTTGGGCAACATCTAGCCCTAAGTCTTCCTGAATAGCTGTTGCCAGGGGTGCAAAGTTGAACCAGATAACAAACGTGAGAAAAAACGCAAACCAGGTCAGATGGAGGATTTTATACCTGCCTCGAAATGACCACATTTCTGTGAGCACCTAGATTTTCCTTTGTGATAAATGTTGAAAACGAAACCATGAACAGACAGACAGACATTGAACCGTGATCTGGGAGTTACTCGGCTAGATGATCTCTATCTCTGCCAACCTTGCCCTAACCTCAATCATTCAGCCAACCAGGGACTCACTTCTAAACTTTTACTCGGGGTTAAAACCAGAACAAACTCAGCAATGGGTTCAGCTTCAGAGACAGTTCCAGGCTGGGTGACTGTCTCTAGCGGGGTTTCCTTGAGGAAGTCCACAGCGGACTGATTCACCGGTTTATACTCAGAAATGTCTCCATCCGCCTGAACTTTGACCAAATAAACTAAGTTGTTGGAGAAAGTCGGAGACTTAGTCCAGGCTGCATTAACTTTGTCAGACAAGGTTTTGCTGAGGGCTTGAACCTGGCCTGAATCTATAATTTTAGTCCCAGAGTCCTGAGCCATAGTTTCTGAGGTGATGTCGGGGGAAATTGAGCCGATCACAGTTCCTTCAGCATTCGGGACGGTTGGGGATGAAGACTCTGCAGCAGTAGACAGAATCGTTGAAGGAGTAGCTAAACCCTCTTGAACCAGAGAGGTTGCTGTTGCCGCAGGTTGGGATGGTGTTGTTTCAGGAGCAGCAGTTCCATTCACTGAAGTTCCACTAATTGAGACAGGGGTAAAAGGAGCCGTTGCAGTTTGGGTGCTGGCCAATTTTGCTTTTGCTGCTTCTGCGGCAGCGTGTTGAGACAAGGTTCGATGCCAATTAACAACCATGAAGATTGTAAAAATCGTTAGGCCAATGGCTGAAATCACCTTGAGTACAATTGACTCTGATGGCGTTAATTGATCAATTTCCTGTTCAGGAATGTCTTCAGGAACCCTTACCACAGTTCAATTCTCCTACTTATGTTGATCGGAACCGAAAACCAAGGTGGACAACAATCGCTCCACCTTGGCGGTTTTAAAGCTATAGGTCTAGGACAACTCGACCCAACGGACGGGCAATGCAAGTCAGAATATATCCTTGCTGGCGATCGCCCTGACTTAACGCTTCTGGTTCACCTTCATAACACACTTCCCCATGCACCAATCTCTGCTTACAAGTGCCACAGTTACCGGCTCGGCAACTGCTATCAAGCTCAATCCCTGCCTGTTCTGCAACATCCAGAATAGAATCTGCCTCGGAGCAGTTAATTTCTTTGCCGGACTTGGCAAACCCAATTATGGCTGGCTTCGCAGCCTGATCAATGTTGGAGTCTTCGCCCTGATGTTCAGGAGCAACAACTACACTTGACCCATTCAGGCCCTTTAAAGGCTCAGCTCCAAATTGCTCCATTAAAATCTCACGCAAGATGGGTTTGAGATCTTCACAGGGAATTCCTTTGCGGACACAGGTTCCTAGTCGAGCATCTTTGCCAACTTTACCCCCCATGTACAAGTCAACTCCTTCCAACGTCTTACCGTTTTTACGAACCTTGGTTCCCATGAGCCCAATTTCTGCAACCTGAGGTTGACCACAGGAGTTGGGGCAACCTGTCCAGTGCATTCGGACAGGCTGGGGAATCGAAAGCTCAGCTTCTAGTTCCTGAGCAACGGCTAAAGCCCGTTGCTTGGTTTCAACCAAGGCAAAGTTACAAAACTGAGCCCCTGTACAGGAAACCAAAGCCCGGGTTAGGGGAGCAGGACTAATAGCGAATTTTTCGAGTAACGGCTCTGTAAGGAATGTGTCCAGGCGAGAGTCAGGAATATTGGGAATAATGACATTCTGCTCTACTGTCAGACGAATTTCATCACTGCCGTAAACAGCGGCTAACCGTGCCAACTCGAACATATTGCTAGCAGACAACCGCCCAACCGGAACCAACAGCCCAACATAGTTCAGCCCAGGTTGCTTTTGCTTGTAGATGCCAATGTGATCCCGCTTGTCCCAGAGAATCTCGTCCTTTTCGGCTTCTGGCTCTAAAGATTGACCGAGCTGCCGTTCAACTTCAGTCCGAAATTTCTCCAAACCCCATTCATCAATCAGCCACATCAGGCGAGATTTCTGGCGATTGGCCCGTAAGCCGTTGTCTCGATAGACTTCTAGAATGGCGCGACAGAGAGCAACAACCTGTTCCGGCTGTACCCAGGCATTCAGAGGAATAGCGGCTTCGCAGCGTCGAGCCGAGAAGAATCCTCCGACCAGAACATTAAAGCCAAAGGTTTCCCCCTTGAACGCAGGAACAAACGCAATATCGTTAATCTCCGCATGAATAGAGTTGTCTCGACATCCGGCGATCGCAATATTGAATTTTCGGGGTAGGTTGGTGAACTCTGGATTACCCTCACCATTGTTGGTAATCATGTCTTGAACCTGGGTTACCAACTCGCGAGTATCATAGAGTTCATCGGCATCCAAACCAGCCACTGGAGAACCCGTGATGTTTCGCACGTTGTCCATGCCAGATTGGATGCTAGTGAGCCCAACTTGATCCATCCGCCGGAAAATATCAGGGATGTCTTCAATCCGAATGCCTCGAAGCTGGAGGTTTTGCCGGGTGGTGATGTCAGCACTGCCGTCATCGCCATAACGTTGGACGATTTCTGCCAAAACAACCATTTGTTCGGCAGTCATCACTCCATTGGGCAGTCGCAGCCTCAACATGAACTTACCAGGAGTTACTGGGCGGAAGAATACCCCTAGCCACTTGAGCCGGTGGTTGCGATCGGTCTCGTCCATCGCTTCCCACCCCATCCGCGCAAATGCTTCAATCTCTGCTTTGATGGCTAGACCGTCTTTCTCCGCCTTGAACCTCTCGAACTTGTTAAGCGTTTCTGTGGGCTCTACTGTACTAGTCATCGAGTGTTCCCTTAAGTCTTCTAAAGTCCTACTGGATGATGTCTCTAGGATTTTATCAATACCTAAGATTAGAAAGTCTCAAGCCGCCAGATCGTAGCAAAATTTACAAAATCCAAATTTTTATGTTTTTCTAGCATAATTTATATGCGTTTCTTGCATTGACGACATTAAATCCTGACGTTGGTCTTTCATATTTTTGGGGCTTTGGTCAAATTTGAGCATAACGAGATCAAGTTAACCTGCAAAGTGATGTGGATATTTTGGCGGAACTTGATGAGCCCATCGGTTTCTTCTAGATCTTCAGACAAACGCAATCCGCTTTTGAATGCTTGTAACAGCATTCAAAAGCGAACTAGTGACATAAATTTTGACGAGTTGAGCCAGAATGGAGTTTTAAGTTTTAAGTTTTAAATTTGAGACTTAAGACTTGGGACTATTGCCAAAAATGAATTGCACAAGCTGTGTGAGAAAAATGGAGTCAGAACCAAAGGCAGTAAAGGCTTATAGCTCTTACTGCCTTTGGTTAGGGGGCGTTAACCCAGGTTAGTGATGCCTTTGTCTTCAGCGATAAAGTCACCAGAACTCAGAGTGAATGCGCCCTGAACAACTCCCAGGTAAGCATTTTCTGGAGTCTGGATTGCTGTAGAAATCACAGAGGTGCCGCCATCAATTTGCAGATCGACCTGTACCAACTTCAGTTGATCAAATCTTAAGTTGTTGGTGAGCATGATCTTGTCTGCCCCTGCCACGAAATCTGTGACGATATCAGCTTGATTCAAGCTGCTGACTGCGGCTTCTCCACCGCTCAGAACAAAGATGTCTTTGTCTGCACCACCGGTGAGGAAATCTCGACCTAGGTCACCAATTAGAGCATCTTGGTTGTCACCACCACTGAGAATATCATCGCCCCGACCGCCTCGGAGGATGTCATCGGCACTGCCGCCATTAAGGATGTCGTTGTCTTGGTTGCCATTGAGCAGGTCTTCATCGTTGCCGCCATTGAGTAGGTCGGAACCTTGGCCGCCCCGAATGATGTCATCGCTATCTCCGCCGCTGATTTCGTCTGCGCCTTTGTTGCCCAGGATGTCATTCTCGCCAGAGGTTCCGGTCAGGGTATCGTTGCCAGACAGACCCAAAATTTGCAGGTTCCGACCTGGAACTTGCTGGGAATCGGGTTCGTTGGAGAGAACAAACACAGTAGTGTCGCCAAACCGAACTTCACTGAATGGAGTGAATCCTTCCACGGGCTGACCAGGAACGGTGTTGTTGGGAATGGGAGTCACAACGGCAATCTTAGGAATTTCAACCGCATTTAGACGAATGGTATTGCCAGAAAGACCGCCAACGCTTTCGATGAAGCCAACTCCAGCATCAGTGCTGGTTGCGTTTGCAAAGAAGTCAACGAGGGTAACATCAGCATTGGGATCAATCCGACCATCGCGGCTAACATCCACAATCAAATCAGGGCCAATCCGAGCGACACCGACTTGGGTTGGGCTGGGAGGTGCTGCAACAACCGTTAAGGCTGGATCGAAGTTAACAGTATCGTTGCCACCTTCGTCTTCAACCTTGGTTCCGCCAACGGTTGTCAAGTTGTTGAGGGTGTAAATGTCGTTACCTAGGCCACCTTGGAGCAAGTCTGCACCGCCACCCCCGGTCAAAGTATCGTTACCGTTCAAGCCTCGAACGGTTTCATTGCTAGGAGTTCCAGCCAGGTTGTCGTTGCCGTTGGTTCCGAGAACAGTGCCAGGAACAGGATTGATATCAGGAATGGTATTCGCCAAAACGGTGTTCGCATCCAAACCGTTTAGGTCTTCGATGAACCCAACTCCAGGAGCGCTTTCAGTTGCGTTGCCGTAGAACTTAACGATGGTCAAGTCGGTATCCGGATCAGCAATTCCGTTGCGGTTGATATCCAGGATCAAGTTCTCCCCATCCCGTGCCACACCGACACTTGTAGTATTCGGAGCCGTAGCAAAAACGGTGAGGGCCGGATCGAGAATCAAACGGTCAGTCACGCCTCCCACATCTTCAATCCGAGTGCCGCCAGCGAGCGCAAGCAGATTAACGGTATAAATGTCATTGCCTAGGCCGCCTTGGAGAGTGTCTAGGCCCCCGCCTCCAGTCAGTTGGTCATTGCCTTCTCCACCCTGGATTAGGTCGTTTCCAGCTTCTCCATTGATAAAGTCATTGCCTGCATTCCCTTGCAACAGGTCATTCCCTTCACCACCGAATAGTCCGTCATCACCCTCTTTTCCAGCTAAGGTGTCATCTCCTGCTTCACCTGCGAGGAAATCACCAAGGTTGCCACCAATCAGAGTGTTGTTGCCACTGTTGCCAGTTAAGTTGTTACCTCCGGCAGTTGCGCCAATAACGCCTTCAACATTCGTGATGATTGCCGCGCCATCGGGGCCGCTAAAACCGAAAAGAGGCGCATCTTCAAGCTGCACAAGAACACCAGCGAGTTCATCTTCGTAGGAGACAAAGTCAATTCCGGCTCCGCCATCCAGCAGAATGTCCAAATCAGCGCCGCCTACGAGGGTGTCATTCCCCTCACCACCCCCTAGAACGTCTGCACCTGCTTGCCCAAGCATTAAATCATTTCCAGCTAGGGCTAACGTTGGAATGATGTCCCCTGCATTATAAGTTGTTCCATCAAAAGTGATAGGCCCGCCAACTAGGGGAAACCCAGGTCTGATATCATCTGCTAAAGCTGTTCCATTAATAATCGCCATAAGTCACCTTAGAACTTCAAAAGTGTGTAGGATGTTTGTAAACGCACTTGCTATAGAGTCCGTTACAAATTCGTTATTTGTGCATAGGAAAAACGGCCATAACAACCCGTTTAGAAAGCTCTGTGAAGTTCCTAATCGTGGAATATTTATGCTTTGTTTTGAGGTTTTCCCTGCTACGTGATTAGTCTCTTCGACTGCTTTTTTGGGGGTTCAGGATGTTTCCTGAGTTTTAGATACCCATCGCTGAGTTTGTCTAACTTGTCATACTCATTTCTCCACCCTATTTTTGGGGCTTCAGGATAGTTTTAAAAGTCTTGAAAGTCTTGAAAGTCTTGAAAGTTTTGTAAAGCCCTGAGAACTAGTTGTGTATTGCCGTTCTCCTGAAACGCTTCAAGCCTGCTCAGGGAAAATACTCGACCTAACGTTCACGATTCAAATAGGATTGTATTTTAGAAACTACTGTACCAACTTTAGGGGTGAATCAGATCACCGGATTGGGTGAAGCGCTGAATCAACTCAATTGAATAAGATCAGAGTGAAATTCATGAAATACGCAGATGAAAACAGATGAAAGATGCAATTTCATGAATTTTATCACAATTCAAATTTGGTAGAAATATTATGGTTAGTCAGCGTAAATCCTCTGGGATTTTTCAAGTTTGTTTGACAACTGCGATCGCGCTTTCTAGTTTTGGTTTATTGACAGTCATTCAACACTCACCAGCAGTTGCTCAAGAACGCGAGGGCTGTTTTATCATATTGTCTTCAGGCCAGTCCCAGAATTTAAATGGGCTATGTGCCTCTATCCAATCTCCAACTGCTTCTCCTAAACGTCCTCAAACCCGCAGAACCGCTACTACAGAGAATGCTGAGTCAGGCCGAGAAGTGCGACAGGGAAACCTGCGGAACTTGCGTTATTGGATTTTTACGAATGATCGCGGTCAGTATTGGGCAAAAGTGCGAGATACTCGATCCCCCGAAGAGACTCCAATAACCAAAGTTCGTGGTGGCTCTGACGAAGATGTGATGGAAAAGCTGAAGCGTATCGCCCAAATCCCGGAAGAACAACCCAGAAATCGCGACTCGGAGAACCCTTAATCTTGATCTTAGTGAGTTTCCCAATGATATTTTAGGCAGTAGAATTTGTGGATAGGAGAGTTGCTTGACTTTGGACAAATTAACCTGTCCTTGGTGTTGATTGCCAAGGAAATAGACGGAAAAGACGAACGTTCAAGCCGTACTCTGGCTTAATCTTGTACAAAGTCAAGTCAACGAACACAGCTCAATCCGCCAGTAGCACAAGGATTTCAACAAGATTGCAAGTCGATAAAAATATGACTACTCTACCCAGGAATGTAAATCTTGAGTGGGCACTTTCGACTTCACTAGAATTCCAGGCTCCCGCTGAATCGGGATAACGTCCAAAATATCCACTTGGGCGCAGTATTTTAAATCATCATACAAATTGAGCTTTAATAGCCGCTGACCGTGAGTGGCAGAGTTGAGCAAGTGCAGAAGTTGAGCTTTCCACTGAAGATAGAGGGCGATCGCGCCATGAACCTCATCATTTCCAGCCAAGGTTTCTACTGGATAACCGCCCTCATGACTAAAGACTTCAGCGACGGCTCCGGCACAGGCCGTATCTTCCAGGGAGTAGCTGCCTTCCCAGCCGGAACCGACAATCCAAGTGGTTTTGGGCTTTTGAGTCATCAAGTATTCAACCACGGCCTTGCGATTGACAAAAGCAGCCGTGATCACCGTTTTAGCTCCCTGAACTCGTTGTAATGCGCGAGTGCCGTTCGTTGTCGTCATAAAGATACGTTTGCCCGCCACAACCTCTGGGGTGCAACTCAGGGGGGAATTCCCCAGATCGAATCCCTCAACTTTTTGGCCACCGCGCTCGCCAATCCGCAGCCGCTTACCAACTGGCCATTGGTTACTGACCCGCATCAATTCCTCAATATCACTAAAAACCTGCACCGCTTCCGCTCCAGCACTGAGGGCCGTTGCCATTGTCGTTGTTGCCCGCAGCACATCAACAACAATAGCGCAGTCTGGAAGCTGATCCGTGGGGGTTTGTTCGGGGGTATGGTAGACAAAAAGTTTCACGATCTGAACACTTGATGAATTAGGGTCTAACAGTTCATTTTACGAGTCTTTGGCCTTTTTACCTATTCCTAATCCAAACTCGGAAAAAGGTATTATCTTCCCAGGTAGAAGCCTTTCTCCCTTCAATTGCCACCATTTCTTCCCGGTTCAAGGGTTTGAAGGCTTGGGCAACCCGTAGGTTAGACTCTAGCTGTGCCACCGATTCAGCCGCAATAATACAGCAGTGAACCCCCTCCAAGGACAATACATAACCCATGGCCTGATGCATTCCTGCAAGTCTGTCCGGTTTAAATAAGCGACCATAGGCCGGAACTTTCATGGCAATCACCCCAACTTGATTGGCCTTGGCAATCGGCAACACCGTTGGCCCAAACGGGCGCGGGTGATGAACATCCGCCGCATTAAGGGCGATCAAAGTTGTATCAAACGGATAACGACGCAATCCCTCAGCAATTACATCAGGTTCATGATGTCCCGTAATCCCAGAGAATTTAATGATTTTCTGAGCTTTGGCTTCTTCTAGGGCTTTAATTGCGCCCTGATTGCTGAAAATCTGGTCAAGGGTCTCCTGAAATGAAACGTGATGCAACTGCCACAGGTCAAGGTAGTCCGTGTTGAGCCGTTGCAGCGATCGCTCTAACTCCCGCCATGCCCCATCACGATCACGAGCAGCCGTTTTGGTGGCCAGAAAAATATTAGAACGATGGGGCGGCAACGTCTTTCCCAAGTAGTCTTCACTCGGCCCATAGCTAGAAGCCGTATCAAAATACCGAATCCCCAACCTTAAAGCCGCTTCAATCTGGGCGATCGCTTCAGCTTCCTGCCCGGATTTAGACAAGGGCGTTTGACCGGCTCCGCCCAGACCAAAAATAGGAACCTTAATACCTGTTTTTCCTAGGACTCGTTCGGGCATCGTTGCGATTGAAGGCAGTTGAATATCCGAGGTTGCAAAAGTCTGGGCGGGTTGCGGCTGAAGGGCTTTACTGCCAACCACTCCACTTGCAACAGCCATTCCTGTCAGGAGGAATCGACGACGAGTTGTTTTGCGTGTCATGGCAATTAGATTCTGTAGGTCATCTATGGGTCACGCTTCATATTTTAGCGCCGTAACTGAACGCTGTAATTTCCTGTCGTTTGTCTCTGAGCCTAATTTGCCATGCTGTCCTCCGATAAATCCCCGCTGTTTTTTAACGGAGGGATGGAAAGGGCAAGCGAGCGCTAAATCAAACCAGAGGAATGAATCGTCAAAATGACCTGAATCAATATCCTAATTCGATCTTCACAGCCTGAAATCGCATCATGAACATGTCTAGCTTGACACTGCCAATTCTCATCCATGGAACATACAACCCTGGAATTGTTGTGTGTTCTATGATTCCTCACTCTATCAGACTCACATCTCTCTGATGCACAACCCTTTGATGCACAACCCTTCATGCGATCGCACTAAGGTTCTGAAAGTTGATCTTTGTGTGATGCAGGCGAAAAAACAATGCTTCTACCGGGTTTTAAGCCAGGGTTTAAGGACTAGATGGGCTAGATAATACGACAGTTCCTTTTCGCAATGCACTAGCGGTTTTCGTTAGTCCGCTGCATTTGGATTGTTAGCTTGCTGCGATCGCCCTTTCCCTCAACAAACAGGGACTTTCAAGTGATCGCCCCCCTGACACCTCTCCTGACTTCCCACTCTCACCAACACCCTACAAAAACCACACCTTTCCATCTCAGAAACCATGCTCTGGGACTGTGGATGGTGAAGAAAACCTGGACGAACCCAACCTTTAATTGGGGGCGATCGCACTCCTACAAGCAACTGAACAAAACCGGAACCTGTTGGGAAGAAAGTTCCCTGACAGAACCCTACCGCTGGGGCTGGAAAGCTAACTATCCGGCTGAGCGGCTACAGAAGACTCTTACCAATCCGCTCCAGCCAGATAGCTATGCCGCTCTAGTTTGTCTGCTGAGACTATCCGCTAACTTTAACATTGCTGGTATTCTGTGTTCACCATACATTCTTGAAATGAGATCTTTTGCCTCAGATTCGTTGATGCCAACCGCAGTTACGTACAACGGTTTCTGACTAGCACCTCTGAATATCTCACTTTTATCGGATATATCTTTAAACCGACTCTTAGCAACCCCGATAACTACAGATTTTGCTTGAAGTGCATCATACAAGCGCTTGCCGAGTCCAGGCTTTTTTGCATCATCTAAATAAACATACCCATCAACAATAATGTACGTTGGCAAGCATTTGAGTTGTTTCAATAATTCCAAAATACAAGGCAACTCACGCTTATAAAATTGTCCTGGCTCATATTCTGTCACATTATCGATTTGGACAATTAATTCACTGACAGGTTCATGATCCTCCCAGTCATTGAACAGTACTCCTGCCGCAACAGCTTTGTTGTCTCGATAGTAAACATCTGTTGCAAATATCATTGATCTTACAAGGTGTTATCCAAAGATATGTAGACAGGCTTGTAGATAGGGAATCCAGCGTTGTAGCAAGTTCTACTGAAGAAGCTTGTAGTTGGATTTCTGAGGTCATACGTCGTTGTTTAAAAGAGCAAATCCGCCAAGGGCAGAATTTCGTCAATACTAGCAAATCAGAACCTTTAGCTGCTGCACCCTTCGCCACTGCTAAACGTAGTTCCGTCTTAATCGTCCCCACCAGCAACCCTGAAGTACTGCCCCAACCGAGAACTCAGCGGCATAACGTTCCCAATCACCCGCCGCAGATAACCTTTAACTCTAACCGATCAACTTTCGACGGTCGGTGTGCATGGGCGTTGTTATACGGCGTGAGCTTGCAGCCAGTCAATAACTTCATCGGCGTTTCTATCGGGTGGAAAAACTGGATAGAAGACTTTGACAATTTTTCCATCTTCCGAAATCAGTGTAATTCGTTTAACAAGATGCTTGCCTTCTATTTCAAACATTGGCAATTTCAAAGTATTAGCAAGGCTCAAGTCACAATCACTCAAAAGATCAAAAGGTAAATGCAAGCGTATCTTCGCTTCCATCTGATATTCAGTACTTTGAGTGCTAAAGCCAAAAACTTTTGCTCCCAATTCATTTAGCTCTTGATAATGATCCCGAAAAGCACATGATTGAGGAGTACATCCCCTTGCTCCAGCGATTTCGTCCCATCTATCAGGTAGAGGAATACCAGGTTGCCCCGTCATTAGATAGCAATAAATGACAACATGACCAGGAATCTCTGATAAATCTACATACTCGCCTTGAGTTGAAGATAAAGCGATCAATGGCAAAGATTTCCCCAGCAAGTGGTTGCAAGCACCATCGTCTACTGGGATGGGCAAATCTTTCGGCAAATCTGTGAGCTTTTCCAGATGACTCTCTGTTTCTGCAATTCATCTGATGCTAACAGACAACTTCTAAACCACTTTCCCGACCAGAATATTGACACGTATAACGACCAAGCTCACCGGACGCAGATAACCGTTGTAACTCAACTGACTATATTTCGGCGTTCCGGTGCAGCGACTGGTTAGACTCACGGCGCATTCCACGGCTGTGAATAAATTGACTTATGCCCTCAACTAGTTCAGGCACAACTGGCAGCGTTGGCTCAAAATAGGAAGCATTTTGCTGTTCAGGGTCTAATGGAACAGCTTTTAAGATATGATTCATCCCCTCAATGATTCTAATCTCCGCATCCGGCTTAGCCATTTTCAGGGCTTGCGCCTCACTAACAGGCACTTGGATATCAGTTGTTCCTTGAACGATTAGAACAGGTGCAGTTAGACGCTTAATCTCTTGAGTAGGGGTATAGCGAAACCAGGAAATGAGATAGGGTTGTACGCTCGATCTGTAGAGCATGTCTAGTTCTGGTGGCACAGAAGTCACTGTATTACCTTGTTCTAGAGCAGCAAGAATCTGCTCATTCTGTTGCCATAATGCGTCTGGCAATTTAGGTCGCAGTTGATCTCGTAAATCTTGTGATGCAGTTTGAGCAGGTCCTGCTATTGATACAAAAGCATTTGCTCCAGTTTTTTGAGTCGCCAGCATTCCAATTAGAGATCCTTCACTGTGACCAATCACGGTGACGCTTGAGAAACGAGAATCTGCCTGCAATTGCTGAATCCAAAGTGCAGCATCTTCAACATAGGTATCGAAACGCAAATCAACTTCTCTAGCTCCTGCGGCTGAACTTTCCCCAATACCGCGCTTGTCGTATCGTATCGAGGCAATGCCGTGATCAGCTAATCCTTCAGCCAGTAGTTTGAGGCTATTATTCTGCCCAGCCAGAGGATTATTTCCGTTGCGATCAGTTGCACCTGAACCCGCAATGATCAGTGCCACTGGCTTTGGCACATTAGGCGTTGGAATGATCTCTGTTCCATAAAGAATGCCTGTTGGTGTTGTCATTTGAACCATGACAGACTTTGAGGATTGTGTCGTATCACCCAAAAACATGAGTGAAAAAGGTAGAGATATCAAGCAGACAAACAGACTGACAGAGCGACGAGAATCGGGAGACATGGCATACGTAGGGTGATTTATGTTGAATCTGTCAAATACTCTAATTTGATAAAACAAGGGAGTCCAACTAGTTATTATATTGAAATTTTCTGCATAACCAACGCTTTTGGGATGATTACCCTGAAACTTTCCATATAGTCCACCCTAATACTGCAACTATACTGAAACTTTCTGGGTATACATCCTAAATTTGAGGATTATCCTGAAATTTAGGATGTATATCCTCACGATGAAACACAGCAATGTTCGGCCTAATATCGATTTATTCGGAGGATTACCTTGAAATTTTCTGTATAAATCCCAAATGGAACAATGCCCGAAAAAGCTGTTGGAGCAGGTGCGCGATCTGATTCGGCTCAAGCACTATGGTAGAAGAAGTTATTTCTGACTTGATTATTGAATAAATCTGTGGCGGGTTACGTTTAAGTTCAGATTGATCTCACACTAAACCCGCGTTGATCTCTTACCAAACCCGCGTTGATCTCTTACCAAACCCGCGTTGATCTCATACTAAACCCGCATTGATCTCACACCAAACCCGCATTGATCTCATACCAAACCCGCGTTGATCTCATACCAAACCTGCGTTGATCTCATACCAAACCTGCGTTGATCTCATACCAAACCTGCGTTGATCTCATACCAAACCTGCGTTGATCTCACACCAAACCCGCATTGATCTCACACCAAACCCGCGTTGATCTCATACCAAACCCCTAAATCTCCTACACATTGCCTGTGCTCTATTGGTTTGGACAAGACTGAAAACCCTGGCCTACCACAGGGGTTGCACAGTCTATCAACTCAAGCATGGGTTGCTTTCCAATGATCTGCTCGAGCAGCTCAAGCGACCTACTATTTCTATTGTTCTTGTGTAAGTCCTGAGTTGAAAAGCTTGTGCAGTTTTTGGCTCAGATCTGTCAAGGCAATCAGTTAGGCCAGTAGTTTACAAAGCTTGCCAGATCCGGTCTAGGGCCTAGATCTTTGGTGACAACAAATCATCCTCAAGATCTCAAACAAAGTTTTCAAGGCAAAAATGACACCTAATTCTGGCCCAAGAGAAGGGGGTAGGGGTTTGAGCGAAGGCTCTCATCTATGTGTCCGGTGTCTATTAACCTCTGAAGAATCTGAAGAAGTAGAGTTAGAATAGGAATTATTAGCTATTCCTTGTGCGAGAAGTTAAACTTTGAGTTTGAGAGATATGGTTCAGTTGCCCAAGAGCCTTGATGAAGCAGTAGAGCAGGCTAAGCAAGCGACTATTGCTGCCCTTGATGCAGGCTATAAGCTGCTTCAAGTTGAATTGGTATTTCCTGAGATTGAACTGCAAGCGCAGTCCATTGCTCAACAATTTATTCCCACGATTGCTGAACGCGGCACTCAGCTCAAGGTGTTTTTTCCGGATACGGGGGCTGCTGCTCTGGCGCGTCGAGATTGGGGACAGACTGCATTTCGAGTCACAGATTTAGGAACAAGTGCTTCTCCAATTGAGACCCGTTTAGAACCTGATGATGAATGCTTTCTGGTGATTGCACCCTCTCCTGTAGAAGTTGGGCAGGTCGAGAAGTTGTCTCAACTGGCGGGCGATCGCCCGGTAATTCTGCTCAATCCTCGTCTTGAGGACATTGCTGTAGTGGGAATTGGATATGCAGCCCGTCAACTGCGAGAGCGCTTCATTCAAACCATTGAATCTTGCTACTATGTGAAGTCCTTGGAGTCAGGAGTGCTGTTTCGCTGCTATCCCTCTCCTTGGGAAGTCTGGCAAGAAATTGAAGGCGAGAATCGCTGTCTTGCTCAAGAACCCACTAAGCCAAATGCAGACCGACTGGAGGAAATTTTCTTCAACGTCCGTGGGGGCCAAGACACGAACTCTCCGAAGGGTTCAACTCCAAAACAAGGGTTGCTGACAGGCTTACAAAACTTTTTCAACGCCTTGAGTCGATGAGTGCTAGTTCTAGTTCTAAGTTGGGTAGGCAATCTTCAGGGTTGAGCAGCCCTGCTGGCCGACGACGTATCGTCATCGGTGATGTTCATGGGCATTATGAAGGCTTGATGACATTATTGGATCAGCTTGCACCTGGAGCAACGGATGAAGTTTATTTTCTGGGGGATTTGATTGATCGAGGCCCTCAGAGTGCTCGGGTCGTTGAGTTTGTTAAAAATAGCCCCTATCGCTGTATTCTGGGCAACCATGAACACATGATGATCAGTGCCTTACCTGAAAAAGGACAAAATCCACAAGCTTGGCAAGCTTGGCTTTACGGCGGAGGCCATGCCACTATTGCGAGTTACCAAGAGGCAGCCATCATTCCACGAGATCATTTGCAATGGATGAAAGCCCTGCCTCTTTATCTTGATCTGGGAGATACCTGGCTGGTTCATGCGGGCATCCATCCGAGTATTCCCCTGGCACAACAAACAGCAGCCGAGTTTTGCTGGATTCGCAATGAGTTTCATCAAATTCCTAAGCCTTACTTCAATCAAAAGTTGATTATTGTGGGCCATACGATTACGTTTACCTTTAGTGGCGTGGAGCCAGGGGCGTTAGTTCAGGGTCAGGGGTGGTTAGGCATTGATACAGGGGCCTATCATGCCAAGAGTGGGTGGCTGACCGGGGTTGACTTAACCAACAGAAAAGTTTATCAAGTTAATGTTCTGCGTCCGTCTACCCGTCGCCTGCCGTTAGATGAGGCAACCACCAATCTGAAGCGACCTTCTTTGTTGGATCGTTTGCGTTATGCTCACCCCTAAAATACGTTATGCCGATTGAAACTGTGCCCGGAAGTGATCTTAAATACTTCCTCGTGGCGTTTGATCCGAAGGGAAATGAACGCTTAGATGATCCGGATGGAAAAATGAGTAACCTCATTGTTGAGGCTTTACAGCAACCATCCATTACAGATGTATTTATCTTCAGCCATGGTTGGTTGAGTGATGTTCCTGCAGCCCGATTGCAATATGGGGCTTGGATTGAGACTATGGTGAACCAAGCGGCAGACTTAGAACGAATGCGCCAAATTCGTCCGGGTTTTTCACCTTGTCTTGTGGGCATTCATTGGCCCAGTGAACCCTGGGGGGAATATGAATTGACCCGTTCGGCGATCGCGGCTGCTCCATACTTTGACACGCCAGTTGATGCTGGTATTGACTACCTGGTAAATCAGTACGCTGAGCGAATTTCAGAGACCCCGGCTGCCCGACAGGCATTACAGACTGTTTTTGAGGCGGCTGTCGAGGATATTTCTCCGGAGCAACTGCCCGCAGAAGTGGGGGATGCCTATCGGATTCTGGATCGTGAAGCTTCCCTCGGCAGTGAGGGATTGGGCGCGAAACCAAGTGCCGATCGAGAGCCCTTTGACCCCGACAGTACCTTTTTGGTGGCGAGACAAGAAGCGCTAAGCTATGCAGGGTTCAGTTGGGGTGGGGTGTTGGCTCCCTTGAGAACATTGTCCTTTTGGAAAATGAAAGATCGGGCCCGTCAAATCGGCGAAACTGGAGGATTTCGACTCTTGACCCAGCTCCAACAGGCAGCCCGTCCAGCAGTTCAATTTCACCTGATGGGCCACAGTTTTGGCTGTATTGTTATGTCTGGGATGTTGAATGGAAAGGCTAGTCAAGGACAGTTGGTGCGTCCGCTACACTCCCTAGCACTGATTCAGGGAGCCCTTTCCCATTGGTCTTATTGTCCGGATATTCCCCTAGCTCCCGGTACTCCGGGTTATTTTCACAGAATTTTTTCCCAGGGTAAAATCTCTGGGCCTGCAATTACAACTCAGTCTAGGTTTGACATCGCCTTGAACAAGTGGTATCCCCTGGCGGCCAATGCGGCCAGTTTGTTCGCAAAATCAATTAGTTTTTATAGTAATTCTGACCCTTTGCCTGAATATGGATCAGTTGGGGCGTTTGGGGCTCAGGGCGGAGTTGGATTCAATGCCGTAGAACTAAAGATGAATCCTAGAGAGATTGCCTACGAGTTTCAGCCCGGAGTGATTTACAACCTGGATGGCAGTGAGTTCATTCGGGAGGGCAATCGCGCTGAAGGGGCTCATAATGATATTACCCGTCCTGAGGTCGCCCATGCCGTTTGGGAGATTGCCTATTAGCGACTGGCAATGGCAACTAGCAATGTTGTTTGCCGACTAACCAATAGGTTTGCATCTTGCCCCTGCCCTTTACTTCAATTTCACCTCTCAATGTTAGGAGATACTGATCTTTGAGCCGTTCATAGACCGCTTGGGTCACTTGAATTTTTCCAGGTTCTCCTTGAGATTCCATCCGACTGGCAATATTAACCGTATCTCCCCACAAATCGTAGGTAAATTTTTTCATGCCAATCACTCCAGCCACCACTGGGCCTGTATTAATGCCAATCCGAATTTGAAACGGCTGACCCGTATGTTTGTAAAAGTGAAGAATTGCGGCTTGCATTTCCAGGGCCATATCAGCGATCGCTTCAAGATGAGTCTCCTGAGGAATGGGTAAACCGCCGACCACCATGTAAGCATCCCCAATCGTTTTAATTTTTTCTAGGTTGTATTCATCGGCAAGCTGGTCGAAGGCGGAAAAGATTTCATTGAGTTGCTTGACGAGTTCAATCGGCTTAAGCTGAGTGGCTAAGGGGGTAAAGTCTACGATGTCGGCAAATAGAATAGAAGCTTCCTCAAACTGTTCGGCGATTACTCCAGGAGCTTGCTTTAATTGTTCCGCAATACTAAAGGGCAGAATATTCAGTAACAAATTCTCCGATTGTTGTTTGGAAATTCGCAAGGCGACCTCTGTCCGATGGCGATCTTGAATTTCTCGTTTAAGCTGGGTATTGGTTTTCAATAGCTCGGAAGTTCGTTGCTCTACCCGATGTTCTAAGGTGGAAAAAGATTCTTTCAACTGACGAGCCATGGTATTAAAACAATAGGCCAATTCTCCCAAGTCATCGGCTCGATTCAAGATTACAGGTTGATCCCAGTTTCCCTGGGCGATCGCTCGGGCTGCGATTTTTAATTGCAGAATGGGTTGAATCACCCAGCGAGAGGTCAAAATCCCCAGGATGATTGCACTAATCAGGGCAGCGATACAGAGGACAACGGTTGTACGGGTATTCTCATGAATCTGCTCCATAAAGTCTGCCTCTGGAACTACTAACACAATCAGCCAGTCCAAGCCGTGCTGATCTCCAAAGGGTAGAACTTGAACAAACTGCTGTTGACCTGCTAGCTTGAAATCGAGCTGTTGGGAATCCTGAATTTCTTCCAGGCTACTGAAGTGCTGATCTAAATATTGAGCTGTTCCTTGGACAAGGGTATTTTGGCTTTGTAGCGCCTTAATATTTTGGGCCGTTTTCCCAAAGCCTGTTGCTAGAGTGTCCTCTGTTGAACTAGAAATTAAAGTTCCGGCTCGGTCAATCACAAAGGCTTCTCCAGACTTCCCAATCGCTAAGCTTTGCAAAAATTGCCGGAGTTCCTCAGAGAGCAGCACATCTGTTCCACAGACTCCTACCAAACGGTTTTCCATTGTGTTGCTATAAACTGGATAACTGGCTGTAATCGTTGGCAGTTGAGTCGTGAAGTCGAGGTAGATGTCACTCCATGCAGCTTGGCTTGTGGCTTGAGCTTTTTGATACCAAGGGCGAATTCGAGGATTATAAGGTCTAACAGTTCTGAGAAAATGGGTGGGATTTCCTCGAACATCTAGGCTATAAAGGTGCATGACATTATCTGTGGACTCATTACTGATCATCAGTTGAAATCCTGAGCCTTTATCTACACGGCTTACTCCGACAAAATCTCCAGTCTGCTCGTTACCACAATAGATCCCATTAATAAACGAAGAAACTCGCATCTGTTGTAAAAATTGAGTGGCTCCGCCTTGGGGATCAAAAATCTTTCCCTGAGAGACGGCATCGGCATTCAGGCGATTAATGGCATGGGGCGCATTGGTGTAACTGTGCAAGCGCTCTTCGATGCGAGCAGTGAGTTCATGCCGAAGTTGAGATGAAAGCTCCCTTACCGTGATTTGCCCATTCCTAAATGAAAAGTATCCAACTAATCCAACTGCTGAAAAAATTTGCAGAATGAAGGGAATGATAAGAATGGCTTGCAAGGGAAGATGACGAGTTGTTCTGGAAACAATCTCGGTAAAAGGTCGAATTAACATAACACCTACTCTTCAGGGTAAAGTCAAAAACGAATAACTTGAATTCAGGATAAAAATTTGCCAGAACGCTTGTTTTTATTGGTCTGTTGACTTACTTAAGATCAAAAATTGCTAGTGAGTTTTCAATAAGTTCAACGATTGAGAATAGTCTCTATTTTGAGCCCTGCTAGGAAAAATCAATGAACTATAGAAAAATTCACAACAGTCTGAACTTGTGACTTTAAGCCGTCCCACGGGAACGAGCCTAAATATTTCACATTCAGCAACAGCTTTCGTTAAAGTTCTACTCAGGGTAAAAGGACTGCTTTCAGGAGTTTTACAGAAAGTCTATCCAATACGTTTCAGAGCAATTCTTCAGAGCTTTCCTTCTAGGACTTTTGTTTAGAGCTTTCTCATGTGACTGGAAGATGTGCTGACAAGTAGGAGTTGAAGCTGCTCAAAAATTATGACCAAGCACTGCAAGGCCCTATGGAATCTGGCAAACAAAAATAGCAGTTGATGACCTTGAAACTTTACACCCTGAAACTTTGTTACCAGTTCTAGAAACACAAATTAAACTATCAACCAAGCAGATACACTTACTCTAATGACATAATACAATATCCTAAGCTTAGCCGTTTTCTCGGATACACTTAGACCAATAAGACTCTGTTACAGGCTCTCATAAACGAGCATGAAGGGATTCGAACCCCTGACCCTCAGGACCGGAACCTGATGCTCTATCCACTGAGCTACATGCCCTTATTTCTGTAATAATAGCATAACCCGAGTTCTGGACATGAAAACGCTGAAAGATTGTGTAAAACCCATCTGCTCATATCAAGCGTGCAAGTCCTGTAGAGTTAGAACTCTCACCTAACATCAATTGAAATTCCATAACAAGGGGGAGCGTCCACTTCCCACAAATATCCAAAGATTGCCACATTCCTAGGCTAGGTCGGCAAAACTAAAATATCTAAAACTATTAAAGGCTATCAAAATAATCTTGCGCGGCTGGTTCCTAGCAGCTCAGGATACTGCGGTTCAGTGAGATGTAGAATACTAAACCCTCAGTCCCTTCTCTTAAGTGCAAAACAGCCTACTTGAGACTTCTTGAAAAAACTAATTTTGATTCACCCTTAAATTTCGTTTATTCTAGATAATAGTAGTTTACAAAAAAATACCCCAAGCAGTTGCGGGGTTTTCAAAAGATGACCCTGATAGTAGATTTTGAAAGATGACCCTGAATCAAATAACCCTCTAATCAACTAGCTGTGAACTTTTCACAAGCTAAAAAAGATTCACAAAAAAGCAAGAACGCTGGAGGTTTAGTGCTCCCATAAACACACCACCTCCAGCTCCTTGAAACCCTCGTAATGTGCCTTTCTGTACTTATTATTGCAATCTCATTTTGAGAACACAAGAGGGCTTTTGCAATTACCCACTTTTTCTCTCAACCTCTAGCTCAATTCTTGCAATCCCACTCTATGTCTAGCCTGTAGCACCAGACCTGTAAAACTGAAGCTGTAACTTCAGAGTCCATCAGGAGGGCAACGTTATACAGGGGCAAGGATATGGGGCAACACCTTAGCCAAGCTACCAAGTTGAAAAGTCCTGGGTCAATTGATCGAGGGACAATAGCTGAATTCTAGGATATTGGGCAGCAGAATCTCGTTCTGCTTGAGTGTTGTAGCCCCAATCTGCCAGGAATAGGCGAACATGATCTAGATCAGGCTGTTCCTGAGCCAACAATAAGGTTTTCATGCGATCTTCAATAAACCAAATCACTGGGGCAGGATCACACCCAGCCGACAATTCCCTCAAGATTTGATGCTTGGGGCGTTTTTCTCCTTTCCCAAACACTGCTCCTGCTGGCATTTCAATCCCTGCTGTTTGAAGGAGCGATCGCACAAATCGTTCCTCTTTGGTCGTGATAATTAACGGTTTTGTTGAACTTGCCAAGACCTGTTGCAACCGTTCGATGACTCCCGGATAAAACTGATGCAGCGAGAGCCAACTGTCGAGATCCCCAGCAATCCATTCATCCCGAATCCGATCTAACTTTGGCCCCAAAATACTAGCATCCAAGTTTTCAGTCGTGATCAAGCCCTGAACAATGGTAGGCCAGTCTTGGAGGATTTCAGCTTCGGCAACCCCCTGGACTAAGGCTCGGACTAAAATTGGCATTTCCCAGCCCGTCTCAATCACAGGTCGAGTTCGATAAAATTGCTTGGCTAATTCAGGGGACGGAGTGACCTCTGAAGGTGACCAAACTTGGCAGTAGGTTTGCCAAGCGATCTGAAAATACTCAATCATGCCGTCACAAACGACCCCGTCGAAGTCTAACGCTAGAATTGCTGGTTGATCTGCCATGGTTCGGTAAAGAATGGTTTCAAAGGGATTTGCGATCGCCAACCTCAGGCTACCAAACAAGGTCACAACCGCAAAGTTTGGGCATCTCCTCAATTTCCTAGAAACTCCCTAGAAACCCTTAAGCATTCTTGACCAATCGATAAAAAATTGTTAATCTGAGAATATGGTAGGAAGAAAGTTAGAGTTTGATCGCGAAGAAGCCTTAGAAAAGGCAATGGAATTGTTTTGGTCAAAAGGTTACAGCACCGTTGGCCTGAGCGAACTCCTGCAACACATGGGCATCCAGCGCCAGAGCTTGTATAACACCTTTGGCTGTAAGCACGCCCTGTTTTTAGAAGCCGTGCAGCACTATGGACAAACGGTCGTGTGCAAAATTGAAGGGCAGTTGAACCAACCGGGTTCCCCTCTAGAAAACCTAAACAGGGTCTTGAAAAAAGCTGCCGCAGATGCCGCCTGTCCTCAGTATCGAGGCTGTTTTGTGGCCAATGCCATGATGGAACTGGCTCCCCATGATCCAGAAGTGGCCAAGGTAGTCCGAGGACTGGCACAACAAATTGAACGGGCGATCGCCCAGACTGTGGAGCGGGCAATGGCGACCCAAGAACTCCCCCCTGAGACCGAGCCTCAGAAAGTGGCGCGCTTCCTTTATCATGTCATTTTAGGGTTCAACGTTCGGGGCAAACTTTGTCCCAGCCAAACCTGTGTGGATGAAATTCTCCAGACAGCCCTGTCTGTCTTACAGCAACCGTTGTAGGACTTCTTAAATTAGTTCTTGACCATTCGGTAAAAAATTAGGTATACTACGGGAGAAGGGAGTGAACTCTGGAACTTTATTACTTCAGGAAGCCATTTGACCAATTCTTGACTGAACGGTAAAGTTAAAAACTGCGATTTCAAGCTTAATTCTGGAGGATTCGTTATGAACGCAACTTCACAGGTGGGGACAAATGAGACAACAACTCTAACCCGCAACCTTTCCCCACAACCTGCGCCTGCCCCAAAATTCCAACCTATGGGTGAACGCCTGATCTTAGCAACACTGACAACGCTAACGATCATTGCCATTTCAGCGCTGCACAAGACCCCTGAACAATCCCTACTCTGGCTCGGCAATCCCTTACAACTCAGCCCACTAGTTGCCGCCATTGATCGATAAGACCCTCTATTACAGTTTCTTGTAATCCACACTGTTCCTCCAGAGTCATAAAATGTAAAGTAATGTTAAGGAGTATTAAGCAATGGTTACAACCGTTAGAGCAACGACAGGCACCTCCCGAACCCAGATTGAGCGCAAATCTCCAGGGTTCGTCACCCAACTCCGAAACAGTATCAACACTTTGGTTTCAGACTTTGCGATCGCCTTGGAACGCGACCCTGCCGCCAAAAATTGGCTAGAAGTTATCCTGTGTTATCCCGGCCCCCAAGCTTTAAGCTTCTACCGGGCTGCCCATTGGCTGAATCAGTATGACGTTCCAGTGTTGCCCCGCTTGATCTCTCACCTAGCTCGATTTTTAACCGGAATCGAAATTCATCCCGGCGCAATCATTGGTCAAGACGTATTTATTGACCACGGTATGGGGGTTGTGATTGGAGAAACAGCCATCGTTGGCGATCGCTGTTTGATCTATCAAGGCGTTACCTTGGGCGGAACGGGGAAGGAAACCGGGAAGCGCCATCCGACCTTGGGCTGTAACGTGACCGTTGGGGCCGGAGCCAAAATTTTAGGAAACATTACCCTGGGACATCAGGTTCAGGTGGGAGCCGGAGCCGTAGTGTTGAAAGATGTCCCTCCCGGCTGTACGGTAGTGGGCGTGCCGGGTCGAATCATTCCCCGCACGGTTTCTGGAGAAGCGATCACTTGTTAGTGATGTTTCTTAACCCTGAATCACCCCCGACCCATTGAGGAATCACAGAGAAACGTCCCGTAGAAAGCAACTAGAAATAGCATGAAAACCCTAACCCTTGACTCAGTAATATTAACTAACCTAGTAACAGCCAACCAAACCTTAAGCACTCTAAACGCGACTGAAAGGGTTAAGTGGACAGCCCTGACTTTTGGGAAACAGTTGGTGTTGAGCACGAGTTTTGGCATTCAGTCAGCGGTGATGTTACACCTAGTCACCCAAGTTATTCCTGAGATTCCAGTCATCTGGGTAGACACCGGGTATCTCATGCCAGAAACCTATCAATTTGCTGAGGACTTGACTAAACGACTACACCTGAATCTAAAAGTTTATCAATCGCCGATCAGTCCACAACAAATGGAAATCACTTACGGTAAACTCTGGGAAAAAGGAAACCTCCCATCCCTCAATCTCTACGATCAAATCCGCAAAGTAGAGCCCATGGAACGAGCCTTGAAAGATTTGGGTGCAACGGCTTGGTTGGCAGGGTTACGCCGTCATCAAACGGATTTTCGTAGTACTTTAGATCTGATTAGTTTGCAAGAAGAACGCTACAAAATTTTGCCGATTTTAGACTGGAGTTCACGAGATATTTACCAATATTTAATGGCGCACAATTTGCCTTACCATCCTCTATTTGATCAGGGTTATGTCACGGTTGGGGATTGGCATTCAACACGCCCCCTAACCTTTGAAGATGAACATGAACGAGATACTCGCTTTCAAGGTTTAAAGCAGGAATGCGGAATTCATCTGGAGAAAGCTGCCTCACTCTGAGCTAGAACCGTTAGGATAAGTAGAATACGTTTCTAACATGTTGACCGAGGAGAACTGCTGATGGATCTGGTTGCACTCGAGAATGGGCTGGATAACCTGTCGTTTGCTGCCCTACTAGTTACAATGCTGATTTACTGGGTAGGGGCTGCGTTTCCAAAAATTCCTTACCTACAGCCATTGGGAACATCGGGGATGATTATTGCCAATCTATGTATGACTGCCCTGTTGGCAGCGCGATGGATTGAGGCAGGATATTTCCCGATCAGCAACCTGTACGAGTCCTTGTTTTTCCTCACGTGGGGCATCACAGCGGTTCACTTGATTGCTGAGAATATGAGTCGCAGTCGATTGGTCGGTGTTGTCACTGCCCCTGTTGCCATGGGAATTGCTGCCTTTGCCACCCTGACCTTGCCTGCCCAAATGCAAGTGTCTGAACCCCTCGTTCCAGCCCTCAAGTCCAATTGGCTGATGATGCATGTGAGCGTGATGATGATTAGCTATGCAACGCTGATGGTCGGCTCGATGCTGGCGATCGCGTTTTTGGTCATCACCCGAGGGCAGAATGTTGAGTTGAGTGGTAGCTCTCTAGGAACCCGAATTTCCCGGCATCGGATCAACACCCTTCAGGCTTCCCCCGATAGATCAGTTCATGAACCTATTGCTCAGTCTTTAGTCCCTCGTTCGTCTCCGGGGGATCTGGCAACCGCACCCTCTGGTTTGGCTGCAACAGCAGTCCTGGAATCTCCGGCTGTCCTATCAACCCCTGCTCGCCTCTCTCCTCAACGGTTGACCCTGGCTGAAACGATTGACAACGTAAGTTACCGTATCATTGGCTTAGGATTTCCGTTACTCACCATTGGGATTATTGCTGGGGCGGTCTGGGCTAATGAAGCCTGGGGGTCTTACTGGAGTTGGGACCCGAAAGAGACTTGGGCCTTGATTACCTGGTTAGTCTTTGCTGCCTATCTCCATGCTCGAATTACACGGGGATGGCAGGGACGAAAACCTGCTATTCTAGCGGCATCTGGATTAGTTGTTGTTTGGGTTTGCTACCTTGGGGTGAATTTACTCGGTAAAGGGTTACACTCCTACGGTTGGTTTTTCTAGATAGCATTGCAGGAAAGTTTGAGTTTACAGAGTCAAAGTTTGTGGGTTAAGTGATGTGGGGCTTCCCGGCTATCTAAGTTGGCAATTCATCCTGACTGTCTAAGTCAGGATGAATTGCCAACCCACAAAATTTCAGAGGTTATTTGGTTCTCATTCCTAAGTTTATAGAGTTAAGTTTACAGAGTTAAGTTTACGGAGCTAAGTGTATGGAAATCCTGGATGATAACGATGTTTTGCACACAGGTTCGAGTGCTTTAATGTTTCAGTGCACTTTTAAAACCAGTGAATACCTCGCTCTAATGCAGTCCAAGCTTGAAGAAGAACAGCTATTTGGTCAGGGGATGGACTGTGAAGTGCTCTGCCCAAACCAACAGTGGCGCAAAGGAAAAGTCCGAATGTGCCTCGAATTTGAATCAGATACCTTTCCAAGTGATTCGGCCAACGCCTTGTATGCCGTGCCTCAAGTTCCAGATGAGATCTCTCAAGCGTCCTTCGGAATGCCTGCAGCATCATTTGGTATCCCTCAGATTCCTAACGGTATCCCTCAAGTTCCCGGTAGAGCCCCTCAACCTCCCCGTGGTACGACTAGGCCGATTCCTCCGGCTCAAGTTCAAGAGCTTGCCCCGCCACTCCGAAAATGGGTTCGAAATCGGGGAATGTGGAGTTAATCGTAGATTCAGTCGAGTTAGTCAGTGATGAACAGTTCTTTAGCATCATGATGAGTTAACTAGAGAGAAATCTGAGGAAATGATTGGCTTCTCCTGAAGCTGGAAGTTGTTTCGGCTTCAGCCATTAGAGCAGCCCAGTTTGAGATTGTACAGTGCAGGCCCATGCCATGTTCTTATAGAGTCACTTTGAAAGTACAACTGGACGCTAAACCACTGCATCTTTCTAGAACTCACCCTGAGAACTCACCTAGGGCTGCTGTAAAATGCCGTGAGCAATCATTGCTAGTTCTTCCTGTTAATTCACCCCTTAACTGACATCATGGTCAAACTAACTCCAAATCCTAGCTATAGCGTTACGATTCGCTTAGAACTCCCCAACCAAGCCGGAATGCTAGCACAGGTTTTTCAGGCGATCGCCTCCGTTGGGGGAAACTTAGGCCAAATTGACCTGATCGAGCACACCCGCCGCACAACAATTCGAGAAATCACAGTTGATGCTTCCAGCACAGAGCAAGCCGAGGAAATTGTACAAGCGGTTAAGGACTTGCCAGACTTCAAAGTGTTGTCTGTTTATGACCGGACGTTTCATCTGCACCAGCATGGCAAAATCAGCATTCACAGCAAGATTCCCCTAAAATCCCAGAGCGATTTAGCGATGGCTTATACTCCGGGAGTGGGTCGAATTTGTCAGGCGATCGCCGAAGATCCCCAGCAAGTTTACAACCTGACGATCAAGCAAAACACCGTTGCGATTGTCACCGACGGCAGTGCAGTTCTGGGGTTAGGGAACTTGGGGCCAGAAGGAGCCCTGCCTGTGATGGAGGGCAAAGCCATGTTATTCAAGGAATTCGCTGGCATTGATGCCTTTCCGATTTGTTTGGCCACCCAGGACACCGATGAAATCATTGAAACGGTGAAAAATATTGCGCCAGTATTTGGGGGAGTGAACTTAGAGGATATTGCCGCACCCCGGTGCTTTGAGATTGAAACTCGATTGCGGGAGTGTTTAGATATTCCGATTTTCCATGATGATCAACATGGAACCGCCATCGTCAGCCTTGCGGCCTTGATCAATGCTCTAAAACTCGTCAAGAAGTCCATGGCCGAAATTCGGGTTGTGCTGAATGGGGCTGGGGCAGCCGGGATTGCGATCGCCCGGTTACTCAGGGAGGCCGGGGTCAAGCACATGGTTCTCTGCGATTCTAAAGGGATTATTTCTAAATCCCTCACAGGCTTGAACCCTGAAAAACAGGAGTTTGCAGTCGAGGTCAAGGGCAATTTGGCAGACGCGATGAAAGATGCAGATGTATTTCTAGGGGTGAGTGCTCCCGGAGTGGTCACGCCAGAGATGGTGAGAACTATGGCCAGAGATTCGATTGTCTTTGCCATGGCCAACCCTGTCCCTGAAATTCAGCCGGAGTTAATTATTGAAGATGCGGCTGTTATTGCCACAGGACGAAGCGATTACCCCAACCAAATCAATAACGTTCTGGCTTTTCCAGGGATATTTCGCGGTGCCTTGGATTGCCGAGCCGCTAGTCTGACCACCAAAATGTATCTCGAAGCAGCCCATGCGATCGCGGCTTTAGTTTCCCCCACGGATTTAGACCGGGAGCACATTGTTCCCTCTGTATTTGACAAACGAGTTGCCACCTCTGTTGCCAGTGCGGTACTTCACACTGCTCGTCAGGAAGGAGTTGCTCGTTGTTGATCCTTGGAACCCATCTGAAATCCATCTGGAATTCACCTGAAGTTTGTCTGAAATCTGCCTGAAATCTGCCTGAAATCTAAGTGGGGTCGTTTTTTGAGGTGAAAAATCACAGAACGGCTAACAAACTGCGACTATAATAGCAGAAGGTAGATGATGCCTAAAACCAATCAATTGCAATTGCAGGACAAGGCAGGGTGTGCTTCCTAGCCCGATTATCGGATGGGTTGAGCTACGTTTTTAAGCTTGAGATGTCCTAGCAATTGAGTTCCTGAACCATTGTTCGGAACACTAACTCTTGTAATCAAACTAGGAGAGGCAGAAGCGTAATGGAGCACAAAGGCGTAACCGTGTGGCTCACAGGTTTGAGTGGAGCTGGCAAAAGTACGATCACTGCAGCGTTAGCAGAAAAGCTGCGATCAGAGGGCTGCAAGGTAGAGGTTCTAGATGGCGATGAAATCCGAGAAAACCTTTCTAAGGGCTTAGGTTTCAGCAAAGAAGATCGGGATACTAATATTCGTCGGATTGGATTTGTTGCTCAGCTCTTGACTCGCAACGGAGTTATCGTCCTCGTTCCGGCGATTTCCCCCTATCGGGCAATTCGAGCAGAAGTGCGTCAAAAAATCGGCAGCTTTATCGAAGTGTTCGTCAATGCTCCACTCAACGTTTGTGAAGATCGAGATGTGAAAGGCTTGTATAAGCGGGCCAGGGCTGGAGAAATCAAGCAATTTACCGGGATTGATGATCCCTACGAACACCCGCTCGATCCCGAAGTGGAGTGCCGCACTGATTTGGAGGATCTCGACATTGGTGTTACGAAGATCACCAACAAACTTGAAGAGCTGGGATATCTTCCCACTAAGGTCACAGCGTAAGTTCACAGCGTAAGGTCACAGTCTAGAGGGTTGTCTAGATCACCTGTGTAGGTTGGGTTGATGCCAGCAAATCCAACAAACTTTTGAGAATCTTCGCTTAAGATTCGCTTAAGAATTGTTGGAGCTCACTAGCTCGATACCAACCTGCATAACCCAATCAAGTTTAACCAGTCACTAGTTTCTAATCACATTAGTTTCCAATCACTAGTTTCTCAGTCAGTAGACGGAGTTGACTTGTAAAACCCCTTAAACCTTGAAAAACCAACTCTGACGGTACAAACCATAGGCTACCACCAGCCAAAGCAAAATGGTAACCACTGCAAACAGGAGTGATCCATTCATCTCCCCAGCCCAAGCAGCAAACCAATTTTCATAGATCCAGGTTTTAACACTGGCCGATTTGGGGTCTGAAGACACATGGGTAAAAATTAATACTCTGGCAACAAACCCAGACGCAATAAACAGGAAGATTGAATTTGAGCCCATGATTTTGAACGGAAATCCCCACGCTTTCCAACCTCGCACTTCAATCGTTTCATAACACACCGCCAGTAACAACAGGGCACATCCAGCAGTGTACACCCCATAAGAACTTGTCCAAAGGGCTTTGTTGAGGGGAAAAATTGCCCCCCAAAGGGAACCGATAATGACAGCACACAGCCCACTGATTGCCAGGTTCAGACTGGTTTGAGTAGTTGTTTCTTGCTGTTTCAACCAAGCCCCGGTGAGGTAACCCAACAGAACCGTTCCTACCGCAGGCAACGTGCTGAATAGCCCTTCCGGATCATAGGGGCCACCTTTCCAGAGATGGTCTCGACTGAGAATCAAAGTATCCAGGTAGCCGCCTAAATTTCCTTCGGGAGTAAGCTGTCCTGGGCCATAGCCCGGAACCGGAATCCATTCCATTGCTCCCCAGTAACCCAACAGGAGTATCGTTAACGTGATCCAAATTCCTCGGCGAGGCAGATGGAGAACAATCATCGCCGCCAAGAAGTAAGCGATACTAATCCGCTGCAACACCCCCATAATCCGGATCGTTGTAAAGTCATAGTTGGGATAGCCATTCAGCAATAGTCCCCAAAAAAACAGCAACGCGCACCGTCGAAAGATTCGCCAGTAGAGATTGATCGGAACCGTTCGGGTTTTAGCACGGTTCTCTTGAACAGATTTGCCCAGGGAAAACGCCATGGCTGTTCCAGCAATGAATAAAAAGAACGGAAACACTAGATCCGTTGGGGTGCAACCATGCCATTCCGCATGAAGCAATGGCGGATAGACATGACTCCAACTGCCGGGATTATTCACCAGAATCATGCTGGTGATCGCAATTCCCCGAACTACATCAAGAGAGGTTAAGCGCATTAGCGAGTCAGTAACCAAGCTAGAGTAACCCCAAATTGAATACCAAGAAAGCCGAGCATAGCACTTCCTCCCCAGTAAAACATTGCATTTCTGAAATGACCCGCCTGCACCAAGTTGTGGGCATCCAATTCATAGGTTGAAAAGGTGGTGTAAGCGCCTAAAAAGCCAACCGCAATTAACAATCGCAGGTCTGGAGAAATCATGCCTCCCAGTCGCTCAACCAAGGTGACAAAAAATCCCATCGCAAAACATCCAGTTAGATTGATGAAAAATGTACCATAGGGAAAAGCTATTCCCCAACGACTGGCAAACCAGACGGTTAAGTAATAACGGGATAAAGCCCCGCCAATTGCCCCAAGACTAATGGCAATCGGTATCCGAAAGTTGGGTGCTTGCACCGCGCTAGCAGCCCAGGACGGCATCATCAGCAACGCTTGAGTCAAATGTCTGAACATTCTTCTGGCTAAAACATCTTTTACTGCGAGAGGATGAACTCCTGATAGAGAACGGATGGAATCAAGTTTCCATCCGTTCTCCTGGGTATGATCGAATTAGTCTGATTGAAATTAATCTGATTAAATCTAGAGCAAGAATTTCCTTGCAGAGCTTAACATTATTTTGTTATAGCTAAAGGTAGCAGTCAGGGAGGAAGAGTTAATGGTCAGAGAAGATATCATATTTTACGGGTTAACCTTAGGGTTGGCATGGGTTCTGAGCGGAGCAACATCCCCTACACTGGCTGAATCAGTAGAGCCCCAAACAGCAGCCCCAAAAGGTTTTATGGAGTGGTGTTTGCAGCGAGAGAGTTTACCAGAAGTCACAAGGCGCACTGTTAGTGTGATTTTGCAACAGGTTGGAACTTACGATTGCGATCGCGCTCTCAAACAATTATCAAGCTTCACGCAACTGGATTTGAGCACGAGTCAGCTCACCGATCTCGCTCCATTACGATCCCTAGAGAACTTGACCGTTCTCCGCCTGATCAACAACCAAATCTCTGATCTGAATTCCCTCAAATCTTTAAAGAAGTTAGTCGTGCTTGACCTGAGTTACAACCAGATCGCCGATGTTACGCCCCTGCAATCCTTGAAGAATCTTAAATTACTCAATCTCAGCTACAACAGCATTTCCAATGTTGAACCGCTGAATGCGCTGTCAAACCTCAATGAACTGAATTTAAATAACAATCAAATTACCAGTATTAGCTCACTCAAGCCTCTCGGGAGCTTAACCTATTTGTTTTTGCGGGGGAATCCAATTGCGGACAAAACCTGCCCCATCACTCCGAAATATATTTGCCAGTTCCAGACCGAAGAAACTCAAAAGTAAACTCCTGAGATCAGCACTTGTTCAAATTCTCTTTGATAGAGAGGCTCAATAGAGGGGTGAGATTACCTTACCCTAGGCCCCATCTAGTCAATTTTTGACCCTCAGCTTATACTAATGTTAAGGGTGAGTAATAAGTATATGTACTCATTTTGACTATTTATTCTTCAGAGTTCTTGAGGAACCCCTTAAGGACAGTTGAATGAGTAATGCTTCAGTTTGCATCAATGCAAGGGGTGTTTAGGTTTCAAAAATTGATTTTTTTAATATCAGGTTTTAAAACAAGGGTGTTAGTCTGTTTCTTTTTTATGACGTTGTTAGTCTCCTAAACACTTTAGGTTAAATCGATGTTTATTACTGACTTAGCACTGTTTGCCCTTGGCGCTGGAACAATTTGGTTGGGGATTAAGCTCAGAGAAGAAGTTTATCGCCTTGCCATTCTCTTGACTGGAATGATCGAGCTTTTATGGGGATTAAGCTGGGCATCAGAAACAGTTCAGCTAATTCTCACGCTTTTCTCAATTGGAATTTATCGGTTTTGGATACCCTTAAGAGAGTAGGGATTAGAAAACCAAGACCTGTTCAACTCAGGGTTCTAAGTTCGGGCTCTGCTTCAAACTAGAGTCGGGTAGCTCCACAAGCTTATGGCGTGAGGTCAAGCCGGACTTAATGACGATCTGGGATTTGGGTACGTTGAACTGCTTTGCTAACAGTTTGATCAGCTCTTGGTTGGCTTTCCCATCAATTGGCGGAGACTTGAGACAAGCTGTCCAACTTCCATCCAGCTCTGCTTGAATGGCTTGCTGTCTAGAATTAGGCTTGACTCTAATTTTGAGAATGGCCAAGGGGTCGCTAGTCATAGCAGTTAAATCACTGGACAGAAGCTTAACATAGTTTTTCAATACAGATTCTGGCTATCATACTCAATTGAGATTCTTAACGGGAATAAAGCGATGAATAGACTTCGGAAATTTGCGATTTTGACCACAGTTCTTTTGCTATCCTCCAGTTGCACTGCGTTGATGACGGCTCCAAAGCAAACTGAGCCTGGAACTGCTAAAACAGAGTCCACCGCGTCCCAAACTGTAGCAACCTCTCCTCAACCCGATGCAGTTGAACGTTCAGCAACGGTTGAGCGTCAGGCCAATGAACCTCAAGCAACGCCTGATGCATTGGACTCAAAGTATGTAGAGATCAGCCAGCGGGTTCAAGCCCAGGTTCCGCAGCAAAAACTGTATCAAACCAGCAAGGACTTAGATGAACTCTATCAAGCTGCCGCAGTTGCAGATGTTGAACTTCAGAAAATTGCCCAAGAGCTCGCTCAACTGACTCAAGGAACGGTGGTTCTTCCCCCAGAAGGACTCAAAGGTCGGGAACGAACCCAGGAAAAAATCATGGTGGAGTACGATGGAGACGCTTCTAGAATTACTGATCTGACTCGTTTAGCCTTGGAGTATGACTCCCTGGATGAAATTTATAATTCCTTAGAAACTGTTGTTAATCGCACTCAGGCGGTGCGGATGAAAGACCGCTTTATTGACCCGACCCCCGGAGGATATCGAGACATTCTCCTCAATGTCAAACTGTCGAATGGACATATTGGTGAGATCCAACTCACCCTCAGTCAGATTAACGAGGCTCGCTTTAGTCAGGGACACAAACTCTACGAGGAAGTCCGGGGCATTCAAGCCAAAGCGATGATGGGAAACCGTTCCTTGACTCCAGAAGAATCCCAACGAATTGAAACCCTGAATCAAGCTTCTGAAAAACTGTATGGAGAAGCCCTCAGAAAAGCTCAGCAAAACCAATAAATCTAGCTTAATCTTCTCCAGTCACTGCACAAGGTTCTCGAAAGGAGTGGTAGCCAGCCCTACTTCTGTGGTTATGATGGTAGAAATGCTCCATCTGACTTGGCTGTCCCAAAAGGCTGGAGACAACTAGAGTCGGGATTAATCAGGGTGCTAATACTCTCTGGGATTCATCACTCATTTCATCGGGAGACCCTCTTGTGAAGATTTTAGTGACTGGCGTGGCTGGTTTTATTGGATTTCACCTCAGTCAACGACTGTTAACAATGGGAGAACAAGTTGTTGGAATTGATAATCTCAATGATTATTATGAAGTTTCTCTCAAGGAAGCTCGGCTTGCTCAGTTGAAAGAACAAGAAAGCTTCAGTTTTCAGAAACTGGACTTTGCTGATCAGGCTGGGATGGCTGCATTATTCGCAGAGCACCAATTCGAAGTCGTTGCTCACATGGGGGCTCAGGCTGGGGTTCGGTATTCTCTTCAAAATCCCTATGCCTATCTGGATAGTAACTTGACTGGGTTTATGACCATCCTGGAAGGTTGCCGCCAAACTCAAGTCAAGCATCTAGTCTATGCGTCCTCCAGTTCTGTCTATGGAACCAACAAAAAGATTCCGTTTGCAGTTGAAGATAACGTAGATTATCCCGTGAGTCTCTATGCAGCCACCAAAAAGTCTAATGAATTGATGGCCCATAGCTACAGTCACTTGTATCAAATTCCTACCACGGGCTTAAGGTTCTTTACCGTGTATGGCCCGTGGGGTCGTCCTGACATGGCCATTTTTCTGTTTACAAAAGCAATCCTGGCGGGAAAGCCGATCAGTGTGTTTAACTATGGCAAGATGCAGCGAGACTTTACCTATATCGATGACATTGTTGAGGGAATCACTCGCGTGCTTTACAAGATTCCCCAGGCTGAAACCGATACTAATGCTCCAACGGTAGCTCCCTACAAGGTCTATAATATTGGCAACAATAAAGCGGTTGAACTCTTGCATTTGATTGAAGTGTTAGAGGATTGCTTAGGCAAGAAAGCAGAAAAGGTTATGTTGCCCATGCAGCCTGGGGATGTTCCTGTTACCTATGCAGATGTCGATGCTCTGATTCAAGATGTGGGCTTTAGTCCAAGTACTCCGATTGAAGTGGGTGTTAAGAATTTTGTAGATTGGTATCTTGATTATTACAAGGGTAAAGATCTGACTGTGTAAATCTAACCTAGGGGTTTGTCCAGATCAATGTTGTGGGTTGGGTTGTTGATCGTCAACCCGACTTGCTTTTGGAGACAAGGCAATGCATTTGACCTAGGAGTCTGATCCCATTTTGATGAGCCTATTTTGAAAATATGGATGTTAGGATTGGTGACAGACTTGACTAACTGCCTTTCTCAGAGTGAACGAAGAGTCGTCTTGTGTGGTACGGATCAAACCAAAATGGCATGACCTATGACACCAGACTCTTAATCCTAATCGCTCAACTCAACTGCGACCCAGCCTATCCAAAGGATGTGAACGGGAAAAAGATCTGTATTCCATCACCACCACCAGACCTCGATTGTAAATACCTGAAGGAAAGAGCGGGTATCAATGTCCCAGTGGTCGTAAAAGCCCCCGATCCTCACAAGCTTGACAAGGATAGGGACGGTTTGGGATGTGAAAGTTGAACTGAAAGTTAAACTCCGTGGAAATAGATTCAAACGTTGAATTTTTTGGCAGGGGTATTGCTATAATCCTGTGATTTGTAAAGCTTTTGTCATTGGGATGCCTCTCACTGATTGAACAACCTCTGATCCAGAATCTTGGAGAGTTAGAGCTAGCACCTTAAAATATCAGTGGAACCCTAAGACTTTGGGTTTTAATCAAGTTGGGTTTACCGAAATCTTTCTTACAAAATGCATTCTAGCTGGACGATATAATAGATAGAAATCTACCCTGTTGATCTAGGGAAAGATTATATTATTCTGTCAGCTTAAATCTATGCTGGATGCAATCATCATCATATTGTTCATTGTTGCTGGAGCAGGCACAGGCTTTTATAGTATTGAGCTGCTTCCGTCTCCGGTATTGGAGCAGGTCACCAATATTGAAGGATTACGATCGGTCACGGCTGCGTTCACTGCCTTAATTGGAGGAGTGTTAGGCTTAGTCGTGCAAACGACTTACCGTCGCCTAGAGGAACGGGTTCGTCAGATGCCTTTGGATGTTTTGTTGACTCGTGCCATTGGCTTGGTGATTGGATTGTTAGTGGCCAATTTGCTCCTGGCTCCTCTGTTTCTGCTGCCAATCCCAAAAGATTTTGGATTTATCAAGCCACTGATGGCGTTACTCTGCAGTACGATGCTAGGGTTCACTGGGGTTAACTTGGCGGATACCCATGGACAAGCTGTTTTGCGATTGATCAACCCCAATAGTTTGAGCAGTATGTTGATTGCGGAGGGAACCTTGGAGCCGTCGAGTACCAAGGTCGTAGATACAAGCTGCATCATTGATGGTCGCATTGAAAATTTGCTGGATACTGGGTTTTTAGAGGGGAAGATTCTGATCCCCAAGTTTGTTTTGCAGGAGTTGCAACTGATTGCCGATGCTGCCAATGACCAGAAGCGGGCTAGAGGGCGACGGGGACTTGAAATTCTCAATCAAATGCGAGATACCTATCCCGATCGAATTCAAATTCACCCGGCTGATTACGACGATGTTGCCACGGTGGATGCGAAATTGGTACGGCTTGCCCAAGAGATTAATTGCACTCTCTTAACCAACGACTACAATCTTTCCCAAGTGGCCACGGTTCAACAGGTTTCTGTGTTGAATATTAATGATCTTGTTCAGGCTGTTCGACCGAACTATCTACCTGGAGACATCATTGATTTAAAAATTCGCAAGGAAGGCAAAGAACCTTCCCAGGGAGTTGGCTATCTAGATGACGGCACAATGGT
>JBOFUV010000063.1:0-24262 GCA_051652765.1 Microcoleaceae cyanobacterium | reverse complement strand
GGGGGGTCATTGACTACAGGATTGTCTACCTGTAAATCAAAGTCATCACTAACCGTTGCTCCCAGAATATCCGTGGCTGTGACGGTAATTGTGGTGGTAACTCCGCCATCAGCATTGGCAGGTGTGCCACTGAAAGTTTGAGCGGCAGGATTGAAGGTTAACCAGGTGGGTAATCCTGCTGCACTCAGGGTGAGAACGTCTCCAGTGTCAACATCGTCGAATGTTCCTGCTGGAACAACAAAGCTGAACGGGGTCGTTGGGGTTGCAGATTGGGCATTCAGAGGAAGGGCAACGGTGGGAGCATCGTTCAATCCCTCAACCGTGATGGTGACTGTGGCAGCAGCAACTCCTGGATTGCCCGCACTGTCCTGAATAGTGTAGGTGAAACTGTCGGTGCCATCGACTCCCTCAGGCAGGAAGTTGAACTGGGTATCGGGGTCGTAGTCGAATGTGCCATTGGCGTTGTTGGTGACAATGCCCTGGGTTCCTGAGTCGTTGAAGCCAGTAACACTCAGGGTATCGTTTTCTGGGTCGGTGTCATTGGCCAGAACGTTTCCTGTGGTGAAGAGGGCGTTCTGATTGGTGATGAACCCGGTTCCACTGTCATTGTTGGCGATGGGGGGGTCATTGACTACAGGATTGTCTACCTGTAAATCAAAGTCATCGCTAACCGTCGCTCCTAGAGCATCGGTGGCTGTGACGGTAATTGTGGTGGTAACTCCGCCATCAGCATTGGCGGGAGTGCCACTGAAGGTTTGGCTGACTGGGTCAAAAGTTAACCAGGTGGGTAATCCTGCTGCACTCAGGGTGAGAATGTCTCCAGTGTCAACATCGTCAAATGTTCCTGCTGGAACAACAAAGCTGAACGGGTTCGTTGGGGTTGCAGATTGAGCATTCAGAGGAAGGGCAACGGTGGGAGCATCGTTCAATCCCTCAACGGTAATCGTGACTGTAGCGGGAGCAACCCCTGGATTGCCTTCGCTGTCCTGAATCGTGTAGGTGAAGCTATCTGTGTCGGTGGCACCTTCGGGTAGGAAGTTGAACTGGGTATCGGGGTTGTACTCGAAGGTGCCATTGGCGTTGTTGGTGACAGTTCCCAGGGTTCCTGAGTCGTTGAAGCCAGTGACAGTCAGGGTATCGTTTTCTGGGTCGGTGTCATTGGCCAGAACGTCGCCGGTGGTGAAGAGGGTGTTTTGATCGATGGTGAACCCGGTTCCCCCATCATCAACCGCTGTTGGGGGTTGATTGGAAGCTTCAAATGCCCCAATATCTACGGCAGGGCCAATTACTCGATTAAACCCGGTTCCCCGTTGATCGGTAGTTAAACTATTGGGGTTGCTGCCTGTATCAATCGCTGGACTTCCGGTTAACAATGCCTGAGTGAAGGTAGGGCCGCCATTGTTCTGAAGGGGGCCGAGTAACGGGTTAGTCACTCCAGTAATATCTGTAGGCTGGCTAAAGGCATTTACATTTGCACCAATACCACCTATTAGATTGTTGCCAGCACTGGTAAAGCTATCCGTTGTTCCACTAAATACTTCTACATCAGCCCCTCCACCTGTGTTCCCAGAAATAATGCTAGAGGTTACGGTTGTGAAGGTTACACTATCTCCAAAGCTTGCTATTCCACTACCAACTAGGGCAATATTCTCACTAATTGTGGTATTAACAAGAGCAACCGTATTATCATAGTTAGTGATACCCCCACCATTGTTAGCCGAATTGCCACTAATGGTGCTGTTGCTGATCGCCGCTGTTCCACGATAGTTGAAGATGCCCCCACCTCGGTTAGTCGCTGAATTGCCACTAATGGTGCTGTTGCTGATCGCCGCTGTTCCAAGATAGTTGAAGATGCCCCCACCATAGCTAGCCGAATTGCCACTAATGGTGCTGTTGCTGAGGCTCAGGCTTTCGCGGTTGTAGATGCCTCCACCACTGCCCGCAGGAAAACCACCTGTTGCAAGTCCCCTGGTAATAGTCAGGCCATCTATCGTCACGGTTTGGAATGCGGCGTTGTTCCCATCGGTGATATTGAATACGCGGGAGGCGTTGTTGCCGCTGACTGTAATATTTCGGGTGGCGGGGTTGCTGTCGGTATCGCCGTTAATCGTGACGGATTTATTGACGGGGAGTTCGCCTAGAGCCAGGGTAATGGTCTCATTAGTAAAACTATTGTCGAAGGTGATGGTGCCGTTGTTGGCGATGTTTGCAAGGGCTTCCCGCAGGGATACATCCCCCGGACTTAGGTTGCCATCGTTCTCATCAACAGTCGTATCCACCACTAGGCTATTGAGGAGGTTATTAGTAACTGAAATCCCTTGCAGTTGCATCTGAACCTGGGCAGAGGGAGTATCGTCCCCCAGAAATAGGAAGTTCGGAACGCCGTAGGGATCGGGAAGGGGCGGGGTAATATCGGCGGCGGTATAATTTCGCAAACGTCCGGTGAGAATCTCTGTGCCATCGGCAAACAGGATGTAAGTATTTCCCTGAACTGCGAGCTGATAATTCACAAACGCCGTCACTGTGTTAAAGCTTGCACCCTCTGCCTGATTGAAGAGTTGGCGACTGTGGGTGCTAACGTTGGTGGGATTGGACTCAGCGGAGGGAGTGGCCTGATTGAGCCCATCTTCTAGGGCAAAGATGCGATCGCTGTCAAAGTAGAGTTCGATGCCGTTTTGACCATCGCTACTAATGGCAACCAGACCAAACCCTGCCCGATCCAGCTTGCCGTCTTTGTTTTTGTCGCTTTGATTGGTTCCAATATCGTCATTGTTTTCAGAGTCTACTTTTGCCCTGAAGTTGATGGTGTAGCCTGCAACGCGATCCAAAGCTGGGAAACTGGAGTTCACCAGGGTAAAGGTTGTGGCAAAGGGATTGTAGAGGTGGTTGCTGTAGCCGGAATAAACTAAGTTACCTCCCAGTGCAGGATTGGAAATGAGATTTCCTGCGGTATTCAGGGAGGTGGCGGTTCCATTTGCAGATTGGGTTGCATTCCCAACATTGGGCGCGGGTGGAGAAGGAGGACTGACTGAAGCAAAACCAAACCACGCTCCGGCTGAAGTTGCTGCAGCGTTGTCGGGAGTAACGGCAAAGTTGTCATAGAGAACTGTGGTTGGCCCAACTATCGGCAGATCAGCCTCAGGAGTAATGTCAATCTGAACAGGTTGAGGGCTGCTCACTCCTCCGCTGCCGTCATTGACGGTGATCTGAAGGGTTCGGCTAGGGTTCGGGGTATTGGACGTGTTGCGATAGGTGAGATTTTCGATCAGGGCTTCGACGGCGGCGGGAGTGGCGTTGGCGTTGAGGCTGATGACGAGGTTGCTGCCCCCAGAACCGTCAAAAATATTGTTCCTGGCGATGGTGCCGATTGTGGTTCCGCCGAAGGTGACGACTCTGCCATCTAGACCAATCTGGTTGGCTCCCGTTCCCTGGTTTCGCACGAATAGGGTGTCCTGAAACGAGCCCCCGCTGGAGTAGCTGACGGTGAGATTACCACCGTTGAAGTTCAGGCTGTCGCTGTCGGTGAGGGTGACATCGCTATCAATCACCTGGGCAGCAACGTTGATTGCATTTTCATTCACCGTGACAGGGGAATCCAGGTTCGCTAAAACGGGTGCAGCGCTGAGGTTAACCGTGATGGTTCCGGTGAAAGATTGAGCAACAGTGTCGCTTCCTGTCCAGTTGGCAGGAGTGTTGATCGCGGCGAGCAGGGCGGCTTTGTCTGCGATGACTAGACTTCCGCTGTAAACGGCGTTATCAATTTCGTTCAGGGCGACGGCATCAGCCCCGTTGATCAGACCAAAGGGTAAAGCCGAAGTATTAGAGTCAGTTGCATTAGCTTGCCAGACCGCAGCACCTTCATTGTTCAGGGCTGCAATCATTAAGTTCGGGCCTTGGTAGGCAATCACTTGATCTCCGTCCACAGCCAAGGCAAAACCGCCTAACCGAACCACCGAACCCAACGAAGCCCCCGGTGCAGTAGTATTCAGGCTACTCAGGGTGACAACAGTGCCTGCAGAGACAACTGTCCCCGGCGCAGTCCAAGTGATGATTCCCTCTCCCGTTCGGAATGAGTTGGTGTTGCGCCAGCCGTTATCGGTGAAGTTAATCACTTCGCCAGCAGGGATATTAACTAAAGCAACAAATTGAATGCTGTCGGGATCGTCAGCATTGTAGCTAACAAACGCAATATCTCCTGGGTTCAGTGCCATTTTATCCCCTTAGTTAACAGTATAAATAATCTAAATCTTTAGTTTAAAATGAGTTAAAAGACAGATTAACTCTAGGTAGTCAGAGCGAAAATTAATCCCATTATTATCTAGATTACTCCAGAAGGTGAAAGAATGAGTCCGTAAAAATCCTGAATTTTAGGAGTTCCCTAGCACAAATAAAAGTACCTATACTGAAATTCAGTAGGGTTATTCAAACGGATTTGATATAACAACGGTAAAATTGCAAATTACAGCAATTGAAGCGCGTTTGAAGGGACTAGGAGGACTTTAGGCCATGCTGACAACTGCACCTCCAAAGGTTTATGTGACAGATGAACTATTCTGGGATCTGTGCCAGGTCAACCCAGATCTCAGACTCGAACGCACTGCGACAGGAGAACTGATTGTGAATCCACCCACCGGTTCAGACACCGGACAATACAATGCTGGCCTAATCGTTGATTTTGGAATTTGGAATCGCCAGACTCAGCTCGGCAAAGTCTTCGACTCCTCCACCGGGTTCAAGCTCCCCAACGGCGCAACCCGCTCCCCCGATGTCTCCTGGATTCAGTCAGAGCGCTGGAACAACCTCACCCCAGACCAACAAGAAAAATTTGCCCCCATTGCCCCCGACTTTGTCCTAGAGTTACTCTCTCCCAGCGACACCCTCAAAGACGTTCAGGACAAAATGCAAGAATATATCGACAACGGAGTCAGATTAGGCTGGTTAGTCAATCGCAAAGGAAGTTGGGTTGAAATCTATCGCCCTGGTCAACCCATTCAAGTGTTATCCATTCCTGCCAGGTTGGAGGGTGAGGATGTTTTACCTGGGTTTGAGTTACAGATTTGAAGGAATGAGGAGGACTTGAGGCCATGCTGACAACTGCACCCCCAAAGGTTTATGTGACAGATGAACTATTCTGGGATCTGTGCCAGGTCAACCCAGATCTCAGACTCGAACGCACTGCGACAGGAGAACTGATTGTGAATCCACCTACCGGAAGTGAAACCTCAGACACAAACGCTGGTTTAACTGCTGACTTCGTGAACTGGAACCGCAAAACCAAGCTAGGCAAGGTTTTTGACTCCAGTGGTGGGTTCAAACTCCCCAATGGCGCTATCAGATCCCCTGATGCTGCCTGGGTACGACTGGATAGATGGGAATCCTTGAGCCAGGAACAACGCCAGAAATTTGCACCCCTAGCCCCTGACTTTGCTTTAGAGTTGATGTCACCCAGCGACAGATTGGTAGACGCTCAGGAAAAAATGCAGGAATACATGGACAACGGGGTCAGGCTGGGATGGTTGATCAACCCCAGTGAGGCAACCGTTGAGATCTACCGCCCTGGTCAACCTGTTCAAGTGTTATCCATTCCTGCCAGGTTGAAAGGTGAAGATGTTTTACCAGGGTTTGAGTTGGTGGTGGAGTAGAACATTATCCCTCATCCCCCAACCCCTTCTCCCAAGACGGGAGAAGGGGAGCCAGAATTGGTGGTTAAAGTCCCTCTCCCCCTCTGGGAGAGGGATTTAGGGTGAGGGCAGTCATCCTACCCGCGTTGATCACAGAGCATGATCAACTTGATCTCACTCCCTACCCGCGTTGATCTTTTACTAAACCCGCGTTGATCTCACTCCCTACCCGCATTGATCTTTTACTAAACCCGCATTGATCTTTCATTAAACCCGCGTTGATCTTTTACTAAACCCGCGTTGATCTCACTCCCTACCCGCATTGATCTTTTACTAAACCCGCGTTGAGCTTTCATTAAACCCGCGTTGATCTCATGCCATACCCGCGTTGATCTTTCATCAAACCTGCGTTGTTGATCCGCTATCCAGCAACACCAAACGTCACTTAAAAAAACTGTCAAAAATTTCTCTGCAACTGTTCACGAAGTTGCCATCCCAGCAACGGAGTTGCAAGAATCAAAAGCATCAATAATGGCGCTGAGACAAGGCCAAGAATCAAGCAACAAATCGCAACACCCCTGGAAAAGACTTGAACAATCTCTTCACTGACGGCAATGCTCAGAAGAGCGGCCAAACCAGAGATGGACAAATAAATTAAGGAAGGCAGCACTACCACAACCGTTTCTCCTACTATCAAAGGATTAAAAGTTGTACGTTCCTTCGGGGTTTAACCCTACTTCCGTCTTCCTCGATCGCTAGAGCCCAAAAATTGATTCAGCGGTTGGGGGAGATGAACGACTTATTTTTTCTTCACAGATCATAGCACCGCAATTCCGGAAATATGCACTGGATTGATCAGTCTTGTCAAGAAAAACTCACAAAATGTATTCAGGGCTACATTAAGAGATCCGAGCTTACGACCCACTAATCTTCTTGGCAATCGGCATTCGCCATCCAGTGCCAAATGCGCGATTACTGATCTTAAGGCCGGGAGGAGCCTGACGGCGTTTGAACTCAGCCCGGAGGACTAATTTCATCACCCTGTCCACTGTTGCCGGATCATGTCCTGCTGCAAGAATAGTTTGAATCGATTGATGCTGCTCTACGAGGCGATACAGAATATCATCTAAAATTTCATAGGGGGGCAGGGAATCCTGATCGATTTGTCCGGGTTTCAGTTCAGCGCTGGCAGGTTTAGTCAGTATATTGGTCGGAATTACAATCTCGCGACTCTGATTTAACCAGTGACAAATTGAGTAAACCCGAGTCTTGGGCACGTCAGCAATCACGGCCAGTCCGCCATTCATATCGCCGTAAAGGGTACAATATCCGACTGCCATCTCAGATTTGTTCCCCGTTGAGAGTAACAAATGACCAAATTTGTTGGAAATCCCCATCAACAACGTTCCACGAATTCGGGATTGAATATTTTCCTCGGCAATCCCAAATTCTGTGCCGGAGAACAAAGGCAACAAAGCTTGATCGAAGGTTTTCATCAAGTCTGCAATCGGTAAAATTTGCGTCTGAATTCCTAGGTTTTTGGCCAGTTCTAACGCATCTTTGACGGAATGATCGGAACTGTACGGAGAGGGCATCAAAATCCCCAAGACATTGTCTGACCCCAAAGCGGCTGTTGCGATCGCCGCCACAAAAGCAGAATCTATCCCGCCACTTAATCCCAGCACAACCTTGGAAAATCCACACTTTTGGACGTAATCTTTCACTCCCAAGACTAGGGCCAACCAAATCTCTTCATTAGGACAAGCAGGCATGGAAACTGAATTTGAGTTAGCTGTTAAGCCCTTTAAATCCAGGGTTGCCTCATTCAGTTCAATCACTGCAAAGTCTGAGGAGAAGGCGGATAGAGTCATGACCTGTTCTCCCGATTGATTCAATCCAAGGCTACAACCATCAAAAATCAGATCATCATTCCCTCCCACTTGATTACTGTAGAGAATCGGTAGGTGATAATGTTTTGCCCCATGGATCAACATCTCGTTTCTCAGCTTTTGTTTGCCGACTTGATAGGGAGATGCCGAGAGATTGACAATCAGATTTACGCCTTGATCAGCCAAGTCTTTGAGTGGATTACAACGATAACTTCGTCTCCCCCAAAATTCTTCATCGTTCCACAAATCCTCGCAGATAGTGACCCCAATCTTTAAGCGATCGCCTGACGTTAATGGCAAGCTGAAAGAACCACTTGTCTTCCCCGGTTCAAAATAGCGATCTTCGTCAAATACATCGTAGGTAGGCAGCAAGCGCTTCTGAAAAAAGTGTTGCACCTGACCATTTTGAATCAGAGCAACACTATTGAATAGGGGTTTTTCACCCTGTTGAGCTGCAATGGAATTGGGTTGAGTGACTCCCACCAAAACAGCTAGAGTCAGGGGGAGTTGGGCTGCCAACTGATTGAGCTGAGTCATGGCTGCCTCAATAAAGCTGGGATAGCTCAACAGATCTCGGGGAGGATAGCCTGTTAATGCGAGTTCCGTAGTCAGCATCAATTGACAATCAGCCTCAACAGCACGCTGAGAGGCTTGGAGGATTAGTTCTGAATTGCCAACAAGGTCGCCTACGGTGGGGTTGAGTTGGGCGATCGCAATCTTCATAGGGTTGAGTTGGGCGAGCGTTAAAATTGGTGAAATTCACTATAATTCTAGCAAGCTCCTGAGACAAATGCCATGCCCCCTAAATCCCCCAGAATTGGGGGATTTAGGGGGGGCGAACTCATTACTTTTTGAGGAGACCCAACCCTTTCAGAATTACTTTAAGCATTAGCCGGACTCAAAACGGTCTGCAAAGTATCACATAACTCCTGTGCCGTGTAGGGCTTCGATAGAAATGCCTTGATCTCAAGACCCGATCCCTGAGCAAACTGACTGTTTGAGGCTAGACCACTCACTGCAATCACCTTAACTTGGGAATTGAGTCGTTTCAGGGTACGGATTGCGGTCAAGCCATCCATTGACGGCATCATGATATCCATCAAGATGACACTGATCTCCTGTTTGTATATGGCATAGAGGGCGATCGCCTCAACTCCATCACTGGCAACCAGAGTTCTGTAATTGTAGGTTTCTAATACCGTTTGAGTCACCTGTTGGATCAGCGGCTCATCATCGACAATCAAAATTAATTCTTGATGTCCGGAAAAAGTTGTGAGTTCTTTTGCCTGAGGAGTAATCAGATCTTGAATTGCAGGTAAGTACACTTTAAACTGAGTTCCCTTGCCAATCTCGCTGTAGAGCTTGAGAAAGCCGCCGTGGTTTTTAACAATGCCTAAAACCGTGGATAGCCCAAGTCCCGTTCCTTTTCCGGGCTCTTTGGTTGTAAAAAAGGGGTCAAAAATCCGATCCAGTAATTCTGGAGGAATCCCCATGCCCGTATCTGCCACCGTAATCACAACATAAGATCCCAACTGAGCCTCTAGATTCATGCGGGTATAGGCGGCATCAATGATTTGATTTTCGACGGAAAGACTGAGGGTACCTCCATTCGGCATAGCGTCCCGAGCGTTTACACAAAGGTTCATGAAGACTTGATGGAGTTGGGTGGCATCGGCAGAAACTGTCCAGAGGTTGGTTCTAGAGATATCACTGCAAACTTCAATCGTTTTGGGGAAGGTACGGCGGACGACTTGCCCCACCTCCGACAATAAATGCCTAACTTGTAGCGGAACTCGCTTGCCTTCTACCCCACGGGCAAAGGTCAGAATTTGCTTGACCAGATCGGCTCCCCGTCTAGTGCTGTCTTCGATCAGCTTCAGCAAGTTTTGACTCGACTCATCCAGGTTGGGCAGCTTCAGGGGTAGGAGTTGAGCGGCAGTCAAAATAGGGGTGAGAATGTTATTAAAGTCATGGGCAATGCCACTGGCCAAGGTGCCGAGGCTTTCTAGCCGTTGAGCCCGTAAGAATTGAACTTCCAGTTGCTTTTTCTCGGTGATATCAGTGTTCACCACCAGAATAGATTTAGGGTTGCCCATTTCATCCCGCACTAATGTCCACCGACTTTGAACAATGATCGGTTTGCCAGTTTTGGTGATTTGCTGCAATTCCCCCTGCCATTGGCTCTCTTGGGCCAGAGCGGCTTGAATCACTGTTAATTGGGGTAAGGTTTCTCCCGGTGGATACAACAGCTCAGTCACCAGTTGCCCAAGGGCTTCGGTCACATCCCAACCGTATAAGCGCTCAGATCCTTTGTTCCAGAACAGGAGGCAATGTTCCAGATCGCACACAACAATTGCATCTGCGGTAATGTCGAGCAAAGCGGCCTGTTCATGAACTTTTTGTTCTGCTTGCAAACGAGCCGTGATGTCATTCAGCAGCACCAAGTTTGCCCGTTTGCCTGCAAATATAAAAGTGTGGGCCAATGCCTCAACCAAAATCACAGTGCCATCTTTCTTCACATGTTTCCACACTCCCAGATATCTTTGCTCTAGTGCCAGGTTGGCGCGGGCCTGGTACAAGGCAGGGAGTTCTTCTGGCACTAGAATATCTGCAAGGGTCAGGGTCAAAAAGTCTGACTGAGAATACCCGTAATGGGCGATGGCTGCCTGATTCACGGCCAGAAAGGCCAGAGTTTCCAGGTCAAATACCCACATGGGGTTAGGGTTACTTTCAAATAGCAGACGATAGCGTGCTTCTGATTCCCGGAGTTCTGCCTCCGCCCGATGGCGATCGCTAATGTCCTTCACAAAACAATAGTGTCCCGTCAATTGCTGGTTGGTGTCATAGTCTGCAACCATCACAACTTGCTTATAGAAGACGGAACCATCTTGGCGAACTCCCCGGACTTCAGCTTCTACTTTGCCCTGATGCCGCATCTGCTCATAGGCCACCCGCAATCGGTCTAAATCATCAGGATGAACTGTTCGTTGCCACCCCATTCCAACCATGGCTTCCGGGGAGTACCCCATCATGCTGGCATAGGCTTGATTGACCTGAACGTAGTGTCCGTGTTGATTCAGCAGTGAAATCCCATCTATGGCATGGCTCAAGGCCGCATTTAATCGTTCCAGATCCGCCTCTGCCCGTTTGCGATCGCTAATGTTCGTAGCTGTAACCACAAGGCGATAGATGCCTCCCTGGTCATCTCGTAGCGGAGAGAGGGTAGTCAGTGTCCATATTCTATTGTTCTGAAATGTTAGGTGCTCTTCGTAGGAAATGCTGGTGCCTGCGTGCAGACAACGATCATAATTTTGCCGGAGTGTTGCCCCTAGATCGGGGCCAAATGCCTCTTCTGGGGTCTTGCCCTGAATAGACTGACTGGTGACTCCGGTATACCGCTCAGACACTGGATTGGAGGTCAGGTAGTAGAAGTTTCTGCCTGGGGTTACCTCAATTACAAAAACAGCTTGCTCCGCACCTTCATAGATACTGCTGAGAAATTCTTCACGCTGGCGGAGTTGGGCTTCAGCGTGCCTGCGAGCCGTAATATCCCGTCCCTCCGGAATTAACATGACCACGTTCCCAGCGTCATCAAACACAGGTTTCAGGGAAAAGTCTACAAATGCCAAGGAGCCATCTGCCCAAATATGCTGGGACTCAAAACGGACTAATTCGCCCTGGGCTGCCTGGGCGATCGCCTCTCTTAGTTTCGCTTGTTGCTGCGAACAGTTGCTCCACCACGGCGTTTTCCATAACGGTTGTCCGATCACCTCAGTTAAGTCAGCCGCAATAACATCTAGGGAGGTCTGATTGGCTTCGACCACAATCCCTTCAACGGTTAAGAGGCCCATGAATTGGAAGGTACTATCAAAAATGGCCCGAAACTTTTGTTCGCTTTGCCTCAAATCCTCTTCTGCCTGATGTCGTTTCTGTCGTTCCTCGGCCTCCCGCAACTCTCGTTCAACAGCAGGTACCAACCGGGCCAAATTACCTTTGATCAGATAATCATGGGCTCCCGCTTTCAGGGCAGCAACAGCAACTTCCTCCCCAATAGTGCCGGAGACAATAATGAATGGTAAATCCTGCTGTTGTTGTTGAAGAAGTTTTAGGGCTTCTGGAGCACTAAATGCAGGTAGGCTATAGTCAGCAATCACCACATCCCAGGACTGCTGTTCTAGAGCGGCTTGCATGGCGGTTGGAGTGTCCACCCGAACATAATCTGGAACATAACCACCTCGACGGAGTTCCCGTAGCACTAGGAACATGTCGTCTTCTGAATCTTCAACAATCAAGACGTGCAGGTGAGGGTTCATCTTTAGCTATCTCTCAAATTTAACTATCTCTCAAATCTGCTGTTTCAAAATCTGTTTTTTCAAGGGGGGGCGGTGGTTCATTCATCAGTAGCCAGTACATTCCCAGTTGGTGGATGGCCTCAGAAAACTGGATAAAATCTACGGGCTTACGGATATAGCTATTACATCCCAGGTTATAACTGTTCAGCATATCTTGCTCTTCGCTGGAGGTGGTCAAGACCACCACAGGCAATAGCTTTGTGTTTTCATCTGCTCTCAATCGACGTAAGACTTCGAGCCCATCGAGGCGAGGTAACTTCAGATCTAGCAAAATCACAGTTGGCCTAATACTAACGTCTCGTCCCGCATACGTGCCTACCCCAAATAGATAATCTAAGGCTTCAACTCCATCATGGACGACCACAACCTGATTACTAATATGATGACGTTTCAGGGCACGGATTGCCAGCGCTTCATCATCGGGATTATCTTCCACCAGAAGAATGATTTTGTTGCTTATACCCACACTCATGCCTCAACTGCCTTCTCCTCTAATGTAAAGTAAAATGTTGCCCCTTGGTCTATGGCCCCTTCTGCCCAGACTTGGCCCCCATGTCGATGCACAATCCGTTGTACAGTTGCTAATCCAATACCATTGCCTGGAAAGTCACGCATTCCATGGAGTCGTTGGAACGGCCCAAACAACTTACTAACATAGGCCATGTCAAAGCCTACGCCGTTATCTCGAACAAAGTATGTAGAAATCCCACTGTCCTGAGGAATAATGCCAAATTCAATCGTGGCCTGGAGGTGTTTAGAGGTAAACTTCCAGGCGTTACTCAGCAAGTTCTCCAACACGACCTGCAGCAGAGGAGCATCACCTTGAGCCCACGCCTCAGATTGAATCACAAACTCCACTAGGCGCTCTGGCTGGCTCTGATATAAATCACTGCAAATCCGACTGGCGATCGCGCTTAGATCCACGGACTCTAGGTGCATATTGCTACGGGTGACTTGTGAGAGGGTGAGAAGGTCATCAATTAAATGCCCCATCCGTTGCGTTGCAAATCGAATCCGGCGCAAATAGTCCTGCCCCGTGATATCCAGTTGGTCGTAGCAATCTTCTAAAAGTGCCTGACTAAAGCCATCAATACTGCGTAAGGGGGCACGCAAGTCATGGGAGACAGAGTAGCTAAAGGCTTCCAACTCCTTATTAACGGCTTGCAGCTCGATAATAGCTTGCCGCAGCCCTTGGTTTAGCTCCTGGACTTGTTGCTCAGCCTGCTGCCGCTCCAGAACTTCTGTTCGCAGATCTGCTAGAAGTTCGGCGTGTTGGAGGGCAACCCCCAAGTGATTGGCAATTTGATTGACAAACTCGATTTCAAGTTCTTGCCACTGGCGAGGGGCAGAGCACTGATGAATACAGAGCAACCCCCAGAGTTTCTGACCTTGCAAAAGGGGTACAGCCAAGTTAGCCCGCACTTGAAACTGAGACAAAACTTGAATGTGGCAATCACTCAGTCCCTCATTGTAAATATCAGCAACAGCCTGAACCCGACCCTGCTGGTAGTGAACCGCAAACTGATCCCCGAAACAGTGATCATGAACCTTTTGTGCCATAGCTGACGAAAAAGCCGGATCAACATCCTCCGACACAAATTCTCCATCATTCCAGCCAGAATCTGGATAGAAGCGAAACATGCCCACTCGGTCTGCTGCGAGGAGTTGACGCACCTCAACGGTAGTGGCTCGAAAAATCGTTTCCATATCCAGATATTCCCGCAGGCAAGCAATCACTCGAAACAGGGCTTTCTGCTGCTCGACCTGAAGATTCACCTGACTAATTTCTTGCTTTAAGGGCTGAACTTCCTGCGTGAGAGTCTGCTTCAGTTGCTCAAACGCCGCATCATCTCGACAGAAGTCCCGCAGTTTTGCCAATATCTCTGGGTTCATGAGTGCAATACCAAGTCCAATTGAATGTAGGCCAGTCACAGTACAGGCAACACTGACTGTATTAACCTATATTCATCAAAACGGATTTGATACTCGAAAGCAAGTGGACAATGTATTGTCCACTTGCTGTTGGTCAAGGGTATGACTTGCCTATGGCGTGTCAGTTGAGTTCAGTCTTAAGCTACTCTTCTTCCTCAGGGCTTGCTTCGACATCCGGCTCTGAATCAGGCTCAAATTCTTCCTCCGGATAATCATCCTCAACGCCCTCGTAGTCATAGTCTTCGTCTCCCATTTCCTCATCTTGCTGACCATGACGACCTTCGTAAATCGCATCAGCTAGTTTACCTAGAATCAGCTTGATCGCTCGAATTGCATCGTCGTTGGAAGGGATATGAATGTCAGCCAAGTCAGGATCACAGTTTGTATCCAACAAAGCAATGATCGGAATATCCAACTTCCGGCACTCCATCACAGCGTTGTATTCCCGACGCTGATCCACCAAAATTACCGCGTCTGGAACCCGGCGCATGGTTTTAATCCCACCCAAGTATTTTTGTAGCTTCTCCAATTCCCGTCGCAGGACAGAGGCTTCTTTCTTGGGCAAGTAGTCAAGCTGACCACTTTCTTCCCGATACTCCAACTGTTTCAAGCGGTCTGCACGGTTCTTAATCGTTGTCCAGTTAGTCAGCATTCCCCCTAACCACCGCTGGTTCACGTAGTTGGAACCACAGCGCAGGGCTTCTTGAGCAACAATTCCAGCAGCCTGACGTTTCGTTCCCACAAACAAGAATTTCTTGCCTTGTTCTGAGGAATTTCTTAAGTATTCGTAGGCTCCCTCCATCAATTGTGCAGTCTGCACGAGATCAATGATGTGGACTCCATTCCGCTCTGTATAGATGTAAGGAGACATTTTGGGATTCCAGCGACGAGTCTGGTGTCCAAAGTGAACTCCTGCCTCCAGCATTTCTGCAAGGCTGATAACGGGCATAATTTAATTCTCCTTGTTCGGGTTTATCCTCCACCCAGGCGCATCTCGTGAAGCCAACTTTCCAAGCCTTAGCCGGGAGAGTTGCTGAGACACCCGAACCCTAGGTGTGCGAATTTAGACAACCCTTCAAGTATAGCTTAAATGGCAGGTCACTAAGGATGAATCTGTCTAAGAATCCCCCGTAGCCGATCATAGTCATCTTTTAACAACACACTTAACATGCGCCCTGCTTCAACTAACCAGGCGCGATCTCCTTGGCGAAGCTGGTAAACCTCTCGAATTGCCGCCGCCGTCAGAGCATCTACCGGAGCATTGCCAACCTGCAACAACGTTCTGAGAAAATCAAACTGTTCACTGAAGTGCAGAATCTCCACCGATTCACAGCGATAAACCCCCTGATGAATTTGGGGAGGACGAGGTGGAATATATTGATAAACAGTTCCTCGACAGGACTTCGAGCCATTACCGCCTCCTGGGTTCACCACCTCAAATCCAACAATGGCGGCCTTAAACTCCGTCTGCAACATGGCAAAAATCTGAGGTTGCTGTTCCCGCAATTCTTCGAGAGACAACCCCAAGGCTCGGGCCCGATGCACAGAATCTACAGGACTGGTGGTTGCATGGTAGACCACGCCATAAACTGGGTTGCCAGACTCCTCATCAACGGCCTTGACCCAACTTCCAAAAGCAGGCATTATCGGAAACTTGAGGTCGTCTGGTTCCATGCACTGAGCCAGGAATTCCGACGTTGAAGTCTCAATCACTTCGGCCAAGTGATTGGGATGACGATGAGTCGGAGTAAATTGAGGAAACGGCAGCCGCATGGCGGTTGAACCCAGAGAGAAATTACGTCTTTGCCATTACTTCTTCGCCGCTTTACGACCTGCAGTAGTGTCTGCGGCCTCTAACTCTGATGGCCGAAATGTGACTAACTTATCCCAATTTCCACCTTCAAACAGGACGGCAACTTTACCATCACTGACTCGCTGGACTTGTCCCTGAAAGCCGTAGTAGATATCGCCTTCATTGACCACTCGAACTGCAGAACCTGGCAGAATCATCATTCCTCCTCAACTCACTCGAGTTATTGACTAACAATTCATAGTTTACCTGAATTCGATCAATTTGTTGCAGGTCTTCAGATTATGGCATGGCCATGATTCTTAAGAGAGTTGCCACATGTAGAACTGTTGTAGATTAATAAGTTGATTCTTCTGGCTAGCACCTTCAACGGTTTTAACTGCATGTCATACTACATTTCCCCCCGATTTCTAGATACCCTCGCTGTTCACATTACCAAGAATTTTCTCAATCTGCCCCAGATTCGAGTGCCTTTAATTTTGGGGATTCATGGGCGTAAAGGCGAGGGTAAAACCTTTCAGTGCGAATTGGTCTTTGGAAAGCTTGGGATTGATCCAGTCATGATGTCTGGGGGAGAACTCGAAAGCCCTGATGCCGGAGATCCAGCCCGGTTGCTCCGACTCCGTTATCGAGAGGCGGCTGAACAGGTGCGGGTGCAAGGAAAAATGGGGGCTGTTTTTATCAATGATCTGGATGCCGGGGCCGGACGGTTTGATTCCGGAACTCAATATACTGTCAATACTCAGTTGGTCAATGCCACCTTGATGAATATTGCCGATAACCCAACCAATGTCCAGTTGCCTGGAAGCTATGATGAAACACCGTTACAACGCATTCCAATTATTGTAACTGGGAATGATTTTTCGACCCTCTATGCTCCTTTAGTTCGAGATGGACGGATGGCCAAATTTTATTGGGAACCGACTTTGGCAGAACGCATTGGCGTTGTGGAGGGGATTTTTCAAGCTGATGGGCTGGCAAATCCAGAGATTGCCAAGCTCGTGAATGAATTTTCTCAGCAGGCCATTGACTTCTTTAGTGCGCTGCGATCGCGAATTTATGACGAACAAATTCGGGATTTTATTTATCAAATTGGCTTCGATCAAGTTTCAAAGCGCATCGTCAACAGCTTGGAAGCAGCTCCAAAGTTTCAAACTCCCAACTTTTCTCTGTCCCATTTAATTAAGATTGGCAACGAAATGGTTGCTGAACAACAGCGGATTCAAGAGTTACGACTGGTTGAGGAATATAACCGATTCCGTACATTTAATATTCAACAGAATACTCAACAAAGTCCTCAACAGAATCCAGGAACGATTCCGACAACCTCTACGACAAATCTTCAACCCACTATACCGACTCATCTACCGTACAATCCTATCATGCCTCCCCATCGTCCAGAGAGCCAAGCTACGACTGTAATTCAAGGCGATGAACAGGGCTCAACAGTGATTGAACGAGGTCAAGCGGTGAGTACTCGCTTGAGTTTGGAGATCGTCAAGCAAGTCGAACAAATCTTAGAAAATGGCTATCAAATTGGCTTAGAATATGCTGACCCTCGGCGATTTAAAACCGGATCTTGGAATAGTTATTCCTTAACAACCAGTGGTCAAAATCTTGAGGTCGTTCGATCGATTGAAGCATGTTTGGTTGATCATCCCAAGGATTATGTCCGATTGTTAGGGATTGATCCTAAGGCAAAGCGACGAATCATTGAAACTGTGATTCAGCGCCCTCTGTAATTTCCCGCATTAAATCCGTCCCACCCTTTACTTCAAAACAGATCATTTGTCATCAAAATCAACTTATGCAACGTTTTCTCTGGCTCACAAGTTCACTTGTTTTAGGCACAATCCTGATCAGCGGTTATTTGTCTATGTCTAGAGCTGCGCTTCAATCTAAAATGCCTCCAGTTAACCCTAATACCGAACCATCCAACAGAGTCCTAGCCCAAGGTACGCCTCTCCCCATTGAAAGCCTAGAAGTTGGCGGCATCTCTATCTTGTTGACCGAGGCAGAGGTGCGATCGCGACTGGGGGAACCAGAGCAGGTGATTGAGGACAAGACTTCACTGATTGGCAACGAGCGATATCTTGAATACAGCGACATCGGGATTCACGGGATTCAACTGGTTGAAGAAGGAAACTCCAGCGAGTTTGTGGTGTTCTCTGTGCAGTTGATCAATGACAAGTTGGCCACCCGCAACGGCGTTCGAGTCAATGATACTCGTCAAAAAGTTGTTGAAACCTACGGTGTCCCTTCCAGTATTGAGCAACAGGGTGATGATGGAGAAGTTTATCATTACTCTTCCAGTACAATGCCAGTCTCTCTATCGTTTACATTGAGAAACAATCAGGTGACTGAAATCTTCCTGTCGCGCCAATTACAACGCAAGTAAACTCCCCGCTTTCCTGGGATGGTAATTCTAAACAGTGATATCGAACCGATGCTGCAGATTAGGATGCTTGCACTTACAGTATTTTTCAGATACGGCGATCAGTAACTAGATGTAAGAAAAACTAGAGCGGGGTTTGGGGACGCAGTCCCCTTATCTGTGTTTTGGATACAGCCAGCCATAAAATAATCGCGTTACACGGGGCATAATCACATAAGTCAAGATCAAAACAGTGGCCACTGTGAGCACAAACGATCGCAATAAGGAAGGAAAACTGGTCAATAGAGGGGCAACCACCAGCCCCAAGACTTGAGCAATGGCAAAGACCGCTAGAGCTGTCAAAATTGCCATTTTGTAACGTTTTGGTGGCCGCTGCACGAGTTTTCCTGGCAATGTGAACCAAGTTTCGAGTCCGGTGAGAACTTGGACTTTTTGTTCGCTTTGCACCAGTGGTTGGGCTTTGTCAATCCAACTTTGCCGAATGGGGGAATCCATCCAGGCTTTGAGATGCTGATAGCAATCAAATTTGAGGATAATCGCATATTCAGAGTGGCTGGCATCTGCGGGACGAACAAAGCTGACTCCAGAATGTCCGGCAAATTGCTGGGCGACTGTAGAAATATCATGCAGCCAATGCTCGTAAGCCTCTTCCTGACCAGGTTTTACTAGATGGCAAATAACCGCAGTCACGAGTTGTCGATCGCTATCCAAAATCACCTGAGTCATCGGTTTCTCTCTATCTTTAAAAGGCAAAACAACTACAACCCATTCCGCCCCACAAACTCGATAGCGATCCGGCTTGGTTAAGGCTATGGGATAATTTTCCCCAGTTGCAAACGGGAAATGGACACAGCAACCAATATGGAAGGATTTGTGACCCGATTCGGGGGTCGATGCTAAGGGCGCTGCGCCCGATCGGGCGTAGCCGCCCGCCGCAATACTTCACCGGAGACCAATCGGGGCTGACTGGGAGCGGTGGCGGTGATAGAATGGCGAAATCACCTGCACCATACACCACTTTACCGCCCACAATGGTCAGAACCGACTCTAAATGTTTGATTTGTTCGGCTGGAATCGCGAAATAATCGTCGCTCAGAACCACTAAATCCGCCAATTGTCCGGGGACGATCGCCCCTTTCTTCCTTTCCTCATTAGAGAACCAAGCACTTCCAACCGTGTAGCGACGTAAGGCTTCCATACGATCGAGACAATTTTGCTCTGGATACATCGCCGTTCCGCCCACAGTTTTACCTGTAACCATCCGCGACACGAAGGGGTTACTTGCAACTCGCGTGGCATCTGTTCCCGCGCCGACTGGAATATCCAGGGCTAACATCTGATCAATCGGTGGAGTAAGTTGAGCGGCTTGTGATCCATAGCGATCGATAAAATATTCGCCTTGATATGCCATCCGATGTTGAATCGCAATCCCACCACTGAGGGTGCGGACTCGATCGAGATTGCGATCACTGATGGTTTCAGCATGGTCAAAAAACCAATGCAAGCCATCAATTTGAGGATTAAATCTGCATGGGGATTCTGGACGTTCTCTCGATCAAGCATTTGCGTTCCTCCGATTCTATTGGGTTATTACTTTATTCTTTGACACACGAGTTAGAGGCGCTGACTATTTATTTGGGAGATTCAGCATTTGCCGTTGCTGCATAGCTGGTCATCAGGTTTTTGTAGTCAGGAATAAACCCTCCTAAGAGACTACCCAGTCCTTCAATATCGTTACGCCAGTCACGGTGCAATTCACACACAACGCTAAACCAATTGACCAACTGAACTCCAGCACGAGACATCCGATTCCAAGCTGCATAGCGACAGGCTTCATCGAAGGTTCCAGAGGCGTCGGTGACAACAAAAACTTCATAACCTGCCTCCAATGCCGAAAGCGCACAAAAAGTAACACATACATCGGTGACAATTCCAGCAATGATCAACTGCTTCTTGCCGGTTGTTTCTACTGCTTTAACAAATTCCTCATTATCCCAAGCGTTGATCTGTCCGGGGCGTGGAATAAAGGGAGCATCAGGAAACTTTTCCTTCAATTCCGGCAGGATGACTCCATTGGGACCGTCCTCAAAGCTAGTGGTCAAAATGGTAGGCAGGTTAAAAAACTTGGCTGCACTTGCCAGCGCCAGTACATTATTTTTGAAGTCAGCGGCACCAATATCGCGCACAAGCGAGAACAGTCCAGTTTGGTGATCAACCAGCAAAACCGCAGCATTATTCTTGTCTAGACGATTGTATTTGAATGTAGACATAAGGTATGTTTCCAATTTGGGTTATTGGTGAATCAGGAATTGCAGAATGAAGTCAAAACTCAATGCGTTTTCGCTTAAAGGAATCAACCTCCTGATAAGAAAACGCGATCACCCTGGAAGGATATCAGATTTCAGACAGATAGTGTGTCTTTCAATCTAGCAGTCCGGCAATGTGCGTCTACTACCTATATGCTGATGCCGGGAGAAAATGCCTTTAATCAATTGTCTCCCTATGCTGAGGCTCGTCAACTGGCAGGTTTTACCGATCACCATGTCTGGGTCACCCAGTACAATCCCGATGAACGCTACGGAGCTGGGGACTATCCCAACCAAGGTATTCCTGGCCAGGGCCTACCCTCCTATGTTCTAGATAATGAGCCGTTAATGGGAGAGGATGTTGTTCTGTGGTATACGATGGGAACGACTCACATGGTTCGGGCTGAAGATTGGCCGATTATGCCTGTCCATCAGATGCATTTTAAGCTGAAGCCCTGGAACTTCTTCGACCAAAATCCGGCGTTGGATATACCTCCTAATCCAATTATTGAGTCCTAATTTATTTCAACCGTACCTGTCAATATAGCAATCCCAAATAACGTGTGAAATGGACTGAAGGGGAATGCTTTACCTGAAGAGTTTTCTTCCAAATCCCTTTTTGGTTTTCTCACAATTGATTGAGGATTGCTATAGCAATTTGATTGGAAGCATGAACGTGGAGTGGGCATCTTACCAACGCAGGGTAGAAGCTTATACCCAAAGACATCTCATACATCATGACTGATTAGTCTATCTGTTTCTCTTTACAAAAGCCCTACAAAATTAAAGCTCATTGTAAAGATTTGAACAAGGTCAAATTTTATGCTTACATTGCTATGTAATTTTCCCTAGAATTGGGATCAAGCGATTATCCAACCGGATGTCCTTACAAGAATTGTAAAACATTGCAGGGTATTAGGGTTTTATGGAGACAATATTCGAATCAGAGGTTAATCTACTATTTATTGATCCCAGCATACCGAACTATAACAGCCTTATTTTCTCTGCAAAACCAGGGTTTGAGGTTGTTGTTCTTGATACTCATCAAGCTGGGATCGACCAAATCTCCGAGGTACTCCTTCAGAAGGATAATGTAGAGTCGATTCATATTATTTCCCACGGAAATACACAAGGCTTCAAGCTTGGTTCAACGGAACTGACTTCAAGCAATTTGAATGAATATAAAGATGGTTTAACTCAGTGGGCAGAATCTCTAACTTCAGAAGCAGATATCTTAGTTTACGGTTGCAACCTTGGGCAAGACCAAGACTTGATGAGTCAGCTAGCTCAGTTCACAGGAGCAGATATCGCCGCCTCAGATGACTTAACGGGTAGTAGTGCCCTAGGTGGAAACTGGGCTTTTGAAGTAACAACTGGATCGATCGAGTCAGAGTTGGCGTTTCAAGCCGATCCGCTAGAAAGTTATGACGGTATTTTCCATGAAGGGCATTTTCATAACGACCCGGTTGTGCCAAATGATCCCAACTTTACAAACGAGCTAGTGCTCTCAGGCTTAGTTGATCCAATCTCAATGGAATGGCTACCTGATGGTCGGGCACTGATTCTCAGTAAGCTGGGAACAGTCTATATTGCAGATCTTGAGGCATCTGTGCCCACATTCAGCACCTACATGACCTTGCCAGATATCAATACTGCCTCAGAAAAAGGTTTGATTGATATTGCTTTAGATCCAAATTTTGAGACGAATAACCATTTTTATTTGTATTACACCCTCGGTTCAAACAAGCAGTTCCAGATTTCTCGCTTTGAACATCAAGGCAATACTGGCAGCCTCAATAGTGAAACTGTAATTTGGCAAGACCCAACTGCAGCAGGCCCACCCGATCACTACGGCGGGGGCCTCAACTTTGGGCCAGATGGGAAGCTGTATTTAACCCTTGGTGATAAGGGATTTAGTGCCCCTGAGCGGGCTCAGAATTTGTCTTTGTTCGAAGGCAAAGTTCTGCGGATGAATAAAGACGGCACAATTCCACAAGACAATCCGTTTGTGAACACCCCAGGTGCTCTTCCGGAAATTTGGGCCTATGGTGTGCGGAATCCGTTTAGATCAGATTGGGATTTTCAAAGCAATCATTTATATATCGGCGATGTTGGCTTCGATACTTGGGAAGAGGTGAATCGGATTAGCCTGAATTCAGGGGGGGCGAACTTGGGGTGGAACCTCCATGAAGGCACTTCCAATGGAGCCCCAGGGTTAACTGATCCAATCTTTCAGTATCAGCACGCTGCGGATAATGGCGCTGCAATCATTGGCGGAACGGTTTACCGAGGAACCATGTTCCCTAATGAATTTCAGGGAGCCTATTTTTACGCAGACTTTGTCCGGAACACCATGCATTACCTGAAATTTGGTACCAATGGGAATGTCATTGATGCCGATCCATCAACATCCGCAGTTGATTCCTTTAATTTCGAGGTGGATGGCCCTGTCAAGCGACCTGTATTTATTGAACAAGGGCCAGATGGAGCCCTGTATTACCTTAACCTTTCAAGGCCAGGAGGTCAGCCCGGAGAAGTGCGTCGTATCACCTACAACGATCCGAACAGTGGTAATTCTCCCCCTATCATCAATGAACAATCCACAACCGCTGTAGTAGACAATGGTTTAACTGTTGATTTCACGGGCGTTGCAACTGATGCCAATGGAGATTCCCTTACCTACACTTGGGACTTTGGAGATAGCACGCAAGCAACGGGCGCAAGTGTCAGTCATACCTATTCTTCTAATGGCCAGTACACACCTCAACTGGTTGTTTCAGATGGTCAGTTAGAAGATCGATACACGTTACCCCCGATTGCCTTGGGTACTCCCCCAACTGCAAATATTATCCTGCGGAAGCAAAACGGAACCCTGTTTGAGGAAGGCGTTGATCTTTTTAAGGCTGGAGATACAATCTTGTTTGAGGCTCAGGCAACTGACCCAGACGGTTCATTAGTTGAAAGTAGCTACAACTGGGACGTTCAGTTTATCCACGATGAGCATACCCACCCAGAGGTCAATGACTTCCAGGGCAGTAGCGGAACATTCAACGTGACCACAACAGAGCATGGATTTTCTGCTGACTTTCAGGTTGGTTTTGAGTTTCTGTTGACCGTGACAGATTCAGAAGGTTTGACTGCAATAGACTCCTTTTCAATCTTTCCCAAAAAAGTTGACATTGGCTTCAATGACAATCTTCCCGGCAATTTCAACTTTACCCTGGATGGATTTGCACGAACCAGTACAGATGCTAATCCGTTTGACGTTGACACAGCGGTTAATTTCCAGCATGGTGTCACAGCACCGACCAATGTTCAGCTAGGGAACGTTCCATATGTATTTGCAAACTGGTCAGCAGGTGCATCAGTTGTCGGAACAACACCTGCATTAACTCTATCTGCCCCAGAGACCAACCAGACCTACATTGCCAACTACGTTATTGATGATCCGAATCCAGACCCAGAACCCCCCGTTGCCGGAAATGATGCAGTGGAAGCTGTGGCAGGTAGCCAAAACAACCTCCTCAATGTCCTCGCGAACGACAGTGATCCTGATCCCGGAGACACTATTAGTATCACAGGGTTAGGCTCAAATAATGTAGCCGCCATTACAACTGCAAATGGCAGCGCTGTCAGCATCAATGGGGCTGGCGATCGCCTGATTTATACTCCTGGCAATGGCTTTACCGGGAATGAGACCTTTACTTACACGATTGAAGACTCAACGGGTAGAACATCCACTGCGAGTGTTTTGGCCACCGTTTCTGCAGTTTCAGGGCCCCCTGTCACCAATGGTTTAGTGCTGCACCTAGACGGGGATAACGGCGTTAGTACCAGTGGGATTGATTTGGTCACAGGATGGACAGACCAATCTGGCCTAGGCAATAATTTAACTGGGGTCGGAGATCCAAGCATTATTGTCGATGGACTCAATGGTCACAACATCATCAGCCTGGA
>JBOFUV010000062.1:0-36626 GCA_051652765.1 Microcoleaceae cyanobacterium | reverse complement strand
TAGTTTTGCTCGGTTGAAGAGTTGTGTTGGGCGGTGATCCCTTGCGCTACACTAAGGGGCAATTAACGGACTCTGTCTGAGTTAGGTGTCACCATGACCAATCGTCTCGCCCAGTCTCCCAGCCTTTATCTCCGGAAACATGCTGAAAACCCGATTGATTGGTGGCCTTGGTGCAATGAAGCTCTCGGGAAGGCGCAGCAAGAAGATAAGCCTATTTTTTTGTCAATTGGCTACTCTAGTTGCCATTGGTGTACGGTCATGGAGGGCGAAGCTTTTTCAGATCAGGCGATCGCCCAATACATGAACGAATGTTTTGTGCCGATCAAGGTTGACCGAGAGGAACGCCCTGAGATCGACAGCATTTATATGCAAGCGCTACAAATGATGACCGGGCAAGGGGGCTGGCCCTTGAATATTTTTTTGTCTCCCGATGATCTAGTTCCCTTTGTCGGGGGAACCTATTTCCCAGTAGATCCTCGCTATGGACGACCGGGATTTTTGGAGGTCTTGCAGCGGGTGCGGGAGTTCTACTATACGGAAAAGACGCGGTTACAGAGCCTGAAGGTTGAAATTCGCAATGCTCTGGTTCAGTCTGCAAATCTTCCTGGGGCCAAACTGACAGAAGACCTGTTGCAAAAGGGCTTGGAAACGAACACAGGGGTGATCAGCCGTAACACTTATGGGGGGCCACGGTTCCCGATGATTCCCTATGCTGATCTGGCATTGCACGGAATTCGGTTTGCTCTCACTTCGGGTGATAATAGCCAGGAAGCCTGTACCCAGAGAGGATTGGACTTGGCGACGGGGGGAATTTATGACCACGTGGCTGGGGGATTTCATCGCTACACCGTAGACCCCACCTGGACAGTTCCCCACTTTGAAAAGATGCTCTATGACAACGGGCAAATTGTGGAGTATCTGGCGAATCTGTGGAGTGCAGGAGTTCAGAAGCCTGCCTTTGCAAGGGCGATCGCGGGAACTGTACAATGGCTGACCCGGGAAATGACTGCGCCGGAAGGGTATTTTTATGCCGCCCAGGATGCGGACAGTTTTCTCGCCGTGGACGCGGCTGAACCCGAAGAAGGAGCGTTTTATGTCTGGAATTGGGAAGAGTTGCACCGGTCTTTAATGCCTGAAGAATGGCTGGAGCTGCAGTCCGAATTTCTGATCACAGAAAGTGGGAACTTTGAAGGACAAATTGTGTTGCAGCGGAGCAATTCTGAAGTTCTCAGTCCCACGGTAGAATCAGCGTTGACAAACCTATTCAAAGTTCGTTACGGCGCTGAACCCAAAAGTTTAGAAACCTTTCCTCCCGCTCGCAACAATCAAGACGCAAAAACTTACCCTTGGCCGGGTCGAATTCCGGCGGTAACCGATACTAAGATGATCGTGGCTTGGAATAGTTTAATGATTTCAGGATTGTCTAGGGCTGCAACTGTATTAAACCAAAGCAGTTACTTAGAGATTGCCATAAAAGCCGCTCAATTTATCCTCAAAAATCAATGGATTGACGAGCGATTTCATCGGGTCAACTATGAAGGAACCCCAGCAATTCTTGCCCAGTCCGAAGATTATGCTTTATGGATTAAAGCCTTAATTGATTTACACCAAGCCAGTTTAGCTGCCTTGACTCAACAGCGTTCTCCCAGAATCACCCCGGAATTCTGGCTAGACTCTGCCCTGAAGGTGCAGCAGGAGTTTGATCACGATCTCTGGAGTGCGGAACTGGGAGGTTACTACAATACGGCAACCGATACTGGAGAGGAATTACTCGTTCGAGAACGCAGCTACATGGACAATGCGACTCCCTCAGCCAATGGCATTGCCATGAGTAACTTAATCCGTCTGTTTTTACTCACAGAAGACCTGCAATATTTGGATCGGGCTGAACAGGGGTTGCAAGCCTTGGGGAGTGTGATGCAAAGCTCGCCCCAAGCCTGTCCAAGTTTATTTTCAGCCCTGGATTGGTATCAGAATAATACTCTGGTTCGAACTCGCAGGGAATCGATTGCTCAACTGAGTTCCCAATACTTGCCCACTGTGATTCTAAAGTGGGATGAAACCTTGCCCACGGATGTGGTCGGCCTAGTTTGCCAAGGATTGAAATGCAAGAAACCTGCAAAACAAGACCGCGAAATGTTGACGCAATTGCAGGAAAGTCAAACTAGGGCTTGAGCTTTGCTTGGGACTAGAACACTGATGCAATTTTGTCTGGGCTGTCTTGTGGTTCAAAGGGATTTTAAATTGATACAATACTAGGTGCTTGCATCGCGTAATCCATCGCTCGTCAACCTTAAAGTTTTAGTGTGGCTAGTCCCAATCGCAAATCGATTCTGCTTGATTTTGAGAAGCCGTTAGTGGAGTTAGAATCCCGCATTGACCAGATTCGGCAACTCGCCGATGAGAACGGAGTGGATGTTTCTGACCAGATTCATCAACTTGAATCCCGTGCGACTCAACTGCGGCAAGAAATTTTCAGCACTCTTTCTCCCATTCAGCGCCTACAACTGGCTCGTCATCCCCGCCGTCCTAGCACCCTGGACTATATTCAGGCCATGAGTGATGAATGGATGGAGTTGCATGGTGATCGCTGTGGTTCCGATGATCCAGCTCTCGTGGGCGGAATTGGACGATTAGCAGGGCAGCCTGTGGTCATGTTAGGCCATCAGAAGGGGCGGGACACAAAAGACAACGTCGCTCGAAATTTTGGCATGGCTGCCCCAGGGGGGTATCGTAAGGCAATGCGGCTGATGGAACATGCGGATCGATTTGGAATGCCGATTTTAACGTTCATTGATACCCCTGGAGCTTGGGCCGGAGTAGAGGCGGAAAAATTGGGACAGGGAGAGGCGATCGCCTACAACTTGCGAGAAATGTTTCGTCTAGATGTGCCAATCATCTGCACTGTGATCGGAGAAGGGGGTTCGGGAGGAGCCTTGGGAATTGGAGTTGGGGAGCGGTTATTGATGATGGAGCATTCGGTTTACACGGTTGCGACCCCAGAAGCCTGTGCTGCAATTCTCTGGAAAGATGCTAGTCAAGCCCCCCAAGCGGCCCAATCCTTGAAAATCACAGCCCCCGATCTGAAGCAGCTCGGCATCATCGATCGGATCGTACCTGAGCCTGAGGGTGGAGCCCATGCTAACCCCCTGAAAGCGGTTGAGTCTTTAAAGCAAGCTTTGCTAGAGACCTTAGAAGATTTAATGAATTTGACTAGCCAGCAACGCCGAGAAATGCGCTACCAAAAGTTCCGCCATATTGGAGTCTTTATAGAGGGATAAATCTTAGTAATTTCATCAAATTCAGGCACAACTTGCAGAGAATTCAACTCCTAGGATTTGAAAGGAGGAGCTAGATTGGTATCCCTAATCTTAGGCTTTTGCCGGTAGGATCGCTGATGTTAAAACACTTGTCTAATAATATTCAAGTCTGTTTCAGGCCTAGATTCCTTGATCCCGAATGATTTTGGGAAGCGTTGTGATTGAAGGAAGGCAGTCTAACCCTGAGTTGCGAAGTACAACTTTTAGACCAAACTTCTTCTCAAACATTCAGTGGTATAATCAGGAAGTAACAAATCTTTACAACTCTATCAGATTTGTCTTGCGATGGATTTGCTACGACTTTTTAGCTCAATTCAAAATCCCTCAGATGCCCATGAATTCTCCTGCTAGAAAACGAGCCCTGATTACGGGAGCGAGTAGTGGAATCGGTAGAGCAACAGCAATTGCCTTTGCTAAGGCAGGAGTCCATGTTGCTCTAGTGAGTCGCTCGCTCGACAAGTTGGAGGAGACGGCCCAAGAAGCCCGACAGTTTGGAGTTGAGGCCAATAGCTATGTTTTGGACTTGTCCCGAGTTGAACAGGTTCAATCACAGATCGGAGGGATTGTCAACGCCTTGGGTGCGATTGAGATCCTCGTTAATAATGCTGGAATGGGGTACACCAATGCCCTAGCTAGTACTTCCCTATCTGATTGGCAGCGCGTGATGGATCTGAATCTGACCAGCGTATTTGAGTGCATCAAGGGAGTGCTGCCAGAGATGAGGAATCTGGGTGGTGGAACCATTATCAATGTGGTTTCGATTGCCGGACAGCAAGTTTTTCAAAATTGGGGAGCTTACTGCACAAGCAAATTTGGCTTGATGGCGTTATCAAAAGCCTTAGCTGTTGAGGAACGTTCCCATGGAATCCGAGTGACTGCAATCTGTCCTGGTGCTGTGAATACGCCCCTCTGGGATACCGAGACTGTGGAGGCAGACTTTGATCGGTCTGCAATGTTGACTCCAGAAATGGTGGCTCAGTCAATTCTCCATGTTGCCCTTCTTCCACCTCAAGCTGTGGTTGAAGAGCTGACCCTTATGCCCAATGCTGGCACATTCTAAGTTCAGGGTTTAGCTCAGCATCAATTTTTCTCTTTTCTTACTTTCTAGTATTTCACAGATTTATCATGACTATTTCCTCTCCAAACGGTTTCAACCCCTCTAGTGTCTCTAGCCAAGACGACTCTCTCAATAGCGTTAAGGCTACCGACTCCCCCAAGATTTCTACCCGTCCTGATCGCAGTTCTTCCCTGCTCGGGAATGCCAAGTCTCAGCCGCTGATTGAAGTGACTGATGAACAAATGATGGAAGCGGTTCGCACTATTATCCTTGGGGTGGGAGAAGACCCTGAACGGGAAGGCTTGCTGAAAACGCCTAAGCGGGTGGCTGAAGCGATGCAATTCCTCACGAGTGGCTACAGTCAGTCCCTCGAAGATCTGGTGAACGGAGCAATCTTCGATGAAGGCCATGAAGAAATGGTGCTAGTCCGAGATATTAACGTGTTCAGTCTCTGTGAACATCATATGTTGCCGTTCATGGGGAAAGCCCATGTCGCCTACATTCCCAACCAAAAAGTGATCGGACTCAGTAAGCTAGCGCGGATTGTGGAAATGTATGCCCGTCGGCTCCAAGTGCAGGAACGATTGACCCGTCAAGTAGCCGAAGCCGTTAAAGAAGTGCTCGAACCCCACGGAGTTGCAGTTGTCATGGAAGCCAGCCACATGTGTATGGCCATGCGGGGCGTTCAGAAACCTGGGTCTTGGACAGTTACAAGTGCCATGTTGGGGGTATTTCGAGAGGATCAGAAGACTCGCGAAGAGTTTCTCAACCTGATTCGTCATCAGCCCGCGTTTTTCTAGTCGTTGACAGAAAATATTGCCGGGACGTGACTACAACGTCCCCACAGAGTATAGGTTGGGTATAGTTGGGCAAAACAAGAAATTGAATCTAAAAGTTAGGGATTAAGGGCGGGGGATGAGTAAGATTGGGAAGAAGGAATCTGGATTTAATATGATTCCCAACGCCTAAATCCCTAATCCCTGATCCTAAATCACTATGGCTCAACCGATTAAATTTGGTACTGATGGCTGGCGGGGAATAATCGCCGCCGAGTTTACATTTGACCGAGTTACCCTTGTTGCTCCCATCGCTGCCCAAGTTTTGGAAGAAGTCTACGGCAGCCAAGCCACTGGGAGGACGGTGCTAGTAGGCTATGATCGGCGGTTTTTGGCAGAAGACTTTGCTCAAGCTGCGGCCCAAGCGATTCAAGCTGCAGGGTTTGACGTGAGGCTGAGTGAAACCTATGCACCGACCCCTGCTTTTAGCCTAGTGGCAAATCAAACTGGGGCTTTGGGAGCAATCGTAATCACCGCCAGTCACAATCCAGGAAAATATTTGGGCTTGAAAGTGAAGGGGGCCTTTGGGGGTTCCGTTGGCCCAGAGATTACCCAACAGATTGAAGCTCGCCTAGATTGCCCTGTCCCCCCAGCCCCAATACCAGGAACCCTAGAAACCTTTGACCCTTGGCCGAGCTATTGTGAAACCCTGCGATCGCAAGTTGATATCCAGGGAATTCAGCAGGCGATCTCCCAAGGCAAGTTAACTGTTTTTGCGGATGTGATGCATGGGGCTGCCGCCGGAGGGTTGGCTCAGATTCTCGGAGCCCCTATCCAGGAGATCAATAGTAATCGCGATCCACTCTTTGGTGGAGGTGCTCCTGAACCCCTGCCCAAATATATTCCGGAACTGTTCCGCCAGATTAAAGCCCATCAAAAATCTGCCCCAGGACTGATCGTTGGGTTTGTATTTGACGGGGATAGCGATCGCGTCGCCGCCGTTGATAGCCAGGGGAACTTTCTCAGTTCCCAGATTTTGATCCCGATTCTAATCGAACACCTAGCCACTCGCCGAGGGTTAACCGGAGAAGTAGTAAAAACTGTGAGCGGATCGGACTTGATTCCCAAAATTGCTCAACTGTATAATTTGCCCCTCCATGAAACCCCCATCGGCTACAAGTACATTGCCGACCGGATGCTATCCGCTAAAGTTTTAGTAGGGGGAGAAGAGTCCGGAGGGGTCGGCTATGGGATTCATATTCCTGAACGGGATGCCCTGCTCTCAGCCTTGTTTGTCTTGGAGGCCGTGGTGCAATCAGGCGAGGATCTGAGCCAGATTTATCAACGCTTGCAACAGCAGGTGGGCTTTACCTCGGCCTATGACCGGATTGATTTGCCCTTGGCCAGCATGGATGTACGAGCACGGCTTTTGGCACAGTTACAAACTAATCCGCCCAAAGAAGTAGCTGGCCAAGCGGTGATCGATTGCTTAACGGTTGATGGCTACAAGTTCCGATTAGCAGATGGGCGCTGGCTGTTGATTCGGTTTAGCGGGACAGAACCTGTGCTCCGGCTCTATTGTGAAGCTGCCGAAATTCAACAGGTGAATCAAACCCTTGCCTGGGCAAAAGACTGGGCTAAAAGTTGTCAATAAGTCCGGTTCCCATTCTTCTGTTCTTAGGAGAATGGGTTTAAAGAATGAGGGCAAAAGCACGGTGTTGTAAGGCTTTTTGCCTTTAGAAAGAATTTGGGTGGCTCAGAATCCACGACGGTTGATGGGTCAAGCCCTAAACATGAATTTTTAATGGGTTAAGGCAGGAAATGGATCAAAAAATACTGGTTGTGGCAACGGGAAATCCAGGAAAGCTTCAAGAAATGCAGACCTACTTGTCTGATTTGGCAGTGGAGCTTTGTTTAAAACCACCAGAGCTAGAGGTTGAAGAAACCGGAATCACCTTTGAGGAAAATGCTTGTTTGAAAGCGTCTACCGTTGCCCAAGCCACTAGACAATGGGCGATCGCTGATGACTCTGGCTTGGTCGTGGATGCCCTTGGTGGGGCTCCAGGGCTTTATTCGGCCCGATATGCCCCGACCAGCGAGGGCTGTATTGACCGGGTTCTGAAGGAACTCGGAAATAATTCTAATCGCCAAGCTCAATTTGTTTGTGCGATCGCAATTGCTCGCCCGGACGGTACCATTGCCTTTCAAAGCAAAGGAATCTGTCCCGGCGAAATTCTGATTGCTCCCCGTGGATCGGGCGGGTTCGGCTATGATCCGATTTTCTACGTTCCGACTGAACGCATGACCTTTGCTGAGATGGCCCCAGAGACCAAACATTTGATTTCTCATCGGGGTCAAGCCTTTAACACACTGTTGCCCCAACTTCAGGAATGGCTAGCAGTTACGTAGAATAGGTTAGGGCAGCTCAAAAGCCAAGGGAGAGATTACCCTAACCAGTGACCGTGACCAATGACGCTTAAGATTGGCCTCTCCCCTCTACTTTTTACGCTCAATGTTTAACTTCAGATAAACTTCAGATGGCCTCCAAGTTCCGCTCTCCAGTCCGAATCCGAATGATTTGTTCAACGGGAGAAACAAAAATCTTTCCATCGCCAATTTCTCCAGTCCGAGAAGCGGCAACGATTTTTTCAATCACCATGTCTACTTGATCATTTTCAACCACGATTTCAATCTTGAGCTTCTGTAGAAACTCAACTGTGTATTCAGATCCTCGGTAACGTTCTGTTTGCCCTTTTTGTCGCCCAAAGCCTCTCACTTCAGAAACCGTCATCCCAACGATTCCAGCATTCACGAGGGCAATTTTGACTTCATCCAACTTAAACGGGCGAATAATCGCTTCGATCTTTTTCAACGTCTTCTCTCCTAACTCTTACATCTGTACCAATTACTCGGCGTGACACCCTTTGATATCACCGCAAAGCAAAGATAATTTGTAATACATGATACATTTTACTCCATCAGATCCAGCTAAGACATGGGGCAGAAGTTGATGTCTTTCCCTGAACCCTAGGCTCCTAGGCTTCAGCAAGTGCATGAACGCTCCGGGTTCAGCCTGAATCTGATGCTGAATTGACTAACTTAGTTACAAACGAATTAACGTGCAACCCAAACTCATTATTCACGGTGGTGCTGGCAGTTCTCTGGCGAACAAGGGCGGTTTAGAAGCAGTTCGCCAATCTCTCTACACGGTCATTGAGGACGTTTACCCTCAACTGGCTCAGGGGATGAGTGCAATGGAAGCGGTGGTTTATGGATGTCGATTGTTAGAAAATGAACCTCGTTTTAATGCTGGAACCGGTTCAGTCCTGCAATCCGATGGCCAAATTCGCATGAGTGCAGGTTTGATGGATGGCATGACTCAACAGTTTAGCGGGGTGATGAACGTTTCTCGGGTGAAAAACCCAATTGATTTAGCCAAAGCCCTGCAAACGTCGCCGGATCGAATTCTTTCAGACATCGGTTCAGCAGAACTGGCGCGAGAACTACACCTTCCCATCTACAATCCGCTCACCGATCAGCGGTTGCAGGAATGGCAAGCGGAACGGAAACAAAACTTCCAACGCCGAATGGCAAATGTTCTGGCGGAACCTGCGGGAATGGGAACCATTGGGGTTGTTGCCCTAGATTTGGAGGGACGTTTGGCAGCGGGAACTTCTACGGGAGGCAAGGGCTTTGAACGGGTGGGTCGAGTCAGTGATTCTTCCATGCCTGCGGGAAATTATGCGACTCCAGAAGCCGCTATAAGCTGTACAGGCATTGGGGAAGACTTAATTGACGAATGTTTTGCCGCCAGAGTTGTGATTCGGATCACTGATGGCATGACGCTCCGAGGAGCATTCGAAAAATCCTTTACGGAAGCGACTCAGCGGCAGCGAGATTTTGGCGCGATCGCGATTGATGCCCAAGGCAATATTGGCTGGGGGAAAACCTGTGACGTTCTGGTGTCGGCATTTCATAACGGCCAACATTTAGGCGACAGCCTGGAAATGCCGCCCGGAACCCAAATTTTCATCGCGTCTGTGTAGAGCTGTTCTGTGTAGAACTGTGTGCAACCTTGTATAGGTGCAAGCAATCACAAATGATTGTGAGAGGTGAGTAACGCCCCCTTCTTGGGCACAAAGACCCCAAACCCCGCTCTCGCTTTTCTCACATCTAGTTACTGATCTAATTACTGATCGCTCTAGTATGGGACTTACGCACTTGCCCTCTAAAATCCCCAATACTGGGGGACTTTGAGAAATTCGCCTCCCCCAGTATTGGGGCTGGGGGGCCAAAGAATGCTTAACTGCGTAAGTCCTATAGTAAAAAGAACATCGTAAAAAGTGCATAAGTTCTATCTAGTCAGCCCTAATGTTTAGTCAAAGGGTTCCTAGATAATCAGACATCCTCCCCAACGGTAGGATGTTTTTTATTTCCTAGGGTTTCCAACACCAGAGCTAAACCTTTAAACACCTTCGGAGTCAAGATTATGAATTCTTCAACCTTAGACTTAGTCAAAGCAGAAGCTTTTGCCGAACAGTTGCTAGACATGATGAACAGTAGCGCCATCGTGCTCATGATCTCCATTGGACATCGCACTGGACTCTTTGATATCCTAGCAACACTTCCCCCGTCTACCAGTGAACAAATTGCAGCAGCGGCAGGCTTGAACGAACGGTATGTCCGAGAATGGCTGGGGGCAATGGTGACAGGTCGTTTTATTGAGTACTACCCTGATCACGCCACTTACGTCCTTCCGGCTGAACATGCAGCTTTTTTAACCCGGGCGGGGAGTCCCAATAGTATAGCCCCCCTGACTCAATTCATCCCATTGTTGGGGAGTGTGGAAGATCAGATCGTGGAGTGTTTTCATCAAGGGGGTGGGGTTCCCTACTCCGAGTTCAAGCGCTTCCATCAAGTTATGGCGGAAGAAAGTGGTCAAACCGTTGTCGCCGCTTTAACTGAACTAATTTTACCGATTGTGCCGGGATTGATTGAAAAATTAGCCCAGGGAATTTTGGTTTTGGATGTGGGCTGTGGCAGTGGTCGCGCCCTGAACAAAATGGCTCAAACCTTTCCCAAAAGTCGTTTCACTGGATATGATTTGTCTGAGGAAGCGATTGGTACAGCTCAAACTGAAGCTGCAAAGCAGGGATTAACAAACATTCAATTCCGGCTGAAAGACGCAGCAATCATGAATGAAGTTGAGCAATACGACTTGATTTGTACCTTCGATGCCATTCATGACCAAGCCCGTCCTGATATTGTCCTGCGGGGAATTTATCAAGCTCTGCGCCAGAATGGGGTTTACTTGATGCAGGACATTCGAGCCTCTAGCAACGTGGGCAAGAATTTGGATCATCCGATTGGCCCGCTGTTGTACACCATTTCTTGCTTGCACTGTATGACGGTCTCTCTGGCTGCGGGCGGGATGGGGCTTGGGGCAGTTTGGGGAGAAGAAAAAGCCCTGGAAATGCTCAAGACAGCCGGGTTTACCCAGATTGAAGTCAAACAACTCGATCACGATTTCCAGAATAACTATTACATTGTGAGCAAGAATTAAGCTGAATCCAGAGGGAAAAACCATGTGTCAATTGTGTGCGATCGCCTTCAAGTATTCCAAGGCTAAATCGACTGCCCAGTCGGTTAAACCAGAAGGGCAAACGGCCTCTTTGTTAGACACTAGTCAACTGTCCAAGCAAATTCGGGGTAATTCATCTTCCTCAAACCAGATCTGATTTAACGTTTGATTCCAGCACCAGACTTAAACCAGTCACGCTGTAAGCTAGTCACAATGTCAGGTCTAAGGTTACACGCATTGCAACGCACCCTCCTGAATCTGCATAATCTAAGCTAAGGTAGAAAAGCTAAGAGGAACTTCGAACCCATGACAACCAGACGAATTGCAGAACTCTTGAAAAGTGGTCAACCCGGTGAACAAGTGAGGATTCAGGGTTGGGTACGGACGAAACGAGAATTCAAGGATTTTGCGTTCGTCGAGGTGAACGACGGTTCTGCAATGACGAATCTACAGGTCGTTCTGAACTCTGATCTGCCGGACTATGAGGAAACCTTAAAGCAGCTTAATACTGGATCATCGACAGCCGTCTCTGGCACGTTGATTGAATCTCCAGCCAAGGGACAACGGTTTGAATTAAAGGCAGAAACGTTAACGGTTTACGGCGATGCTGATCCTCAAACCTATGTGTTGCAGAAAAAGCGCCATTCCTTTGAGTTTCTTCGCACGATCGCCCATTTGCGATCGCGCACCAATACTTACAGCGCCGTATTTAGGGTTCGGAATGCCTGTGCCACCGCCGTTCATCAATTCTTTCAGGAACGGGGATTTCTCTGGATTCATACCCCGATTATTACGGCCAGTGACTGTGAAGGAGCCGGGGAGATGTTCAGCGTGACCAGCTTGGATTTAAAGAACGTACCGCTGACAGCCGATCAAACTGTGGATTTTAGTCAAGATTTCTTTGGCAAGCCTGCATTTCTGACCGTTAGCGGTCAGTTAGAGGCGGAAATTATGGCCATGGCATTCTCGAATGTTTACACGTTTGGCCCGACTTTTCGAGCTGAAAATTCGAATACATCCCGTCATCTGGCTGAGTTCTGGATGATTGAGCCTGAGATGGCATTTTGTGATCTAGACGGAAACATGGATTTAGCTGAAGCGTTCTTGAAATATATTTTCAAGTTTGTGTTGGAAACCTGTCCCGAAGACATGGAATTTTTCAACGAACGGATTGATAAATCTGTGTTGGAAACAGCCAACAATATCATTAACAATGAGTTTGAAAGAATCACTTATACTAAAGCCGTTCAGTTGCTCGAAAAAGCTGATAAAACATTTGAATATCCAGTTAGTTGGGGTTTGGATTTGCAGTCAGAGCACGAACGTTATTTGGCAGAAGAACTATTTAAAAGACCTGTGATCGTAACTGACTATCCCAAAGACATCAAAGCCTTTTATATGAGAGTCAATGATGATGGCAAAACTGTTCGGGCTATGGATGTTCTTGCCCCCAAAATTGGTGAAATTATTGGAGGTTCTCAACGGGAAGAGCGGCTAGACAGGTTAGAACAACGCATGGATGAAATGGAAGTCAATAAAGCCGAACTATGGTGGTATTTAGAACTGCGGAAATATGGAACTGTTCCCCATGCAGGCTTTGGCTTGGGGTTTGAGCGTGTGGTTCAATTTATGACTGCTATGGGCAATATTCGAGATGTGATTCCCTTTCCTAGGGCCCCCTTAACCATTGATTTTTAGATGAAATAAGCTCTAAAATAAGCTCTAGAATAAGCTCTAAGATTAGCTCTAGAATTAGCTCTGAAATAAAGTTTTAAAATCATGATGAAACAGTTTGATGGCCCCAAAACTGCCAACTTTCTTCAACAGATTCAATGGATTATTGATCCGTTGAACTATATGCATACCTGTGCCGAACGTTATGGGGATGTTTTTGCTGCTCGAGTCACAGGGGGCTATCCCCTCATTTTTGTCAGTAATCCCCAGATGATCCAAGAATTGCTAACTCGGGATACCAAAGACTTTGAAGCGCCGGGACGAATGAACCAGATTCTCAAACCGTTAATAGGAGAACAGTCTTTAATTTTGCTAGAAGGCGATCGCCACCGACAACAGCGCAAGCTCCTGATGCCATCGTTTCATGGTGAACGGATGCGAAATTATGGCGAGTTGATTTGCAATATCACCCAGCAGGTTACGAGCCAATGGCAACCCAATCAACCGTTAGTGGCACGGGATGCCATGCAGGAGATTTCCTTGTTAGTGATTCTCCAAGCTGTGTTTGGGATCTATGCAGGAGAACGGTATGACCAGTTGAAAACGTTGGTTGCGTCTTTGCTCTCCGTGACTAATTCTCCTTTAAGTTCCAGTGTGCTCTTCTTCAAATCCCTACAGCAAGATCTAGGCCCTTGGAGTCCTTGGGGTCGGTTCCTGCGCCAGCGGCAAAAGATTGATGAACTCCTGTTTGCAGAAATTGCTGAACGTCACCAAAATTGGGATGAAAGCCGCACTGATATTCTCAGCTTGATGATCGCGGCACGGGACGAAGACGGGCAGCCGATGAGTGATGGGGAACTCCGAGATGAGCTGTTAACCTTATTGTTTGCAGGGCATGAGACAACGGCAACCTCCCTCGCTTGGTCACTGTATTGGGTACACCAACAGCCCGAAGTTTTGGCAACCCTGTTGCAAGAGTTAGACAGCTTAGAACCGAATGCTGATCCGATGGCGATTTTCCGATTGCCCTATCTGACGGCAGTGTGTCAAGAAACATTGCGGATTTATCCGGTGGGAATGTTGACTTTTCCGAGAACGGCCAAGCGAGTGACGGACTTGGGGGACTATCGGGTCACCGCCGGGGATACCTTGGTCGGCTGTATCTATCTCACCCATCGCCGCCCTGATTTGTACCCGGAACCAGAGCAATTTAGACCCGAACGATTTTTGGAGCGAAAGTTCTCCCCCTACGAATATCTGCCCTTCGGTGCTGGAGCCCGACAATGTATTGGCATGGCCCTCGCTCAGTACGAAATGAAGTTGGCCTTGGCAACAGTTCTGATGAACTACGAGTTGACACTGGCTGAAAAACGTCCGGTCAAAGCGGCCCGTCGAGGGGTTACTCTCTCTCCCCTGGGAGGCGTTCGCATGAAGATGGTCGGCAAGCGGCAGCCTCGAGTTCAGGCTTTAACGACCGCAGGTTCCCCCCAACGCTTGTAAAATCGACTCAAATTCAGCCCAAGTCACCGGCTCCCCCAGAATTGGGGGCTGGGGGGCGAATTCATCCCGCCAGTCATCACTCAGATCAAAAATTTTCATTGCAAAAAATCCGCCATTCTTCGGAATCGTCTACATTATGAGTGTAGGCATTCACAGCAGCGTCCTAAGGTAGCCATTCTGGAGGATGGAAGAATGAAGACAGTATTCAGAACTTTACCGATAAGACTATCTAAGGGAATCCTGACAGCAGCAGTCGTGACCTTGGTCTCCTTTAGTTCTACTCCAGCTCATGCAGGAAATCCGGCACATTTGAAACAACTCTTAGAAACGGGGGCATGTCCGGGCTGCGATTTGTCCGGAGTCAATTTGCAGGGAGCCCACCTGATTGGAGCTGATTTGCGAGAAGCTGATTTGTCCAGAGCCAATCTAGAAAATGCCAACCTGGAAGGTGCCGACCTCAAAGGTGCAACTCTGAAAGAGACAAACTTAGCAGGAACCTTTCTGAATGGCGCAGAACTCAATGATGCTGACCTAACCCTAGCCAACTTGTTCGAGGCCAACCTGGTTCAAGCGCAGTTAGCGGGCGCAGCGCTAACAGGGGCAAACCTGCAGGGAGCCAGCTTCATCGTTCTCTCGATTGAGGAGACTGAACAGCCTCAACTCAGTTCAGCTCAAACTCTAGAAGGCAATGGACTCAGTATTAGCCGCAATCCAAAATACTTAGTGTTCCCAGTCGGTGGAGCGGATTTTGAGAATTCCTTTCGTTATACCCAAGACTACTTAAATGAATTCTTCCGCCCCCTGAATGCAACCCCATCAGAACGAGGCAATCGCCCTCAGATCCGGATCTTTCCGTTAGGAGAGGGAAATGGCTCATCCGGGGCAAAGTCACCAGGGTTCATCCGATTCTGAAGTACTTGAACCCTTTCTCGGTAGAAATAACCTCGAAAAGCTACGGAGAAATCTCGCACTTCAGAGATTAAATTAAATTTAGGTTTTAGAGGAACCTTCAGTAAAATTGCAGAGAATAGTTATTTTAACCTGGGTTTTCACCCAGGTTTTTTTGTACTTCGAGTTGGCAAATCCCCGTTAAATTACGGTTTTTTTAGGTTTAATTGGTATTATTTTTCCCTAAAAACTCAATCAGTATATTACTTGTTTATACCAGTATTAAATCTCATAAATTTGTCTAATTTCAGTAGTCTAACCGATGACCAACTAAGCTTAAATTGAAATAATTAAGGTATGAACTCAAGGGTTCAGAAATGCTAAAGGGTTCAATACGAGTCGAATTTTCTCTTGGGAAATACTAATAATCCGACTCAGGTAAAACTTAGAAACTGCTAGAGAAAATACTCTAGTTTATAAGCTTTCTACCACTTTTTCTGCAGAAGGCCAGGGTTTAACACTTTTCCTGGAGAGAATTACTATGCCTGAATTAACGCGAGCCATCACTCATTTTGATGCTTTTATTGATAGTGTTTCAAGAGTTCAACAGCCTTATATTAATTCAGTTAATCCCTCAGATTTTCTGGTTCGCACCGACAACACCAGAGTTAGTCAGGGAGATACTGCCCTTCGTACAGATGAAGTTCGGGCAACCTTAGGAGTTCAAGGAAGCGGCATTAAAGTCGGAATTATTTCCGACAGCTTTAATATTAGTGATGTCGCAGTGAATGCATCGGACGATGTTAACACTGGCGATCTGCCAGGTATAGGCAACCCTAACAGCCATACAACACCAATCAATATTTTAAATGAAGGCGATCGCGGTCGAGATGAAGGGCGCGCCATGGCACAAATTATTCATGATCTGGCTCCAGGATCTGAAATTTTGTTCTACTCCGTTGCCAATACAACTGAAATGACGGAGGCGATTTCTGCTCTGACCCTGGCTGGAGCCGATATTATTGTTGACGATATGGGCTTTACCAACCAGCCCTTTTTTCAGGATGGACTTGAGGCTCAGGCGGTGGATCAAGCCGTGAGCCAGGGGGTAGCTTTTTTCTCTGCGGTTGGGAATGACAGCCAACACTCCTATGAAGCAGAATTTAGCAATTCTGGTCAGCAGTTTACGGTGAATGGTGTCACCTACGACGCTCATGATTTCAACGGGGGAACGGGAGTTGATGTCTTAAATCAGTTCACCCTGGAGCCTAGAGAGCGGTTTGGCCCCTTATCTTTGCAGTGGGACGAACCCTTTGCCTCGGTCAGTGGCGGTCAAGGTTCTACTCAGGATCTCGATATTTTTTTAGTCAAACAGAATTCCCTCCATGGTCTCACCGCAGCAGATATCGTCGCCTCCAGCACAGGCGATAATATCGGGGCTGACCCCCTGGAAACGGTTTCCTTTACCAATGACACTGACACCAGCCAGTTCTACGTTATCATTGGCAAACGCGCGGATTCCCCTGAGCCGAATCGGATCAAGTACATTTCCTTCTCCAATCAAGCCGAAGATTTTGAATACGGCCACGATAGTTCAGCCGTTTTTGGTCATCCCAATGCAGCCGGGGCGATCGCCATTGGTTCGGTAGAATATGGTCGCACTCCCGAGTTTGGTACTCTCAGACCCCAGGCCAAGTCTTCCTCTTCCCTCGGAGGCACTCCCATTCTGTTGGATGCCAATGGCGGCAAACTGGCCGAGCCTCAAGTTCGCCTCAAACCCAATCTAATTGCTCCCGACGGAGTGAACACCTCTTTCTTTGGTTCCGTCAGTAGCCAGGACACGGACAATTTGCCCAACTTCCATGGCACCTCCGCCGCTGCGCCCCATGCTGCCGCCGTTGGAGCCTTAATGTTGGAGGCCGCCGGTGGCCCAGGTAGTCTAACGCCCGCCGAAGTCAGAAGCATTTTGGAAGTCACAGCCCTTGATGCTAACCTACCGGGACTTGATTTTAAAAGTGGCTCAGGGCTGATTCAAGCCGATCAAGCGGTGAAGCTGATTGCGCCTCAAACAGTGACCAATCCTAACGGTCAAGGAACTGAAATTAACGACATTCTCTTGGGGAATAGCGAAGCCAATCTATTTACAGGCGGCAGTGGCGCAGATCAGCTTTTGGGTCAGGCAGGTGATGATACACTCCGAGGGGGTCAGGGGAACGATATTTTGCTGGGCCGCCAGGGCAATGATGTACTCAGCGGGGATTTGGGTGAGGATATTCTGATTGGGGGAGCGGGAAGCGATCGCTTTGACCTCAAACTCAGCGAGAGTCCTGATGTGATTAAGGACTATACCCCAGGAGAAGACTGGATTGGCTTGGCAGATAGTCTACAATTTCCTGGACTAACCATCGGGTTTAATGAGGGTCAGACCACGTTAAAAGTAGGGAATCAGACCCTGGTCACCCTTGATGGATTACACGCCTTAACGGCCCAAAACTTTATTGATTTAGGTGTTTAGCTTGAGTTGAGGTTAAAAAGATGTTGGAAAGCTTTCACTGTTCGTAGCAAGCCGACCACTTTTCCAACATCCTTGTAAACCATCTTTGTAAACCATCCTTGTAAACCATCCTGGTCAGACAGCAAGGTCTAGCAGCAGCAGGCTACTAGACCAATTTGTAAATTGAACTCAGTTGACTCAAGCAGATTTCTAGGAAGTTAAATCGTTATCTAGTTCGAAAGGATGGACAAAACTTAACTAAAGGTTTACATGAATTGTATCTTGAACCTGTTCAGGTCACTAGCCACTAAAGTCAATTCAGACTTTTGTTACAACTATGATTGCTATGACAGCCTGCCCAAAAGCAACAACTAGATTCTCTAACGAAACAGTTTCAGGCAAAACTTAATCTAACAAGCATCGCCAACATTCTTCTTGGCTGACATTTTCGATCAGAAGATACAACGGGACTAAAGCAGGAGGACACTAGCTTCAATCTCATGGTGGGTTCGGTTGAAGATGGAACCGAGTGCGCCCTTACTTTCTAAAAAATACCATGAATATTCTAGGAAGAATCCCTAAGCTACCAAATTTGACAAAGCGTAACAAATGGAAACACTGTCGCAAGATTTCTTCAAGATATCTACTCGAAGGCTCCATATCGAGGTTTTGTCAGCTGTCAAACTTGATGTTATACCAATTCCTCTATACAAAAGATCGCTTCCACCACCTAACGCCTCCCCTTGGCAAGGGGAGGTGAGAAGGGGTTTACCTGCACTGCCACTTTATAACTTTGTGCCGCACTCAGGGCAGAACGTGTTGCTGTTTGGATTCTTTGCTCCACAGTGAGTGCAGTAAACTAGTTCAGCAGACTGTTCTAGCTTCTTCCGTTCCGGCAATCCTAACATTTGGGCATTGCTCTTGCCGGGGGCGATCATGGGATAGCAGTTCTCTTCCCTGTGAACCCGAACATCCATCAACACAGGGCCATGATGAGCCAGCATTTCAGCCAACGCACTCTGCAACTCATCCCGCTGAGTCACTAACATACCCTTAAGCCCGTAAGCCTCCGCCAACTTCACGAAGTCAGGCATTCCCATTTCCATATTGGACGAAGAATACCGTTCCCCGTAGAATGCCTGTTGCCACTGACGCACCATTCCCTGCCATCCGTTGTTGATAATCACAGTCTTGGCGTTGATGCCATACTGCACCAGGGTTCCCAACTCCTGAATATTCATCTGCACGCTAGCATCTCCAGCGATACAAATCACCTCTTGATCAGGAAGAGCAACTTTAGCCCCCATCGCTGCCGGAAGCCCATACCCCATGGTTCCTAAACCTGCACTAGAAATCCATTGGCGAGGCCCATTCTTTAAAAATTGGGCGGCCCACATCTGATGCTGACCAACGTCTGTGGTGTAATAAGCCTTGGGAGCCATCCGCCCTAACTGAGCAATCACCTCCTGAGGGGAGAGACAGTCAGCATATTGAGGAATTTCCAGGGGATAGTCCTCGCGCCACCGATCAATCCGTGTCAACCAGTCCTGAGTTTGACCGGGGTGAACGGCGATATCCAGTTCTCGACAATAATGTAGTAAATCCACCAAAACCTGCCGCACATCCCCTACGATTGGCACTTCTGGAGCACGATTCTTTCCAACTTCAGCCGGATCAATATCAATGTGAATTACCTGGGCCCGAGCGGCAAATTCATCCAGTTTCCCGGTCACCCGATCGTCAAAGCGAGCCCCCACGGCAATCAACAAATCACACTCGCTGACTGAGAAGTTCGCATAGGCAGTTCCGTGCATTCCCAACATCCCTACGGACAAGGGGTGATTTTCATCAAATGCCCCTTTGCCCATCAACGTTGTGGTGACAGGGATCTGGAACTGTTCAGCGAGTTCCTTGATTTCGTCATGGGCCGCCGCAGCGATCGCCCCGCCGCCAATATAAAGCAAAGGCCGGTGAGCCTCTTGCATCAGCTTAATGGCTTGGTTAATCTGACGCTTATTCCCCTTGACCGTAGGTCGATATCCGGGCAGAGCAACTTCCCCCGGATTCACCGGAACATAGTCAAACTCTTCTAAACCTACATCCTTGGGAATATCAACCAAAACGGGGCCCGGTCTACCCGTACTAGCAATATGGAACGCCTCCGCTATGATCCGCGCCATGTGCTCTGGATCGCGCACCAAATAGGAATGCTTCACAATCGGCAGGGTGATTCCAAAAATATCGGTTTCCTGAAAGGCATCAGTCCCGATTGCCTTACGGGCCACCTGCCCAGTAATAATCACCATGGGAATAGAATCCATGTGAGCCGTAGCAATCCCCGTCACTAAATTAGTCGCACCGGGGCCAGAGGTACCAAAACATACCCCCACTCGACCCGTAGCACGGGCATAACCATCTGCGGCATGGGCTGCTCCCTGCTCGTGCCGCACTAAAATATGTTGGATGTCGCCTGTCGCTTCCGCTCGATAAAGCTCATCATAAATGGGGAGAATTGCTCCACCAGGATAGCCAAAAATATGCTGTACGCCATGGCGTTTTAGGCTGTCGATTAAAGCAAATGCCCCAGTTGCACGCTTTGCTGATACCTTTGTTCTCAACTGCACGGGAATTCCTCAGCGTCAGTAGGTTTAGATTAAAGTTATTATTCTAATGGTAATAATGGTAATTAAGCTTACAGATTTCTCCACTCGTTTCTTTAACAAGATTTTACAATTCACCTTTCAGTTGCACCGTTATGAAACTGAGGCCAAAACACCTGAATTGGAGGGGATACAGGTAGCAGGAAACCCAAGAACCTCCGGTTGAATCCTATTTCTGCATCTTGCATTTTTTGCATTATGACAATCCAAAAGCTCTAGGATGATTCAATTGAATCCCACGAGATTGTTGTTTTTCTTCTTATGTCTGTGCTATGATCCAAATCTATACGGCGGGCGTAGCCAAGTGGTTAAGGCAGTGGATTGTGATTCCACCATTCGTGGGTTCAAGTCCCATCGTTCGCCCTATTTCTATGCATTCTTTTATTTGCCATCGGTAACAGTCTTAGACTATTACCATTTTTGAGTTGTGACCAATGCAACACTGTCGTTTTGCACAGGTTGGTGCCGTTGGAGATTGCTGTCAATTTAGAGCTAGGGGAATGAAGCTGAGTTCAACCCCCCTAAGCTTTCATGCAAAAGCGATCTCCTTTTTTGAACATCCGCTGAACCGATCAGCAATGAGATCAAATGGATGTAAAGTCTAATTTTTTCGATAAAGACGATAAGACTGATTCTGAAAAACAATAGGTAAGTCTAACGATCGATCCGAATTTGCCAAAAAATAGTCTGCTTGATATTGATTCATCAGAGCGATCGCCTGCGCTGTTGTTAATTGATGATAATCTTGCCTCAGTTGCTGAGCCACATCTGTAAAAACACTAGTCCCTTGTTGAGTGCTAATTGATGCCCAAGCAGAAGACCCACCACTGAGATTATTTAGCCGTTCATGCCATTCTAAAATCCCCCCTTTAGTTTGGGGAAAGAGCTTAAATTTAGCAATAGTTGCTCGTTCAGATAGCCAGGTAAAGTACTGCAGATCTCCAGGTGAAGTCACAACGCGGCTATCCCCAGAAATATTGCCTTTGATCCAAAAACACAACTCTTTCCCCCCTGAAGTAACGCCTTGTTCAGCACTAGGAAATTGCCGAAGTTCCAGAGCAGATCGATAAAAATTTGGCATCCAAGTATTGAGAGCGACTCCAACCAAGAATAAGGGCAGGATTGACCCAATCCAACGAGTTTTTGTAGCGAAAACCGATTGTAAAGTACAGGCAAATAACAAATAGGTATTCAGGGGTAACATTACATCTCCAAACCGGAAAGGATAGTATTGCAATAGCTTGCCTTCTGCATCAAATGGAGCAATGATTAATCCGATCAAAAACGGAATTAAACTGATGAGGGTCAATTGAAAAAGTGTAACCTGAGCATCATGATGTTCAACTGCTGCTGTTGATGCTAACTCTGAGGCAGGATTCAGGTGAAGTATTAGGATACTTCCAATCAAAATAGCTAGATAAATAATTAGATTGATCCACCACCTTGATGGCCAAACCAAAGGATTTAAATGATGAGGCAGCCTCAGAAAAACATAGATATAAGAGGGGCTGAGTTCACCTGCCGGGGTGGGTGTGAGTAACTGTGCTAATACAGGTTGAATCGCAAAGATACTGCCAAGGAGGTAACTGCCAAGGATGATGCCTAACTGATGAAAGGTATTGAGATGAACAGTATTGAAGTGGGCTTTCCATCGGATGATGAACCCAAGAATTATGGTTAGAAATGCATAACCTCCGACGAGAACATGAAAGGAAGTTGCAATTCCCAAAAGAAATGCCATGATGAAGTAACGTTGACGAAGCATTAATCCAATTGCAACGACAACAAACCCATAAGCAATGGCTTTTGCTTCTATTCCTCCTATTAACCACTCATTGGCAACAACACTGTAGGAACGGTTATTCCCAATGAGAAGTAAGCACAACCCAAATATTGCAAATGGGATTTTCGGATCTTCTAGAGAAAATTTTCGGTGAAATATGATCAAAATAAATGCAATCGCAGCACAAATAGCTACAAGCCACTGAGCGCCATCAACACCAATTTTCAAGAACAAACTGTCGAACAATCGACGATAGTCTTGTAAGAATAGAAATAATGTTGTTGACAACAAAAGCCAATGAATCTTTAACCCTAACTTGCGACCAATTAAGACTAATCCAAAAGCAACTAAGCCATAACACAATAGCCGCCCAATAATAGAGGTTGCTAAAAATCCTAGCCTAACAATTAGTTGACCAAAGATGAATTGAAATAGTACTCGGTAACCAGGAGGTTGGCTCAGATACCAGTCCGTTGGAATCCAACTTGAATCAATAAACTGCTTAGCTAAAGGCAGGACATCGATTTCATTCTCAGCTAAGTTTTTCTCTAGGAGTTTGCTGAGACAGATCAAGAAAAAAATTGCAAATCCTTCCAGAGAAAAAGTCACTAGAGAATTCCGAGTTCTATCCAATACTCTCATACCAAACCCTCATTCTAAATTTAGTATTTTCTTTAGTGATTTTTTAGTGTTTTTTTAACGTTTTTTGACTTGAGTAACCCGCCAACTGAGCTTAAGATTGATCCAGAAATTCCAAAAGGTGACTAGGGCAATCGCTATTAACTTAGCCAAGTATTCATTTACGCCCAAGAAAGTATGTAGAAGATGGACTAACGACACATTTAAAATTAATCCTAAAAGACAGACAAGATTGAATTTAATAAACCGTTTAGCTCCTCTTTTCCAACCCCGTTGTTGCCGTGAAATATCACCAAACGTCCAAAGATCATTCCAGACAAAATTGTTTAAAATAGCAACTTCTGATGACAAGATTGCGCTCAAAGTTAAGTCCAATCCAAGTGCTGTTCTTAGGAGATAAAATATCCCTAGATCGACAAACACTCCACTGAACCCAACCACTCCAAAGCGTAGAAATCGACCGACAGGCCACCGTGAAAACCTTAATCGAAGCAAGTGATGCAGATATTCAATGTACTGTTTCCAGGTTACTTTGCTCTCCCCTTCCAAGCGTTCTTGAAAGACGTAGCCTACCTCGGCAATTTGACGAATATCCCCCCGTGCCACCACCTCAAGCAAGATTTTGTAGCCCACGGGATTGAGTGTTTTGCCCTTGATGGCTTCCCGCCGCACCATAAAATAGCCGCTCATCGGGTCAGAGACTCGACCAACAACCCCTGGTAGGATAATCAGTCCTAAAAGCTGTGCGCCCCGTGAGAGAAACCGCCGAATAAAGCTCCAGTCGCTGACTCCCCCCGCATTAACATGGCGACTGGCAACCGCCAGATCTGCCCCAGATTCAATTTCTTCTAGCAATTGAATTAAAGTCTCTGGGGGATGCTGAAGGTCAGCATCGATTACGCCCAAAATATCGCCTCGCGCCACCTGCCATCCTCGAATCACAGCAGTTGACAACCCCCGTTCCTGCTGACGTCGCATAACCCGTAACTGGGGATAGTGGGCCATCTGTTCCTGAGCAATCTTCCAAGTTTGGTCGGGACTATTATCGTCAACAACAATTAGCTCATATTCATTGGGCAGCTCAGGGTCGAGCAGTTGAGTCAGTTGCTGAACGAGGGCTGCAATATTTTTACTTTCTTGATAAGTTGGAATCACGATAGAGAGCGTAATCACAAAACTCCCAACTTCAGTGGGTAGATCTGCTTGCCCCAGGATTGTAAAAGGCCCTATTGGAACCCCAAGAAGTGGGTCAGGTTGACTTGAACTCATAGATTAATCGATAAGTCTAGGAATCAATCAGGTCGATTCGACCCGTCTGCACATAATCAAAAATCCGGTTAATTTGATGGCGTTCCATGTCTGTGATCTGATTGTCCGATAGGATAGCAGAAATCAAGTTGAGGTATTCCATGCGGCTAAGCTGGCTAGATGCAAATATGCGATCGATCTGCAGACCAATTTTTAGTGGGGCTTGTCGCTGTGTTATTCGTACCATAAGGTGTTGCTAGAGTAATGATGGGAGTTTAGAAATAGATTAAGTTTAAATTAGTCTAGAGGATCTTTAAGAAGTCTCATTGTTGGTAATCAAACATCTGGGGGATAGTAGATGTTTGCAATCACAGCTCACCCCTTTCTAACCTCTTTTTCAAGCATCTTTTTTAGGTATCTTGATTAAGTCATCTTCTTAGATAGGGAGAGTCCTGCCACAGAACGCTGAACGGGTTGAGGCAAAGTCACTTTGCCGTGACAAAAGACTTAACGGGTAGGAGTGAGATTATCTTGCCGGATGTCAAGCTTGAGAGAGTCAAAAACCCATTAAAGTTAATCCATTAAAGTTAAAGGGGGCAAGGATTCAGCATCTAGTTGCTGAGTCCAATCAGTTCAGTATAGTCTAAGCTCAATCCGAGGTAACTAACCATGCATGTCGAGCGGCTTCCAGTACTCTCTGATAACTATATCTTTCTGCTACACGATCCTGAAAAAAATACTGCAGCCGTTGTTGATCCGGCGGAAGCTGATCCAGTTCTCCGTCGGTTACAAGGGCTTGGGGCAGAACTGATTGCTATTTTTAACACTCATCATCACCGCGACCATATTGGCGGCAATGATCAACTATTGCACCGCTTCCCAAATGCCACAGTGTATGGGGGAGTAGAGGATCAGGGGAGAATCCCAGGCCAACAGGTTTTTCTCAAAAACGGGGATCAGGTGCAATTTGGCCAGCGGGTTGGGAAGGTGCTGTTTATTCCTGGACATACGAAGGCCCACATTGCCTATTATTTTCCCGCTCAAACTGCCGATCAGTTTGGGGAACTGTTCTGCGGAGATACGCTGTTTGCAGGAGGCTGTGGTCGTTTATTGGAAGGAACCCCGCAACAGATGGTGCAATCCCTGAGTCAGTTACGCAACCTACCGGAAGCCACTCGGGTCTGGTGTGCCCATGAATACACGTTGAAAAATTTGCAATTTGCGATCGCTGTTGATGCTAGCAATTCCAACTTACAAGATCGGTTGCAACAGGTTCAGGTTGCTCGCAGTCGTAATGAAGCAACCGTGCCTTCAACAATTGGCCTAGAAAAGTTAACAAACCCATTTCTCCGGTGGGATTTTTCGGAGCTACAAGCAGCCGTTAAAAGCCAAGATCCAGTCCAAACTTTTGCTCGCTTGAGAGGCATGAAAGACCAGTTTTAACGGTACAGGAATGTTTAAAACAGGAATGTTTAAAAACGACTGGGTGATAATTGTTCGATGATTTCATCTTTTTGTCCTGATAAAACCTGAGCAAACCGTTTGGCTAAGGGAGGTACGAAAACTAAGGGGTTACTAAATCCCGAGAAAACATGTAATCCTTCAACCCGAGGAATTGCACCCACAAGGGGCAAACTATCAGATGTAAATGCCACCAAACAGTGATACCACGTTGCAGGTAGTGTCTTTAACGCCGGTAGAATCTCACCGATTGCTTGCCGAATCAAGGCTTCACTGTTCACTGGATCAATGTTTGCATCGGGATTGCTGAGCACTCGGGATGGCTGACCGATTCTCAGACCAGCATTCAGAAATTGAACAGCACTTGTATCAATAATCAGTGGGACAAACTCGTGATTAGGCTGATTCCATAACGGCTCTAGTTCAGGCTGGGTTGCCTCTGCTTCCAACTGAAACCGCTCCATTCCTGCCGACATGACTATTGTTTGTAAGTTCACTTCAACAGCAGGAGTTTCTAAGATTTCTGTATGGGTGAAATGAATTCGCAAAGGAATCCCTGCTGATTGCAATAATCTGCGGGTGAATCCACCTGCACAAACAATAATATTTTTTCCAAAGTAGGAGTTTTCCTGAGTTTGTACTCCTATCATTTGATGTTTATCCTGCAAAAAGTGAGTCACCTGAGTAATTTCAAAAATCCCTCCCAACTGTTTAAATGCGTCACAATATCCCTGGTTTAAATTCTCTGGAGAAATATGACCGTGGCGAACGGTAAATGCCCCAGAAATTGCCGCAGGATTTAACAACGGTTCTCGTTCACAGGCTTCTGTTACTGTTAATAGTTGCGGGGGCGTGGCAAAGCGCTCATAATCACGGATTAAAGATTGCGGATCGCGATCGCTGTTGACAGTGAGCAGCAAATCTACCTCCCGGAATTGAGTATCTGCTGCCAATTCTTGAGACAAAATCTGATAACGGGCTTTGCCTTCTCGACATAACGTGCGAGTTAACTCTGTTGTTCCTGACCAATAGGCAAGACCACCATAGCTGTAACGAGTAGCACCTTGAAAAACTATATCTTGCTCTAAAAGTAGTACTTGAAAGCCAATCTTTCTGAGTTCATAGCTCAGGGCTGTCCCTGTAATTCCGGCACCAATTACAATGCAATCGTAGGTTGTCATAAGTAAAATCTGGTTACTTTTTGTGGCCTTAAAATAGCTTTAAGTTAGTAAGATTTCCCCATCACAAGAAATTTTATTTTTCTTATTTTCTAAAACTCAGAAGAGCTAGGTACAAAACTCATCTCGATCCTATACCGAAAGTTTGCGATTCATGTAAAAGTATAGGTTTTCACAGAAGACATCAATTAAGATTAGAAAGTTAGATCTGGATTAAACTAGGGTTATGAGGCATATTAGCCCTTCCCCCGATAGCATTGCAGAAAAGTTTCAGTTTCTCCAAGCTCAGCTCCGGCAGAGGGTTCGAGCTCCGGATGGACTCAGCCTAGAGGAACAGGATGTTTTGGTGATTCCCTCTTTGACCCTGGATCAAAAGCAACTGCAAAAGGTTCAGGGGGTTCATCAGTATGAAGAACGGTTTCTGTTTTCCCTGACTCGTCTGCGGAATCCTCGAATGCGGTTGATTTATGTTACTTCTCAACCCCTTCACCCTAGCGTGATTGACTATTACCTGCATCTCATGCCAGGAATTCCTTTTTCTCATGCCCGCGATCGCCTACTGCTGTTCTCTGCCTATGATTCCTCTCATAAATCTCTCACAGAAAAGATTCTAGAGCGTCCTCGTTTGCTAGAACGAATTGCCCAAGCAGTGCGGCCTAATCAGACTTATATGGTCTGTTTTAATTCAACTCAATTGGAGCAGGAGTTATCAGTTAAGCTAGGAATTCCGCTATTAGCTTCCGATCCCAAACTGTTATATTGGGGAACAAAAAGTGGCAGTCGAGAAATTTTTACAGAGTGTGAAATTCCCCATCCAGACGGGAGTGCATTGGTCTGGACAGTAGAAGATTTGCTGGAAGTGACAACAGATTTATGGGAACGTCAACCTCAGTTAAACCAAATGGTGATTAAACTGAATCAGGGGTTTTCTGGTGAAGGAAATGCCCTGTTAAAATTACCTGAAACGATTGGATCAACTCGATCAGAGCGGTTATCCCAAATTCAAAATTGCCTACCCAAAATTCGCTGTCAAGCTCAGCACGAAACCTGGGAAAACTTTAGCCAGCAAATTCGAGAATTAGGAGTAATTTCCGAAGCCTTTATTGAAGGAAAAGTCAAGGAATCACCGAGTGTTCAATGTTTAATTCAGCCCTCTGGAAGCGTTGAAATCCTTTCTACCCATGACCAAATTTTAGGGGGGCTAGATCATCAGGTTTTTCAGGGTTGTCGCTTTCCAGCAGATGAAGCCTATCGTTTAACGTTACAGGAAATAGGGGGAAAGATTGGAGAGAATCTGTTAAGAAAAGGAGCCCTGGAGCGGTTTGGTGTGGATTTTATTACTGTACGCCAGGATTCGGATTGGCAAGTTTATGCTATTGAAATTAACTTGCGTCGAGGCGGAACAACCCATCCATTTATGACGTTAAAATTACTCACAAATGGTCACTATGATCGAACGACAGGGCTATTTTATAGTCGTCAGGAGCGCCCTAAGTTTTATATTGCCTCTGACAATTTACAAAAACAACATTATCGGGGATTGTTGCCGGAGGATTTAATCGATATTGTTGCGGATCATCAACTCCATTTTGATAACAGTACAGAGACTGGTACGGTGTTTCATCTGATGGGGTGTCTGTCTCAGTTTGGCAAGTTAGGGTTGACTTGTATTGGCAATTCTCCTCAGCAGGCTCAATCTATTTACGATCAAGTCGTTGAGGTTTTGGATGGGGAAACTCAAGAATCGGAGCTTTCGTAATGGTCACAGACTGAACAGGGGCCAGTCGGATTGACTGCACAGCGAAGGAAGGCAGACCCTACATTGTATTTACAACTGGCCTACTGATCAACTCGTTTTGATAGAACTAGAAATTGTTGCTTACGATTTAATCCATTGGTGGGGCAGTAACCGAAACGTTATATGAAACACCTAAATATTTGCAACAGATAAACCCTCTAATATAAAATCCCATCCCATACCCGAGGTCATCATTTTAGGAGTCAACCCTAACAAGGTTCAATATTTGAGTCCTGTTGCACTTGTAGCATCATATTTTCTTTTTCATATTACGTCTGTCGAACTTAGAGTCTTCACTCTAAAATAAGTACGGATTATATTGCTTGACCACTCAGGAGACTTTTTCGATTTTGTTCCATCACCTGGCTCGATTTTACCTTATGGTCATCACTCTAATTCTAGTGATGTTGACAACTCAACCTGCCTGGGCATGGGCAGCGACTCCCCAATCTGATCGAATGCTTCTCACCTTAGAAGAGCTACAGGAGAGGCTAAAAAATCCAATCAGTCAAGATGGACGTTTATTAATTGATCTACAAAATTTTACCATTGATCTCCGACCTGAAAATGCAGAGTTTCGCGATCGCTTTTACCCACTTCTACAAACTGCAATGAACCAATCTAAAGAGCGAGTTGGCTTAAACTTAAGTCGCTCTTTAATTCGGGGAAAGTTTATCGGCAACCGTTTAGGAGTGAGAATTCCAGTGTTAAAAGAAACACTGGAATCTATTTTTTTACCTGATGAATTAGCAGAATTAACGTCAAATCTAGCACAACTTCTTGTCCAGGATCAACTCACTGAAAAAGCAGCAGTTACCCTGCCAAAAATTACAGTGATTCGCGGGCAAATCCAATTGAGTCAAACCCGATTTGAAGGGGAAGTTAATTTTAAACAAACATTTTTTCTCCAGGGAATTAATGCTGAACAGGCAGATTTTGTACAACCAACCGATTGGAGAGAGTCTCGTTTTAGTCAGACTGTTAATTTTTCTCAAGCCATATTTGAACAGACTGCTAATTTTCAACGTACTGTTTTTCTAACTAAGGCTCGATTTCGTCAAGTAACTTTTAAAAATCCCGTAGATTTTGAAGATAGTCAGTTTCAAGAGGCCGATTTTAATGAGGCGCACTTTCAAAAAATTGCTGACTTTAAAACAACACTATGGCAAGATGAAGCGGACTTTAGTGAATCTTGGTGGCAAGGTAGAGCCGTTTTCTCCAAATCTCGCTTTATCCATTCTACTAGTCTACAGCAAGCTTTATTTGAGCAATCTCTTGACTTTCGAGGGGCTCAGTTTAGGCAAGAACTTAGTTTGAAGGAAGCCAGTATTCAAGAACTTGTTGATTTTAGTTATGTTAGTGTTAGCCGTCCTGGAAGTCTGAACCTAGCAAATCTAACGTTTGATTCAACGTCGGCTCAGATTCTGGGTGATCCAGGCTTCATCGGACAAGCAATTTCAGTTCCGAGTCTCCAGGATAATGAAAATTTGCTCAGAAATTTAATCCGAAATTTTCGTCAACAGGAACAAATTGAAGACGCAAATCAGATTGAGTTGCTGAGGGCAAAACTATCATTGAAAGCTCTAAAACGAAGTATTCTTGGAGTCAATCTTAATACTGCCCCTCTGTCACAATTGATCAGTGCTGGGTTTAGTGCAGAACAGGCTCAAATTATTCTTCAAGCCAGAACGGATCAACCCTTTAGAAATCTGACTGAAATTCTTAAACTCAATTCCATTGATTTAGCAACCTATTTAGATGTCTATGATCATGTGATTGTCAATCCCCGAAAAACACTTCAGAATAACAAAGCTCAAATTGGATTCCTAAAGGTCTATTTTTTACCGTTAATAAGTTTGATTTTGACGAGTTTACAATGGTTGAGCTTGAGTGTGTTACTCCTTTTGAGCGGTTATGGCACTCAATTTGGATTAGTGTTTGGGGTAGGGATTTTAGCGATCGCCTATTTTGGTGTGCTATTTTGGGCGGTTGATCGATGTCGCAAGCGCCGACCCAAACCCATCTGGCCAACCCCTTTAGAGAGCCTTGCGATTAGCATTAGTTTCAGCATGTTTTTAGCGCTGGGATTGATAGAGGTCTTTAGTACCTCGCCTCAGCCTTGGTTGACCCTGGCTTACATGGGTTCGATTTTGCTGCCGCTTCCAGTCAGTTTATTGGGTTTGCTATATTGGCAGGGACGTTATCACAACTTAATGAATGTCTCTTATCTGACTGAAGATGCGAGCTTAAGGCAATTGAGACTCATGATTGGACGGCTGCCAGTCATGCCAAGATATCCCTTATTTCGAGAGCGTTATATGCCAATTTTATGGGAACGGCGGTGGAATTGGCTCAATTATTATGATTTTAGCTTAAATAATTTCTTGAAATTTGGCTTTAACGATCTCCGGCTACGGGATGAATATTTACCGGGCTTAGTCACAATCTTGGTTTGGTATCAGTGGGGTTTAGGGGTGTTGTATTTGAGCTTGCTGCTTTGGACATTGTCTCGCACAATTCCAGGTTTAAACCTCTTAATCTACCTCAAGTAACAATCAGCCCGCGCCTATCCCTAGAGGCACAAAATAAAGTACAGCAGTCTCAAATGCTTGATGAAAGCGTGTCTTGCAGGCTTCTGGCCTGCGGGAGCAATATGCCTGCACTACGTTGGTGAGCCAAATCGGATCGTTATTGAAGGGAGTGCGGGCATCTTACTTATTAAGTGGCTTATTAAGTGGAGCATTTCGCTGAAACGGGTTGCTTAAGCTTGTTGATCAAACTTGTTATTCTTGATCGCTAGTTCAGAATTGTTATATTCAACAAGGATAGGCTAACTAATATCAATTTTTCTAAAGTGATTTAGAGTAGGAAAAAAGTATTCACGCTTTTGATCCGCTTCCTCAAACAAGTAAGAGCCTAGTCCGGTGCATCAGAATCAATCTTCTGACTTAGGATTACTACAGCAGTCAATATGAATTCCCCTGATTTTCATCTTTCTTCTAAAATAGATAAGGTAGATATCTTAATCGTGGACGATACTCCAGCTAATTTACGACTGCTCTCACAAGTCTTGACTGATCAGGGGTATGAGGTACGGCAGGCGATTAGTGGCAGTATGGCACTGACTGCTGTCACATCATCTCCTCCTACTTTGATTTTGCTGGATATTCTCATGTCCGGCCTGAGCGGATATGAGGTCTGTGCTCAGTTAAAAGCAAATCAAGATACAGCTTCGATTCCAGTTATTTTTCTGAGTGCTTTGGATGCTGTCTCAGATAAAGTCAAGGCATTTGATGTGGGGGGCGCAGACTATGTGACCAAGCCCTTTGAGCTGGAGGAAGTCCTAATTCGTGTCAAGAATCAACTGGCATTGAAGGCAGCAGAACAGCATTTGCGGGGACTGCACTGGCAGCTCGAACAGCGGGTACAAGAGCGAACCAGGGAGCTGGAATTGGCCAATATTAAACTGATGGAGATGGCACTCCATGATTCTTTGACTCAATTACCCAACCGTCGGCTGTTTTTGCAGCGGCTACAAATAGCAATTGACTCCATTCAACACCATAAACAACCTAACAAAAATTGCCATTTGGCCGTTTTATTGCTGGACTGCGATCGCTTCAAAGTCGTAAATGATTCCCTGGGTCATCTGGTTGGAGATGAGCTTTTGGTTGCTCTGAGTCGGAGTCTAGAATCTCTCTTAAAACCCCAGCATACCGTTGCTCGCTTGGGGGGAGATGAATTTGCGATTTTGCTCGTTGATTTAGAGACTCCCGAAGCAGCCAATGAAATTGCTAACTGTATTCTCAAACGACTGTCCCAACCCTTTCAACTGAATCGGCATGAAGTGTTTGTCAATACCAGTATTGGGATTGCCCTGTGGCATTCAAGCTACAAAGACCCAGAATATTTGCTCAGAGATGCAGATCTAGCCCTGTATCAGGCAAAAGCCTTGGGTAAAGGTCAGTATCATATTTTTAATCTAGCCCTCCATACAGCCGCCGTGAATGTTTTAGAACTGGAAACAGAGCTACACCGGGCTATTCATCAAGCAGAGCTTGTTGTTTACTATCAACCGATTGTCTCGCTCAAGACTGGGGAAATTGCAGGCTTTGAAGCCCTCGTGCGTTGGCTACATCCGACCCGAGGGGCAATTCCTCCAGAAGTATTCCTTCCCATTGCAGAAGAAACCGGGTTAATTGTGCTCCTAGGTTATTCAGTCTTGACTATGGCTTGCCATCAACTCCGAACCTGGCAACAACAACATCCTATCCCTGAGACGTTTTTTATCAGCATTAACCTCTCGGTGCGGCAGTTTGCTCAATTGGATCTGATTCAACAGATTGACCAAGTTCTGGCTGAGACTGAGATTAATCCTCAGTGCTTGAAATTGGAAATGACTGAAGGCGTGATTATGAATGACCCCACCCTGGCAGCAACCACCCTCAAAAGCTTGGTCAGCCGCAAGGTTCGGCTGGGAATTGACAATTTTGGAACTGGGTATTCCTCCCTCAGCTATCTGGACACTCTACCTGTGGATACTCTCAAGATTGATCAGTCTTTTATTGCCGCAATCGGTTACGGGTCTGAAAACTCCGATCTCCTGCCCGTGATTGTCAGTATTGCTCGGATTATGGGAATGAACACCGTAGCCAAGGGAGTTGAAACCCTCACCCAATTGAGAAAACTTCAGAACTTAGGATGTGATTTTGGACAGGGTTATTTATTCTCTCCACCCCGATCTGCCGAGGACAGTTTTAGTCTGATTCAGTCCTCAGACCACCTCGAATTTAATCAAGAATTCATGATATAAACCTGAATAGAACCCTACTCGAGCACAACAGTTTGTGCTAACTGCCTTATGCTAAGAATTCAGAACCCCAAACGATAAAGATCCTAGAGCTAGACGATCTTTACTCTGCCTGTTCAAGGCTATTTTTAGAGCAACTTTATGATTTCAATCTTAAATAATTCTGATAATCCCATGAGCTTTCTTCAACAGAATTTTAACCAGGCTGATGTTTTGATCGTTGACGATACGCCCGCCAATCTTCGTTTGCTCTCGAAAATGATGGCAGAATATGGTTACAATGTTCGCCAAGCGATTAGCGGAAGAATGGCCTTAATTGCCGTCAAAACAGCTCAACCTGATCTGATTTTGCTCGATATTAATATGCCTGAAATGAGTGGATATGAGGTTTGTGAACACCTCAAAAATGATGAGTTAACTCGCTTCATTCCAATTATTTTTCTGAGTGCTTTAGATGATGCTTTAGATAAAGTAAAAGCATTTCGAGTTGGGGGAGTCGATTACATTACCAAACCCTTTCAATTTGAAGAGGTAATTGCTCGCATCCAGAATCAGCTTTCCCTCAAACAATTGCAAGTCCAGCTTCAACATCAGAACCAACAATTGCAGGCTACTCTTGATGAATTACAACAGACTCAAGCTCAACTGATTCAGCAGCAGAAAATGGATGGATTAGTCCAGTTTGTCGCTGGGGTTGCTCATGAAATAAACAACCCGATCAGCTTTATTTCTGGAAATTTAGACCCGGCAAACCGCTATATTCATGATTTGCTTAATCTTGTTCAACTCTATCAAAAAGAATATCCCAAACCAACCCAAATGATTCAAGAAGTGATTCAAGAGTTGGACTTAGACTTTGTTATTTCTGACCTCGACAAACTCATGAATTCAATGCGGACTGGGGTAGATCGAGTGAGAACTATTATTCTAGCCCTGCGAATTTTTTCTCGCCTAGATGAATCAGATATCAAATCGGTTGATCTTCACGAAGGCTTGAACAGTACTTTGACGTTGTTACAGCATAGACTCTACTCTCAAGATTATTCTAAACCTTCAATCAATGTAATTAAAGATTATGGCAATCTTCCCCTAGTAACCTGCTATGCCAGACAGCTTAATCAAGTTTTCTTTAGCCTGATTAGCAATGCGATTGATTCCCTTGAATCTGGAGTGGGCGATCAATTTCCATCCCCAGCATTTCCAACGATTTGGATTTCTACCGAAACCACTCCCCATGAAATGATTAAGATCTCAATTAAAGATAACGGACTGGGGATTTCTGAACAGATTAAACCGCGACTATTTACGCCGTTTTTTACAACAAAACCCGTGGGTCAAGGGTCTGGATTGGGGCTGCTCACGAGCTATCAGATTATTGTCCAGAAACATCAGGGGAGACTAGAAGTCGTGTCTTCCCTGGGAGCAGGAGCTGAATTTACAGTTGAAATTCCAGTACATCTGAGTAAAATGGGTTAGTCTACGTTCAATCAGATTTGACGAACTGTGCCCTTGTTGCTGTGAATTTGACCTCTCTCAAGCTAAGCGTACTGTGGAAGCTTCTTCGGGATGCCTTTGCTGAATGGCAGCGGGATCGAGCCTCAATGTTGGCCGCTGCTTTGTCCTATTACATGATATTTTCCATCGCGCCATTGTTAATTTTGGTAATGGTGAGTCTTGGAGCTGTTGTTGGGGAAAAAATGGCTCAGGATGAAGTCATGAATCAGCTTGAAAAATTAGTGGGTGATCAAGCTGCTCAAGCCATTCAAGATATTGTTCAGGGCCAATTTAGGCGGAATGCAGGGATTCAAGCGAGTGTAATTGCGATCGCCACAATGGTGTTCGGAGCAACCAATGTTTTTGTTCAGTTAAAAGCAGCGCTCAATATGGTTTGGGGAGTGGAACCCAAGCCTGGAAGACCCGTAAAAGGATTTGTCAAGGCTCGAATTTTATCCATTTTGATGGTGTTAGGAATTGGCTTGATTTTGCTGCTCTCACTGACTTTGAGTTCAGTGCTGTCTGGCATGGGAAGTTGGTTAGAACAGTGGCTAGTTCTGTCTAAGACCTTCTGGTCGTTGATCGATTTTTTCGTCTCTATTGGGCTGATAACCTTATTGTTTGGTCAGATTTATCGCCTTCTGCCCGATGTTCAGATCGCCTGGAAGAATGTTAGCGTTGGTGCCCTGATCACAGCCCTGCTGTTCACCGTGGGCAAATCCATAATTAGCTGGTATTTGGGTCATAGTACCGTTACCTCTGTTTATGGTGCTGCCGGGTCTTTGGTTGTCTTTTTGTTGTGGGTGTTTTATTCTACCCAAATTTTTTTATTCGGGGCTGAGTTTACTAAAGTCTGGTCGCGCCATCAGGGATCACAGATTCGACCTGACAAACATGCAAGGTTCACAGCTCGCTCCCTAGACCAGGATCGTTTGTAAGACTATCTCGCTATTCGAGTCCTCCTTTTTAAGCTATCCATTATGCAGATCTTGTCTAGGCAGATTTTGCTTAGGAGCCCAACCCTTCTTCTTTGGTGGTTTTACTTAACTTTTAGATCAGGGATAGCTTTTTCAGAGGGATTGAAGGGCGATCGCTCCGGATCACACCCGAACAAAAACGACTGTATCTGTAGTAGCGTATAGCTGGAGTCTTTTGAGAAAGGAAACACGAATGAATCTGAGCGAACTCTTGGAACCCGTTGCCCGCCCCATGAGGGATTTAGGGATTCCTGAACCCATTACCCACTGGGGGCATCCTTTGATGATGGGGATTGTAATTTTTGTCATGGGTAGCTTTGTCGGATATAGTGGATGGCGAGGTCGGTTGGCTCAAGACAAAGACGTTTCCTTGAAAAGTCGAGCGGATCACCGCAAGTTGGCTCCCTGGATGTTTCTATTTATGGCTTTGGGCTACACAGGAGGACTGTTATCCTTGGTCATGCAGCATCAACCCGTTCTCGAAAGTCCCCATTTTTGGACAGGGACAGTGCTATTGGGGTTTCTTGCAACGAACGGTTTAATTTCCCTGTCAGGGTTCGGTGGAGATCAAGCTGCTTTGAGAGTGACCCATGCTTACCTGGGAAGCTTGGCCCTAGGACTGATGCTGATTCATGTAGCGTTGGGATTGAAACTGGGCCTGTCAATTTAGCACCTTCTCCTTTGCTGGACTTCGCTGGACAATGACTCAAACGGTAGGATTGGTTTTAGGGTTAGCCTATCTCTGTGGTTTGTGGGCAACTCTTATCCCGGGAGGGCAGTACTTAATCTTGGGGTTGGGGATTTTGATAGCGATTACTTCAACCCTCTGGCAACAGCGCCGTCAGATTGAGCGCCGTCGTTACCGTCGGCAACAAGCATCCAAAAAACCAGGCAAGGGTCAAGCTGTTGCCTCGGAGTCAACTCTGGGGCCGTCGCTGCTTGATCTTCCCTCAAGCGTTTGGCTGATTGCAGGACTGGTTGGGCTCCTCGCTGCATTCTACCTCCAGATTCGTACCCCTCAACCCGCTGCTAACGACATTAGCCAGTTAATTCTGCAAGGGGGAAAAACTCAGAATGCCCTAGTTACAGTTCGGGGCGAGGTCACGAGCACCCCTCGATTAACCCGATCGGGACGGGTACAGTTTTGGCTAAGGGCGATTCAGGTGAATGAAATCGCTGGGAATAATCAACCGATTGAGGTGAGCCAAGAGGTGAGCGGGAAAGTCTACGTTACAGTATCTCCTCTCCAGGCAACCGGTCTTTACCCGAATCTTTTGATTGCAGTCAC
>JBOFUV010000061.1:0-61378 GCA_051652765.1 Microcoleaceae cyanobacterium | reverse complement strand
CCAAGGAACAGGTCAATTTAGGCCACTCTTCCTGTCATGGGAAAGTCAGTTGGAATGTTCTCCCACCGGACTTGCAAAACGAATTGGAATCTCAGTTTAGTCAGTTGGTGGTGCATTTGAGTGAGCGAGAGAGCGTGGCGGTCGATGCGGAAGAAGATTTGGAAGGGCTGAAGAAAACAGGCTTCATGAAAGAGCGCACAGGCCAAGTTTTCACGGGGTTAATTACCGGGGTTCAGTCCTACGGTTTCTTTGTGGAAATTGAGTTAGACTCTCCGGATGACAATCAAATTCGAGTCGAAGGTCTAGTGCATGTTTCTTCCCTCAAAGATGACTGGTACGAATATCGGTCAAGACAACAAACCCTCGTCGGACGGAAAAATCGCAACCAGTATCGCTTGGGAGATAATGTTGAGGTTCAGGTGAAGAGTGTGGACTATTATCGTCAGCAGATTGATTTGGTTGCTGTGGGTGGCGGCAGTGAAGCTGGGGAGGATGGAGATGAGACTTTTAGTTTTTAGTCTTGTGTTTGGTCTGGCTTTTAGTCTGGGTTTCAATGACCAATAGACCCCTGATTCTTGGCGTTTCTGGTGCCTCAGGGCTGATTTATGCCGTTCGAGCCCTGAAGTATCTGCTCCAAGCAGATTACTCTATTGAATTGGTTGCTTCCAAGGCAACCTATATGGTTTGGCAAAGTGAGCAAAATGTGCGAATGCCTTCTGACCCGATTCAACAAGAGGCATTCTGGCGACAACAGGCGGGGGTGGAACAGGGGGGGAAATCACAAGGAAGATTACTAGGAAAACTACGCTGTCATCCCTGGCAGGATGTAGGAGCGAATATTGCCAGTGGTTCATTTCGTACCTTGGGGATGGTTGTGATGCCTTGTAGCATGAGTACCGTGGGCAAATTGGCTACGGGGTTGAGTTCAGATTTGCTGGAACGGGCGGCTGATGTCCAGATCAAGGAGGGGCGAAAATTAGTGTTAGTCCCCCGCGAGACCCCTTTGAGTCTCATTCATTTGCGAAATTTAACGGTCTTAGCCGAAGCTGGAGTCCGAATCGTTCCAGCCATCCCAGCCTGGTATCATCATCCCCAAACCATTGAAGACTTGGTAGATTTTGTCGTGGCTCGTACCTTGGATCAGGTCGAGATTGACTGTGTTCCCCTCAAGCGCTGGAAAGAAAATCCCTTGGATAATGAGGACGGCAGTGAGGAAGGGAGTGAGGAAGACAGTGATAGAGAGTCATAATTCATCTGTCATCCCACGTCATCCCAATGCCAATAAGATAAAGTGTTATCAGGATCAACAGAATCACCTCTATGGCTTCAACCCTACTGATTTCCCTTTTGGCTATTCTGGCAGCCTTGTCGGTGCTGGTATTTCAGAATTTCTCTCCAGCCTTGTCCCTGGTATTTCTAGGAACTCAGTCTCCCGCTCTTCCCCTATCTCTGTGGATTTTAATGGCGATCGCGGCTGGGTTGCTCACCTCCCTCTTGATTTTCACTCTATTCCAGCTTGCTCCAGCTCGAACGGGATCGGCGTTCCAACCCTCTTCAACGTCCCAGCAGGTCAAACGCGCTGTGCAGCCTGAATTCGTTCAGGAGTCTGCCCAAGATTCAGAATCCTACCGCTGGTCAACCCATCCCTCTCAAAGGGTTGAGCCGGAACCGGAACCCTATCCTGAATCCAATCGTTATGGATTTGTGTCAGAACCCCAGGCAACAACTCAGGCGAATGACTCAGGGCCGATGAGTTCCTCTCAGATCAGTGATGACTGGGAAACTGAAGTCAAGCCCATCCGCACCTGGGAGGGTCATGATCCAGCAGAAACAGATGCATCCTCCCGATCTGGGGAAAAATTTGATCAGGGTTCTGATTACGAGACCCAACAAAGCCCTCAAACTAAAAATTGGTCAGGTTCAGTTTACTCCTATGGTTACCAAAAGCCGGATCAGCCTGAGACGAGTCAGCCTGAATCAGTCTACGATGCAGACTATCGAGTGATTGTTCCGCCACCTTCGGCTCCCACTCAGATTCAATCCGATCCGGATGACGAAGATTGGGGACTAGATGACGAAGATGAAACCCAAGTGTAGGTTTACTTTAGACAGACAAGGGGCTTCCCATGGAAATGATTGATCAGGCACGACCTCTACAAGAACGGCTTCAGGGCCTGAATATTTATCTCATTGGAATGATGGGAGCTGGAAAAACAACCGTTGGACAATTGTTGGCAACCGCCTTAAACTATCGATTTATCGATACAGATGCCGTGATCACTCAAGCGGCAGGGCAATCTATTTCAGAACTCTTTGCCCGGGCTGGCGAATCGGAATTTCGAGATCTAGAGTCCAAGGTTTTAGCGGAGGTGACCGCCTACCCCCGGTTAACCGTGGCAACGGGAGGTGGCATTGTACTGCGCCAAACCAACTGGAGCTACTTGCAGCAGGGTCTGGTGATCTGGTTGAATGTCCCAGTCGAGCAACTTTACCAACATTTGCAAGGGGACACAACCCGTCCTTTACTCCAAGATCCTGATCCCCTGAAAAAATTAGAAACGCTCTTGGCAGAACGGCGATCGCTCTATAGTGCAGCAGATTTATCCATCTCTATTCCTCCAGAAGCTACGCCAGATCAGATTGTTCAGATGATTCTGGAGCAAATTCCTCAGGCGTTGAAGTCGGAAGCCAAAACCAATTTTGTATCGGGGTTTAAGCCCAAGGACTTTCAAGAACTATCATGATGACCCCCCGGAATCCTGCCCCTACCGTTGATATTATTATTGAATTGGTGGATCGCCCAACCCGCCCGATTGTCCTGATTGAACGTCGCAACCTGCCCTATGGTTGGGCAATTCCAGGAGGATTTATTGATTATGGGGAGTCAGCGGAAGCTGCCGCCAAACGAGAAGCTCAGGAAGAAACCGGTTTAAAAGTTAGTCTGACTGAACAGTTTTACGTCTATTCCAACCCTGAACGCGATTCTCGGCAACACACCCTGGCCATTGTCTTTCTGGCGACTGCCACTGGCAAACCGGAAGCCGCAGATGATGCCAAAGCCGTAGGCATCTTTGAGTCAGATCAAGTACCCACAGTGCTTTGCTTTGATCACAGCCAGATTTTGCAGGATTACTGGCACTATCGCAACCTTGGCATCCGCCCTCGACTCTAGAACCCGCTTTAGAACAGGTTCTAAACCCGTTAATCCCCATCTGGGCCAATCGTTGTGGGGTCGCTCAAAATGAAATCCAACTGACCCGTTCATATTGCTGAACTCCCTGGGGTCTGATAAGGTTGACTCATTTGTGTTGTGGGGTCGAATCCCTTGGAGTCATAAGGTGCAAGGAAACAGAATGCTGGGGGCGTTAAGGCTCAAAACACTTGGAATTAGCCTATCCATTGTGGCTGGGATAGGCTTGCTGCAAGCCCGTCCAATGCTGGGTTCATCGCCTAATCTCTATGGAGCCAAATCCTTAGAAGATCTGTTAGAACTGCGCGATCGCTGGGTCAAACAACTGGAGACTGGAGTTAGCCCAGAACAAGATCCAGGGTTTTTTAGCACAATTTTGCCGGAACAACAGCTAGAGCTTGACCCAAGCCTGCTCAAGAAACTCAAGGCCGTAGAACTGCAGATTCTGATCGAACAACGGGCTGAGGACAATTGGCAACAAGCCCTCCGTCTGGCCACTCAAGCCACCGACCCTCGGCAGATTTCCTCCACCTACGAAGATCAAAAGCAAGCTCAGCACCTGTGGCAACAAGCCATTGCGAATCTGAGTGAAGTTCCTTCCCAATCCCTACTCACCCCAAAAGTCAACGAAAAACTGAAGTTCTATCAAACTAGCCTCGCCGCCTTAAATCGAGAGTTGCAACTCGCTCAATCTTCGATTTTGGAGCAGATTCGCCAGGAAAGTGGCCTGTCCCGTCAAGCGATGATCAGTGTCTGCACCTTGAGTCGGGACTGTCTGCATCTCCGAGGAGACAAACCCCCGGCTAGTCCTGCCAGTTTGATTAAAGTTCCCATTGCGATCGCCCTATTGAACAAAGTCGATCAAGACAACGTTAGCTTGGAGGAAGAAGTCTTCGTTGATGGGGGCAACTTCACCGAAGATGCCTCAGAGATTCAAGCTCGGAAACGATATTCTCTCAAGGTTTTGATGGGAGAAATGATTGACCACAGCAGTAATATTGCGACCAATCAATTGATTGACTACCTGGGTCAAAAATACATCAATACTCTCCTCGATCAGCAAGGCTATAAAACGACCCGAGTCTTTTTTAAGCTCATGGGTGATCGGATTATGCCCCGACGACCGGGCAGCGGGCGCAATCGGTTGACCAGCAACGAACTCACCGAAATGATGGTGAAGATTTACAACCACGAATATCCTCAATCTGAGGTGTTAATCGCAGCCCTCAAACGCCAGTATGACCATGAAATGGGATACGATGCCCTAAAAGGACTGGACGTAGAATGGCTGGGGGAAAAAACCGGGCAAAATTCTAGAATGGTGGGGACAACCTTGGCGGCTCAAATTGATGGAGAAATTTATGCCGTAACTGTTATAGATAACAGCACAGGTAATATTCTTGAAATTCGCCAATCCATTACAAAAATTGCTGAATATATTCTTCAAAATGGCCATCTTTAGGGATGCAATAACCCAGATGCAATAACCAGATGAAACAATCCAGTTTCTCACTTCATACCCAGATTCAAGGGCAGGGATTTCCGATTGTTTGTCTCCATGGTCATCCGGGTTCTGGTTCATGCATGTCAGTTTTTACCCAGCATCTGTCCCAACGATTTCAGACCATTACCCCTGATTTGAGAGGGTATGGGAAAAGTCAAACGCATCAACCCTTCACCATGGCGGATCATCTCACCGACTTAGAAACACTGTTGAACCAACAACAGATTCAACAGTGTTTGGTACTAGGGTGGTCATTAGGAGGGATTTTGGCTCTGGAGTTGGCATTGAAATGTCCTGAACGGGTTGTTGGGCTGATTTTGGTGGCAACAGCCGCCTATCCGCGAGGGAGTCATCCGGCTGTGACTTGGGTAGACAATCTTTATACCGGAATTGCTGGCCTGATCAACAGCCTGGTTCCAGGATGGCAATGGAACATTGATACTTTTGGAAAATCCTCCCTGTTCCGTTATCTCATCCAACAGCATACCCCCCAAACCTATAGCTACCTGGCCAAATATGCGGTGCCTGCTTATCTTCAGACTTCGACCTTTGCCACCCAAGCGTTGACCGTTGCCCTGAAACAAGGCTATAACCGCCAATCCGAACTTCAGCAACTCCAACAGCCCTGCTTGGTTTTAGCAGGAGCGGGCGATCGCCACATTACTCCCCAATCCAGCGCTGAAACCGCTCAGAATCTGAGTCAATGCGAATTTTACTGTTACCCAGACACTGCCCATTTGTTCCCTTGGGAAATTCCTGATCAAGTGTTAGCAGATATTGATCGGTGGCTAGCTGAGCAGTTTCCGATCACAAATCACTTTGGGTATCCTCTTCAGATTCAGAGTTGACCTCTAAATCTTCCAAATCCGCCATATTTGAGGGGGGAATCTGTTTGATGCCAATCAATCCTTCCATGACTTCTTTGACAATGGGGGCCGCCACCGTTCCACCGCTACCTGATTCAGGCTCATCAATCACCGCAAGGACAACATAACGGGGATTATCGACTGACAAAATGCCAACAAAACTAGTGATCTTAGCGGACTTAGAATAACTGCCGCTAGAACCGACCACTTTCTGAGCCGTTCCTGTTTTCCCAGCAATTCGATAGCCCGGAATCTGAGCCTCTTGCCCCGTTCCGGCATCTACTGAGGTTTCCATCATATTCAGTACGGTATTTGTGGTCTGGGAGGAGAACACCTGCCGGGGTTCTGGGAGGGAGAGTTGCCAATACAGTTGACCTTTGCTGTCATGCAATCCCTTGACCACATGCGGGGTCACCAATTTTCCGCCATTGGCTAACACGGCCATGAGTTGAACCAGTTTCAGGGGAGTCACTGAAAGACCTTGACCAAAGGCAACGGTTGCCGATTCAACTTCAACGTTCGTGAATTGACCCCGACTTTTGAGGGTACTAGACACCTCAAAGGGCAGATCAAGGCCCATCAGCTCCCCCAACCCCAGCCGCCGCAGTCCTTCGTAATAAACGTCCGGGTCAAGCTTTTGCATGATCCGAACCATGCCAATATTACTGGAGTACTTTAGCACCTCTCGAATACTGAGGGTTCCTCTGGGGCCAGCATAGGTATAGTCAGCGTTTTGAATGATCCACTTTCCCATGCGAATACTGCCTTCGTCATAGACGGTGGTATCGGTCTGAATTGCCCCTGCCTCCAAAGCCAAGGCCACATTAATGGGCTTGAAGGTAGAACCGGGTTCATACAAGTCGGACAAGGCCCAATTCTTGAAGCGGTCGATACTGGCCTCGTAGTAACGGTTGGGATTGTAAGAAGGATCGTTGGCAAGGGCAAGAATGGAACCATCTTCCGCGTCCATGACAATCACAGTTCCTCGCTTGGCTTGGTGCTTCTCAACGTGTTTGTGCAATACAGAGCGGACAACCCTTTGCAGACGAGTGTCCAGGGTCAGCCGCAGTTCTAAGTCATCTAACTGCACGTAGCCACTAGCAAGCTGAGTTGGCACCCAGGTTCCATCTGCTGCCCGCTGGAATTGCAGGGAGGGCATGGTGCGTTCTAGCATGTCTTGCTGGCTGTATTCAACCCCAGCCTGACCTTTGCTTTCATTGTCCACATAGCCGATGATGTCAGCAACGACCTCTTCCTGAGGATAAAGGCGTTGGCGATGCTGAATCAGTTCTAAGCCATCGATGCCTAGATTCATAATTCGGTTGGCAATGGCTTCAGGCATCGATTCTGTGATTTTGATCCCACTCTCCGCCAGTCCAAACTTGGCTAAAAGTTCTCCTGTAGAGGCAGAGGTGGCATCGTCCTCAACTAACACTGGGGCTAACCGATCTGCAATTTCCGGGGCCGGTTGCTTGAAGAGTTTTGGGTGGGCATAGAGAGTGTAGGCAATTTGATCAATGGCCAATAGATTACCATTGGCATCACTAATGGGACGACGGGGCACAAAGGGTTGCGATCGCTGACTTTGTTGGCTAGCAGCCTGTTGTTTCAGGCTAGGCCCTCGGATCACTTGCAGACGAAATAAGTTCGCGCCCAGTCCAATTGTCCCAATCAGGAGTACAAGCCACACCATCTGGAGTCGGGCGGGGTCACAAACCTTTGTCTTCTGAGATCGAGGCAGACGATCAAGATTCAGCCCTGCAGTTTGCCGATCGGCAGAAAAATTTGATCTCCGCTCTTGAGGAGAAACTGGCAATCTTTGGGGTGGCGGGCTTTGCTCTAACGACTGAGTTCCTCGACCCCGTGCGGTCAGTTTTAATCGCAAATTTTGCCGTCTTAATTCGGTGGGGGAGCCTGAATTTGCATCTTGCATACTGTGCTTTGATAAGTTCAATTCTTCAACGCCTAGTAAGCCAAACTTAGTAAGCCAAACTTAGTAAGCCAAATTTAGCAAGCCAAACCTAGTAAGCCAAGGGCTTTTCAGGTAGAGCAACTGGGATTTGAAGATCGGGTTCTAGGGTTGGGACTGGAGTCAGATTGGTCTCTGGGCGCAGAGGGGCTGGGCGCAGAAAGATCATGTTAATCGGCTGTCTTGGCACTAATCCTGTGTTTGGCTGATCGGCTTCCTGAGCAATTTTATGCTTTAAGACCTCTCCGGCAGCCCGCAACTGCTGTTCTTCGGTTCTCAACTCTTCTAGGGTTTGATATTCTTTTGTCCAGAGAGATTCCATGTAAACTGTCATTCCGTAGGCAACTAGGGTTACCCCAACCAGAAGACCGGCAACTCCTGAGGAAAGAAATTGAAAGAGAGTTAGCGATCGCAACCATGCAGGCTGGCCTGGAACCCCTTTAGCAGGTTCTTTTTGGTCTGGCTTAGGAAGCTGAGTTGGTTTTGATTGCAGACTCGTGATCTGCCTGTATTTTCCCCTAGCTTGCTCAATGGAAACTACCTTCCGTTCAGGTTGAGCAGTTGCTGTCAAAGAATTTCGGCGCTGATTTCTGGAGGTGTGATGAAGAAGACTCTCCAGATCCGGTGCAGAAGTCAAGGAAGTTCGGATAGGATTTAATCGGCTCTGACGGGGAGCAACAGCCATAACTTTACTCGGTTAGGGATGACATCAAACACTTGATTGTGTAGTCAGGACTAAAATCAGTTTAATCTTACCACTAGGCAACTCTAGCATCTTCAGAATGCTGATAGGGTTTTTAGATGGGGTTTGAGGACGTGAATATTTTTGGACAGTTACTTTAGAAGATTATTGTTAGAAAATTACTTTAGAAGATTATTTTTAGAATTTTTGAAATCAGCGTTGAATGATGTTTCTTCTACAATTCAGTACTTCTCACTATTGTCGTAAAGCCCGTCTTGCTCTGGGATACAAGCAGATTCCCTATCGAGTTGAGAATTTGACTCCAGGTCTGCATATTCTCAAGCTCAAGCCATTGACTGGGTTGACCACTGTTCCAGTGTTGCTGCCTGAACTGGAGAATCACCCGCCAGCGATCGCCGATTCCAGCCAAATTTTTAAGTTTTTAGAAACCTATTGCCCCGATCCGCCTCTGTTCCCCCAAGATTCCGCAAATAATACCCAAGCTTTGATGTTGGAAGATTGGCTCGATGAAAGTATTGGCACGGCGACTCGATTTATTTATTATCAGTTTCGGGCCAATGAAGGCAAGTCCATTGATCCGTCTTGGTCAAGTCAGGTCGTGATCCAGATTGTGCGTCGTCAATATCAGATTAATCCTGCTTCGGTAAAATTGGCAGAGAAGCGTTTGGCGATCGCCTTAGAGGCACTTAAGCGTTGGCAAGATCAGGAATATTTGGTCGGGACTTGTCTTAGTGTTGCTGACTTGGCTGGGGCAGCTCTGTTAAGTCCTCTTGCCCTGATTCCTCAGTATCGTCAAACCTATCCCTGGCTCTTTGAAGCCATTGTCCGCATCCATCAAACCTGTGGAGAGCCTCTACCTCCTGGATTAAGTTAAGAGTATAGAGATTGGGTGTCAGTTGCGATTCAGGAGTGATTTGCTGTTCTATTTCCCCTGAATTGTCCATTCCTATTCCCTATTCTTCCCTAGGTTTGTATACTTGTGTTAACGATTCAGATATAGGTACGGTTGATCCCTTGAATTTCTAAGACTGAATTTTTAAGACGAGTTTCAGTTCAGTTAAAGCGCGTAGGAGAAAACGATTTTTCCGAAGCTGCCTGTAGATTTAGAGTAACATCACCTGTTCGTCCAATAGTAGTAAGCTGTGTAGCAAGGCATCTGAGATCCATGACCACCATTGCAGTTGACCAGATTGACCGGATTGTTTGGAATCATCATAATGACCCTTTTGAGGTACTTGGCCCTCACCAAGTTGAGCAGAATGGCAAAACCCTTTGGGTCGTGCGGGCCTATCTCCCTAACGCAGAAGCCGTATGGGTCTTGATTCCGGAAGCACGGGAAGAGTACCCGATGCAATCAGTCCATCATCCTTACTTTTTTGAGTGTATTTTAGATAAGCCTGAACTGAGTAACTATCAGCTCAAGATAAAAGAAGATGGCCACGAACGGGTGATTTACGATCCCTATGCTTTCCGTTCTCCGAAGTTGACAGAGTTTGATATTCACTTATTTTCCGAGGGCAACCACCATCGCATCTATGAAAAGTTGGGAGCCCACATCATAAACCTGAATGGGGTGAGTGGTGTTTACTTTGCAGTCTGGGCTCCCAACGCTCGTAATGTTTCCCTGATTGGCGACTTTAACCACTGGGATGGCCGCAAACATCAAATGCGGAAATTTGGCAATGGCGTTTGGGAATTGTTTATTCCTGAAACTGGAGTGGGCGATCGCTACAAATATGAGATCAAAAACTGGGAAGGTCATATCTACGAAAAATCTGACCCCTACGGCTTTTTCCAGGAAGTTCGCCCTAAAACAGCGTCAATTGTCACGGATTTAGGCACTTACCAATGGAACGACAGCGCCTGGATGGAACAGCGTCGTCATCAAGATGCTCTAAGCAAACCGATTTCAGTTTACGAATGCCACCTTGGGTCTTGGAACCATGATGACATGGCCACTCCCCATCAGTTACCCAATGGTACGGTAGAAACCCCGATTCAAGCCTGTGAGATTGATCCAGGTTCTCGGTATCTCACCTATCGGGAAATGGCAAAAACTCTCATTCCTTACGTTAAGGAGTTGGGCTTTACCCATATTGAGATGCTACCCATTGCCGAATATCCCTTTGATGGCTCTTGGGGCTATCAAGTCACGGGATATTACGCGCCGAGTTCTCGGTTTGGCACTCCAGAAGATTTCATGTACTTTGTGGATCAGTGCCATGCGAACGGCATTGGTGTGATTGTGGACTGGGTTCCGGGGCATTTTCCGAAAGATGGTCACGGTTTGGCCTTCTTTGACGGCACTCACCTCTATGAATATTCTGACCCTCGCATCGGGGAACACAAAGGCTGGGGAACCCTGGTGTTTAACTACGGCTCCAACGAAGTTCGGAATTTCTTGGTCTCTAACGCTCTGTTCTGGTTTGATAAATACCATATTGACGGAATGCGAGTTGATGCGGTCGCTTCCATCATCTACCGCAACTACTGCCGGGAAGCCGGGGAATGGACAGCCAACAAATACGGCGGTTGCGAACACATTGAGGGGGCCGACTTCCTCCGCCAAACCCATCACGTTCTGTTTAGTTACTATCCAGGGATTCTCTCAATTGCGGAAGAATCCACGTCTTGGCCGATGGTGTCCTGGCCGACCTATGTGGGGGGCCTAGGATTTAACCTGAAGTGGAACATGGGCTGGATGCATGATATGTTGGACTACTTCCACATGGACCCCTGGTTCCGCCAGTTCCACCAGAACAACATTACCTTTAGCATTTGGTACCACCACAGTGAGAACTTTATGTTAGCCCTGTCCCATGATGAAGTAGTACACGGGAAAAGTCATATCCTTGGCAAAATGCCAGGAGATGACTGGCAGAAGTTCGCCAATGTGCGCTGTTTGTTCACCTATATGTTTACTCATCCCGGCAAGAAAACCATCTTTATGGGGATGGAGTTTGCCCAATGGAGGGAGTGGAATAACTGGGGAACTCTACAGTGGGAACTGTTGCAGTTTCCCGCCCACCAAGGCATCAAACGGTTGTTTAAAGATTTGAACGGGCTCTACCAGAGTCAACCTGCCCTCTATGAACGGGACTTCTCCGAAGAAGGGTTTCAGTGGATTGATTGTAATGACAACCGTCATAGCGTCGTCGCTTTCCTGCGTCGGGCGAAGGATACTAACGAGTTCCTGGTTGTCGTCTCTAACTTTACTCCCCAGCCCCACAGCCATTATCGCATCGGGGTTCCTGAACCGGGCTTCTACTCAGAGGTATTCAACAGTGATGCCAGTGAATATGGCGGCAGCAATATGGGCAACCTAGGGGGTAAGTGGACAGAGGAATGGTGGATGCACAACTATTCTCAATCCTTAGATTTGTGCCTGCCGCCGTTGGGTGTGTTGGTGTTCAAGTTGGATCGAGCAATGACTGAAGAGGTTTACGGTAAATCTGAAAGTGCAGAAAAGTCTGAAGGCTAACTGCTCAATATCTGGTTTTGAGTTTGTTAAGGGTGGGCAGTGGCTCACCTTTTTTGGTTTCAGCAGGGGTTTTAAAAGGGTATTGAGCGGTGGCGCAAGTAGACTAAATTTATGACGGCAAAAATCGAGAGTCCTTCAAGATCTGAATGAAGTCTCTCTAGGATCAATGAGTTCGGAAAGCATGATTTTTTACTTCATTCTCACCCTATTCAAACACCCTCTCAAGAAAGTGCGCTAAATTCGTTAATAGTGCATTCTTGAACGTATTCAACTTTCATGACCTATTCCGATCGCCCTGCTGCTTCCCCTGAACCGTTCCTCCCAGCCAATGCAGACTACACCAAGCTGGAGCGGGATCAGCTTTCAGAGATGATGCGGCGATATATCGAAGTCAAAGAGCAATATCCCCATGCGTTGTTATTTTTTCGAGTAGGGGACTTTTTTGAGTGCTTTTTTCAAGATGCCGTTACCATTGCCCAAGAACTGGAACTGATTCAAACCACAAAAGCAGCAGGCAAAGAAATCGGTCGGGTTCCAATGACGGGAGTCCCCCACGAACACGTCTATCGTTACAGTACCACCCTGGTAGAAAAGGGCTATGCCGTGGTGATCTGCGATCAGGTGGAGGATGCCGCGATCGCCGCCAAAGAACGGCGACAGGTGCGGCGGGAAATTACTCGGGTATTAACTCCGGGAACCCTAACGGATGAAACCATGCTCAAGGGCCGCCAGAATAATTATTTGGCAGCCGTAGTGATTGCCGGAAACCATTGGGGATTGGCCCATGCTGACGTTTCTACTGGGGAATTCCTCACCACTCAATCCCAAGATTTAGAACAACTGACTCAAGAATTAATGCGACTGCAACCGTCAGAAATTTTGGTTCCGGTGAATGCTCCAGACTTGGGGAAAATGTTGCGACCGGGGGAAAAAGTACCGGAACTTCCAGAGTGTTTGCCCCCCTGTTTTTGCTACTCCTTGAGATCTCAAAGATCCTTTGAAATTTCCGAGGCTCGTTCCCAGATTTTAGAACAGTTTCAATTGCGATCGCTCGAAGGTATTGGCTGTGAACAGTTACCCTTTGGAGTACGGGCAGCCGGGGGATTACTAGACTATTTAGAAGAGACTCAGAAAGACAGTCCCGTACCGTTGCAACGCTTACGCAGTTATACCATTACAAATTACTTGATTTTAGATCATCAAAGTCGGCGCAATTTAGAAATCACCCAAACGGTTCGAGATGGCACCTTACACGGTTCTCTGCTGTGGGTCATTGATCGGACAAGTACAGCCATGGGCGGGCGGGCATTGCGAAGATGGTTACTGCAACCGTTGTTAGATCTAAAGGGAATCTGCGCCCGTCATGACACGATTCAAGAACTGATTGAAAATAGCGAACTGCGACAAGATATTCAACAGTTATTGCGTCAAATTTATGACCTAGAACGACTAACTGGACGGGTTGGAAAAGGAACTGCTAATGCCAGGGATTTAGTGGCATTAGCTGAATCTCTGGCCAAACTTCCAGATCTTGCAACCCTAGCAATTCGAGGAAAATCTCCTTATTTAAAAGCCTTACAAACAGTCCCGGCTGAATTAGAAACCTTGGCTCAAAAAGTCCAGATTCATCTGGTAGAATCTCCACCTATTTATCTGAAAGAAGGAGGGTTAATTCGTTCGAAGATTAATTCAATCCTAGATGAAATGCGATCTCAAGCAGAAGCAGATCAAAAATGGCTAGCTAATCTAGAAGTCCAAGAACGGGAACGCACCGGAATTCCTACGCTTAAAGTTGGGTTTAATAAAGCCTTTGGTTATTACATTAGTATTACCCGAGCCAAGGCAGATTTGGCTCCCCAAGATTATATTCGCAAACAAACTTTAACGAATGAAGAACGGTACATTACCCCTGAATTAAAAGAGCGAGAAGCCCGAATTCTCACCGCAAGAGAAGACTTAAATCAGCTTGAATATGAAATTTTTGCCCAGCTTAGGACGGAGGCAGGAGACTACACAGCAACCATCCGAGAGGTCTCCCGTGCCGTAGCTGCGATTGATGTTTTATGTGGATTAGCGGAGATTGCAGTTTACCAAAATTATTGCCGTCCAGAAATAGTTCGGGGACGAGAAATTCAAATCATTGCAGGGCGACATCCAGTGGTCGAAAAATCTTTACCTCCGGGATTTTTTGTCCCAAATACAGCTCAACTCGGAGGGCAAACAGAGGAATTGAATGAGACCGAGTTAGCATCTTACTCCTTCCCTGATTTAATTATTTTAACAGGGCCAAATGCCAGTGGCAAAAGTTGTTATCTCCGGCAAATTGGCCTGATTCAACTCATGGCTCAGGTCGGAAGTTTTATTCCTGCAACATCAGCTAGACTAGGAATCTGCGATCGCATTTTCACACGGGTTGGGGCAGTGGACGATCTCGCTACGGGGCAGTCAACCTTTATGGTGGAAATGAATGAAACGGCTAATATTCTGAACCATGCCACCCCAAAATCTCTAGTCTTGTTAGATGAAATTGGTCGGGGGACTGCAACGTTTGATGGTCTTTCGATTGCCTGGGCTGTGGCAGAATATCTGGCGATAGAAATTCGATCTCGAACAATTTTTGCAACCCATTATCATGAACTGAATGAATTATCTTCACTCTTCCAAAATGTCGCCAATTATCAAGTTACTGTGAAAGAATTGCCAGATAAAATCGTCTTTTTACATCAAGTGCAACCTGGCGGGGCAGACAAATCCTATGGTATTGAAGCAGGCCGTCTAGCTGGGTTACCGGATGTAGTGATTCAACGTGCAAAACAGGTTATGGGTCAAATTGAAAAGCATAGTAAAATTGCATTAGGGTTGAGAAAAGGTGTGAACAAGTCGGAAGTCAAGGAAAGAGCAATTGAACAACTGAACATATTTGAAAAGTAGGTTTTAGGAGAGGTTTAACCTGTTGATTTAATGAGTTAATTTAGCTGGCTGATTCAAACTTATGTATAGCAATTAGTCATACCTTGTAACAGGATTTATAAGTTTTTCAATCCCACTTTGATTGTTCCGATATCACTCATTAATTGAATTGGATGGAAATTCTTCATTGGTTTGAAACCCAGTTATATCTGTTGCCAGAACGAGCAATTTACGTTCAGAATTCAAATAGTTTACTCATTGCCGATCTACATCTTGGCAAATCTGAAACCTTTCAAGCTTATGGAATTCCGGTTCCCAATTTTACAAATGTTCGAACTCTGGAACGACTCCAACAGTTATGTTCTAAAATACAGCCCCAAAATTTATACATTCTAGGAGATTTATTTCATTCTAAGCTGGCCTTAACAGATGGAACGTTGACTTCTTGGGTGGATTTCTTAAGCCAACTTTCCACAGAAGTTAACCTGATTATTGGTAACCATGATCGCGGATTAATGAAAGCACTAAAAAATCATAATATTAACTTCACTAGTGATTGCATCAAGCTGGGCAATCTTGTCCTCAGTCATGAGCCTTTTGTGACTTCAGAAACCTTCAGCACCCTCAATATTTGTGGTCACATTCACCCCTGTATCCGATTGAAATCTCACCTGGATACCTTGCGCTTGCCCTGTTTTTACTTTGATAAACTACAGCAAGTATTAACTCTACCCTCTTTTGGTGAGTTTACCGGAGGATGGGAAGTAGATTTAGAGATGGATTCAATCGTTTATGTAATTGCAGAAAATACAGTCATCCCCTTTGCAGGAAAACCTCGAACTCGAAAGTTTAGGAAACCCTCATCAAATGAGGACAAGATTTTTCGGTAGAGATAATCAGCGAGATAAATTGGTATAACGGATTAAACATTGTAAACTTGAAGTTAGATTATTCATGGCGGCAACCGACAAAGAGACTTTGCTAATGTAAGCACGTTCACTCTTGATAAGGTTAAGTTCTGTGAAAAAGTCGGTCAGTTTTGAGTGTTGCTGCGGCAGAGTCGTTGGAGGATAAGATGGCCAGTAGAAGAAGTATCAAAGATTTAGTTCGACAGGAAACGCAAAAACCTTCAGAGTCTGAGCCACTGGAGACCGCTCCACCAGAGATATCTCCTTCAGAGACAACGGATGCTCAACTGCAAACCCCGCCAGCAATTAACCAGAAATCTGCTCAGAAATCAACGTCTTCGAGTCGGACGAGTACAACGCGCCGGGTTCCAACCAAGGCAGATCTGGAAGCCCTAGTGAAGCAACTGACATCCGATCTGGCAACTGCTCATGGAGTAGAGCAAAAGTTTCAGGAACAAGTGCTGGAGCTACAAGCGGAGCTAGATGAAAAAAATCAGTTGGTTACCCACTTGAAAGATGAGATTGAGCAGGTGGATCTGGAGAGCAAGCAACAGGATGCCCAAGAGGCCGCCCTACAACTCTCTCAACTTTCTCAAGCTAACACTCAACGGGTTGAAGAAATGGAGGGGAACCTACAGGATGCCAAGGATGCAGCCCTACAGATTTCTCAAGCCAATGTTCGACTGGCTCAGGAAATTGAAGATCTCAAGCAAGAGAACGCAACCTTAAAGCTGAATCTACAAGAATTGAGCCTAAAACAGTTGAACCCTCAGAAGTTGAACGTACAGACCGCCTCAACACCGAACGCTCAACTTGCTGTGTCAAAGCCAAAACTTCCCTCCTCTCTGGCAACATCTAAGCTGAAAACTTCAGACTCTAAGCCATTTGTCCAACCCCAGATTCTTCATCGGCCTCAAAATGTCAAAGCTCAACCCGGTGATCCTGAGGACTTCTCAAACAGCACCTGGTTGCTCTAGATCTTGATTCATTGAGATCTTAACGGTAGATCTTAACGGTAGCCGCTGTCTCTCAGGTACTGCAAAATTCCCTGGGCGATCGCCTGAGCCATTAGCGCTTGTTGGCCTGGATCAGCTAGGATTGCAGCGTCATAGTCATTTGAGACAAAACCGACTTCAACCAGGGCAGACGGCATCGAAGTATTTCTCAGGACAAAAAATCGGGCTTGTTTTACTCCCCGATTCTCCATCCGGAAATTCGCCACAATACTATTCTGAATATATTGCGCCAAGCGGTAGCCACTTTGGTAGTAATAAGTTTCAACTCCTCCAGCTTCTCGACGAGTTGCCGCATTCGCATGAATACTCACAAATAAGTCCGCTCCAATCCGATTTGCCATGTCAACTCGAGGCTCCAGCTCTACCGTTCGATCATCCAATCGAGTCATGACCACTTGAACCCCATTCTGTTCTAAAATCTGAGCCACTTGCTGAGAAATAGGAAAGATGACATCCTTCTCCCGTAACCCCCCTACACCAACGGCTCCAACATCACTCCCGCCATGTCCAGGGTCAATAATCACAACCACTCGCCCATTTCGAATAGGGGCAGCGGGATACGGCTGAGATGAGCCCGACGGCGGCAAGGGAAAAGACAGCGGACGACGGGAGGGTTGATTCGAACGCGGAGGAAGCAAGGGCCTGAGGGAACCATCGGGATTACTGGCTAAACGAGTTCCCCCTGAATTCCCCGAATTAGAAGCAGGAGGAACAGACGGAATTGAGGCCAAATTTGTGCCGATGGGAATGGCAATTTCGCTCGTACTGGGCTGGCTTAACTGACCCACTTTGACCCGAGTAGCTGGCTGAAAGAGCAGGGTAAAAGTTTCTGCATTTTCCTGGCGCACCTTTGTCCACAGGAGCGGCCCTCCAACTTCCCGTTGGGGCAATTGCACCCCATCTGCCAACTGAGCCGAGAAAAACGTAATACCATAGGCTCCGGTTGCTTGATCCCAACCGTGGGTATAGTTCAGGGGTTGATCGGCTTCAACAATGAAGTAAGTTTGGTTCCGCAGTTCAACGGATTTCACCGTTGCAAATTCCCCTGAGACCTGAATTGCTGGGGGGGTTCCTCCCTGGGGCCAAACTGTAACTCCTCCGGCAGCAGCACGGGCTTGCCAGTTTTGTTGGCGGTTGGGGGTGCTCATGATCACCCGAACGACGGGGGGAGAAGTTGACAATTGAGTGACTTGACTGACCGTAACGCCATCTCGATTGTTCTGTTGACGAGTTTGACTGGACTGAGGGGCTAAGCTAGCTCCCAAAATATCAACGGTCATCCATGTGCGATCTTGGCTGCGTTTGAACTCAATCTCAGGCATCTTGCCACCGGTGTGGAACACAATGCCTTCCTCCCGCACCTCAACTTCATTTAACACGGTCTGGCCCTGATTCGGGATAGCAGGACTCGGGGCTGAACGCTGGTTGTTAGGGCGAGAGCTTCGGGAATTCCCAGAGTTCCGAGGATTTCGAGTGATGGGAGTCGTTGGTGTCGGAACTGAAACGGAAGGATTCGTCGCCCCGCCAACCGACTGAGGAGAGGGCAACTGAACTGTCCATTCGCTCGGAGAAATTCCCCGAAACTGAACCCCTTGCGGATCGAGTGTGTACCCCTCTGCCAACTCCACCACAATTCGGGCGGTGTTGGCATCAAACTGACCAATTCGAATCTCTCGAATTGCTCCCCCCACAGGTTGCTTACGGCTCACATTTCCCAAGGTTGTCCCTGGTAAATCAATCACTAAACGAGTTGGATTAGCTAACAACTGAGCTTGGGGTTGTACCCCTCCTGCGGTTGTTGTAAATGAGAGTCGATTTTGGTCTGCTTCATATTGCCAGGATTGTAAACGCGCTGCCTCAGCCGGAGAGGTGACAATCAAAAGACTAGCCAAGCTGGGAAGCAACCAGCGCAAAAGTTTCGGTTTTCCCATGAGTGAAATGTGTGGAGGTTAAGCGAACCGTTAAGGTGACCAATATGAGGATAAAGCTAGAGGATTGTACCACAGAAAAGACGTTGAGGCTGGACTATAGGTTCAGCCGATTTGGAGTTCCTTGACCCAGGATCTGAATCTACGGTTTTCCGATGGAGAATTGTGCAAATAGAATTTACTTGTTAAGATTAGTCCAAGGATCTTGGTCGTTTGCCAGCACAAACTTTGTTGATAGAACTGATTGATGGAACTAGCAGGTTAGGGTAACACGAGGCAACCCAACTAGCTTTCAGAAGCCCACCGTCTTGCCAGCTCAACTAACCCTCTACCTAGCGATCTAATTTGAATCGGGAACGTGGTGCAGGCATCTTGCCCGTGCAGGTTAGAAGTTTGCACCACAGACATTGGATGAATCATTCTGATTGACATCGCTCCCGTCAAGATTGACCACCCCTAAAGGTTCAGAACTTAGGGTTGCAATCCATGTTTCAGTCTCCCGAATCAGTAGGATTGTTTCTTCCAATACACTGCTCTGAGTAACAGTTCCGTAGAGTTTTCAAAAAGACCATGGTTAAGGTTAAATTTTCTCCTCTAGTCGCAACCGTGCCAGACTATCATCCGCCTTCAAACGTTCCAATAGAAGCAGGGTTTTACTACTTTGCTTATGGGTCTTGCATGTGTCCTGTTGACCTACAACGGACTCTAGAAGAACCAACATATTCCTATGTTGTTGGGCCAGGAATTCTTCCGGGTTATCGAATTGGGTTTTATCGACGCTCCCAACGCCGCAACTGTGGAGCACTAGATGTTGTGAGAGACCCAAATGCCTATGTAGAAGGGGTACTTTATCAGCTTCCTTGGCGGTTGAGCGATCGCTTGGATGAACGAGAAGAGGTACGCTTTGATCCTAAGCAACAAATTCATGTCGGGGGCTATCAGCCTGAACTGATAGACGTTTGGGTGCAGGGGAAAACTTATACAAGTGTCAGAACCTACACGGTCGTGAGAAAGCTGCCCGAAGAACTTGCACCCAATGATTGGTACTTTCAGGTTGTTTTGCGAGGAGCTATAACCTGTGGATTAACTCAGGAATACTGCTGGAAACTGTTTGAACATATGCACAGATTGCAGCAGGGTGCACAGCAAAAGTTTAGTGTGCCCTCCTGTTGTAATCAGTCCCTCAAATCGTTTCGTGCAGTGTAAAGATTCGATGAAGTGATCTGGATTGAGGTTCAAAATTGTAAAGGCTTGGCTAGTATATATCGAGGGGTGCAGCACCTGCTGGCTTTCAGCACGATGACTGCTTTCCTTATTGACAAGGGCGGGGGTGTGACGATAAAGCCAGAACTCCATGGATTGAAGACGACAGTCTAGGTCATCTTATCCTTGGGTCAGCAACTCACTCATCCACTTATCTGCGGCGATCGCCGTGTTGAGTCTATCTCTGACTCGTCTGGTCTTGGGCCGTCGTCGTCAAGACATTACCGAGTCGCCTCAGTCTCAACGATTCAACGACTGAAGTCAGGTTAAGTCAGGCGGAATACTGGTCTACAAAACAGCGATAATTGTGGGCCTGTTCTCCTATGGGAAGATCAATTTTTCTCCGGACAGGGTATCCATGGGTTGGAAAAAGGAAATAACACCTGCAAAAGCAACCCACAACCATGTCCAACCTGATTTCAGCCTCTATCCTAAGCGCATTGTCCGCTTCACTGACCGCATCCCCCCAAACCGTGGAGACCTACTCTCCAACTGCAATCTTTACGGATGGATCTAGTCAAGTTGTTCAGACTCAGGAGAACTTGTCCTTACCTCAGCAAAGCTGTGTAACCAATAATGCTTCTCCTGAACGGGGAACAGGTCGGCGGGAATGGTAGGGAAAGTCACTTTTCAGCGACTTCACCACCAACAACAACATTCTGAATTCTCAAACTCGGCCCCCCACATCCTACCGCCAGCCCATTTTGTCCGCCTTTGCCACATCCCCCGGATTCATCCCAGTAAAAATCATCCCCAATGCCTTCAATGTCTGCCAGGGTTGTGAAAACGTTGCCGGAAAGGGTGACATCGCGAACAGGTTCAGCTAGCTCACCGTTTCGAATCATCCAAGCTTCTCCCGCGCTAAAGGTAAACATTTCGCCATTAGTCATTCCCCCTAACCAGTTCCGGGCATACACTCCTTCCTGGATTCCACTGAACAAATCTTGAACAGGGGTCTTGCCCCGTTCAATCCAAGTATTGGTCATGCGTACCAGGGGAGGATAGTGATAATTTAAGCAGCGAGCATTTCCGGTTGGGGCCTCTTGGAGCTTTCCAGCGGTCTCTCGAGAATGCAAGCGACCCACCAAGGCACCATCTTGAATGAGTTGTGTGGTGCTCGCAGGGGTACCTTCGTCATCATAAAAATAGCTCCCCCGATGATTTGGAGGGGCAGCTCCATCAAAAATCTGTAAGTCCTTTGGCCCAAATTGACGGCCCACAGTCATGACCTCTAGAAGATCAGGATTTTCATAGGTCATGTCCGCTTCAGAGAGATGCCCAAAGGCTTCATGCACAAATAGTCCTGTCAGAATTGGATCGATCACAACCGTGTAGAGATTGCCTTTCACCGGGGGCAAAGACAAGGAGTTTACAGCTCGCTGGGCAGCACTGCGAACTTGTTCATCCAACTGAGTCAGGTCTTCGTAGGCGCAGCGAGACCCCGTTGTTTCTCGTCCAGTTTGTACCGTTTCTCCATTGCGGGCAGTAGCGGCAAACCGCATCTCCATATCGACCCAGCTTTGTTCCAGAAACGTACCCTCTGAAGTTGCGAGAAAAATCCGTTGCGTGCTATCCCCATAGCGGACTGAAATGGTTGTAATGCAGGAGTCCACACTGCGAAGAATCTGCCCATAATGATCACACAGCGCTTTTTTGTCAGCGAGGGGTACGTGACGGGGATCGATTCCGGTGATGGGAACCACGCAAGTATCTTGAACGATGGGAATGGGGGCGAGGGTTGTTTCTTCATCCCCAATCAGTTTGGCTGCAGCGATCGCCTCTTGAATTCGGTTTTCCAGGGTTGAAAGGCGATTAAAGCTAGCAAATCCCCAACCCCCTTTGTGGCAGGCCCGAACCTGACCCCCAATGGCCAGCCCTTCACTCAAGGTTTCAAAGCGATCGCCCCGCAGGAGAATATCTGTTTCTTCCGCCTCTTCCACACGAATGGCGAGATAGTCTACCTGAGAACGGTAACGGCTAATCAGCTCAGCCAGTAGGGTCTTGAAATCAATAGATAGAGTTGGCATGGTAAATCCAGCATTGAGTTGACTCTATTTTGCCTCAGATTATGCCAGTTCGACAGTCTATACCGTCGATTCCTGGGGCAGAAGAGGGAATTGCGATTAAATGAGTTCGGTTCTACGAATCAACCTGACCCAACGTTAGGGATATCCTGGGAACAGAGAAGAGTTACAAGTCCCTTAACTGGATTTGAAGTTACTTAACGATTTCAAGACCCCTAAGCGCTAAAGTTTGAGAGGAATAGTGAGTGAGGTGAGTTGTGGAAAATTCCCAGTTCACAACCCTGAGTGAGATTCTAGCTAACGAAGTTTCAGGGTCAACCTTCCAACCTTCGAGGGCTGCTTTTGCTAGGGCACAACAGGTGAAAGCAGAGCGAGAATGGTACGGGGCAATTTTGGCCCTGAATACTTTGCTAGAACAGCAGGTGAACCTAGTGGATCGGCTTCAGACCAATCAGGGGATTATTCTCTCTGGCCCTAGCCCAATTTTAACGAGTTCGGCGCTGATGATCCGGTTTGCCAGCCAGGTCTTTGTGCCTGATTCTACCTTGGGTCAGGAACCCCTACTGCTTCACTTGCAACGTCTTCATCCTCGGCTCCTACCAGGGTCTGCCGGAACTATTCAAGGGGTTCCAACTTTGGCAGCTTTTCCGCTGTGCACTAATGATCCCTTGGCTCAAGAGCCCTTTTGCATGGCATTGACAGCTCATTTTAGCCTAATTATGGTGTTGGGCAAAGTGGGCGGGAGCCAACCAGCTTTTCTATTTTCATTTGATCCCGATGTTGTGAGTCAAGGGCTTGAACTCCTGCAAGGCAGGGTGGGGTTATTCAGTTCTGGCTTTAGCATGGAGCAGTTTCGTCAAGCAGCGGGATTGGACGACTTGCTTGAACAGTTTCCGCCCATTGCCCCAACCTATCAAGTCGTGACTCAATTTAGCCGTTTGGTCTTACAAAATCTGCCAACTGAATTTGAGCCTCATTGGGAGCTAAGCGGGGAGAAAACGGTGCGGCAGAGGTCACCCACAGCTCAACCCAGAGTACAAGAGTTAGCTAGGATTACTCCTGCCATCTCGAACCCGGAAGACATCTCTGAACCCCAAGCTGCCATTCGAGTAGCCGAACTAGAACTGCTGCAGGCGATCGCCCATGAAGTTCGTACTCCCTTAGCCACAATTCGCACCCTGGCACGGTTGCTGCTTAATCGACAGCATGACCCAGAAACGATCCAAAAGTACGTTAAAAAAATTGACCAAGAATGCACCACTCAGATTGACCGCTCTAATTTCATTTTTAGGGCGGCTGAACTAGAATTGTCTCAGTCTAGCGGCCCAGGGACTCAGAAGAGCAATGATCAGTTCTTGAAGCTCACGCCCATGTCTTTGCTTGATGTGTTTCAAAATAGCCTACCTCGCTGGCAACATCAAGCCCATCAGCGCAACCACACCCTGGAAGTTGATTTGCCTCAAAAGTTACCGACTGTAATCAGTGACCCAGCCTTACTGGATCAGGTTCTGACCGGAGTGATTGAAAATTTCACCCGGAGTTTACCCAGTGGTAGTCATATTCAGGTGGGGGTGAGTCTTGCAGGCCATCAACTCAAGCTCCAGCTAGAGTCCCAGCCCTGTCAAGGAGCCCAAGCTACGGCTGCTGTTCCTCGAACCCCCCTCAAATCTTTGGGGCCATTGTTAATGTTTCAGCCGGAAACCGGAATGTTAAGCCTAAACCTGAGCGTAACCAAGAATCTATTTCAGGCTCTAGGAGGAAAGTTGGTTGTCCGCCAGAGACCCCAGCAGGGCAAAGTGATGACGATCTTTTTACCCTTGAAAAATTCATAGAGAATAAGTTAAGCAGGCATGATTCAGTAGAAAACCCTTGGAGTTCCTCTTGGCAAGGGGAACGGCGATCGTCAGGGGTTAGGCAAAGGCTTGATGTTGAAATTGATTGATTCTATCTAGTTACCTTCATGAATAAACTTCATAAATAAACTTCATAAATAAATCCCATGGATAAAATATTATTATTTATGGCAATCTTAAATGAGTTACACAGCTCTCCAAGCGGAGTTGAGGAACGTTTTCTCCAAGCAGGGACAACGACCCTTTCATCCCATTTCACCCATATTTGGGATTTCTGTAGCTTGTTATCGGTTGTCAGGGGAATATGTTTACTTAATAAATTGGTTTTTTCATCCCAATATCGTGCTGAATGATCACAAATCGTTTTGGATGGATTACTGCTTTGGTGATTGCTGCGAGTGGCTTGGCTGGGAAGGCAACTTGGGCACAAGTGCGGGACAACTACGGGGCGATCGCTTCGTCCCCTGATGGCAAAATTTGGGGATATTCCTACGATTACCCCACCCAGGAACAGGCAGAACGCAAAGCCATGGAAGAATGTCAGCGCTCAAGTTCAGACTGTAAGATTCAAGTTTGGTTTAAAAATGCCTGCGGAGCCCTTGCCAGAGATCCTCAAGGGAAACTGGGATGGGCTTGGGCAGCAACCCAAGAGCAAGCAGAAACTCAAGCCATTTCAGCTTGTGGGGAAAGGAATTGCCAGGTTGAAACTTGGATCTGTACCACACGTTACTAGGGATTTGTCTAGGCAAATTTTGTGGGTTGAGTTGAAACGTTGAGTTGATACCAGGAAACCCAACCAGCCTTTGAGAATGTCGGGTCTCGCCAGCTCAACACCAACCGATACAACCTCTACTTTAAGTACTTTCAAGTAGCTTTAAGTTGAATAAAGCCCTGGAAAAACGGAACTGTAACACTCTAAAAAAATGATTGCGGGGGATTAATGGATGTTCAAATCAGCCAGCATCAGGCTCATTAACCATTACTCATTTAGCCTCTCCAAATATGTTGCAAGTTATGACAGCCAACGTCGCAAATCAAAAGTTTATTCTAGACGAATTCATTGTTGCAAAAGACTGCCCAGTTCAAGCTATGTCTGGCTTAAAAAGTTACGTCATTGAGTGATTCTTAAGGATTTTTTATGTTGGGAAAGCCTATCTCAAACCTTTGTGGGTTCCTGAATAAGAAGTAGTTTGGCGTTAGTGATTGTCATTGTTACAAAATGCTTGTCGGCACTAAAGCAGGTTTAAGCAAATGAATAATTGACACTTAGCAAGTGCTCAAAATTAAGGAAATTTACGGAGTGATTCTGATGATAGGAGTATTAAGAGATACCTTGAATTTGGGGCTGCGCTTAGTTGAGAAATGATTTGTTCATTGGAGTGGAAAATCAACGGATTTTGTTACTTTTCTATAAACAGCTTATGATCATCTATATAGACTTAGGCAATAGCTTTAAGTAAAATAGAATCAGGTATAAACAGAATATTGATGGCCATTTTTAATGGTGTTAGAGGCGTTAAGTCTGATTTGATATGCTTAGAATGCAGTCTACATTGCCTAATGAACGCCTGAAATTCTGTGTTCGTTGTTCTTGTGCCAATGTGATGTGGCAATCAGCAATGATTGATGAGATTGGCGCAGGCTTCTAGCCTGCACGGGCAAGATACCTACCCCACGTTCACATTTCAAATCGGATTGCTACAGACGGTATCTATCAACGGTACCTATCAATTTAGGATCTCCCTGAAGGGGTCTCCTAGATTGATCTCTTGTTGCTATTTTTGAGATTCCCTTAAAATGCTTGAACCTCATGCCTTTTCTTCAAACCAGAACATCTCTAACGCAGAGTATATTGAACAAGCCAAGACCCAAGCTGCCCTGATTACCCAGGCAACGGAACGGGAAAAAGCCCTGAGTCGCCAGCGAGCCCTCGTTAATATCGCGAATAAGATTCGTCAATCCTTTGACCTGAAGACAATCTGCCAAACGGCTACGGATGAAGTCCAGCATTTGTTGGAAGTCGATCGGGCAACGATTTATCGTTTTAATTCAGATTGGAGTGGCCACTTTTTGTTCGAGTCTAGGGCAGCAGGGTGGAAACCGCTAGTGGGGGTGATGCCAACGATTGAGGATAGTTATTTGATGGAAACTCACGGAGGACGCTATGCCTACAACGAAACCTTTGCAGTTAACGATATCTATCAAGCGGGACACTCAGACTGTCATATTGCTTTGCTAGAAGAATTTCAAGCTCGAGCCTATGCCATTGCACCTATTTTTCAGGAAGGCCGTCTGTGGGGATTGTTAACAGCTTTCCAGAACTCAGAACCCTGTTGTTGGCATGAAGATGAGGTGCAGTTACTCGCTCAGATCGGGGAACAATTGGGGATTGCCTTGCAGCAGGCTGAATATGTAGAACGGATACAAGCGCAGACGGAGGAACTGAATCAGACCCTGCAGGCACTCCAACAGTCTCAGTTGAAGTTGATTCAGCAAGAGAAAATGGCCAGTCTTGGGCAACTTGTCGCAGGCGTTGCCCATGAAATTAACAATCCTGTAAATTTTATTCATGCCAACTTAAATCATGTCCATACCTATGCTCAAAACGTATTGATACTCATTGCTCTGTATCAAAAACATTATCCTCAAGCCCCTCCAGAAATTCAGGAACAGGCTGAGGGGATGGATTTAGACTTTATCTTGGAAGATTTGCCCAAGACCCTTGCTTCTATGAAGCTTGGCACGGATCGAATTCGTCAGATTGTTTTGTCCCTGCGAAATTTCTCACGTTTAGATGAATCCGAATTTAAGACTGTCGATATTCATGAGGGGATTGATAGCACTTTAGTAATGCTAGGGCATCGGTTGAAAAATACAATCGATCGATGGAGTATTGAGGTTGTTAAAAATTACGGTAAGCTCCCCCTGATTAAATGTTATCCAGCTAAGTTGAACCAGGTTTTCATGAATCTTTTAGCGAATGCAATTGATGCCATTGAAGATGCGGTAAATCATGGCGAGTTAGGGGCGAACACAGTAGACAAGCCTCTACCAACGATTTGGATTAGTACTCAACTCACTGAATTCAATCAAGTTGAAGTTCGAATTCGGGACAATGGACTGGGAATACCAGATCATGTTAAGACCCAAATTTTTGATCAGTTCTTTACCACGAAAACAGTTGGCAAAGGGACAGGTTTGGGATTGGCAATTTCTTTGCAAATTATTACTGAAAAGCATTATGGCACTTTACAGGTTAACTCAGAACCGGGTCGAGGAGCAGAGTTCATTATCCATTTGCCCACTGAGCTTGTCAGCAATCAGTAACCTGCCCCAATCAGCCACAGGCATTATTAACTTGCGTCCTGTTTGATGGAGTCTCGCGCTCCTGTTAAAGTCACTCAGAATAACGGTGGGACGTTCTTAGATTGGACTCAATAGCAACTCCCTTAGCCTTCCGGGTGGCAATCTGCAAGAATCGTTGCCGTCAGCATGTAAACCCAAAAGATCGATTCGGGAAGGACTGGCAACGCCGATCAAAGAGTGTGATCGGGAGTTAGAATGGTGAGCTGGGATGGGATTTGGTCTACACCAAACAAGCGCAGAAAGACTCTAAGAAGCTGGCTTCTAGTAATTTGCGAGATAAGGTACAAACGTTACTTGACATCATTCAAGTCGATCCGTTTCAGAATCCACCACCCTACGAGAAATTAGTGGGAGATTTAGAGGGTGCAAGTCTACTTTGTTGAGTTGCGGAGGTTGTTTGCGTCCGCTGAATACGACCGCTAGACTACTAAGTTACCTATGAGACTGGCATAGAGAGTGCTGTATAAGATGCAATCCTTGTTAGGAAATTAGGAGTCCTAATAATCTGAAAAGATGAGCGAAGAACAACCGCCAAAAAATAATGAAACAATTCCGCATTCAACCACAAAGGCGGAGTTGGCAAGACTCCAACGACTCAACAATAGACTCCAGCATGAATCAGGCTTGGCCCCTAGCTTTTCAATGGAGGGATAGCCAGAGACCTAGCCATTATAACGTTTAGAAGCAACGATTTTTGCTGAAATTCCAATCGCTGTTTGCCCTAGTGATCGAGATCAACGCGGGTTTGGAGTGAGATCAAGGCGGGTTTAGTATGAGATCAACGCGGGTTTAGTATGAGATTAATGCGGGTTTGGAGTGAGATCAATGCGGGTTTAGTATGAGATCAATGCGGGTTTGGAGTGAGATCAACGCGGGTTTGAAGAAAGATCAAGGCGGGTTTAGTATAAGATCAACGCGGGTTTGGAGTGAGATCAACGGGCAGACGCTCTGCGATCAACTTGATCTGAGTTTGAGATCAACGGGCAAATGCTCTGCGATCAACTTGATCTGAGTTTGAGATCAACGGGCAAATGCTCTGCGATCAACTTGATCTGAGTTTGAGATCAATGCGGGTGCAAAGCATGATCAGCTTAATCTGAGTGTGAGATCAATGGGGGTTCGATGAGCAATCAATCTGAACTCAAATGTAGCCCACCACGAATTTATGGCGTTGTTGAACCGAGGCATGAATCTGGCGTTCGGCGAGGTCTCGACACTAAGGCTTGACCCGAAGGGCTCAGCCGAGCCGTCGAACCCTGTAATGCTACACTGCCCCTTGGGATTTATACAGAAAATTTCGAGGTAATCCTCTGGATAAATCGACGTTAGGCCGAATATTGCTGTATTTTATCGGAGACTGGGCTTGTGTTGGATTTGCTAGTCTAGCCTGTTGTGTTGGTATCAGCCAACGAGCTACGTTCTTCATTCTACTTAGGGTACTGGCTGTGCCTTGCAAGTTACGTGTCGGTCTATGTCGCATTTCACAATGCTGATAAGTTCTTTCGTAATATTGGTGGATAAGGCTAAGTCTAGCCAATCAAATACACCCAAAAATGCATAACAACCCCAATGCACCGGAACGAAGTCAAGCTGTTGTTTAGTTGCAAAAGTCACCTCCGTTTGGTGATTGGGAACGTTATGCCGCAATTCCTCACTTGGGACAGCAACCTAAAGCTTATCTGTTAGCATCTTGAGCCAAGATAGCAAGAGAATATGGTGAGGCGATCGTTACTAAATATATCGAACCTGATTTTGCATCTCGTCCGAAGTAACTTGATTGAGAATGACGAGTAATCTTTGTGCGATCTCTTGAGGAGAACGACGAACAGCAAAAATTGCTCCGTAGTGCGTCTGTCCCGAATCAAAGTAATTCTGTACAAGTTCCTCAAAGTCAGTTCTGTTGTGAGTAACCAGAGTTCTTGCTTGACTTACAGCATAGGCAAGTTGCTCTGCATCAGTTGCGCGAAGTTGCCCTGCATCTCGTGCAGTAGTGACATCAAAGCCTTTTGCTTGAAGCAAGTCGGCTACTAGGACATTGACATCTTCATCCAAATACAGACAAATAAATATGCTACTCACAAATCTCTAACCAATGGATCGATCAATTCGTCAGGAATGCGGTTTTTTTCAATATATTGATTAATTTCGTCTTGGTGATCGCTGTAGTAAGTTAATGCTCCAAAGACTTGCCCCAAAGTCAGGTGTGGCATCCCTTTGGGAATTTCCTCTGGTGCAATTCCCATTCGCCAAGTTTCGACGATTGCTCTGACGGGTGTCCGAGTTCCTCGGATGATAGGTTCTCCATGTAAAATCTCATCATCCCGAACAACATAAAGATATTCCGTTGCTTGAACCATGCTAACCTCTCAAGTTGGCTATTATTTGATTGTATCGTTTAGATCAATTCTCTCAGTGCATCAGGCGACATAACAATCCCAATGCACACCGACCGCTGAGAGGTATATCTGTGAGCGTTTGAAGTTATCTGCGGCGGGTGAGTTCAACCGTTATGCTGCTGAGTTATTGGTAGGGGCATAGCTTAGAAGTTATCTGTTGAGCAATTTAGATTTTGATTGAATAATCGCAATTTGTTCACAAAACCATATGAGTACAACACAGGTAGAAAGCATGGTTGTAAGTAAATTAGTTCCAGCATATGAGCGCTTTAGTTTCCAATTACTATCGCAACTAGCACGGCAAGATGCTAACAAAAACGTATTTGTATCCCCGATGAGTGTGGCGATCACCCTGGCAATGGCCTATAACGGAGCACGAGGAACAACTGAACAGGCGATCGCCAAGGTTCTTGGCTTGGAAGGACTGAGCTTACAGGAGATTAATACGGCGAATCAATTGCTGCTATCAATGGGAAGCAATCTTGATCCTCAGATTCAATTAGAATTCGCTAATTCACTCTGGGTGAACCAGGGCACATTAGACGATGATTTTGTCCAGCGACTGAGAGTCAATTACCTGAGCGAGGTTGCCAATCTGAATTTTGCTAATCCCGAAGCTGCAACAACCATCAATCGTTGGGTGGCAGAGAAGACTAAGGACAAAATTAAGGAATTAGTTGAACCGATTCAGCTCATTAATGCAATTTTAGTTTTGCTCAACGCCATCTATTTCAAGGGAATATGGACTCAGCAATTTGATAAGGAGCGGACGAAAGAACAAAACTTTATCTTGCCAGATGGCAGTCTTGAGCTACACCCGATGATGTCTCAATTCGGTGAATATTCCTATTATGAGAGAAAGGAATTTCAGGCTGTCAGCTTACCCTATGGGAATGGGCGTGTCAGTATGTACATCTTTCTTCCCAAGCCATCCTCTTCTATTGCAGAGTTTCAAACCCTCCTCACCGCAGAAAATTGGCAAAGCTGGATGTCTCGGTTTGATAAGACCAAAGGTTATAAGAGGGAAGGGGATATTGTTCTGCCACGATTCAAAGTTGAATATAATACAATCTTGAACGATGCTCTGATTGCTCTCGGTATGGGCGTGGCTTTTTCTGGCGCTGCCAACTTTGCAGGGATGGGAATGGCTGGGATAGGGATTAGCGAGGCGATTCACAAAGCTGTTATTGAGGTTAACGAAGAAGGAGCAGAGGCAGCCGCAGCAACAGCTTTGGTCTTTACAATTAGCGCTCCGTCTAGATTTAGGATGATTGTTGAGCGTCCATTCTTCCACGCAATCCGTGATAACCAAACGGGCGCATTACTGTTTATGGGTTTTGTCCTCAATCCAGCATCAAACTGAACCCCCAATTGATTGGTAGGTGTTCGTTAAGGTTGATACTTATTCGATTTTTCAAACAGTTTTAGTTGTCTGGCATCTGGGATCATTTCAACTGAATTGCCCAGCATAACTTTTTGGTAGGCAAGGCTTAGATCATTCTCGTCTGAATCCTCTGACATAAAGCGTAAAGAAGATGATGCAAGATATTGAAGTTCATTTTCAAAAGCCAACCAATAACGACACTCCTGCTCAGCCACAAATCCAGTCGTATTTGAGCCAGCAAATATATCAACGACAAGATCACCGGGATCTGTGAGGAAACGAATAAAAAACTCTGGGAGTTTATTAGGGAATCGTGCTGGATGTGCTTTTAATCCTAGAGCCTTACAGCCTCGAAGATATTGACCATTTGAGTCAGAGTTCGGGATCTGCAGAAGATTAGACGGAATTGCCCCGCCGTTATCTTTCCCAAACTCTGCACTGATGTCATGTCCAGAAGGGCGTTTCTTAGGGTCATAGAATTTCTCTGGATCTTTAAGAAGCTTCTTCATTCGGTCACTATATTCAGTTAAAACTCTGGACACATCTGCCTTGGGAAATTCTGATTTACTGAACCACCAAACGGTATTGACTGAATCTTTTGCCCTAATCTTTCGTTTATTTACCCACTCAATTGGGCTAGGCAACTTTGAGGGGTTAAACCAATAAAAATCCTCTGCCAAGAAAAACCCAATTTCGTCGCAGAAATGGATTGGAATTCTGAAGTTATATAAACTTCTGACCGGCTTTCCCTTTTCATAAGCACCGCCTAAATCCAGTACAAAACTGCCATCGTCTTTTAACTTCTGGTAGACGACCTCGGCAAATTGTGCTAGCCACCCAATATATTCGTCTTGCCCCTTGTTCCCATATTCTTTTTCTCTCTGAAGCGCGAACGGAGGGCTAGTTAGAACCAGATTGATGCTTTTGTCAGGAAGTTGATTTAAAAGTTCAAGAGAATCTCCCAAGAACGCTGCTCCTAGACCAGTTTGATAGGTTGGCGAGGAACCCATTTTTTCAATGTCCACTGGAAATTTCATTTGCTGAAGGGGCATGGGTTCTCCAAAGCGCTACTTATAGTCTGTAGACCTATAGTCATCATCTCCTCGATCGGCATTGTTGAATTTTAGGATGAATTCGCTCCCCGGCCCCCAATTCTAGGAGATTTGGGGGTAATGCCAAATTTTGTGGTTTGACGGCTCGGCTGAGCGTTCGACGAAGCCAACCTTGGGGGATTGGTCTGGTTCCCTTCAGAATTGGGTGGCGAATTGGGGGGCGATCATACTACTGCTATTCAGCAACGCCGATTAAACTAGATAAGCGGTGTCAAGAATTACGTCAGACAAGCCGCGAGTAATAGTTGTGACAAACAGTTGTGAGAAACAGGAATGAATCAAAGTCATGCTCTAGTTGTTGGCGCAAGCCAGGGAATTGGCTTAGGGTTTGTCAAACAGCTCTTGCAAAATGAACACTTTAACAAAGTCTATGCTGCCTCCCGTTCAGTGGAAACTGCTGAAGCCCTACAAGCTCTTGCCCGAGAATACCCTCAACGGTTAATTTGTCTGCCCATGGATATTACCCAAGAACCTCAAATTGCGGCTGGGGTTGCACAGATTCAGGCAGAGGTGAACCAGTTGCACCTCGTGATCAACTGTGTCGGACTATTGCATGATGACACCCTGCAACCCGAAAAGAGCTTGCGCCAAATCAATATGGAGCAACTGGCTCAATATTTTCAAGTGAATAGCATCGGGGCTGTACTCTTAGCCAAACATCTGTTCCCACTCCTCAAGCACGACCAACGTAGTGTGTTTGCCTGCATCTCCGCAAAAGTGGGAAGCATTGGGGATAATCAATTGGGTGGATGGTACGGCTATCGAGCCTCCAAGGCAGCCTTGAATATGTTCATCCGAACCGTTGCCATTGAATACAGCCGTAAAAGTCCCCAAACCATTGTCGTTGCTCTCCATCCCGGCACCACAGACACACGCCTTTCGAAACCCTTTCAGAAAAACGTGCCGCCGGAGAAATTGTTTTCAGTAGACCTGACGGTGAGCCAATTATTAACCGTGATTAATCAACTAGAAATGGCGGACAGTGGTTACTTTTTCTCCTGGGACGGAAGTCGGTTGCCGTGGTAAGGTTGAGACGTTATACAAAATGCTAAAATTACAGCCTATACATACAGTTTACAGATTAGGGATCACGACTAACTGGGGATTAATTGGAGACCTCAAGCCTTCCCCGGTACTGATTTGAATCTGGTTTCCTCAGGCTAAACTTTCGCTCCTGTGACTTCTCTTAAGGCCAAAGTCAAACATTTACAGCAAGATCTGCAACCGTTGGATCAGGTTGCAATGATTTTGATTGCCATCCTCACTGTCTTAATTGCTATTGTGGTCTGGAGTGGCGATCATACGCTGCCGAGAGTTCAAAGCTTTAGCTGGAACAATCGACGCATTGGGGCAGAAGACTCGGGATTTATCCTGACCTTTACTCGTCCGATGAATCGGGAGAGTGTGGCACAAAATCTGAGCATTGAGCCGCCGCTCTCGGGCAAGATTAGTTGGTCAGGGCGACGCATGGCTTACACTCTGCTACAGCCTGCCCCCTACGGTATCCTATTTAGCTTAAACCTTCAGGGGGCCAAAGATCAGCTGTACAGCGACCAACCGGGACAATTGATTGAACCCTTTACTGGCTCCTTCCAGACTCGCGATCGCGCCTTTGTTTATCTCGGTATCCAAGCAGAAGAAGAAGGGCGGCTGATGTTGGTCAATCTGAGTCAGGACACGGCTCAACCGACGGCATTAACGCCACCCGACTTGAGAGTTATTGCCTTCAAATCTTATCCAGAGGGCGATCGTATTTTGTTTTCAGCCATTGACAATCAAGCTGTAGTTCAAGGATTACCCGATCCAAAGTTGTTTACAGTGACTACGGGTCTTCAAGGCGATGATGCCACAGATCTAAAAAACATTCCTGCTCCTGGAACGATTAGCACCGTTCTGGATAATCAAAAATACCGTAACTTGAAATTTGACCTCGCGGCTGATGGTCAAACGATTGTTGTGCAGCGGGAAAATAAAGCCGATCTGGCTGATATTGGGCCATGGGTGATTAAAGCAGGTCAGTCGCCTCAGCCTTTGAACGTTGAAGGAGGAGACTTTTTGATTACGCCTGATAGTCAATCCCTGATCATTGCTCAAGGGCCGAACTTAAGTACCATTTTTCCGTTAGAACCTGGAGCAGAGCCCTTAGAATTTTTACCTAAATTTGGTCAAGTCTTGAGTTTTGCACGGGATGGATCGGCTGCAACGATGGTTCGGTTTAATTCTGATGGCACTCGCTCTCTATTTCTGGTGAGCAATCAAGGGAAAGAACGAGAACTGTATCGAACTCCACCCTTTGGTAACATTTCTAGTGCTCAATTTGATCCAACAAATTCAGTTTTGTACTGTCTATTGACCGAACTGTTGGATACTCAAACCGCCTATCAAGAACAACCTTATATTGCAGCTATTGACCTCAAAACAGATAAGCTAGTACCGCTGATCATCTTGCCCGAACAACAAGAAATTAATATGAGTTTGGCTCCAGATGGATTGGCGCTTCTGTTTGACCAAACGGTAACAGCAAGTACCGACATCAAGGGCTTTGAAGAAGCGCCTCGAACAGCCGGAGGAGACCGAATCAAGACAAGTCGCTTGTGGCTGTTGCCCCTAGATTTATTGCTGAGTAAAGGGAAACCCCAACTCCAACCTGAAGAGTTACCCTTGTTTGGGTACAGTCCTCATTGGTTACTTTGAAGTTATTTTGAAGTTATTTTGAAGTTACCTTGAAGTAACCTTGAAACCCACATTAGGTTAGGTATTGCCTATGCGGGCAATCCTTGCCCGCATACTCACAGTTCCCGTTAAACTCTTACCACTTTTGTCGTGCCCAGCTTGTGTTCCGCCAGATCACAACGAAGAGAGTGCCAGAAATTAACGCTCCTAGGTTCCATTTGATAGAACGTTTGAGTAAGCTTGTCCGTTGAGTCGATAGGGCCTCCTTGGACTGAGTTGCAAGGCGTTGTTTACTCTCTTGTGTAAACGTTTCCAGCCGCCCTTTGACTTCGTTAAACTGCTCAGTACTCTGAATTTCGGGGGCCGCTTGGGGGTTAATCTGGGTCAAGAGAGCTTCCAGATCAGAAACTCCTGTGACCTGGGAAAGTCGCTGTTCCAGGGTTTGAAGTTCAGTTTGTATCCGTTTTGTCTGAGTTTGAATTTGCTGATTGCTCTGTCGATCTAGGCGAATCGTATTAAAAGCGCCAAGGGGAAATAGGAGGAAAAACAAGATTCCATAGAGCAATGCTACCCAAGATAACAGATTTAAGAGAGGAACTTCCCAGCGGTCTCTGGAATTACGTTCTCCAAAGAAAACCAGTGCAAACCCCAATAGGGGAACAGCAACTCTTTCCACGATTTGACCCATGGTTTGAAACTCCCAACTGGGATTCATGAAATCAGGGGGAAACAGAATTTCCGCTAAATCAAACAGGGTCAATAGTAAAAAACCATACCCTATCCAACGCACCAAGCTAATTGAGCGCAGTAAGCTGAGATTAAACCGTCTGAGCGGCTCTATGGATTGAGTTTGATCCGTATTAATTTGAGTCATAGTTCTAGGAAAGAAGATTGAATACTTATTGGCGAGTTGGATCAACTTGGGTCAAAAATTGAGAGCTAGAGAGATAAAAAGACCACCATTCATACCAAGAAAACCAGGTGTTTTCCAAGGTAGAGTAAGCAACTTCAGGGGAAAGATTTTCTAGAGGAACAGATAAATGTGCCCAGAGACATCCTTGCTCTCTTAAAGGAGCTTGACCCATTAACCAAGGCATAACTCGCTGCCAACTGATACCCTTGAGAGCCTGACTTTGAGTGTACTCTTCCCGCGTGAATGTACTTCCACCCCAAGGAACAATACAAGTACTTAAGTAAGCTCTTTCACGATAAATAAACAGTGCGTAAGATCCTATTCCGTCCTGTTGGCGTAAAACCAGGGAAGATTCATAAATTCCATACTTTTTTTCAATGAACCACTCAGCATCTCCTGATCTGAGTAGACGCATTTCAATTGCTAGGGGAATAGTACTTTTTTGGTAATAGTAAGATTGATCGGCTTTGGGTAACGGAGATTCAAAATTAGTCGGGGAAATGTTTTTAACAGATTGCCAATTCTCTAAAGGAATATCTTGGGGAAAATTCAAGGAAACTTCAGCAGTGGCCTCAACTTTAGGAACGACAGCAACTCTCCCTAACACTAAAAAAACCAAACTGCCCGTGAATGCTAATAATGGTAAGCGTAGCTGTTTCCAAATCATTGTTTTTATGACTACCCTAATTCCCTGTTAAATCAGACTGCTGCAACTCATTCTGCTTAGACTCATTCTGCTGAATAACCCAGTAGCAAAACCCGCCGAAACAGAACACTGCAATCAGCGAAAAAATCAATGACCCATCGCCTTTATGCCAGTAGTCAAAAGCTTTCATTTGATTCTCAGAAACCAATGCAGCCATCAAAACTACTCGGAAGATATTGACCGTAAATCCAATGCCCAAGGCAACAATAGGAATGATCACTTTCTGCCACTTTGTCGAAGAAAACATCAGCAAGAATAATACTGCTAATCCTAATGAATGGGTCATGGTATCTATACCAGAACAGCCTGAATAAACTTCGACTCCGCCACCGGGCAAATCAATGTAAACTTGGTTGCGTAATCTTGCCTCAAACCCGAGATACCATAGTAAAAACGCAGAGAATTTAGCAGTAATTGGGGAAATATCAGGAATAAACAAGTGAACTAATTCCGGTGCTCCGATAAAAAATAAAGCAGTTAATTCGCCCCAATATTGCTTTAATCCTCGAAAATCAGAGGCGAGTAATCCGACTCCCAAACCTGACAATAAAGGCATCAAACCATAAAATGTGCCTCGGGCAGGCAGGGCTAAACTTCTGAGTAAAATTAGAGAAATAATTACCAATCCAACTCCACTGGCGATCGCGCTACTTTCCAGTTTTAAAGAATAGCGCCTTTGCCAGATCATGGAGGCCACTGTAACCCAAAATAAAATCCCAGCTCCTAATACATTTAAATTATCTCCTCGCCAAGCCAAGGTGACATGAATGGCGATCAATCCTGACCCAATTGTTAAAAGCCAAAAGGGAGATGTCTTGAATTGTTGGGTGACAATTGGATAAGTGACTTTCATCAGTAATCAACAGTAATCAATTTTTGAGGGCTAAGAAAACCCCCCTCAATGGGCAATGAAGGGGGCTAAAACGGCTCAATACGAAACTAACTTAAGCTTTGGGCTTAAGCTTTGATTTTTTGCTTGTTCTTCAGAACAGCACCAATCCCAACCGCAGACAGAGAACCCAAGATGGTTAGGGGTTCGGGCACAGCTTCAGTGCTTAGTGTTAACTGAAAGCTATCACCAGCACCAGACAAGGATGCAGAGAGAAAACCATTCGCAACGGTTTCATCTCCAAATTTAAATACCCCTTGTAGTACATTAGTGGGATTAAGAGCAACAAAATTGGCGCCCGCAGTGAAACGAGTGAAGTTGGCTTGCGACAGATCAAATGTCAGCTGATCAGTAAGTCCACCAATTGTTTGAGTTCCAAAATTGATGAATCCTGCTGTAGGTACTGCTTGATAATTTGCGCTAGAACCATTGATAATCGATGTCCGATTCAAGGTTAAGTTACTTAATACAGGTAGCTCGAGTGGGTCGCTAGTTGGGAAAAGAATGCTAGCAAAATCACCAACCGAATCATCAATTTGTGTTTGATTAAAGCCAATGGTAGTTGTTAACGGATTAGTTCCATTGGGAACGCTCGCGTTTCCACTAAGACCAATACTTCCATTCAGAGTTAACGCCTCAGCTGGAACACTGGAAACAAAAGCTGCTGTTACTGCAACTGCAGCTACAGATGTATTCTTCAGGATGCTTGAAATTGTCATAAAACGGAACTCCAAAGGTAGGAAGATAGGGTAAAAAACTGGAGAGAACACCCTGACGATGCATTGTAACCAGCTCTCAACAGAACTTGTGGCATCTGATATTTCTTGAGTTAGGCAGAGGGTTTTAGATACATTACATGGCATTGGGATATTGCTGTGTTTTCTAGAACATCCGCTTCGGCTGCATCAATTCTGATTGCCTTTGATTGCCTCAGAATGAAGTTCTATCAATCAATTGAACTGAATCTAGCTCACTTTACAAAGTGTTCAGTATTCTTCCGGAGGACAACCTAGAGCTTTACAAACTCTTTGCATAAGCTTTAAAAATCCCCCCTTTTTATAAAGCTCTTAGGAGTTATTTAAGAAGACTTCAATTTTAAGCCCTCCTGCTTGAGGAAGGCTTAGAGAGATCAAACGCTGTGGTCTAACGATTCGCTGAATTGCGGCTAGCGCGATCGCTTCATCAACACTCCAATTCCCAAAGCAGAGAGAGACCCTAAAATAGTCAGGGGTTCGGGAATCGGTTCATTAGATGCATTGAATGCCAAGTCATCTATAATAAATTGGGTACGCTGACTGGGTCTACCTGTTGCAATATCAATTCCTCCAAATGAAGTGAATTGCAGTTCATCAATCCCAATGAATTTGTCAAAGATGAACTGAGTCGGTTCAGTTGTGTTAACCAAAAGTTCTTCTGAGTGAATGGACTGACCGCTTAGCAAGCCTCTAATGGTGATTTTCAAGCCATTATTCCAAGCTGCCGTTAACGAGATGCTATTAAAAGTGAAGGGTTCATCACGCTTGATTATCCCAACTGCGGTTGGTTTAAGGTCAGGGTTAACTCGCAGTGCTCCCCCCACTCCTCCACCATTCTGATTAAAGTTATTAAAGCCAGACTGCTCAAAAACTGCTGGCTTATTTCCAGCTTTAATATTGCCCACATCTACTTCATCAATTGCAGCAAAGTTCAGCCAAGTTAATCCACCATAATTATTCAAATCTTGAATATTCTCAAAATCTAGAACAATCCCATGAGCCTTTGATGGCAAAGTTAAACTCAAGAGGATGACTCCAGCAATGATAGAGCCCTTTGGGAACAAAGGTAAAAACTTCATAACACATAAAACCTAAATTCTGATAATCGAAGACCAGATGTGTTGCTAAACTAAGCGTTCTTAACATTCTGGCTAAACTCAAATTTAAAAAACTATGCCGATTGCATCGGTTTTAATTGAGGTGTAGATCATGGTTTACACAGCTCTCAACTGCTAACAAGTCAGTTGTGTCAACGCAGACAAGGCGCTTGCAGTGTAAATATTCATTACGTGAACTGGATATCAGTAATATTATCTGTCACTTCTTTCTTCAAGCTTTTAACTCTGGTTCGGGATAGAAAAGGCAGGCTTTACTGATTCTTTACTTTTCCAGAATCCGGCAGAAACTCCGCCAGATTTACAGGCTATGATTCCAGCTTCCTCCAATTTGAGTGAGCCAAGGGGACAGAATCTGAGTTGGGCAGAATCTATTCTTAACTTGTTGAGAGACGATGATTCAAACTACTGTTTCGAGAGGCTAAACGGGCTTTCCCAGCGGCGGCCCAGTTCTGGAGGAATTCAATTTGCTCTTTGGCAGTCCGGGCTAGGGGAACAATCAGGCTGGCGGCTTCCAAGGCATCATCCGTCGTAAAATCCCGGTTCTGACTGAATCCAATATGCATGGCCTCAATCAAGGTCTGTTCAATTTCAGCCCCAGAGAACTCCGGGGTTTCATAGGCCAAACGCTCTAAGTCATAGTTTTTGAGATTGTGGGGTCGCAATTTTGATAGGTGAACCTCAAAGATGGCCTTGCGTTCTTCTTGACAGGGTAAGCCGACAAAGAAAATTTCGTCAAATCGACCTTTGCGTAGAATTTCTGGCGGCAGAGCTTGAATATTATTTGCCGTGGCGACAACGAAAACGGGAGAGGTCTTTTCAGCGAGCCAGGTAATAAAGGTACCAAACACCCGACTGGCTGTCCCAGAATCTCCCTTTCCCTCAAACCCTGCAAATGCTTTATCGATTTCATCAATCCACAGTATGCAAGGGGCTAATGCCTCAGCCAGTTGAATCATTTGACGGGTACGGGACTCTGACTCCCCGACCAAGCCCCCGAACAGGCGACCCACATCCAGGCGCAACAGGGGTAAGTGCCAGTGATGGGCGATCGCCTTAGCTGTTAGAGACTTGCCAGTTCCCTGAATCCCAACCAGGAGCAACCCTCGAGGATAGGGTAATCCATACTGTTGGGCCTGCTCAGAAAAGGCTCCTCCTCGCCGGAGCAACCAGTCTTTGAGATTGTCCAGTCCTCCAATGTCAGAAATTTCTTCCCGAGCTGGATAAAACTCCAGAATCTGAGTTTGCCGAATGGTTTGGCGCTTTTCCTCAAGAATTAGCTCAATATCATTCAGTTGAAGTTCGCCGTGGATAGCGATCGCCTTGGCCAAAATCCGCCGAATACGTTCAATCGATAATCCTTGAAATGATCGCACCATCTCATTCAGGGCTTGGGAGTCTAGGGGATGGCCCATAGTGCTGAGCAATCGTTCAACCTCTGCCCGAATTTCGGCTCGATCGGGCAGGGGGAATTCCAAAACCGTCAGCACTTCGCCTAGATCAGCGGGGACGACAACCTGCGGGGCAAGAATCACTAGGGTCTTGGGCTGTGACTTTAAGCGCCGAGCTAGATTACGGAGTTTACGGGAAATTGAAATATCTTCTAGGAAGCGATGAAAGTCTCGCAGAATAAAGACTCCTGGGGCAGACTCGGGTAGCTTTTCCAGAAATTCTAAGGCTTGTAGCGGATTGCGGCGACCGACTCCCTCATCCCCTGGATTACCCTCCTGATAGCCGTCTACAAAATCCCAAACATATACTGCCCGGTTCCCTTGGTGCTTTGCAGACTGCCGAATCGTCAGCTCAACTCGCTCCTCCTCTAAAGTAGGAATGTAAATCAGAGCATGGCGCGATCGCAGAAGCAGCTCAAATTCTGCACTGAACTTGGACATAGATATTTGGGAAAATCTCAAACTAGCTTTAGAGTAGCAGTTTCATCGCGATTCCACTACTGAAGTTGCTGTTTCAAGCGCATTAAGTCAGCCCAACGATGATCAATAGATTGTTCCGATTCTGATAAATCATTAACATCTGCCTGAACAGGAATCTCACAAGGGCCATCACAGAGTTGTCGCAGGGGTAATGCCAAGCAAAACTGTTGGTACAGCCAATCCTCAGGCTCGAAATATCCCCGAGGAGAAAGCGTTTCTACCAATTCCTCAACCTTTACTTCAACCTCTATGTCGGCTGCCTGGGAAGGTTCTGGCAAGTCTGCCAACCAAATCATTTCTGAAGTTTTGATGGCTAAACGATGATTATACTGACTCAAACATCGATGACAGGTCAGGGTAACAATCGTCTCAGCTTTCACAGAAACTTCAAGATACGTTGTTTGATGAGTGACTTGCAGTTCACCTCGAACCGGAGTTAGGGTGACTAACTGAGGCAAAAGCTCCGTAAACTGAAACCGAGCTGTTCGGTTGTGTGCCTTTAATAGGTGAGGAATGTAAACAGCATCCATCTCGACAGACTCTCTTGGAGAATAGTTGACTCAACCCTTGACCTTAATGACGAGGCGGCGGTCAGGCTCTTGACCCCGACTATACGTCTCAATCTCTTGATTGTCTTTCAACAAATTGTGGATCAGACGACGTTCGACAGAAGAGAGGGACTTGATTTCCAACTCTACTCCCGTCTGCTGAACTTGCTTGACGGCATTCTCGGCAAGGGCCTCCAACTCTTGATACCGGCGGGCACGGTATCCATTGAGTTCAACTGTGTAGGCTGCCTTTTCCTCACTGTCTTTGCTGAGATTAGTGACCGCATTAACGAGATATTGAATAGAATCCAGTACCTCTCCATTTGAACCCGTCAAGGCACTGACCTGCTCAGGCGTTAAGTTCAGATGATCAATCACGAGCCAGCAGGACTCCTCAGTTTGACTGACCTCAACTCCTGAGGAAACCGCACCCAACTCCAGTAATGTCTCTAGCCAAGCTTTCCCCTGCTGTGCCTGCTCCTCGATATCCATTATGCCCCTCAAGTCTTCTTCTTAGAACGTTGACCGGGTTCAAACGGCAATGTGGCCCGCCCTCCAGTTGATTTGCCTGAGTCTGGAACAACTACTGCCTTGGCTGCCTTAGCACTAGATTCTTCCATAATCTTTTGAAGATTTTCTGGCAAGGGTTCACGGGAGAGAATAAACGCCTGAACCGTCTGAAAAATATTGGCGACTAACATGTAGAGTAAAACTCCAGCAGGCAATGGGAAAAAGAAAAACATCCCCGTGAAAATCACTGGCGTAATCTTGTTGACGGTGTCTTGCTGAGGATTTGCACTGGCACCTTGATTCTGACCCCCTGACAAAACTTGGTTCAGGTAAAGGCTTATCCCAAATCCCATAATCATTCCCACAATATCCCAGTGGATTTTGCCGTCTTTGTCTAATGCACCTACTCGGCCTAAAGCATCAATAAACAAAAAACCTTTATCGGCTGCAATGCCTTTAATCGTTCCCTGCAGGGTTGCTTCCCCAGGCATTAAACTAGTAACATTTCCCTCGGAGTCAATCTGAACCTTATCTTGACCCTTAGTTACCGTCCAAGTTGGAACCAGTTTTGCATTTGGACGATTGACTAACAAGGTCTCTAAATCTTGTCCTTGGGACGTTTCAAACTCAACCTTCGCTTTCTCGCCAATTACTAACCGGTTTCCACTGGGAATCGCCGCAACAACAGATTCATGGACACCGTCCTCAATATAGATGTTCTGTGGCTTGGTAGCATAGGCTTGAGGCTGGATTTGTTCAATTTGTTCCCGAGGGAAGATTTGAACGTCCACGGTGTAGTTAATGTCTGAAAAAGGCGAGCCTCGCAAGGTAGCAAACAACGCAAACAGGACGGGCATTTGTAATAGCAGCGGAAAGCATCCGGCTAGAGGATTCCCCAGTTCTTTGTAGACCTTGCTCATTTCCTCCCGCTGTTTCACAGGATCATCTTTGTAAAGCTGCTGAATTTTCTCAACCCGCTCTTTCATCAGGGGTTGAGTCACCTTCATGCGGCGCATGTTTCGAATTTGGCCTGCGTTGAGCGGAAAGAGTGCAAATCGCACCACTAACGTCAACGCAATAATAGCCAAGCCATAACTCGGTGCAATCCCGTAAAAAAAGTCCAGGATCGGCAGCATAACGTTGTTTGAAAGAAACCCAATACCAAAATCCATGCGTTTTGAAATAAGTTGCTTAAGTCTTCTGAACCGTACTCTGTATAAGTGTATCTGATTTGCCCACCCTGCTGAACTCACTTAGACAGCAAAGGTGAAATCAAACTGCTCCCCAAACTTGACTTTAGCCTTGTTTAGGTTGATTCTTGCTTAAGTTCTTCTTGTCTAAGTTACTGATTGTCTAAGTTACTGAAGCTTCGGATCAAGTTACCGTAGGGTCTCGCTTTCCTGCCGAGCCTGGTCTGAAATCTGGCTCAAAATGTAGCTATAAGTCTCACGGAAGTTGGGCATTGCTCTAAGCTCTAGGCGATTTCCACGCTTGAGCGTTAAGACCATGTCTCCCCAAAGACCAACGCCCCGTGGAACCTTAGCAACTTTAACAATTTCAGAATAAATGATGTCAGTCCGATCATTGCCCATCCATCCCCCAGTCACCGAGATCCGCCGATTGGTAATTTGATAGCGCAACCACAAGGCCCTAACAACGGCTCCAACGGTTAACGGAAGACCAACTACTGTAAAACCAATCAAAATATTAAGAATGAGGTCACCAACGTGAGGGCCTCCCTCATAAAAAACCTCTTCCCGAATCCCCATGTAGTACCTCTGCTCTCGCCAATAACTGCTTTAATTCTTGCAGAAATTCTGCTGAATTGCACTTTTCAAGTCCCGGCTTGACAATAATTACCACGTCCCACCCAGGAACCAAATCCGTTAGGATCTGGCGCATTGCGGCCCGAATTTGGCGCTTAACTCGATTCCGGACAACGGCTTGTTTACTCACTTTTTGACTGACAGAAATACCAATTCGAGTGGGGAGAGATTGAACCTCTCCAGGCTCACATTGTGGAAGTTTGATCTGTCGCAGTGTTCTTAATGTCAAGCGATGGCTAGAGAAACGCCTGCCTCTGCTGTAAACCGATTTAAAATCCCTCGGTCGGCACAACCGATGGTGGTGTGGCAGCATTTCCTTTCGTCTTACTCATATCTTGAGACCCCAGTCGTCCAAGGAAAGACAAACTAACAGGGACTGAATGGATTAAACCTAACGATTAAACTGCTAGACGCTCTCGACCTCTGCTCCGCCTAGCTCTGATCACCGCTCGACCTGTGCGAGTTCGCATTCGAACTCTGAATCCCGAAACTCTTTTGCGCTTTCGACTAGTTCCCTTTAGTGTCTGTTGAGCCATACTCCCTCTCTTCTACCTTTGCAAATCCTAGAAAAATCGACTGAAAAAGAACAAATACCAGTTTTCAATTATATCATGCTCTGTCAGAGTATAAGCTATTGATGTTGTGGCTTCAAGGCTGGAGTGTGTGGGCTAATCCAGTTTGTGGATTGGGAAGTGCCCATAAAGTCCCCACAAATGCAGTCTATGGGTTGAGAGAGTAGGTAAAGCTAACGGGTGAAGCAGATGGGTGAAGTGATGGGTGAAGTTAAATATCTAGATATTAGCCAAAAAGCAACATGGTCTATTCCTTACAACTGTTTTATCGAAGGTCTCAGCCCCGTGCATTACTGATCTTTCTAAGTACTATCATTGCAATTGGGGTGGCATTTCGATTTATTGCCCTGGATCGTAAGCTGTACTGGCACGATGAGGCTTACACAAATCTGCGAGCTGCAGGCTACAATCTCGCAGAGGTTTATCCAGCATTTTTTCGAAATCAAATTGCGATCGCCCCAGACATTCAAATCTATCAAACAATTAAGCCTGGAAGTACGTTTCAAGATACCCTGCATTCCCTGGCCACAGAAGACCCCCAGCATCCGCCGTTGTACTTTTTGATGGCGAGGGTCTGGATGAGTTGGTTTGGGAGTTCTATTACTGCGTCACGTTGGCTACCTGCGTTACTGAGTTTATTGGCTTTGCCCTTCATGTATGGTCTGGCGTGGGAATTGTTTCATCATCCCCTCACGGCCCTTCTGGCGACGGCATTTTTAGCCTTGTCCCCCTTTGACATTCTATTTGCCCAAACTGCGCGGCAGTATAGTCTTTTGACGGTTGGGGTAATTGCCAGTGGCTATTTCTTGCTACGGGCGATCGCCTCAAGACATTGGCTGGCTTGGGGAGCCTATAGTCTGTGTTGTGCCGTGGGTCTCTATACCCACCCATTTTTTGGTTTGACCTTAGCAGGCCATGGCGCTTATGTTGTGCTGGCTCATACCTCTTTGACAAAATTACAGCTTGGGAAACTAGCAGAACTGAGAAACTTTCTCTTGGCAATGATGGTGAGCTTGATCTTGTACAGTCCTTGGATTATTGTGCTGACTCGAAATTTGGAACGAGTATTTGCAACAACAAATTGGGCAGCTTTCCCCGTTAGCTTTTTCTATCTTGTAAAACTTTGGGTTTTGAGTTTTACCGCTCTGTTTATTGACATCAATTTCGATTCTAATAATCCCTGGATGTATGTGATGAGAGTTCCATTTGTTATCCTCATTATTTACGCTTTGTACTGGGTTTGTAATCAGGCTTCTCATTCAACTCGCTTGTTTATTTTGACCTCGATTTTCGTGCCATTTTTCATGTTATTGCTCCCTGATTTACTCCTGGGTGGAAAGCGATCTGCGGTTAGTCGCTACTTAATTTCTTGTTTCCCTGGAATCCAATTGGCTGTGAGTTACCTGATCGCTAGTCACATTAATACCAAACGATTTTCTCTGATGGATGGAGAACGATTATGGCGAGGAGTTTTAGGGTTGATTTTTACCGCCAGTATTGTTTCCTGTAGTTTGAGTGTTGTGGCCAGAACCTGGTGGAATAAAGATCTGAGTTACTTCAATGCTGAAGTCGCAGATCGCCTCAATGCATTCGCGTCGCCAACGGTTGTGATTGATCAAGGAAATGATTGGACAAACCTGGGGGATACCCTGTCTTTGAGCTATTTACTCAAAGACAATGTGAAACTTTTCCTCGTCAGTCAGGAGCCTGAGTTGAATCTAATTCCACCTAGTGCTAATGTTTACACTTTTCGACCCTCTGTAGTTTTACAAAAAGCATTTACAGCCCAGAGAAAGAGACTGAAATCAATTTTTTCTGATGGACAACTTTTGCAAGTTTTGAAGAATTAATTTAAAGAGTTGATTTTTTACAAACGATGCTTAATCTTCTAACTTCCAATCTCCTGAAGATTCTGCAACTCGTCTAGGATTGGCAGGAATCATTGTGGGCGGAATTAGGATATCCAACTGTTGATATTCAACATGTTCTAATTGCTTAGAGGTGAAGGGTTGAATTTCCCCTCGCCGCCGTTGAGAGGTGCGTTCTTCACTGGTGTTTTCTGTGACCACTTCATATAAAACAGCGTGTTTAGTTTGAGTATTTCCCTTCCGTAATACCCGCCCTAAACGTTGGATATACTCGCGTTCTGAACCTGTTCCAGAAAGGATGATAGCAATTCGAGCATCAGGAACATCCACACCTTCATTCAACACATGGGAAGCTACAATCGTTTTGTAATGGCCTTGACGAAAGAAACTGAGGATTTGATGACGTTCTTTGACTGGAGTTTGATGGGTGAGGGCTGGAATCAAAAAAGTTTGAGAAATTCGATAAACAGTTGCATTATCTGCGGTGAAAATCAAGATTTTTTCAGTATAGTGTTGAGTTAATAGTTGTATTAAAACCTGTAACTTGGCATCGGTACAAAGGGCTAGATCTTTTGCTTGCCGATGGGCTAACATCGCTCGTCTACCCTCTGGCGATCGCGCACTCATCATTACAAAATTTCGCCATCCCTCTAGCCCGGTTAATTTAATCTTATGCCGTCGTAAAAACTCATTCCGGGTGTTAATATTCTCTTGGTAAAGCTCCTGCTCTGCTGGAGATAAACACACTAAAATTTGAACGGTTTGATGTTCAGCTAAGGCTATTCCTGCCAATTGTTCAGGGGTTTTGCTGTAAACAGTTCGCCCAATTAAGTGTTGTAGATCGTGATGTCGTCCATCAGTACGGTCTGGGGTTGCCGTTAACCCTAAACGGTAAGGAGCGATCGCATATTCTGCAATGACTCGATAAAAATCCGTTGGCAAATGATGACATTCATCGAATACTAAAAGGGCGTATTGATTACCAATATATTCAGCATGAATTGTTGCACTGTCGTAAGTTGCGACTAAAATTGGAGTTTTATCTCGGGAGCCGCCCCCCAATAAACCCACTTCAATATCAGGAAATACAGCCTTGAATTGAGCGTACCATTGATGCATCAAATCGAGGGTTGGTACAACAATCAAAGTACTGCAAGCGGTGGTTTGGATGGCGAGCTGAGCGAGATAGGTTTTTCCTGAACCGGTTGGCAGCACAACAACTCCTCGGTTTCCAGCCTTCTGCCAAGCAGCCAAGGCTTCCTGTTGATGCAAATAGGGCTGCATTTCTGTTTTGGGAGTCAGGTTTAGGTGCTTAAACCCTGGGGCTTGATCAATGAAATTAACGGTATCAGCCCGAAGAGATGCAATCAGATTGGGATAAAAAATTGCTGGAATCCGAAATTTTTCCACCCGATCATCCCAAGTCGCGTAGCCAATCCAAGCTTGACCTTTGGGTGGAGGATGTAAGATTAACGTGCCACGATCAAAGGATAACGTTGGAGTACGAGACATAAACTTACAAGATGTTTCATTGACTCGGTCTGTTTTTTGACTTGATTTATTATGCTAACTTTTCTGATTAAATTCAAGGATGCTAATGCTAAACGATAAAAAACAAATTTTTGCTTGGATGATGTACGATTGGGCAAATTCTGCCTATATCACTACTGTTGTTGTCGCAGTTTTACCGGCTTATTTTGCGTCTGTTGTTGTTCCATCAACGGGAGTCAAGATTGCTGGAATATACTATAGTGCTACTTCGATTTGGGGATTTGTGATTAGTTTTTCAGCTTTGGCTGTATTGCTAATTGCGCCAATCATTGGGGCGATCGCTGATTTCTCAGCCTCAAAGAAAAAGTTTTTAATGACATTTTCCTATGTGGGCAGCTTGGCAACCATTTTATTGTTTTTTTCGGGTGCAGGAGATGTCTGGCAAACCGTGATTTTGTTTGCGATCGCCCAGATTGGATTTATCAGCGCCAATATTTTTTATGATGCTTTTCTCCCCTGTATTGCCTCTGAGGATCAAATCGATTGGGTCTCAGGAAAAGGCTTTGCCTATGGGTATATCGGAGGGGGATTACAGTTTGCCCTATCTCTTGGCTTAATTGCAGGTCATCAAAGTTTAGGAATCTCAACAGAACTTGCAGCAAGACTCGCCATTTTAATGGCTGGATTGTGGTGGGGTGGATTCGCACTGATCACGGCTCTAAATTTGAAAGAAGCCAAGGCCGCTGAAGTATTACCGACTGAATACCGTCACTTGCCAAAGGGGCTAGCTTTTTTAAAAGTTGGCTTGGTTAGAACCGTTGTTACCCTGCGTAAGGTGAGGCGGTTTAAGGATTTATTGATGTTTTTGATTGCCTACATGATTTATAACAATGGCATCCAAACTGTCATGACAATGGCAACAATTTATGGAACTGAAGAACTCAAATTTTCCACTAATATTTTGATGACAACTTTGCTCGTGATTCAATTTGTGAGCGTGATTGGAGCGTTAATTTTTAGTAAATTAGCAGAGAAAATATCAACTAAAAATGCCTTGATGATTAGCCTGGTGGGATGGTCTGTAGTGGTAATCTATGCTTACTTTTTGACAACTCCAAGAGAATATTTCATGCTAGGGGGCATTGTCGGTTTAGTGCAGGGGGGGTCTCAATCCTTAAGTCGTTCGTTCTATAGTTCAATTATTCCCAAAGGATCATCGGCAGAGTTCTACGGTTTTTACTCTATTTTTAGTAAGGGTTCGGCGATCTTTGGCCCGCTGTTATTTGCAATCATTCGTCAAGTTACAGGAACAGCAAGAACTTCAATTATTTCTCTAATTCTGTTTTTTATTGTGGGTTTAGTTTTACTGTTTCAGGTTGATGTTAGAGCTGCCAAGAAGGCTGTTTCTGCTAAATCTTATGTGAATTAATTCTGGGATTAAGTTAGGTGGAATCAATCAATTTGAACATCCAGTCTCTGCCTAACCCCCGGCGATCGCCGTTCCTCTTGGCAAGGGGACTACAGGGAGTTTTCTCCTTAATCATGTTTACTGACTTACTCTCAACAATGCCCTGATCTCAGTTCAATTACAGCTTTCAATTACAAGCCGTTTTTTATGCGGATGCAACTAGAACGATCTCCCTTAGCCCCTCTTTGAAAGGAGGACTTGAATGCCTCAGATGTCTCTCACTGCCTTAAGAACCTTTAAAAACCGTTGTAAGTCTGGCAATAAATCGTTATTCCAGGCATCGCCCTCAACCTCCAGGAAACGCTAGAATAATCACTGAAGTTGTCAGCAGTTCCTAAAACTTGACGGACTTTGCGGGTTTTCAGCCTAAATCTAGATTATTGCCAATCCATCATGACGCCAAGCGAACTGTACTACTGCTATCGCGTGCTAGAGCTAAAGCCTGGTGCTTCCCTAGAGGTTGTTGATCAGGCTTATCGAGATTTGGCATTCATTTGGCATCCTGACCGTGTTCCAGAAGAAAATCAGCGGTTGAAAAAGTTGGCTGAGGAAAAGCTCAAGGAGATTAATCAGGCCCGTGAGAAGTTGCGCTCGATCTTACAACGTTCTCCTAAGCCCTCAGCCTCCCAGCGTGTGACCCGACAGGGGAGTTCTACTCAACGAACAGCATCATCAGCATCGCCTACTCCTCCAGGTTCCCAGGCGGCAACAACAACTCAACATTCAAAGCGGCAGTCTTACCCGTCTCATCAATCTTCTCATCACTCCCAACACTCTTCTCAGCCCCCGATACAAGCCCCAGCTCACCCCCGTTCACCTTCTGCTCAACCGGACTTGAGTGGCGTCGATCTGCGAGGCGCAGATTTGCAGGAGAAAGATTTTTCTGGACGGAATCTGAGTGGTGCTGATCTGAGTAATGCTAACCTGAGCGATGCCTTCCTGCATCGGGTGAATCTGAGTGGAGCCTGTTTGTATCAAGCCAATCTGTTCCGGGCTAATTTCTTGCAAGCCAACCTTAGCTACGCCAATTTACAAGAGGCGAACTTGATTGGAGCTGATCTGAGCGGAGCCGATTTGCGCGGAGCCAACTTAACCGGGGCCAAGGTTGGGACAGGCGATCGCATCATGGTCAAACTCACAGGAGCTGTTCTAACTGGAGCGGTTTTGCCGGACGGTTCAGTGCATTCCACCTGAATGTGAACGTTAGCCTGGGAGCTTTTAAACAGACTCGATACTTTTTTTAATAGATGACTCTACATAGATGACTCTACATAGAACAGATGCCCTTGAATATCAGAAATTCTCAAAGTTATAGTGAGAAAAGTTTGACTTTCAAGGCAAGATATGACCTACAGCCTCCGCATTGTTGATTTACCCCTGACGGAAAGACCTCGTGAACGGTTGATCAGCCTTGGATCTAAGACATTATCAACGGCTGAGTTAATTGCAATTTTGTTAGGAACAGGTCAAGGAAAGGGTAAACTCTCTGCCGTGGGCTTGGGCCAATATCTTCTCAATCAGCTTAGCCAAGATCGCCAGGATGCTCTTGCCGTTCTACGGGACATTCATATTCAGGAACTCACTCAAATTCATGGAATTGGCCCAGCAAAAGCCACAACGATTTTAGCAGCTATCGAGTTGGGCAAACGAGTGTACCAGTCTCGTCCCTCAGAGCGAGCCGTGATTGATAGCCCCCAAAAAGCGGCTGATGCGTTAAGCCATGACCTGATGTGGCAGCAACAAGAACGATTTGCGGTTTTGTTGCTCGATGTTAAACATCGTCTGCTAGGAACACGGGTGATTACGATTGGGACAGCAACAGAAACCCTTGCCCATCCTCGCGACATCTTTCGAGAAGTTTTGAAAGGCGGTGCGGTGCGAGTCATTGTTGCTCATAATCATCCGTCAGGGAATGTGGAACCGAGCCCGGAAGATATCGAACTGACTCGGCAATTGTTGCAAGGGGCTAAGTTCTTGGCAATTCCTGTGTTGGATCACTTAATTCTAGGCGATGGAAACCATCAAAGTTTGCGACAGTACACGACCCTGTGGGAAGAATATTCCCAAGGGGATTAACAGAAATATATAAAACAATCGGTTGTGAATCAGAGAGATGTGGGTCTGATAGAGTCAGGAATCATGGACTAATGCAATCAAGCGATGAAATGTAAGCTCTGTGCTCCCACACCCCTAGCTTTTTCGGGGTAATCCTCAAATTTAGGATGGATATCCAGAAAGTTTCAGTGTAGTTACAGTATCAGGGTGGATGATCTAGAAAGTTTCAGGGTAGTCATCCTAAAAGCATTGGTGATGTAGAAAATTTCAGCATAATAACCAGTTATGCCGCCTTAAGTTACTGGTAGGAACACCGAAAGTCATTTGTCAGTGTTCAAGGTCAAATTGGTGCGAGCTGATTGACAGCAGTGCTTTGAGGCTGTTGGCACATCTCCATGATTCATGTTTGTACAACTAAATCTGAGCGATTACGTTTTAGTCATGAAACAACACTCTTACGGACACTACTCAGTTGCGATCGTGAGTACGAAAATAGCCTTAGAAAATTAACCTCATTAGAAAATTAACCTCATTTCAGATTTTTATAGGTAAGAGATCAATATGGGTTCTGATTTATTTAGTGATCTGTGGTGGAGGAAGATTTGATGAAATTTAAAGAAGCCCCCGATTTTAGCAACTTCTCACTTCCTAATCCACCTATTATTTCCAGCCATCAAGCAAACTGGGACGAATTACAGTTAGTTTTCTCTCGGCAGCCTGCATGGTACATTCCCGATCATGTTGCTGTTCACCATACCATTTGCGTTAATACAGGTAATTCAATTACCTTAGAACGAACAGTTGACGGACGATCGCAAACGATTGACGCGATACCCATAGGCGATATTGGATTCTACCCAGCCAACTCACACCAGACGTTTCAGGCGCATCAGGAATCAGAGGCTATTCAGCTATACTTGCAACCGAGCTTACTGCACCGTACCGAAGCAGAGTTGTGCCTTAAGGATGGCATTGCGCTGATTCCGAAGCTTACACCTGGGGTTGACCCGCTGATTCAGTACATTGCGATCGCGCTTAAAACCTCTTTAGAAATGGATGGAACCGCCAGTAGATTGTATGCCGATGCAATGGCAAATGCATTAGCCGTTCATCTCCTCGTACACTATTCGACCTATCGATCTCCTGTGTCAAAACCATCTGGCAGGCTCTCTGAGCCACAGATCAAGCAAGTCATTGATTACATTCATGACCATGTGGAAAGAGATATCAAGTTAGCTGAATTAGCAAATCTAGCGCAACTGAGTTCCTATCACTTCACCCGGTTGTTTAAGCAATCCATTGGTCTTGCACCCCATCAGTATCATATTCGTTGCCGAATTGATCGCGCTAAACAACTCCTACTTGATCGCAAGATGCCCCTATCGGAAATTGCAATATCCGTTGGTTTTTCTAGTCAAGCACATCTGAATTATCACTTCAAACGCTGCGTAGGAACAACGCCTATGACATTTCTACACGAAAAATAGCAAGAACTTGAAAAGCGATCGCAAGAATCTGGAATACGAGATTTTTGCTTTAGGTAAGACTGGATACAGCAAGTCCTACAGAACTATCTGTAAGGGTACGGCTCCAACCTTTAACTCTTATTAAAGAGCAAAAGGTAACCATCTAGAAATGCAAAGTAATGGGAGTATGAATTATGCCTCAACGAGTACTGAATATCAGCAACACACAAAATATCAGCAACACACAAATTGTCAGCGGGACTGAAATCATGACCCCTGGCGAAGGCGGAGAACATACCCGATTACTTTGGGTTAGTGTGCCACCTTTTGCTTCCCAACCCGACGTTACTATCAGTATTTATTCTGACGAAACTGACGCTAACCCGTATCCCCCAGGCAAATCCAATCCGGGTACAACATTCGCGCCTTGGTCAATCCAATATATTCCTCAAGGCGGTGCTGGCGGCATGGATTTGATTGCAATATCGGCAACTAACACTGAAACAGGTGCACCAAGTCCCGTGCAAGTTGTATGCAGTTACTTGGCGATCGGCGAAAGTAATTGATTTTTCTTCATAACCAAATTGAATTTTAACTTGTGCCAAGGAGTAAAAAATGCCTGAGCTTATCATTCATGCAATCGACTGTAAAGTGGTTTCGACCGGTGTTGACTCTGGTGCTATTGATGCATTGGTGAATACAGTAAAAAATGCTGCTGATGTAGGTGCCGCATCTGCCTCTTTTTTTGGCCCCACAGGAGTTGCAGTAGGTGCTGCTTTACAAGCAGCTAAGGGGTTGATTAGTGGAGTTCCAGGATTAATTTCAGCGCTAGACATAGCAGGTGATTATCCTGATGAACTCTATCTCAGTCTTGCCAATCAGGAGCGTGCCGCTAAAATCTGGCCTCAAGGAAAGTACTATGAAATTAATGGCGGGCAGATTGTTCGTCCTAATCTGAAAGTTCCCTTTTCTGATGCTGTTGATGTGAACTTTTGGGAATACGACACTGGAAGCGGTGACGATTTCTTGGGACGGCTGACAGTAGATACTTCTCATGCTGGAGGAGTATCTACTGTCAGGTTGTGACTCGACCCTCTGAAGGAAATGTATACGTGGTTGCCTACTCGGTTGAAGGAGTGGCTGTTCCTCTTCCAGGTATGGGCTGGGAATCGTTGGGAGGATTCCTGAGTTCGGGGCCTGACGTTTGTTCGTGGTCATCCGGACGATTGGATGTCTTTGTCCGTGGTGGTGACAATGCGCTCTATCATAAGTACTTCGAGAATAGTTGGTCGGACTGGGAATCTCTCGGTGGATTCTTAACCTCAGATCCAAGTGCTGTCTCTTGGGGCAATGGTCGGATTGATGTCTTTGCTCGTGGTGGTGACAATGCGCTCTATCATAAGTACTTTGATAACGGTTGGTCAGAGTGGGAATCTCTCGGCGGTTATCTCACGTCTGGGCCCGATGTTTGTTCATGGGCATCGGGACGACTGGATGTCTTTGTCCGTGGCGAGGATTCTGCGCTTCATCACAAATATTTCGATAATGGTTGGTCGGATTGGGAGTCTCTCGGTGGCGTTTTGACATCTGATCCGAGTGCTGTCTCTTGGGGCAATGGTCGAATTGACGTTTTTGTCCGGGGTGGAGACAATGCGCTTTACCACAAATATTTTGAGAACGGTTGGTCAGAGTGGGAATCTCTCGGCGGAGTTTTGACTTCCAGCCCTGATGCTTCTTCATGGGCACCCGGACGACTGGATCTCTTTGTCCGGGGTGGAGACAATGCGCTCTATCACAAATATTTTGAGAATGGTTGGTCAGACTGGGGATCTCTGGGTGGGCTCTTGACTTCTGATCCGGCTGCCGTTTCTTGGAGCGATAACAGGATTGATGTCTTTGCACGGGGCGGCGATTTTGCGCTCTACCATAAATGGTTTGATGGTAGTTGGAAGCCATAGTTAGCTAGTTGCGCCATATTCATCGTCGTCTAATTGATAAGTTTGACAATTGATAAGTTTGACATTAGTGGTGACGGTTTCCATTTTCTGTCTTGTTCATCTGATCCTTATCCCAACGGCGATGAATGTGTTGTTCAAGCAGTCGGCATTTTCAAGGGGCGATCGCCTTTAGCTTAATGTTGATTTTCTACACTCTATAAATATCTACGTTAAAACTAATTCACATAGTGTTTGATTGCAATCTTGGTTGTGCATCATAGTGCCGCCCCAATCATCACTGTTCCAGCGCTTGCAATCAGTTTTTCCTTCAGTGCTGATTGGGCACTAGCTGGGCCTTATGACTTGCAGTTCTGACAATACTGACCACCGTGTTGTCGGCTAACCCGGACAGAAGTCGCGTTGATTTCCATTTGGCTGTTTTCCGGGCTTGTGAGTTTTAGGATGACCGCAGAGCTTACATTTCATCGCTTGATTGCATTAGTCCATGATTCACAACCCAAACATTCTCTCAAATAAAGTCTTGTGGAAACTTAACAATATTTAATATTTTTTGTGAGCTTTGATGATAGGAAGATTTTTTTATTTATATCTTTGAAAAGAAACATAAACAAATATTATGAAAATCTTAAAAAGATTCAAGGTATTGCAAGACAGTTTCTTGATACTATTTTAATAACTTGGCGAAATGCCCAGAGATTGCGCGATTCCGAAGAAGGGAGATATCAAGAGTTATGGCTTATTCTCAGACCCAAACTCAGTCCAAATCTGGCTACAAGGCTGGAGTTAAGGACTATAAACTGACTTATTACACTCCAGATTACACGCCAAAAGATACTGACATTTTGGCTGCATTTCGGGTTTCTCCTCAGCCTGGAGTTCCTCCTGAAGAAGCTGGGGCTGCGGTAGCTGCCGAATCCTCTACAGGAACTTGGACAACGGTTTGGACGGATTTGTTGACTGACTTAGATCGCTACAAAGGCCGTTGCTATCACGTTGAGCCTGTTGCTGGGGAAGACAATCAGTATTTCTGCTTTGTTGCTTATCCTCTGGATTTGTTCGAAGAAGGATCTGTGACCAACATGTTGACCTCCATTGTGGGGAACGTGTTCGGGTTTAAAGCTCTACGGGCTTTGCGTCTGGAAGACATGCGGATTCCAGTTGCTTACCTCAAGACCTTCCAAGGCCCTCCTCACGGGATTACTGTTGAGCGGGACAAGCTGAACAAGTATGGTCGTCCGCTGCTGGGTTGTACCATTAAGCCCAAGCTCGGTCTATCTGCCAAGAACTATGGACGGGCGGTTTATGAATGTCTGCGGGGTGGCCTTGACTTCACCAAAGACGATGAAAACATTAACTCCCAGCCCTTCATGCGTTGGCGCGATCGCTTCTTGTTTGTGCAGGAAGCCATCGAGAAAGCCCAAGCTGAAACAGGTGAAATCAAAGGTCACTACTTGAACGTAACGGCTCCAACCTGCGAGCAGATGATGCAGCGGGCTGAGTTCGCCAAAGAAATCAAGACCCCGATTATCATGCACGACTACCTCACCGGAGGTTTTACAGCCAATACCACGTTGGCAAAATGGTGCCGGGATAACGGACTCTTGCTCCATATTCACCGAGCCATGCACGCGGTTATTGACCGTCAGCGCAACCACGGCATTCACTTCCGGGTCTTGGCGAAGTGCTTGCGGATGTCTGGAGGGGATCACCTTCACTCCGGTACAGTTGTGGGCAAACTGGAAGGAGAAAAAGGCATCACCATGGGTTTTGTTGACCTAATGCGGGAAGATCACATTGAGCAGGATCGGTCTCGCGGGATTTTCTTTACCCAGGATTGGGCTTCCATGCCCGGTGTTATGCCCGTCGCTTCTGGTGGGATTCACGTTTGGCACATGCCTGCGTTAGTAGAAATCTTTGGGGATGATTCCTGTCTCCAGTTTGGTGGTGGAACCCTGGGTCACCCCTGGGGGAATGCTCCAGGTGCAACAGCAAACCGGGTTGCTTTGGAAGCCTGTATCCAAGCGCGAAACGAAGGCCGCAACCTGTTCCGTGAGGGCGGTGATGTCATTCGTGAAGCCGCGAAGTGGAGCCCTGAATTGGCAGTTGCCTGCGAACTGTGGAAGGAAATCAAGTTCGAGTTTGAGGCCATGGATACTATCTAAGTTGACCTAAGTTGACGTTCTAGGTTGACATTCTGAGCTGACCTCAAGAGTCATGAGGGATGAATTTCGAGCAATAAGTAGATAAACTGAGGACTTATACTCAACGTTCAAACCTCAGAACTCCTAGGGTTGGTGTCAAGACATGGATATCAAACAAGTTGCGAAGGACACGACCAAGGTATTGTCAAGTTATCTCACTTACCAGGCGGTGAAAGTCATTACCGCTCAGTTGCGAGAGACAAATCCTGGGTTGGCGATTTGGCTGAGTGGCTTTTCTTCTACAGGTAAGATTCAAGATGGTGAAGCTTACCTGCAGGAGATGCTACAGGAAAATCAGGAGATAGCCTTTCGGATTATGACGGTTCGAGAACACTTGGCTCAAGAGGTGGTCAGTTATTTGCCAGAAATGACTCATTCCAGTATTCAACAGGCCAATATCGAACATCGTCGTCAGTACCTTGAACGCATGACACAGCTTACCTTGTCTGAACCCAATTCCCACCCAGAACGCAATTTAGACTCTGAAGCATCTCAAGATAGTTCGGGCAATTAATGTCTCAACAAGTCTGTTTGTTGTAAACCTTACCAGAGAGTAGAAATGCAAACTTTACCCAAAGAGCGTCGTTACGAAACGCTGTCATATTTGCCTCCGTTAACGGATGCTCAAATTGATCGGCAAATTCAGTACATGGTCGAACAAGGGTTCATTCCCGCCGTTGAATTCAACGAAACCTCAGATCCAGAACAGCACTACTGGACAATGTGGAAATTGCCGTTGTTCTCCGTTTCTACCGTGCGGGAAGTCATGGCTGAAATTCAAGCTTGCCGTCAGCAATATCCTAAGTGTTTTGTGCGGGTAGTCGGATTTGACAACATCAAGCAGTGTCAAGTTCTATCTTTCATTGTTCACAAGCCTGCAACGTCTCTATACTAGTGGTTTATCTCTAAGTTTGTAGAGACAAATGTCGTAGAGAGATAGTATTGAAAATCTCGTAAGTGACTGAAGGTAGGAGACATCCTACCTTTTTTACTTTGCTGTCTTACTTCAATGGAGTTGCTAAAGAAAAAATATTGCCCTTGTTAGGAACGTTTTAGAGGCAGGATTAGAACAAACAATAAATTAAAATATAAAACTAAAATATAAAACTAAAATATAAAACTAGAAAATAAAAATAAACTTTAATCTATGAACTCAAGTTTTTCTAACCAAACTGTTCACTCAAAAATTGATTCGTCCTACATTAGTATCAATGGCATTGAACACTACTATCAGTGGATTCGCTCCCCTCAAAACTCTGAAGTTGCTAAGCCTGTTCTAGTTTTTCTCCATGGTTGGGGCGGTTCGGGTCGCTATTGGGAAAGCACAGCCCAAGCCCTGTCAGCTACGTTTGATTGTTTGATCTATGACTTGCGAGGATTTGGGCGCTCGACTCAAGTTTCTAGTGCAATTAGTTCTGATTCTAAAGATAAGAATTCTAATAGCAAGACTTCTAATAGTAAGACTTCTAACTATGAGCTTCCCGGATATGCTGAAGATCTGGCAATTCTATTAGAGGGTCTAAATCTAGATCGAGTTTATCTAAATGCCCATTCGATGGGCGCATCTATTGCCGCGTTATTTCTGAATCTTTATCCTGAACGAGTTGAACGGGCCGTGTTAACCTGTAGTGGCATTTTTGAATATGATGAAAAGACCTTTACAACCTTCCATAAACTCAGCCGCTATGTGGTGATGTTTCGACCTCAATGGTTATCAAAGATTCCCTTCATGAATCAGATATTTATGGCAAGATTTCTTCATCGTTCCATTCCTCAGGCTGCTAGACAAGCCTTTCTAGAGGATTTCCTTCTAGCAGATTTTGACGCGGCCTATGGCACAGTTTTAACCTCTGTTAGCAAAGCGGCAACAGAATGGTTACCTCAACAATTTGAACAGTTGACAACTCCTACATTGCTGATTTCAGGGGAGCAGGATCAAATTATTCCGGCAAAAATGGGACAAGAAGCTGCTGCGTTGAATGAAAAAATCGAGTTTTTTATTGTAGAAAATACGGCTCATTTTCCTATGTTAGAAGATGCACCGACTTACCTTAAACAAGTACAACAATTTCTCAGTCCTCAGTATTCAGATTCAGTTTAAGTAGGGTGTTCAATACAAGAACTGATGTATCAGTAACTTGCATATCAGCTTGCCAGCATCAAACTCTCGACTCCCCCCAAGGCATAATTTCCAATCTTCTGAGTTGAGGTAATGACTTCCAGTCCGGTTAGATATTGAAGTTTTCTAATAAACGCTTGACCGACTCGTCCGGCTGCGACTTCGCAACCGTACAGTATAAGGTTTACCTCAGATCCCAAGGCTTTTCGCCACTGACGCAATGTTCGAGCATAACGATCCAAGCTCTTGAGACTCAGTTGACTATTCCCTAACTGCAAGCTGCCTGGACTACCATAACAGACTAGATGAATAGTCTCCGGAGCCCTAAACTTCCTGGAACGATGGTGCAGGTAACGAGTGATTTGCTCCAGGCCATCTTCAAGCGAGGAAAGGACAACCGCTTCGACATTGGAACTCAGGCCCGCGAGGAGTTGATCACAGTCTGATACGTTCAGGTCAAGGAAAATCAGGGAACTACGAGATGCAGTCAGGGGACTCATGAAAATCTCCTAGATGGCAGGGAGGGCAAATGGATGACTCCTCTCAATACGTTTGGATAGCAGCACTTATGCACCCGCCCTGTCTAGTAATTGATAATATTAACTAATGTCTATTGAAAATCTGAAAAAAATTCTTCTCCCCTTAAGTACAAGTTTATTGTTCTCTGGGAGTTTTATTGCAGGAAAATTTACAACTGTAGATTTAAGTCCACTCGTCACGACTTGGTTCAGGTATTTAATCGCCTTAATTTTCCTCAGTGTTTTACTCGCAACTTCTCAACGTTCCGCTTTTAAAATCCAGCGCTCTGATAGTTTAATCATTGGTTTACTTGGGGTCTTTGGAGTGGTTGGATATCACTATTTTTTCTTTCTAAGTTTGCAATATACTGAAGTTGCAAATACTGCTATTATTAATGCCACAAATCCAATCATTACAGCTCTAGCTTCTGCACTTTTCTTACGTGAAAGATTACAACCCAAAAATTATTTAGGAGGAATTATTGCCTTTTCAGGAGTAATTTTTCTAATTGCAAAAGGTGATGTTAGAAACCTGCTGAATCTGCAACTTAATCTTGGGGACGGTTTTATGATACTTGCAGTATTGAACTGGGTTATTTACACGCTACTGCTCAAAAAATTAGCAGTTAAATATTCTGGATTTTCTCTCAGTTATTACGCAGCTTTATCTGGGTTTGTTTTGCTGACTTTCCTGATTACTAGCGAGGATTGGAGAGTGCAGATTCAAGAAATCTCTCATACTTCTCTGCTTGCAATTCTTTACATGGGAATTGGAGCATCAGGCTTGGGATACTTGCAATATACCCTGAGTGTCGCCAAGATTGGCCCCACTCGAACAGCTAGTCTTGTCTACAGTTTTGTACCCCTATTTGTCACGTTATTGGCCTTTTTATTCTTTCAAGAACAGGTTACTCTAGTGATGATTTTGAGCATGAGTTTAATCGTTTTAGGAGTCAACTTAATGTTGTCGTCAAAGTAAATAATTTAGATTATTTTTTAGTAGATTGAACAACTTGATTTAATTCATCTATAATTGCTTGAGCTTCTGAAATCGTGGTCTTCATCTCAGCAAGAGTATCTTGTTTAACCTGCTCAACTCTGTGGTAGTTGACTTGAACACGTTGAGCAATTTTAAAGAACGAAATTAGCAGAATACTAACAACTGTTGTTGAAATTAAAATAGATGCCAAGATACTAGAATCTACTGACGGGCTAATCCATTGCACACCTTGATTAATTTCTTGGATGGCTTCCAATTGTTGCTGTTGAAGCTCTGACTGTTCCTGTAGCGAGATAGATTTTGTCATGGTCATAGATGAGTCTAAAAATCAATAAAATCATGAGTTGCCAGAATTATTTTTTAGTTTATATTTCAGAGTACTTCCTGGCATTCTAGGCGTGATCTTTCTGGCGTTAATTCTTCTCAAGAGAGAGTGTTTCACCTATTATTTTTTGGAATCGTTCATCTTGGTGTAGCATCAAAAAATCAGTCTCTTTAATGGCCAAGTTTTGTGTAGTTTTAGAGTTGAGTTTCATCGCGTGTTGTAAACTGGCTATTGCTGAATCAAACTGACCTTGTTGTCCATAGCATCGAGCTTGATTGTACCAAGCCCAGTAAAAGTCTGAATCTAACCGAATAGCTTCTTGGTAGGCACAGATTGCTTCTTCATAGCATTCAAGTCGCGTTAAGGCAAATCCTTTATTATTCCAAGCATCAACATAGTTATTTCTAATCTGAATAGCTTGCTCATAGGAAGCTATTGCTGGTTCATAATGCTGAAGCTTTCCTAAGGCTACACCTCGATTGTTCCAAGCATCTGCATAGTCTGTGCGCCTTTGAATAGCTTGTTCATAGGATGCAACTGCTTCGTGATATCGCTGTAGTTTAATCAAAACAACACCTCGATTGTTCCAGGTTTCAGG
>JBOFUV010000060.1:0-8032 GCA_051652765.1 Microcoleaceae cyanobacterium | reverse complement strand
TTAGATTCTACGGGGTCTGTTGGAGCGATCGCCAGCTCAGTTGGAATGAAGGATAGGGTGGGATAAAGGACAGAAGACCCTAGGGCTTGGGGAGAAAAAAGCAGGCTTTCTGTAGACAAACTAAATAACGGTTCAGGCAGAGGACTTTTCCCATTCGCTTCAACTGACAGGGGAGAACCCAGTAAGGTTGCAGCAGATGCAGGTGATGCTTCAAGGGTTGCAGTGGTTGGAAGGAGTAGGGAGTAAGAAACTGTTGTATCAAATCGAGTCACAATCTGGTCTGCTTGATCTCCAGACTGTTCTTCTAGTTCGTTTAGTTCGTTGGACTCGATGACAGGCAGGCTTGGATCGTACCGGGTAGAAAACTGTAAGAAATCTTGAAGGGGGACAACTAAGGGGACAACTAAAAAAATTGGGGGCGGTTCAGGTGGCGATACCGGATAGAACATAGTCATTCAGCAACTTACAAATCACAGATAGCCCTGATCAAGAAGCCCAACCCTAGGCAGAGTTGAGCACTCGATGATCCACATCCTAGTCTCAGTTCTCTCCTGAACCCTAGAAACACCAACCAATAAAGTGCTTCATAATTCAATCCTTAACCAGAACTGAGCAGTCAGCTTTTCCCATATTCAACAACCCACCTTAGCTGTTTGTTAACCCAATTAAACGAGCGGGTCTGATCAACCCAAGCAACAATCCTGATGCTCTAGTCGAGATCTCGGCGCTTAGGGTTGCGAGCTGGATCATTGGATAAAAACCCAAAGATAAACAGTAGAACAAAGAAAGATACAACTGTATAAACGACAATTTTCAAAGTCAACATGATTGCAACATCTCCTGAACCAAACCAAATAAATTGTATTTTGTTATGGAGGAATCATAACCTAACTATCATATCACTAAGGGATTTTGTTCAGACATGGGCTCCTTTCTTGCCCACATCTGTTTCGATCAGGGTCACCTCAATTGGCTTGACCAGTGAGCCTGATCGGTCAGTCTTCTGTACGAATCCTCAAAAAAACCGCTTCTGTTCCCAAATTCTTGGGGAAACTGAGGACTCGGCTCTCCCAAGCTTGAAAGATTGAGGAAGCTGAATCGGAAACCATTTCCGCTATTCAGATTTGTAAATTGAATCCTGTGGGATAGCAGTCCCGGCTGTTTTAGTTAGGCATCCTGCCTGACCCACAGGACTCTGGAACGTTACTTTTGGGAAGATTCCTTATAGGAAAGCTTTGGGAAGGTTACCTGCAGAAATTGCCTGATTACTTCTGATTGCCTTGAAGATGTTGCTTGTCAAAAGAACGATAACCAAACTGTTCATCATAAAAATGGCAATGTTCGACAATTTCACGGATCAGCGCCCATGAAAATGTCCGCTCTTTCAGGTGGGAACCCCAATGGAGTTGCAAACTGCGATGCGCCATTCGTAAGTTGTAAGAAGGGATCGCCGTCGAAATATGGTGAGGAATATGGACATTGATATCATGACACAGAGCCTCAACCCAGCGCGGGTAATCGCAATGGACGCTTCCTTCGAGCTGTGCTACTGTCTCATTCCAGCTTTCAGCAGGCTTGAAGGGAATATCAATGGCCGTGTGATGAACGAGGGTAAAAGTACTCATCCAGAAATGATATCCCAACCAAGGCATCAACCAAAATTTGACAAAGCCCCACCATCCGGTCGTTGCAATTAGAGTCGGGAACGCGACTAACGCAAAAATCACCACAACTGCAATTGAAAATTTGGCTTTAGGACGTTCATCCTCGGAGAACTGATTTAAATCAAAATGTAGGACTGCCCAGTGTACCGTCGAGGCAACCCACCAAAACCAGCTTCGGAATCCGTGATAAAGAACCTGCTTAAACCGCCCAATCCCTTCATAGAAATCGGTTTGAAAGGGATGCCATGCGTTATCTACATCTAGTTTATTGGTATGAAGATGATGGTGATTGTGTAAGATTCGCCAGCAGTGGAACGGATAAATCAAGGGCAACATCATCATGTGTCCAACTAGATTATTCACCCATTTCCGCTTTGCAAAGGAGCGATGTCCACAGTCATGACCAATCACAAATAATCCCGTTGCAGCAGTTCCAGTAAACGCCCAAGCCAAGGGTAAGAGATACCAGGGAGCTAGGACAATGCTAACATAGCCGATCACTACAGCCAGTCCACTGAATAATACAGCAGTCCAAGCTTTCAAGCGATTCCGCTGAAAGCATTCAGGAGGCAGAGTTTTAAGAATATGCTTAAGTCTTAGATCAGCCAGATTAAAATTGGCAGCGGCATCCTGGTCAGGTCTTAAAGTTGATGATGTCATGTAGGAAAGCTGGTTTGAAATTGGTTTGAAATTGGTTTGAAATCGATTTGAAATCGTAGAGTCACTGAAAGGCAGCCGAACTTGAGAACAGGCTCAGCCTTGAGTGCCAATAGGCAACCTGCTTACCATACCATTTTTGGTTTACAGAGCATTAGTGTTTGTTCAACTTTCATACAGAATGTAGTGACGATAAGTTTTACCTATAGCCTTGTCAGAAGTTAAAAAAATATTGTAAGGTCGCATCGGCTTCGGGAATTGCTGAATAATAGTTCAATAATGCTGGGTATTGCCGAAAGGTTTGCCGATAAGATCAATTCATCCTAACAAAAACCCCTGCGAATTTGCAGGGGCTTCTGACTCTAAGTTTAGCCGTTACCGGATTGCAAATTAGCTACGATCCGTTGCTGAAACAGGTTTAAAGCTAGGAATCACAATGTCATCGTTTTGCTTGGTGAGTTGGTTGTACAACCGCTCTGTATTGGGGAAATTCGCAGCAGGCAGAGTTGGGAAGCGGCGATAGGGCACAACATCCTCTCCAAACACCTGAGCATATTCCATGCTGCCCACCATCGCCCCAATAAATCCTTTTAAACCTTGAGTTGCGAGGATTTGATTGTACTTCCGAATCTCGGCTTGATTCAGGGGAGCACGACCCAGGAAGTGCTTTGTTCCTAACTCAATCACCTTAGTATTTGGATAGGGGGTATAGAACTCACGCAGGTAGAGAGAAGTACTCCCAAGGGCTTCGACAAATTCCTTGACTGTAATTTCCCGGTTGCCCAACTTGCTTTCTAGCGCTGTGAATTCATTCTTCACGATATAGGGCTCAATATCCCGTTCGAAGACCTGGCGATAGATGGCTTGAATGAGAACCTTCAAGGCTGCTTTATCTTCAGTATTGGTTAACTTAAACACCTTGCTCTGCTGCCGCTGCACAGTAACACCTTGCTTAAGTCGATTACTGAGTTCGATTTCACCTTTGGATGGATCAGAGGTTCCCAGTTCCACAAACCGAGGAGTGACCGTTTTGTCTACAGCAATAGTTGGCATCTTCACAGGCAAGGCCCCTGCCCGCATCGTTCTCAAGGAAACGCCTGCTGGTGTAATATACCGTTCGTAGGGGACAGTATCTTCACCAAATACCTCGTTGTATTCCTGAGAATCAATCAGGGCATCAACTAAGGCATAGAACCCTTTCTTGGCGCAGATGTCAAAATAACTGTTAATCTCTTGGCGACCATAGGTTGGACGACCCAACAAACGGCGGTGAATGTACTCAATGGCCTTGCAGACATAGAGCGATGTCCAATACAGCTTGCGGAACGTTTCTGATTTTGCTAAAGCCCGAATGAATTCCCGTACCGGCAGATCCCCATTCTCAAGCTGAATCTCCGCCAACTTTGAGCGTTGGCCTTCATACACATCCCGACCAAAGACCTGTAGATACGCAGCCCGAATCACTGCCTGAGTCGAAGTTTCAGAATACTTGACACTGCTGCCGTTGCTGCCGCCAGAGACACTAAACCGACTGCGAAGGTATCCTCCAGGCAGTTGATCCAGTTTGAAGACTTTCGGCCCCAGAGAACCAGGATTTTGAGGACGGGCGGCGGGATTACTGAGTTGGTTGTCAATCCCGGCTCCGTTGCGAATTAAGATGCGACGGGTATCCTTGTTGAAAGGCGCTGGACGATTGTTGGGATTGCGAGTTTCCTTTGGAAAAATTGCCCCAAACTGAATCTCTAACGGATCGTTCCCCTTACCGTACACATGTTGATCCGGCAAAGGTTGAGTATAATCCGCAAACAGAGTCACAAACTGAGGCACTTTGCGGAAGGGAGCACTGTAGTTGAACAGGTCAATTTGGGCTCCCCAATTCCGACACTCTTGAGCTTCCTGACCTAAGCCCCGCAGATAGGGCACGGTCTCTTCCCCAAAATAGTCAGAATACTCTTGGGAATCCACCATGGCATCAACGAGCCCAGACAACCCTTTCGCCGAAATGATGTCGAAATACTTGGTAAACTCCTCTGGAGAACTGAGCCCTCGACCCAGGAAGTGACGGGCAGCTAGTTCAACGACACGGCTGTTGACAAAGGGTTCATAAAACTGTTTGCGGTACAGAGGCGACTTACCCAAACGCCGGACAAATTCCTTCGTGGAAATTTCAATGTTTTTAAACTTGGACTCTAGATCGGAAAGGCTCAAGCTGTAGGCACGAGTGATATCCCGCTCAAAGATTTGCCGATAAGCGGCTTTGACCACATCTTGCTTCTCAGACTGAGACAAACCGGGCTTCATCACAAACTTTTGCCGACGCTCAGACGCATTGAAGTAAATCTGGGGCAATTCCAATCCCTGTTGATCACTGCTCGAGCGCTGCCGTAATTTGTTGGATGGGGTTGACCCCTCAAACTCTTTGATCAGGATTTCAAAATATTGCAGAATCAGCTCTTGAGCAACTTTATCATTGCCAAAGTAACCCACTGCTGCCCGTCGCATTTCCTGCAGTGCAACCAGGGTTGCTGCAGTAGAGCAGGCATTTTCAATAATTTCTCGCAGGCCCCGAACGTTGACTGTCAGAATATTCGGATCTCCGGCAACAATCGCATAGGTCAGGTAGCGCAGGAACCAACTCATATCCCGAAGGGACTTGGTCATGTTACCAGGGCCATACCGAGCCACGTTAATCGGCTGGAATCCAGAGGGCACAAAAACTGAAGGGCCACCGCCTCCCCCAGCTTCTGCAAAGACATTTTTCAATCCACCCAACAATCCGCCCCCACCACCCTTGCTTTCAACGTAGGAGACTGTGCCTAGCTTCATGCCCTCGGCGACACTTGTCCCCACACTGGCGAAAGTCATGGCCATTTGGGGTTCATCTGGTTTTTCCAAAAATGCCAGAGGGGAACCGCCGGTAAAAATTCGATTGGCCGCACGGGATACGATTAGCTCTGAGTTTTGCGTCAGAACTTGGGCAATTTCTAGACGCTTGGCCCCTGAACTAAAGTAGGCAGATAACTCACTGAGTTCACTCTTGCCCAAAAAACGATCCTGTTGTTCTGCCTGAGAAATCGTGGCTACAGGAACAGTCTGATAAAGTTGTGGACGTGCAACTGAGCTACCACCGCTTGCTTTAACACTCATGTGATTTTTTTCGCTCCCTACATAAGAATCACTACAGCTCTTAACCTGATGACTTTCAAATCCTTAGAAGCCCCCAGTAAATCCCTTTACTGGATACCTACCCCAACAATGATTTGAGTCCGTAACCTCGTTAATTTCTTAAATTAACTTCTTAGATTAAAGTGTTTTCGGCTTGCTATTCAGTCTTTGTTAAAAAGCGTATCGAAACTTATTGTTATCGATTTAGTGCTTGTTATCTGAGAAAAAAGAATAAGTTTTGTTAAGTTGGCCCCTAGGGTTGTTAGGGAAGAATGTTACCGCTTTGCGATAGCCTATGTTAACCCTAGGGAACTTGTGAAGCTTGGCACTTTAGATTGACACTTTAGAATGGTATGACCAATTTAATCAGGAGTAGGCTATCCTCTCAAAAGGGTGAATCCAAAGAATTGTTGACGTGTACCTGGGAAACCGTGATCCAGGCTTCTTCAGATTGATTGATTCAGATTGATTGATATTGATAGTGCAAGTGTGACCTATGGAAGACATCAGTGCAGCCGTCAAGCGACTTTACGACGCCTATCCTTTTCCTCCAGACCCTTTATCAAATGAACCCCCTCCTGGATACAACTGGCGCTGGTGTTGGCCAACTGCCTATAGTTTTTGCACAGGTCAAGCACCCCAAAATCATCGGATTCGGATTTTGGATGCTGGATGTGGTACGGGGTCAAGCACAGAGTATCTGGTTAAACTCAATCCTCAAGCTGCGGTTCTCGGAATTGATCTCAGCGATGGCGCAATCAAAACGGCCAGGGAGCGCTGTAGCCAGTCCGGAGTTCGTTCTGTGGGTACTCCCGTCCCTGAATTTCGCCGCCTCAGTCTGTACGATGTCACCCAGCTTGAAGGACAGTTTGATCTGATCAACTGCGTTGGGGTGCTGCATCATCTACCTGACCCAATTAAGGGACTGCAAAACCTAGCGGTGAAGCTTGCTCCAGGGGGCTTAATGCACATCTTTGTTTATGCTGAATTGGGACGGTGGGAAATTCGACTGATGCAGGAGGCGATCGCTCTGTTGCAGGGGAACCGTTGTGGCGATTACAAAAATGGGGTCAAGGTGGGCCGTCAACTCTTTGCCGCTTTACCTCAAGAGAATCGCCTTGTGAAGTATGAAGCCAGTCGTTGGGCGATGGAAAATCAACGGGATGAGTGCTTTGCTGATATGTATGTTCACCCCCAAGAAATCGACTATAGGATTGCAACTCTATTTGAGTTGATTGCGGCCTCTGGACTAGAATTCATGGGTTTTTCTAACCCAGATTATTGGCGGATTGAGCGCTTGCTTGGTGAAGCGCCAGAGTTACTAGAGCGGGCAGCAGAACTGAGTGATCAACAGCGTTACCGTCTGGTTGAATTGCTAGATCCGCAGATTAGCCACTATGAATTCTTTCTGGGTCGGCCTCCTTTGCCCCTTAACCATTGGTCAGAGGATGAACGCTTGCTCCCAGCTATTCCCCAAATTAGCCCGTGCCTGAATGGTTGGCCTAGTCAAACTGTATTTGACTATGATTATAAGTTGGTGACCCTGACCGAGCCGGAGTTCAAGTTTTTACGCGCCTGCGAGGTGAACTTACATCCTGGAGAGGTGTCTTCATCCGTAACGTCTTCTAACATAGGGTTTTTTAAAACGGTGAAGGATATCTTGACTCAGACTCAGTTTGAGCTATCAGGGGTGCGATCGCTCCAGTCTCGTCAGTTAATTTTGCTGACTCCTAACCCGTTGGGCAGTCGAGATTAGGATTAGACCGTCTTCTGAGCATTCTTGACTGAGTATTCTTGACAGTGTGAGTCATAGAATTGGGTCATAGAATCCAGTCTTTGAGCCTGAAGAAAGTCCTAAACCTTAAGATTCACAGGGGTCTGATGAAAGAACCAAACAATTCACGGAATGTTCCGCTCGTTGCAGTTGCCAGCGTTTCAGCTCTTATTCTTACCGTTGGGGGAGGTATTTCCTGGTGGACAGCCTCTCGGCAAACTCCAACCTCTTCACAGTCTCTAGTTTCTCCTGCTCCCAAAACGTCTGCTGATTTGCCAATTCAGATCATTCCGAGTGACCCTCCTGAAACTCCTCCAAAACCAATTCCTGAAACGACCCCTCCAGCATCCCCCCCCTTAACACCCACTCCTGAATCTGCCGTAGGCCAGCAAACCGTTGACGTTTATTGGCTGCAGGAAAAAGAGGGCCAAATGGAGTTGGCAGCAAGGCCCCTGCCCCTTGAAACCAAAGACAATCCCAATGAAACCTTGGAGGTTGCATTTAACTATTTATTAACTCCGCCAAATTCTAACAAACAAGCAGAAAAACAATTTAGTGAAATCCCCTCAAATACTCAACTTTTAAGTCTAAAAATGGCAGGGGATGACGTTTATTTGGATTTGTCTTCAGAATTTGTTCAGGGGGGGGGAAGTACTTCGATGATCAGTCGCTTAGGGCAGGTGATTTATACTGCAACAAGCCTAAATCCTGAAGCAAAAGTTTGGATTTCTGTTGAGGGAGAACCTTTAAAAGTACTGGGAGGAGAGGGATT
>JBOFUV010000059.1:0-22569 GCA_051652765.1 Microcoleaceae cyanobacterium | reverse complement strand
GCAACATTAACTGGGAGATACAGCGCAAATGAAGATCCAACATTTACCTGACTCTCAACCATAATTCTACCTCCCATCATAGTGCAGAACCGTTGACTAATAGACAACCCTAACCCAGTTCCTCCATACCTTCGAGTCGTTGAAGTGTCAGCTTGAGTAAACGGTTTGAAGACTCTCCTAATCTGTTCTGGGGTCATACCAATTCCAGTATCAGTAACACTAAAAATAATCCACTCATCCGATAAACTCTCTAGAGCTGTTTTAGATTCTAAGGTAACACTCCATTCTCCAGGCTGAGTTCCATTACTCGGCCCCAGAATTTGATGCTGAATTCTCAATTTGACAAAGCCATTTTTCGTGAACTTAGCGGCATTACTGAGTAAATTCAAGAGAACTTGTTTAACTTTAGTGCGATCAGCAAACATCGTATCAACTGTTGTCGCATAGTCAATCTCTAATTGGTTTTGATTCTTTTGAATCATGGGCTGAACAATGGCATGAACTTCATTAATTAAGAGGGTAATATCAAATTGTTCGAGATAGAGACTCATCTCTCCCGATTCCAGTTTAGAGATATCGAGAATATCTTGAATGATCGCTAATAAATGCATTCCCGAGGATCGAATCTGCTCTAGATCAGGGATAAATTCAATTTGCCCTAACTCTCTCACCTCATCTTGGAGAAGATCGCTATACCCAATAATTGCGTTTAAAGGAGTTCGGAGTTCATGGCTCATACTGGCTAGAAACTCACTTTTTGCCTGGTTTGCTGCCTCGGCGGCTTCTTTTGCTTGTTGCAGTTCAATGCGAGCGAGTTTACTTTCAGTGATGTCTCGAACAATAGCGAGAACTTCTTCATCTCCGCTAATTACAATTCGGGTTTCATAATGACGACGTTCTTGCTCGACTAGCCATTCATATTCAAAAATCTGAATTTGATGAGTTTTGAGAGTTTCTTGAATATGATTAGTGTAACTTTGGGCAACGTGTTGTGGGAATAAATCATGAACTGTTTTATTGAGATATTTAGTTAAAGATTCTAATAGGTTGCTATTGCGAGAAACTTTGAAATCCAGAAAAATTCCAGCCCGACTGAAGCGAAACATCAGATCTGGAATTGCATTGAGTAAAGCTCGATTTTTGGATTCACTCTGGCGTAGGGCTTCTGCTCGATGTTCTAGACCTTGAATTAATTTTTCCTTGCTCTCCAGCAAGGTTCGGAGTTGATCGGTCATGAGATTAAAAGAATCCGCTAAGACTCTGAGTTCATCCTGACTCTGAATATTAATCTTCTGGGTTAAATCCCCTGCTGCAACATGCTGAGTCGCAACAATCATTTGCTGAAGCGATCGCGTCACTGAACGGCTGAGGAGAGATGACATCAAAATGCCAATTGTTGCAGCAATCAGGGCCGCTAAACATCCTTGGTAATAAGCTGCTGCCACTTTGGCCTTGAGGGCAACCGTCGATAGACCGATACTAACGGCCCCTATTGGTTGACGACCTGCAATCACAGCTTTACCAGCAACCAGTTGGTGAGGCTCCCAACGAAAGATAATATTTTCGCTGCCAACCAAGTTTTTTCCCCAATCATCGGGCTGAACCTTGTCTAACACATCACGGTTATAAGCATCTGCAACAATCCGTCCTTGTTTTTCATAGATCTGACCTGCAGAAATCACCTGATTCGTCCCCAATCGGGTCATCAGCTCTCGCATGACGCGGACATCCAGATGGTACAAAGGGTCTGCTGTTGTAACTGCCAGAGTATTGACGAGGACTTCTGCTTGGTCTTCTAGCTCATGGCGAAAGGCTTGTTCCTCACGTTGAAGAGACAGCCAAGTCACACTAGCCACAACAGAAATAACTAAACTCGTCATAGCCAGGGTTAATTTGGTTGCTAGCGATACTCGTCCCATTCCAACGCTGACCCTTTCATCTATGGATTCTGCAACTTGTCAAAGACTTCCTGCATCTTGGTAATATCTTCCGGAGTAATCTGACTATCAAAAAACTCTGCAGGCTGCTCGAAGGCACTGAGGGCAGTCTGTCCAACATCGATCTCATCCATTTGTAACAAGACCTGTTGAATAGACTTCGTCAAAGGCGCTGCCAAATCAGACTTCACAAGAACAAGCTGCTGAGGAACTTTAGCTGTTTTTGCCAGAGTTATCATCGCATCACGGCTGTTTTCCGAAAGGCGCTGAAAGCTTCGATGGCTAATCGCTGCGGCTCTAACCCTGCCACTAATAACCCACTGAATACTATTCTGATCATCTCTACTAAAAAGATATCCAATTTCATCAGTAGCTACAGCAGATTGTCTAGACTGTTTTGGCACAAGTTTTAGGTTTGCGTTCTGCAAATACACCATAGGCAGTACAAACCCTGTGGTAGAAGTTGGATGTTCAAATGCGAGCAGTTTTCCATTCAAACCGTCTAAACTAGATAGCCCGCTCTGCTTGAGAGCAAAAATCACCGCCGACCCTTCCGAACTCCCTCCTTGCCCAAAACGAAGGATAGGCTTAGCACCAGACTCTCGAGCTACAGTCAAGGCTGCATACGGATGATCAAAGTAAAGATGAACAGTACCCGCCTTTAACCACTTCGCCATTGTTATAGAGTCTGAAGCAATCTTAACCTCTCCTACCCCAATCTTGTAGCCATCCAAGCGAGATGCCAAATAATCTGCTAAAGGCTGAAATTGCTGAATTTTCCAAGTCGGGTTAGAAGCTACAGTCCCAATCACAATTTTCCCAGATGCATTGCCAGATGCCTTGGCAGGTTGATTTGCAGGTTGATTTGCAGATAAGTTTGGAGTCTGAGTTGGGTTTGGAACTGGGTTTGAAACTGGTTCTGGAACTGGGTTTGAAACTAAAGTTAAAACAGACTGAACCGTACATCCCGAGCTTACAGCTAGCACCCCTAACAGTAAGACTCCTTTAATCAAGTTATTAACAATAAGATTACTAAGCATCCAAATCTGAGGGGTTATCTACTGAACCAGCACTCACAATGCCTAAATCAAAATTTCATCCACAGCTACATCTGTTGTAGTTGCGTCTAAGATTACATCTCTGGCTAGATCCGAGGCAAAGCTCTAATTGATCAAACCGATCGATGGAGTAGATGCAAAAAAACTCTCAGCGAATCCCTGGGTAAAGCTAATCTCAGGCGGCACAGTCCGAGAACAAATCCAATCAGCAGACTAAGCAAAAAGAGTAAAGAATAGAAAACTCACTTGCTTGGTGATCATAGCAAATTCTCACAACTTCTTGGTTTTGTACAGGATGATCAATGAGTCAAATCAGTTTTGCAGGTTGCTAAGATCCGATGATCACTAGCACTCAGACTTGCTATTTGATGAAATCCCTCTAAAGCAATGAGTTGATCAGGACTGCTACCTCGACTTGCCGCTACAGCAGAGGAGTGCAGCCCAATCCCGTAGGGATGAGTCTCCTGGGTATAACTATCAACAATCGTTAATGCTAGCCGATTGCCCTGGGGAGTTCCAGAAAAACAATCAAAAGAAGAATTTGGCATATAAAATGCCCCCACTACTTGACGCTGGATGACTTCAAACACCATGTAGGCTTGCCCAATTTGGTTGGGGATTGGGGATTGGCCATAGAGGTAAGTCCCATCTTTGAGAAACCCAACACTTTGAGTGGTCTGGGCGATCGCTGGGACAACTTCTTCTATCGAGGGAGTGAGTTGAGCCTGAGCCGCAAGAATTCCGAAGCAACTGCCGAGCAAGGTCAGGCACAACAGATACGGAATAGCGTTAAAGCGGGGCAAAATCCGCCAAAACAGATGATTAGAAAATAGAAATTCAACCGCTAAGTCTTTCATTTACACAACATATCTAATAACATTTGGGGTTAGTCTAAGCCCGAGTTAATTCAAATCATCAAATCCAACAAATAAAGTCTTAATTTCACCATACAATACCTTAGGTTAGAGAGAAGGTAAAACCAAGTTTAAGAATTGTCAATAATGTCCAGAGTGTTACAAGGGTACACTTTGACAGGTATGATGACGTTACGGAGCCTAAGGGACGCAAAAAAATTAATCATGCGAATTCTATTTGTAGCTGCGGAAGCTTCTCCCCTTGCTAAGGTTGGTGGGATGGGAGATGTCGTTGGTGCTTTGCCCAAGGTATTGCGGGCAATGGGGCATGATGTGCGAATATTTATGCCCTACTATGGTTTTTTGCCAGACAAGATGGAAGTTCCCAAAGAGCCAGTTTGGTGGGGAAATGCCATGTCTCAGAAATTTGCGGTATACGAAACAAAGCTGCCAAAATCGGACGTTCCATTGTACTTGTTAGGCCATCCTTCCTTTACGCCTCGCCGAGTCTACTATGGGGATGATGAAGAGTGGCGGTTTACTCTGTTTGCCAATGCCGCAGCAGAATTTGCGTGGAACCGTTGGAAGCCAGATATTATTCACTGTCATGACTGGCACGCCGGAATGATTCCGGTTTGGATGCACGAAACCCCTGATATTGGGACAGTACTGACGATTCATAATTTGGCTTATCAGGGCCCTTGGCGTTGGTTCTTGGAACGGATTACCTGGTGTCCCTGGTACATGGAAGGACACAATACCATGGCCGCCGCTGTCCAATTTGCTAGCCGGGTGACTACAGTTTCCCCAACCTATGCTGAACAGATCAAAACTTCGGCCTACGGAGAGACCCTGGAAGGACTGCTGTCTTTCGTCAGCGGGAAAATGTCAGGGATTCTGAATGGGATCGACACTGAGACCTACAACCCTGAGACCGATCGATTTATTGTTGAGAATTTCAACGCCGACTCCATTGAGAAGCGCAAAGTCAACAAAGTGGCCCTGCAAGAAGAATTGGGTTTGGTGGTGGACTCAGGGGCTTTTCTGGTGGGCATGGTGAGCCGCTTGGTTGAACAGAAAGGTCTGGATCTGGTGATTCAAGCCATGGATCAATTCCTGACGTTTACAGACGCTCAGCTTGTTGTTTTGGGAACGGGCGATCGCTATTATGAAACTCAGCTTTGGCAAATGGCTTCACGGTTTCCAGGGCGAATGACAACTCAGCTTTTGTTCAATGAAGCCCTGTCCCGGCGGATTTACTCTGGGTGTGATGCCCTAGTGATGCCCAGTCGATTTGAACCCTGCGGCATCAGCCAAATGCTAGCAATGCGTTACGGTTGTATTCCGATTGTGCGTCGAACCGGAGGCTTAGTCGATACGGTGATTCACTCTGATCCGATGAATGAAACCGGAACAGGCTACTGTTTTGATCGGTATGAACCAATGGACTTTTTGACTGCCATGATTCGAACGTCAGAAGCCTTTCGATATCGGGATCATTGGCATCGTCTCCAACAGCGAGGCATGGCCCAGAATTTCAGTTGGGAAAATTCTGCTGCACAGTACCTCAAAGTTTATGAGCAGGTCGTGGCCGGTCTTACACAGCCTTCGGTAGAGCAACCTCAATCAGAAGTTCCTGCCTAAATCTAAAGATGAACCCTTGATCTAAACCCGATTTGAGAACGGGCGAGATTACCTTGCCCGTTTCTAACTATGTTTCTAATTACGTTTCTAACTACGTAAATGATTGCTGACTATTCCTGAACAGAGGCTGCTTTTGGCTTGAGCACGAGGGACACTACAAATGCTGCAGTTCCTCCGAAGAGCCCTAAAAACAGCCAAAGCTTGAAGTCGTAACCCCGCTGCTTTGCAACTAAGGCACCAACACTACCGATGAGACAATGTAAAAACAGCAGCAATCCGTAAACATTAGGATCAATGGGCCAATTTAACATGAGTCAAGCGAATGATCGCGGTGAATAGTGATCATCTTGGATCTTAGTTGACAACTGCAAAGCTTGGGTTAATCACCCCCAGAAAACTAAACCCAGCGATGAGAAGGTTGGTCTTGTCAGCTCGGCACCAACCTTCACAACCCCACGTCATGGCGTTTATTCTAAAGAATTTGAGAGAGGAATTTCTGAGTTCGCTCCTCCTTTGGATGGTTGAAGAATTCTTCTGGAGTGCTTTCTTCAACTAAAACTCCGTCTGACATCAGCACCACTCGATCGGCGACCTCACGGGCAAATCCGACTTCGTGGGTAACACAGACCATGGTCATTCCCTGGCCTGCCAAGGTTCGCATCACATCCAGTACCTCTCGTACCATTTCTGGATCAAGGGCAGAGGTGGGTTCATCAAACAGCATAATCTTGGGCTCCATAGCCAAGGCTCGGGCGATCGCAGCCCGTTGTTGTTGTCCGCCAGAGAGTTGGCCGGGAAATTTTTTGCCCTGTTCGAGAATTCCAACTCGTTCGAGCAGTTGCAGCGCCTTGGCCTCGGCTTTAGCCTTGGGCCAACGTCGTACCCAGACCGGCGCTAGAGTTATGTTTTGTAAAACGGTCAAATGGGGAAACAGGTTAAACTGCTGAAACACCATGCCAACTTCCCGACGGATTTCTTCAATATTCCGCAGGTCATGGGACAGGCTAATCCCATCAATCACAATACTGCCTTGCTGAAACTCTTCTAGGGCATTGAACGTGCGAATAAAGGTGGATTTTCCGGAACCACTTGGCCCCATGATGACCACGACTTCCCCCCGTTTGACGTTCAGACTGATCCCTCTTAGGACATGAAAATTGTTGCCATACCACTTCTGAACATCAGTTGCAACGATCGCCCAGTCATTGTTTAGGGCTTGAGTCTGATTGGTGTCGATTTGTATCTGTGTCATGTCTGTATCACGTCTTTCTAATACTTTTTTCTTAACGTTTTTTAACGTTTTCTAGACTACGCAAAACCTTGCTTTACAGCATTAAATCTGCCACAGCCCTCAATACCTAACCTAAAAACCCAAAGATGATTTTAATCTGACAGCAGATCAGTTCCTTTATTAATTTTACGCTACAGTTTCCTACTGTCCGTTAATCTTGAACAATTTAGGCAAAATTTACTAAATCCTAACGATACAATAGTTGATTAGTCCTCTTGAGAGGAATGTCCCATAATCTCAGCAGGATTCGCGATCCGTTTTAAACGCTCAATTGGATATGACTTCTCCCTCAAACTTGGAGACTCCTAACCAGGATTCGACAAACACCCTAACGGCTGACCCAAACCCCTCTCTGTCCAAAACAGATGTGGGCAATGCTTTGGATAATTCTTCTGTAGATGATTCTGAAGCGCCAGAAAGCTTCCTGGATGAAATTCCAGATGAAGTGGAGATGTCCTTGTTTGATCATCTAGAGGAATTGCGGCGCAGAATTTTCTATGCGCTGATTGCTGTGGCCATTGCCGTGGTTGGCTGTTTCTTTGCCGTGAACCCAATTGTGCAATTGCTGGAACGGCCAGCCCAGGGCGTAAAATTTCTCCAGCTTGCTCCTGGGGAGTATTTTTTCGTCTCGCTACAAGTGGCTGGATATAGCGGTCTTTTGTTGGCCACGCCGTTTATTCTGTATCAGATTACCCAGTTTGTCTTGCCGGGACTGACACGGCGGGAACGACGACTTTTAGGGCCTGTATTTCTGAGTTCTACCGTTCTGTTTGGAGTTGGGTTATGTTTTGCCTACGGCGTATTAATCCCAGCCGCCCTCAAGTTTTTTATCAGTTATGGCGCAGATGTTGTTGAGCAACTGTGGTCAATTAATGAATATTTTAAATTTATTCTTTTACTGTTGTTTAGCACAGGGCTAGCGTTTCAAATTCCAGTCATTCAGATTTTGTTAGGGAATTTAGGGATTGTTTCTTCTGCAACTATGCTTTCTGGCTGGCGATATGTGCTGTTGGGAGCTGCTGTTTTGGGAGCCGTTCTCACCCCATCGACTGATCCATTGACTCAAAGTCTACTGGCAGGAGCAGTGATCAGTTTATATTTTGGTGGAATTGGAGTTGTCAAAGTGTTTGGCAAATAGAAAAACAATCTCACTTCAAGAAGGAGTTTGAGAGGATTGCGACATGAACCTAACTCGACTCTTTTTTTTTCGTTCAAGCTCAAGGTTAATCTTCAGTTTGAGCTTATTGTCTTTGATTAATCTAAGTTGTGCCGTTCGCTCTCCCCGCTCACAACCCAAAGTATTACAAAACCTGGAGTCAAATCAAAATCTACTCCTCCAGAATCCGCCACAAGATCTAAAGATGTTGTCTCAGGATTTAGGTCATTCTAGATCTAGTTTATCTAAATCCATCTTAGAACCTCGTTTGAATTCTCCAGAAGAAATTGCCTTTCAAACTCGCAGCCTAGCCATTCGAAAAAAGCTGGCCGCAGAGGACTTAATAAAAGCTGATGCTTGGTGGAGGCGGGTTAGCTTAGGTGATCCTCACAAATATTTATTACCGATTATTTTAGCGAGATTAAGCTTACATCATCGCCCTGATCAAACTTGGGAAATATTACTCAAGTTAGACCGAGACAAACAGGATTTATATCACTTTCGTAGTCCTTTGGATGTGCGGATTTTCTTTCTGTTTCAGGACACGATGCCGAATTCAGTCAAAGACATCTACCGGAACCAACTCGCCCTGCCTCAAGTATTGGAATGGACAGAGGGCGGCACGGAAAATCACATGTTCATGCATCGGGCCTCGGGTTTGGCGTTGATGGATGGTAGTGGCTTCCCCGTGGGTGATCCAGCCAGTGCAGCGACGAACGAAGCCTGGTTACGGGCTGAACTGAACAAATTCCTCACGATTGGCCAAGGCGAGTTTCATTCCTCGATTTACTACGGCTATAGCATTAGCGGCTTGCTGAACCTATATGACTTTGCTCAGAATCCTGAACTAAAAAAACTAGCAAAAGGTTTGCTAGACTGGCTTGCGACGAATATGGCGTTGCGGTTAAGTTGGGGAACAGCGGGCGGGGCAGAGAGTCGAGGGTTTGACCGAAAGACTTGGGACAGTGGCTTAACCGCTGTCGCTTGGCAGTGGTGGGGGGAAGACACCGAACTCGTAAACAAGATGGGCAAAAAACAGGCTTGGTTGGCCCTGCCCGCAGGTCTGAGTTCCTATCGACCCCCAGAAATTCTTAGGGACATCGCGGACAAACACATTCCTTTACCCTTTGAAGCTCAGATCAGCCATCCGGCCTATTATAGCTATGATGCCGATAATCAGCTCTGGGAAACGTTTTACGTCGCTGCAGATTACAGTTTGGGAACGTTATTAGAGCCAAACCGCAGCTATCAAGTCCAGGGGACAATTCGGGCCCAGTATGCAACTTACAAGCTTGTCGTGCGTGACCCAAGGGGCATTGAGAACAGTGTTGTGAACTTAGGAGGCACTTACCACACGCACTTAGCGACAGGCCGAAGCCCCGCAGATCAACTGGTTCAGAAGCGAGGAACCGTCCTGTTTCAATCGATTTTAAATGCTCAGGATTTGGCCGCAGGGGTGCCTCCCCGTACCAGTTTGGTCATGCCTCAAGGCTATGGCAACCCTCAACGCCACAAAGAGTGGTATGTTTGGCAGATTAAAAATATTTGGCTGTGTGCTAGGGTTTGGGGCGATCGCGTGGCATGGAAACCGTTACCCAACCAGAATCAACCTGTCGTGACGGCAGAAGATTTAAAGTTTGAAGGATTAGTGGCAGAAGGCATAAAAACTGCCTGGATTACAGACGTTGCTTCTATGGCAAATTATCCAAATTTTCAACAGTTAACTCAAGCCCTGGATCAAGCTAAAGTTGACGACAGCCAATGGAGTAGTCAGGGAAAATTAACCTATCAAAGTTTGGCTGGAGATCTGATTTCTCTGACCTATAATCCTCAGAGTGCAATTGGTGTTGCAACGATTAATCATCAGCCTAGAGTGTTAAAAAGTTGGTCTGTGATTGAGAGTCCTTACATTCAGGAAATGTTAAACAGTGGTGTGTTAAGTATAAATTTAAAGTCAAATCATCCGAAGCCAGAAAAATGGCAGCTTCGAGGAACTTTAACCGGGCCAGAATGGATTATAGAGAATTAGTTACAAAAAATTGCTTGCAAAAAATTAGTTGCGAAAGATTGCTTGTAAAAAATCAAATTCTACCCTTCAATTGTTCTAATTCTGTTCTCAAAGACAAGGGTTTATAACCCCAAGAAAAAGCCTTAGAACTATTCAGAGATACATCGGTAGGGCGAGGGGCGGGCATTGGTACATCTTTTTGCAAACAGGGTTTAATTCCTGCAGGGGATAATTCAAACACCTCTGCCATTAATTTCACAAAATCGTACCGAGAAACCCGATCAATACCGCCCAAATGGAACAAGCCACCGTCCGTTTCTAGAGCCAATAATAATCCCTGGGCCGCAGTGACCCCACTCACCGGAGTTCTGAATTCATCGGTGAACACCTTTAAATCTTGTCCTGCTTGCAAAGCCCGCAGAAATGACTGAATAAAACTCTCAGCCCAAGGAGAAGCCAGACCAAACATCAGAGGCATTCGACACACAGAAGTTCTAGGATATTGAGCTAAAATCGTTTGTTCTGCCAGAACTTTTTGTTCCCCATAGTAACTGCTGGGAGAAACGGGATCGGTTTCTGTGTAGGGAGGATGGAGCCCATCAAACACCAGATCCGTTGAGGTAAAAGCACAGGGAATATTGCGATCGCCACAGAGTTCAGCAATCTGAATAGCAGCCATCACATTAACTAGATAGGTTTCATCGGGATGAAGTTGACAAAAATTGGGTTTTGATTGGGCTGCTGCATGAATCACCGCATCCGGTTTTAGGGTATTAAATAAATCTTTCAGCGCCTGAACATCAGTGAGGTTAACCCGAACAAAATTCACTCCAGAATATTCAACTCGATGAGCGTGATAGGTGCCATACACTTGCCATCGAGCTTGGGCTACTTGACAGATATTCCAACCGAGAAATCCACTGGCTCCAGTGACAAGAAGTTTTTTCATCGAGTTTTTTCATCGCCTCCTCGCTTCTTTCTGATTGATTACTCACAGCAGTTTTTAAATCGCTCTGGATCGCATCTGAACAAAAGTCGCTGTAAGAAGTATTACTTAGAGTTATCACTTAAGAGGTTTGGATATCTGTTGTTCGGTTGTGGCTCGTGGGCAAGGACTGTTGATTCATGTGTTCGAGTTGGCCCTCCAAAACTGAAAGCCTAGACTCTAGATCTCCAATTCTGTCCTGATGAGAGGACATGCCAAGGTATGCCCTCAGTGCATCAACAACGACATCTGACTTGGACTGACCAGTTGCCTGTACGCGCGCCAGTAGCGCTTCATGAACATCAGGAGGAATTCGCACTCCCAGGAATGGATTTGGCATAAGTTCAGCACAATCACGCCTGACAAACAACTGAAATAATGCCTCGATAATAGCAGTCTCAATTGGGAGCTTACCGCTTGGGATCGCATTAATTTGTAAAGTAGTGAGTATCCCCTCAGGTTTTGTAAAAAAAAGTTAATTTTTTTGTGAGAGTGCAAAGATTTTGAAGTACGGGTTACACTTTATGATAACAATATGATAACGGGCGTTATCAAAAAAATCTTTTGGGATAGAAGTGAACTCACTGAGATCCTGGATGGTTTAAGGGTGGGTGTTAAAGATGTTAATTTTTGCTGGGAAAGTTGGCGTCCCTACTCTTTTCAGTGATGATTCCAGAGTTTGGATGTAAGAACTGGTGCCAAAAGAATACAGCCCGAAGTTTTAAATCATTTTGTTGAATGTTCCACTTTTAAAAAAACGGAAGCAGACATGGCAGTACAAGCACAATCCGAAGAAAAACGTGTTCCCAGGAAAATTTTGATTGCAGATGACGAGTCTGCGATCCGCCGGATTTTATCCACTCGCTTGGCAATGGTTGGCTACAAGGTTGTTGTAGCCGCAGATGGTTTAGAAGCCTTGGAGTGCTTTGACAAAGAGAGTCCTGACCTAGTTGTATTGGACGTGATGATGCCAAGACTGAACGGATATGGAGTCTGCCAAAAAATCCGTGAGAATTCAGATGTGCCGATTGTGATGCTGACGGCCCTAGGAGATGTGGCTGACCGAGTCACAGGGTTAGAACTCGGTGCTGATGATTACCTCACCAAGCCTTTTTCGCCTAAGGAGTTAGAGGCGCGCATTCAAGCCATTCTAAGACGATTCAAGGATTCTCCTTCCCAGTCTTCCTTCACAACTGAAGTAATTCATGTCGATGAGTTGCAAGTTGATACGATTAAGCGGCGGGTCTATAAGCAAGGTAAAGCTGTCCCTCTAACTTACATTGAGTTCAACCTGCTGGAACTCCTGTTAAAGCATTCTGGGGAGGCGGTTTCTCGTTCGGAAATTCTGCAGGAACTCTGGGGGTATGCTCCTCGCCGCATTGCTGATATGCGAGTTGTTGATGTGCATGTGGCTCGGCTGCGGGCCAAAATTGAGGAAGATCAACGCAATCCTGAGTTTATTCTCACAGTGCGAGGGATCGGCTATGCTTCTCAGCGATTGTCTGTCATTGATGAAGCTATCGGTGCCTAGCTGTCTAGAACCTTTGACCTCTAACATTTGACTTTCAAACCTTATATAGCCATATGTAGCCATCTAAAGTTTAAGATTCAAAACCAGTTTCAATCTACCCGATCTACCCTTAACCGCCCCTGTTCAACTGACCTTGACTAAAACCTTGCGATAAACGTTTTCAACCACTTTAACGAGCTGCTCCATCCCCTTGACAATCTCGTCATCCTCGGCAGTTAGGCTGATCCGGATACATTGGTGCTGATGGGGCCAAGCTCCAGACAATCCGGGAAAGAACGGACTTCCGGGCACAACAATCACACCTACTTCCTTCAACTGCTGATAAAGTTCCCAATCTGTAATCGGCAAATCTTGGAACCAGATCCAGCCAAAGATACCGCCCTCTCCCCGATGGAGGAACCAGGGTAAATCTTTGGGCATAGCTCGATCCAAGGTGGCTTCAAGAATCGCAAACTTACTCTGGTAATACGGACGAATCACATCGATTGCAATTTCTGACAAGGCTCCTGAACCAATGGCACGGGCGGCGATCGCCTGACCGTAGCGAGCTGAATGAATACAGAGATTGGTTTGAAAGGCTTCGAGGATTTGAATCAGGTTCTCTGGGCCAATGGCAATGCCTAGGCGCTCTCCTGGCAACCCTGCTTTGGACAGGCTCAGGCAATGAACGATATTCTCACCAAAAACCGGATTCAGCTCTGTAAAATTCAAGGCAGGGAAAGGAGGAGCATAGGCCGAGTCAATAAACACGGGAACGTGATAGGGAGCGGCCAAGGCGGCAATTTTCTTCACCTCCTCATCGGTCAACACATTGCCGCTAGGATTGCAGGGGCGAGAAAAAATCACACAGCCTGTCGTCTCGTCAATCACAAGCTGGTTAAAGTCTGGACGATATTTAAAATGATGATTACCCGGATCAAGCTCCAGAGCGGGTTGATAAGCGACAACAGCTTCAGGAAAGAGGCTCACCCCGCCATAGCCCGTGTAGTCTGGGCTCAGGGGCAAGATGATATTTTTTAGGGCTCCTCCTGTGGTATAGCCCCCAAAGGCGTTTGCTGCGTAAAAATAGATGGCTTGACTGCCGGGAGTAATCAAAATATTGCGATCGCTCAACTCCAGATCGTAGCGCGAGTTGAAATCCTCAACAATCACTTCAATCAGGGGTTGATACCCTTGACTCGAGCCGTAGCGACAGACGACTTCACCGTATTCGGGAGAGCCTAGCAGTTGTAGAGTACAATCTCGCCACAGATTCTCAACCTTGGGGAGAATTACAGGATTACCGGCGCTGAGATTGATAAAATCCTTTTTGTTGCCTGACTTCAGGGTCTCGATAATATCTTTCATAATCGCACGTACGCCAGTCAGATGAGACATGCGATCGCCAAACTGTGTCAGAGCAGGATTCATGATGAAGCGGCAGGATTGAGTAATGGTTAATAATAGTAGATCATATTAGCCACACTGCGAAGTTGTCGGGAAGGATACCGTGCAGGTTTTACAAAGTGTCCACTCCTAACATTGCCATTTGTTGATTACTAAGTTGATTACTAAACTGATTACTAAACGTGATTGCTGAACTGATTGCTAAACGTGATTGCTGAAATTCTATGCTGATCTGGCAAGCGGATTGTTATCGTCGTCCTCTACAAGACCCGACTGGGCAGCCTTTGTGGGAGTTGCTGATCTGCGACATGGTTCGATCCTTTGAATTTGTTGCGTTTTGTCCCCAAGCTCAGGTTAATTCCAGTTGGTTAAAACAGCAAGTTCAAGCTGCTATTCAACGCCAACAACAAACCCCTGACATGATTCAGGTCTTTCGGCCTCAATGTCTCAACTTAATCACGCAGGCCAGTCAAACCTGGGGTATTTTAGTCCAGCCCAATCGTCATACAGAACCTTTAAAACAATGGCTCCAAGAACGCGCCCAACTTTATCCTCAGTTCGAGACTTACACGGGAGCAGCCTATGAACCACTGGCCCTGGATCGGCCTCCGCCGGTGCCGCTGCCGGAGAATTTATGGGGCGATCGCTGGCGCTTTGCCTCCTTGTCGGCGGGGGAGTTGATTGATGGGTTTGCTGACCGTCCGATCCCAATTTTAGAACTGCCAGAAGCCCTGCTTCCATTGAATTTGGGCTTGGCTTCAATCGTGCCTATTCCAGGAATTGTCATTGATGGAGGTCGTCAGTCCCGGCGATTGGCTCAATGGGTTCAAGCTACCCGCCCGTTTGCCTTGAACTATGTTCCTGGCTCACCCGATGGCTTGATTTTAGAAGCCGGACTGGTTGATCGGTGGATTCTGGTGACCTTCGAGGATTTAGAAATTACCCAAGCTGCCAAAAGTTATCAGCAGCGGAGGCAGAGCGCTCAGGGTTTACACTTTCTGCTCGTTCAGCCCGATGATTCTGGCGTGACCTACAGCGGGTTTTGGCTGCTCTCTGCATAGTTTATCTTCATAGAATAACTTTCATAGAATAACTATTGAGGGGTTCACTAGGGAATCAAATTTGTTGTTAACCCCTTCGTGATGGCTCTGTTTGAGACATTCTTCGACAACCTGCCCAGTTTCTTTCCAGCATCGCGTAGTAGTTGCCTAACCTTTTCTAGAGCAAGCTTTGATTGTGGGGTAATCAATTGCTTGGCGTGCAAGCACATTGACTAGGTTCCTCAAGTTGAAGATAACCTGCTATCCATCAGAACTCAACTTGGTTACCATCCTTTAGGATTTTGCTTTTTTCTGGGCGATTGACATCCGCTCAAAACTCATGACAGCCACCCCAGAAATCACCAGAAACATCCCACCAACTTGCCAACCACTGAGCTTCTCGCCAATGATCAACCAGGCAAACAGCGCCGTTAACGCGGGCCCTGTTGTCCCAATAATCGAAGCCAAGGCCGCCCCGGCATAGCGAATTGCAAAGTTATTCAATAAATAGCTAAATAGGGTGAGGACGCCAAGAATCAGACCCCCGATCAGTAATCCTCGACCGACGCTCGGATCAATCAGAACGCCGATTCCCTTGGGCAGACCACCAACTAAGGTATCGATTAATCCAATTCCAATCAGACTGACCGCAGAAAATACAAAGATAGAGGCAAAGTTAACCAAGCTAAACGGAATCGGATGAAGCTTGCCTGCAGCCAGTTGGGTTAACAGCACATACCCAGCAAAGGTTACGCCTGCACAGATCGACGCGATCACTCCCAGTTGGGGATTGCCAAACGCAATGGGCCTTCCTGCTCCGCCAAAAAAGTCTGGAAGGCTCAGAACAGCCCCCGTCACAATCAATGACATCGCTCCAATCCGAATCCAACTGGGGCGATCGCCAAACAACCCCCAAGAGGCAAACACAGTCACAATGGGATAGATAAAGAAAATCGTAATCGCAACCCCAGTCCGAATTTCTCCTAGGGCAATATAAATCGAAACTTGGGATAAAAACAGAAAAAAACCGCTACCAATCACAGCTCGCATCAGGGCAGAATCACCCGAGCGCAGGAACCGTCGTAAATCACTCCAAACCACTGGATAGAGGAATGTCGAAACCACAGGCATTAGCGCAATCACCACAATCATGCGTAGCAATAAAATCAACAAGGAATTGCCAACCCCTGGGGCAATCAATCCATTCACTTCAAATAGACCAAAAATTTGACGAGGCTCAGGAGACTTCAGCAGGATTTTAATGCAAACATTAAAAACTGATAGAGTCACCGCTGACAGAAACGCCAAAAACAGCCCCAACTGAACTTGAGAAGCTGGCTTAGCCCGCTGCGATCGCAGTTGTTGAGGCTGTGGTGGTTGAAGAGGCAGTTGTTGTGGCGCAGGAGTAACAGCGGGCTGAACAATAGACTGAACAGTGGGCTGAGAAGATTCAGGCATAACCCGTCTAGGCGGGAGGGAGATTGGATTGGACTCCGAAATGCTTTGGGGTGTTGGCCGAGGTTCAAGGCCAGAAAACGTATCAAGCTGTTCTCGCAGACGGGCTACCACAGTCTCCAACAGGGCTTCAACCTGCTGTTCTAGACTTTGCATGTGGGTTAACCGTTGGGAAAGATCGCTCTGGTAGCTATTTAACTCTTGCTGAAGCTCACGAAACGTCTGATTCAAGCTTCGATCTAAAACAGCCTCCAACTCTTGGGGAGGGAGATCAGCATTAATTTCTCTACCAGAAGCCAACAGTCCTTCCGGATCAACTTCAAGTAACGGCTGATCGGCAAAAGCCTGATTTTGACCCACTCGCAGGATCAACTCTCGTTGGAGATTACTCGCAAGTAACTGAGCTAACTGCTTTAGCCAAACCTGCTGCTGAGCAATCTGACGTTCTGACAGGGTCTGTAGACGTTGAAAGCGCAGATCCTCTTGTTCTCGCCGCAGTTGCTCAATTTCTTGAATCAAATGTTGCTTATCCCGCTGCAACCGTTCAACATCCTGGGACAGCCCTTGCTTGACATCCCGCTGGAAACTTTCAAGCTCATCAATGACTGAACTCAAAACCTCTTCCGGTGACCTTCCCTGATCTGATCCCGAGGATAGGGGCTGATTGTCCTGTATGCCCATCTGCAGTTAACCTCACAATTGACCCGCTAGTCAGCCAAGCTAGAAGCTGAAACGCCTTGTGCAAGACCTTAAACCTAAAACAGGCGGTTCTGCCCCATAATCATAACTCAAAACCCCCTTTATCCCAGAATTCCTGATGACTCCAAAAGTTCAACCGTAGCTTTGCTGCAGAAGTTGCTGAAGAAATTAAAGAGAATCTTCGAACAAAAGACAGGCTTCGCCTATAATTGGAGATTGTGAGTTTTTATAAAAATTTGCCATGCAAGCCCAAGAAATTATCCGCGCCCTTGAAGCGGAAGAGATTAAGAATTTACAAGAGCAGACTAAAAATGCAAAGCTGCCAGAGATTTACGTTGGAGATACAATCCGGGTTGGCGTTCGAATTCAGGAGGGGGGCAAGGAGAGGGTTCAGCCCTATGAGGGAACTGTAATTGCGATGCGGAGTGGCGGCATCAATGAAGCCATTACCGTACGACGAGTTTTCCAAGGGGTAGGAGTAGAGCGAGTATTTCTCCTACATTCTCCCCTGATTGCCAATATCAAGGTCACTCGTCGGGGTAGAGTGCGGCGTGCCAAGCTTTATTATTTGCGGGATCGCGTGGGTAAAGCAACTCGGGTTAAGCAACGTTTTGATCGCCCCCTTTAAGGGAGGTTCAAGGCCCTCCCTTAAATTCCTGAAGGAAAAATGGGTCGGCCCAGCGAAGTGTTTCAGCAAGATGTTTCAGCGAGATGTTAAGGTCTCACCCATTCTCAGCCCAATTCAAATTCCAGAAACGACACCATTCTGTGCTATCTTAGAAAAGATGAAGTCTTATTAAGATGCGCTCTTAGTTCAGTTGGTAGAACGCAGGTCTCCAAAACCTGATGTCGGGGGTTCAAGTCCTCCAGGGCGCGTTTAGCATACAAACAGCTAAATTGGCTTTTTGAAGGTCAGCTTGAATTCTAAGGAAATAGGGAAGTTTACAGATATTCACGCTGGGTCTAGGCAGGCCAGATGTCTGATGGTATGACTGAAGTTTTTAGAATAAAAGCAGCATGGTAACTAGCTTGGCATTATCTCTAGTGCAACAAGCTTATCCCTTATTTATGCTATTATGAGATCTTGCTGGTTTTATTGGATTTGGTGATATTGTGGGGTCAACTCAGCGGGAGGAAGGTTCCGGTGGTCAAGAAAGATGAAATAAAAGTTCAGGAGGCTTCAAGCGAGTCTAGCCTAGTTGTTAGGTTCCTCAGGGAATCTAGGGAGGAGCTAACCAAGGTTGTCTGGCCTAGTCGCCAACAGCTTTTTAGTGAATCAGCGGGCGTTCTGTTGATGATTATTCTTTCAGCCACGATCATCTATCTAGTTGACAACTTGTTCAAATGGGCATCGATACAGGTGTTTCAATGACCCTACATCGGGCAAGTCTTAGTGGTCTAGGTTTATGACAGAGTTTGAAGAAACGCCAGTAGAGCGAAACTCTCCTGGAGCAGTTCGTTGGTATGTTGTTCAGGTGGCTTCAGGTTGCGAAAAGCGGGTTAAGCTCAATCTTGAGCAGCGGGTCAAAACCTTGGATGTTGCGGATCGGATCTTACAGGTTCAGATTCCTCAAGCTCCAATGATTAAGCTTCGTAAGGATGGCAGCCGTCAACAGAGCGAGGAAAAGGTTTTTCCAGGCTATGTGTTGGTGCAGATGCGTCTGAATTGGAGCGGTGACCAGAATAGCTGGGATGTAGATGATGAAGCGTGGCAGGTGATTAAAAACACCCCCCATGTGATTAACTTTGTTGGCGCAGAGCAAAAGCGGAGCCTAGGTAGAGGTCGAGGGCATGTGAAGCCTTTGCCTTTGAGTTCATCAGAAGTCGAGCGGATCTTTAGGCAGGCTGAACAGCAGGAGCTTGTCGTTCATGTTTCAGTGACAACTGGAGATCATATTTTAGTGCTATCTGGCCCTTTCAAAGATTTTGAAGGGGACGTAGTTGAGGTCAGTCCAGAGCGCAATAAGCTGAAAGCCTTGCTGTCAATTTTTGGACGGGATACCCCGGTAGAGTTAGAGTTCAATCAGGTGGAGAAACAGGGCTAAGGTATGGCAAAGAAGATTGTCGCAGTTATCAAACTTGCAATTACAGCGGGAAAAGCAAACCCGGCTCCTCCAATTGGCCCAGCACTGGGTCAGCACGGGGTCAATATTATGATGTTTTGCAAAGAGTACAATGCTAAAACTGCGGATAAGGTAGGTTTGGTTGTCCCAGTCGAAATTTCTGTCTACGAGGATCGGAGCTTTACATTTATCCTCAAGACTCCTCCTGCATCTGTTTTAATCAAGAAAGCAGCAGGGGTTGAGAGCGGCTCGGGTCAGCCCAATAAAATTAAGGTTGGGAACATTTCCCAGGCTCAGTTGCGAGAGATTGCTGAAGCAAAAATGCCTGATTTGAATGCGAATGATATTGATGCGGCAATGAAAATTGTGGCAGGTACAGCTCGCAACATGGGCATTACGGTAACGGAATAAGTTCTGACTGGCTGGAGCCTATTGCTTTGGCTTGTCAGTCCGATCCTACTGTTCTCAATGTGTCAAGTTCTGTTCACTATTAATTTGGGGAAGAGGTTAACCCTTCGCTAGCACCCCAGGAGGAATAAATGGTTAAAAAAGTCTCACGTCGTCTACGGGAACTTCTGAAGAAGGTTGAGGATCGCCCTTACGCTCCCATGGATGCCCTTCAGTTGCTCAAGGAAACCGCTACAGCTAAGTTTCCAGAGTCTGTTGAAGCTCACATTCGTCTTGGAATTGATCCCAAGTACACTGACCAACAGTTGCGGACAACTGTCGCGCTGCCAAAAGGAACGGGTCAAACGGTTCGGATCGCGGTATTAGCTAAGGGAGAAAAAGTCGCTGAAGCCCAAGGCGCTGGCGCAGAAATTGTAGGCTCTGAGGATCTCATCGCCGATATTCAGAAAGGAATGTTGGACTTTGATCTGCTGATTGCAACCCCAGATATGATGCCCCAAGTTGCCAAGCTCGGTCGTCTACTGGGCCCAAAAGGGTTAATGCCTTCTCCTAAGGGCGGCACAGTCACGACTGATTTAACTGGGGCGATCGCTGAATTCAAAGCTGGCAAGTTAGAATTCCGGGCAGATCGAACTGGAATTGTTCATGTGATGTTTGGCAAAGCGTCTTTTCCGGCTGAAGATCTGTTGGCTAATCTTTCAGCATTGCAAGATTGCATCGATCGCAACCGTCCTTCCGGTGCTAAAGGCCGTTACTGGCGCAGTATCTATGTTACGGCAACGATGGGGCCTTCGATTCAAGTTGATATCAATGCTTTACGGGATCTTAAATTAGAAGCGGCTTAATCAATTAAGACAAGGTTGGCAATTGCGGTAGTTTAGCAAGGCTTATCAAGCCATCTTGCTTTGAACATGCCACAACAGATTAGACCCCTTTCAACCTCCCCTTGCTAAGGGGAGGCTTGTAGCTATTGGGGCGCTAAAATAGTCCCGAGTTAACGACAACAGCCTCGGTATAACTCTCGCCCACTGAGAACATAGACGTTGTAAGGATAGGTGTTATCTGACATTCCATCACTACAATTGCCCTGCTCAATGATGACATTTAAAAATCTGCCTGACTGTTCTCGCACTTTGCCCTGATACAAAGCCAGATAATCTGCGGGCTTTCCTTGGGCAGAATTAGCGGTGGTTTTAGGAATAGACCAGATCGATCCTCCTGCTCGCTCAAATTTAATTTGGGAGTTGTCAAGTGTTAGGCTCCAAAATGGCTCTGTCCCCGAACATTGTTTGACGCTCTGTGCTCCAGCAGCCCAAGCTGATGATGAGTTTAGACCTAGAAACCAGACTAGACTCAGCAGAGAAAAAAATACAGCTCTAAGCACTCTTGATTGTTTCATAGTAATCCTAATTAATTGTTAAGGAAGATGAGATGAGCTTGTTTGTGTGATGCCAGATCCCCTAGGTTAAGCATTAGAAATCACCTGCCAAAGTAATACCGTTAGGATCAGAATACTAAGATGCTGAGGCAGAAGAAACCGAAACGGTTGGCGAGCAATTTTTTGAGTCAGAATAATCGAAGCGAGTAGCCCTATAACCAGGGTAACTGCTTGCAGAAAACTCACAACAGCAGGATGGGCAACCACAATGGGCAACCCTCCCCCATTTAGCCCAAAGGTGGCAAAAGTAACGGGTAGAATTCTTCCGGCTTCTGACAACCCTAGGTGTAGGTAATGAGCTAAGTTTCCTGCTAACACTAAGGGGAGATAACCATAGGCCAATTCAATAAATCGCCGGGGTTTCAGGGGACTGAGCCCAGTTCGAACCATGAATTGTAAGGTTCCATGGGCAACAATTGGTAGAAGAATAGGCAAGCTTAAAAGCATGACAGAGGCTGCAAGATGCGGCCAGAATGAAATTATGTTGATGTTAGCGTGAATTAACTGATTCACTTCCGGTAAGTGATGCAGAAAAACAACATTTAACAACAGAAATAACAGGGCAACTTCATAAGTTCGTGGAGTATGAGTTGTCCACAATTCAATCCCTGGTGGGCGCAGATTCAGCTCTACGGAACGGTGAGGACACGCTTTTAAACAGGTCATACACAGCACACAATCTCGATTATCAACCAGTTGAGCCGGATGAGAATACAAGGGACAGCCCGCAGTTGCCAATCCTTCGCCTTTTTGTGGCCCGCCCTTATAACATTGATAGGTGGTACATTCTGCTGAACACGTTCCCTGTTGGGCGCGCAATTCTGTCATGGACAACTTCGCAAACATGCCATTCATCCCGCCAATCGGACAGAGATAACGACACCACAGTCGCCGCTCAAATAAAACCGAGAAAATGACAGCTCCGGCAGTAATGAGCAGGAGCAAACAGGACGAGAGATAGGCGGTATTCTTTAAATTCCACAATTCTTCCCAGAGTAAAATCAAGGCAAATAGCCCGAAGAGAAACCAACCGCCCCAGCGCTCCGCAGTTTGCCTGGGCCAAGATCTTAACGATCTGGGGAAGAATTTCAAGGAAAGTTTTTGAGCAATTTCTCCATAAATCATAAAGGGGCAAACAGCACACCACGCCCGTCCAACAAACGGAAAGCTAATTAACACGAGCGGCCACCACCACGCCCAAAATAAGTTCAAGGCAAAGTTTTGGTCTCGGGTTTGGGGGCCGATGAACAAGATCAGATTAATCAAGGCAAAGACCAAGACGGTAAAACTGTAATTCAGTCGATCAGGCCACCAGGGACTTCTGAGAAACCGCCTGAGGTCAGGATAGGCATTCAGGAGGTTGACGCGAAATTGTTTTTTCTTCGTTTGGGCAGGCCAGATAATTTCTTCGGTAATTTCTGCACCGCCCTGAAGCTGCACAATTGCTCGGGCTACCAAGCTTTCTAACTCCCGCAGGTTGTTGGGGAAATCATAGGCTTGCAGTCGTCTCAGAGCCTCTGGAGTGATCCGAACTTTCCGAATTCGTTGGTCTCGGCAGATTAAGCTGATAAAGTAGTTGACCCAGTCTTCAATGTCTGCTTTCCGCACCCGCAATG
>JBOFUV010000058.1:0-6996 GCA_051652765.1 Microcoleaceae cyanobacterium | reverse complement strand
TTGTCATGGGCGGGACAGGCAATGACAAACTCTGGGGCGATGAGGATAACGATACTCTCACAGGTATCGATCCAACGGCATCAACCCCTGGGATAACCGAAATTGACACCCTAACCGGCGGAACCGGCGCTAACTTGTTTATTCTGGGCGACCAGAACCAAGCCTATTACAACGACGGTAATAGTGCGACACCCGGAACAAGCGATTACGCCTTGATCATGGACTTTAATCCTGAAGTGGATGTGATCGCCTTGTGGGGAACTCCTAGTAAGTACACCCTAAGCCCAACTGCTGTTGATGGAGCGAGTGGCACAGGCATCTACCTCGATAGCAATGCCAATCAGCGCTATGACAACTCAGATGAGTTAATCGCTTTGGTAAGAAATGTCACCGTGGAAAGTACCAATGCCAGCTACTTAAAGTACGTCATCTAGGTACAGCCTTACATACAGCATTTTCCATGCAATTGAGGTGCGAATAAATGGGATTTGAGGGTGCTCCCTCAAATCCTCCATGCCCAACAAGAATTGAAATTGCTACTACTAACTTAGTCGGTTAAGTCAAATGAATACACAAATGATTAGCATGATTCCTAGTTTACAGTTGCTAACGGCCCCAAAAAAACCAATCTCGGCGACGGAACCAGACTGGGAACGAGAAACATTAAGGAAATGGTGGGAACCTAGTCGTCAGTTACTGAAGTCGATCCGAGCTTATCAAAAGTGGGCTAAACTTCAAGGGCCTTTCTCAGCTTTGATAAGGGCCATCATTGTGGTTCAGTTTCGCTTTTGGAGTGTTGTGACCGGGGCTGATATCCCCATCAACAGTCAGATTGCGGGAGGATTATCTATGCCTCACCCCCATGGAATTGTGGTTCACCCTACGGCTTCAATTGGGCCAAATTGTTTAATTTTGCAGCAGGTTACCATTACCCAAAAAGTTAAAATTGGGGGTCATGTTGATATCGGATCTGGGGCCAAAATTTTACGGAAAGTGCAGATTGGAGACCATGCCAAGATTGGAGCAAACGCCGTTGTACTATGTGATGTTCCTTCAGGTGCAACAGCAGTTGGTATCCCAGCCAGAATCATCAAGCGGTCAGCGGCAGAACAAGATGACTGTTTCCTGGATGACGAGAATTTTTAACAAACTCAATCATGCCAACTACAGGGCTGATTATTCAGTTGCATCTAGTTGGCATTCACTCATGACTTCAGCTAGGCTAGTAAAGAGAGGAAAAATCGTGTTGATTCATTCCTGTCTCAGGCAAGGGCCAGTTTTGTAGCAGGTTCGAGGGTGTCTCGTCGCTAGTTGATCCATCGGTTTCAGAGTCATTCTTTTACTAAGAGATTCAGGCTTTTACTTAATATTGTGCGTTGGAAGGGAATCTTCTGGTTAGCAATGTTGCTGAGCTTCATCGGGAAACACTTATTAACTCAAGGTTGAGGTTGATGCCATGGAGAATACCAAAAATCAGGTGATTGCGATTGGGCTAGATGCTGCTCAGCCTGCGTTACTGGAAGAGTGGATGTCCAAGGGGTATTTGAAAAATTTAAGCCGTCTCCGTGAACAAGGGGTTTACGGTCGCCTGGAAAATTTTAGGGATTCTAATGTAGAAACAGCTTGGACAACGTTTTCAACTGGGTGTCGCCCTGAGAAAACAGGATATTGGGCGGCCATGGGATTTCGGGAAGGAACCTATGAAACTGAAACCCGTGCTGCTTATGATTACAAAGAATATCCTCCCTTTTTTGATACGGGAGAAGAGTATCGGGTGATTACCTTTGATGTTCCTCAACTGCGCCTGAGTGAAGATGTTAAAGGATTGCAGGTTGGGGGTTGGGGGGCGCACTCTCCTCAAGTTCCCACCAGTTCTCTTCCAGAGTCTCTTTATCAAGAGCTAATTGACAAGCACGGCGGCCATCCAACCCTTCACAAAGATTATGCCGTTTGTCTAGATTTAAAGTCCACCCTAAAGCTTGAGCAACCTTTTGTCGTTGGAATTGAGCGTCATTCTGCGACTTGTCAAGATTTAATGCAGCGTGAGCCTTGGAACTTGTTCTTGACCGTGTTTGGGGAGTCCCATGGCGGTGGCCATTTATTCTGGCATCTGAGTCAGCCAGAGCATCCGCTGTATGAGTTCGCCCGTTCTCAAGTGGATCATGATCCGTTGCTCACGGTCTATCAGGCCATGGACAAGGCAGTTGGTGAGATGCTCGAAAAGGCTCCAGACAATGCCCATGTGGTCATTTTCTCTGCCCATGGCATGGGGCCAGCAACCATTGACTTACCGACCTTTATCTATCTGCCTGAATTTCTCTACCGTTACAGTTTTCCGGGCAAGTATGGGATTGGGCATGGGAAAACTTCCGATCCGCTGCCACCCCAAGTGACTAAAATGAAGTGGAACTATTGGGAGCGTCACTTGTGGGGAACGAAGTATGACACTAACCCTCTGCGCCGATTCCTGAGAGATAAAACTCCCACGCGAATCTTTAACCTGATTGAACCGTGGCTAGATCCAGGCAAGGAAGATGATCTGATTTCACCCTTCCAACTGAAGCGTCAGGGTGAAACGGTTGTTCCCTGGAATCCGGCTCAATGGTACAAGCCGCTTTGGCCCCAGATGAAAGCCTTTGCTATCCCGAGTTTCGCCGAGGGTTACGTTCGGATTAATTTGAAAGGACGGGAACCTCAAGGGATTGTTGATCCGACCGAATATCACCAGGTTTGCGACGATCTGTGCGAGAAATTGAGCGAGTTGAAAGATCCCCGCACAGGGATTCCAATGGTAACCCGCATAGTCCGCACCCGTGAGAACCCCCTAGATTGCGATCCGAAGTTGCCCGACGCTGATTTGATCGTAATCTGGCAAGATGAATATGCAACTGATGTGATCGAAAGTCCTGAGTTTGGTCGCTTTGGCCCCTTACCCCCTTATCGGGCCGGGAGTCATCGAGCGGACGGGTTTATGTTAGCAACTGGCCCAGGAATTGAGGCAGGCTCAAGTTTGTCTGCGGGTCATGTTCTCGATATTGCTCCAACTATTCTCAAGTTGATGGGGGCACCGATCCCAGAGTATCTGGATGGCAAACCCATTTCTTTTGAGGCTGCCAAGTCCCTAGATTGTGTTTCATAAGAATCATTCCGCCCAGTTATTTACTCATGATTGACTAAAGTTAGTCTAACTGCCTAACTGATTGAGGGAGGGCATAACAACTCAGAAACGTTCTACCAGAACGGCATCACAGATAGGATGAAAGAGTTACGTTAAGCCCTCTAAATTTTTGTATAAGCTTTGTATAAAAACTGCCTCAAATTTACTGCTTTTTTCTAAGGCGTGTCGTGCTGTGGACAGATGAGCAGCAAGATAGAATCTTTACAGAGAATATCTTTACAGAAAATTTACATACCCTCTATTCAAATTTTACATAAAGATCTGTATTTTTTGACTTGCTAAGGCTATGCTAATCGTGTTGTATTGATTCAGGGTGAAGGATCTAGAAACCGTTTTACACTAGTTTTACACTAAATTCGGTTCTGAGGGTTCCGCTATCTTAGGCAATCCCTGCTGCCCTTTCCTTGCCAAGAGGAAGTGCAGCAAGTGGGGAGTGAAGAGCTACTTAGTGATAGGATTTGGCCTTGCTTATTTCGTTGAGATAGGCGAGGTAGCGTGAAGAGTGAAATAATAGCCTGAGATACTGGAAACATTTGCCTGCCTGCAGGAAGTAGTTCGGAAGTTGACTGGGTAGGTACTTTAATTGACTTGAAGGGAAAATAGTTGTAGCGCTCCTAATCTGGATTGCAGGTATAGTGCAGGTATTTTGTCTGCACTGTAAGTTTTTAGCGATTACGGCAGCTTTTACATTGGTGAGGAACACATTTCTAGATTCAATAATTAACCTAGTTTATAACTTTTTTCGGAATAAAATTCGGAGTAAAATATGTCTTACAATTTTGAAGCAATAAATTCTATCTTAACAGAAGCCCAGCAAATTTCCAAGCAACGATTAGTAAGTTCAACAATTAGCAAGTTCAACTTCTTATCTTTATTTAAAGATGCTTTTAGCCCGGATTATAATCATGAAACTGCGGAATATTTTTATCAAGCATGGACAAATGAAGACTTTAGCCAGCTACCGGCGATTGAAGTTTGTTTAACAGAGGAAATCAATGGCGGAGTTGGTGCTTATGTTAACTCTAGTAACATAATTTACCTATCTCAAGAATATTTACTACAAAATTTAGATAATCCTCAAGTTATTGCCGAGGTGTTGCTGGAAGAAATTGGTCACTTTGTTGATTCTCAGATTAATTCAGGAGACACTGCAGGGGATGAAGGAGAGCATTTCGCATCACTAATTCAGGGAACAGCTCTGAATTCCGAACAATTGCAATCGCTGAAAAATGATGATGATCAAGCCATAGTCTGGTTAGATGGCAGTTGGATCAAAATCGAAAACAAGATTCTGAGTGTGGATGCAAACAGCTTACTCTACGCAGATGAAGAAGTCATAAATCTTCCACCTCTGGTAGCAGGTCTGGACATTCGTCAAAATAAAATCCAGGCATTCAATGAAAAGCAAGATTTTACGCTCAGTGATGAACTTGAAATTAATGATCCCAATAACTGGCAAAGTATACTAGATCAAATTTCTCCCGGTACTCTTGTTGATAGTCATTACTTATTTTTCAGCCCAGTGAGTGGGCCTCGACAGCGAGTTGATGCTGAAGTCACCTTTGATGGGGATATCCTGGGTTTTATTGGGAATAGTGATCAGTTATTCTTAACCAATAGCCTGTTAGGAATCGATGAAGTCAGTTACTCTCCTTCAGATTTGACTAGACTGGACAATGGTTTCCATACAGATACTGTAGAAGTTAACGGGCAAACGTTAAGAATTAGTCTCTCTAACCACAATGGATTTGATCCAGTTCGTGTGATTACTGCAGCTAACTTGTCCGAACCTACGCCAACTCCAACTCCAACTCCAACGCCAACTCCAACGCCAACTCCAACGCCAGGAACTGTTCCAGGATTAGTGGCATCAGGAGATGTTCAGGAGTTAGCGTCTCCATCGGATGTGTTTCAGCAGGAATCTGAGTTCCTCCAATACTTTAACGAGCAGCGTAGCCTTACTCTCACTCAGCCCGTAGAAGTGAATGATCCAGAGAACTGGGACAGTGTATTCAACACGATTGCTTCGGGTGAAGTAATTAATAGCTACTACATTTATTTAAATCCTATATTTCTAGATTCTTCAACCTTTTTCAATGCTCAAGGAACATTCGTTTTTGATGGGCCTATCATTGGTTTGATCGGAAATGACACAGAGCTTCTTTCAAGCAATGAATTGCTGGGCAGAGATAATTTCTTTTACCCAGACGAGCGTTGGCCAATTAAAATGGATCAATCAAACCCTGACGGTAGTTCAGATACTGCAACGATTGTCAACGAAAATACCCTGATCCTTGACGTAACTAGCAGGGATGGACTTGATCCAATTCGTGTTTTGACACGGGCGGCCTCATCTGAACCGACCCCAACTCTAACTCTGAGTAACAATGTGGTTGATGAAAATCAGGTTGCGGGAACTGTTGTGGGTGATTTGAACATTGTTGATACAAGTTTGGGTGACACTTATACCTATCGCCTGATTTCTGAAGTCACATATCCTGATAATGTTAAGTTTGAGATTGTTGCCAATCAACTTCAAGTCAAGGAACCCTTCGATTTTGAAACCCAGGGAGTCTATCAAATTCGAGTTCAAGCAACGGATAGTCAAGGGTTAATGGTTGAGCAAGACTTAACGATTAATGTCATCGATATTGATGAAGCCCCGAAAGTTGCTACCCCAATTGCTGACATCACAGTTGATGAAGATGCAGGAGACACTGTTTTAGATCTAACAGCAGTATTCACTGATATTGATAGTGACCTTGATGAGCTAACCAAAAGTCTTCAGGTGAACACTAACCCAGCTTTGACTGAAGCGGCAATTTTAGGCAATACCCTGCTGCTCAACTATCAAGACAACCAAACAGGCACAGCAGAAATTACGGTTGAAGCAGTCTCTAATGGAAAGGTAGTAACGGATATCTTCACCGTTACAGTCAATCCAGTGAATGATGCCCCTACAGCAGTCAGTCTTGATAACACTAGTGTCGATGAAAACGCAGTCGAAGCCGTCATCGGCAACTTAACTGTTGCTGATGTGGATGACACCAGCTTTACCTACAGTGTGAGCGATGCCCGGTTTGAAGTAGTAGACAACATTCTGAAACTCAAAGCAGATCAGTTCCTGGATTATGAAACCGAATCTAGCACCCTTGTAAACATCACAGCAACTGATTTGGATTCTTTAAGCATAGATCAAGGGTTTAGCATCGTTGTTAACAATATTGATGAACCAGTTCCAACGCCCACCCCAGACCCAACGCCAACGCCCACACCAGACCCAACGCCAGGGCCAACTCCAGACCCAACACCGGGGCCAACTCCTGTTCCAACCCCAGACCCAACGCCAGGGCCAACTCCTGTTCCAACCCCAGACCCAACGCCAGGGCCAACACCCGTTCCAACCCCAGACCCAACGCCAACGCCCACACCAGACCCAACGCCAGACCCAACAACCGTTCCAACCCCAGACCCAACACCAGGGCCAACTCCTGTTCCAACTCCGACTTCTATCCCCCGGGATGATGATCCAGGTCAAGATGATGATTTCTCAACAATTGTTCTACCGCAGCCCAAGCCCTGCCCTGAACCTCCCAATCTAGAGCCAATTCAGTATGGAACAGTCGGAAATGATAGCTTACGAGGAACACCGGGGAATGATATTATCAGTGCCTCTATCGGTGAGGACACCCTGTTCGGCCTTCCAGAAAACGACATTCTCTTCGGAGGCAAGGGCAATGACTCGATCAACGGCAACCTGGGTAGCGATTTCATTTTGGGTGACGAAGGCGATGATGAACTCCTAGGAGGAAAAGACA
>JBOFUV010000057.1:0-39242 GCA_051652765.1 Microcoleaceae cyanobacterium | reverse complement strand
GGGAACATGTCAAAGTTGGGCCTGGGACAACCATTGGGGCCCATACAGTGATTGAAGGGTGGACAGAAATTGGAGCCCGAAATCAAATCTTTTCTGGAGCAATTATTGGCTCTGAACCTCAGGATTTGAAATATCAGGGAGCCGTCAGTTTTGTCAAAATTGGCGACGAGAACCTGATCCGGGAATATGTCACCATCAATCGCGCCACCTATGCTGGAGAGGTAACTCAGATTGGCGATCGCAATCTCTTGATGGCCTATACCCATGTCGGACATAACTGTGTCATTGGCGATCAAGTGATTATTGCTAATGGAGTAGCTCTAGCAGGTCATGTTCAGATTGAATCTCAAGCCCGTCTGAGTGGGGTTTTAGGGGTTCATCAATTTGTGCATATTGGCAAGCTCTCCATGATTGGCGGCATGACTCGCATTGATCGGGATGTCCCCCCGTTTATGTTAGTTGAAGGGAATCCCTCCAAAGTCCGCGCTCTCAATTTAGTGGGGTTGAAACGGGCAGGATTAACCACGGAGGAACTGGGATTGTTAAAGAAAGCGTTTCGTCTCCTTTACCGTTCGGATCATCGGCTAGAGGATGCTCTAGAACAGGTGGAAATCTTGTCAGATAATGCCCATTTGCAACATCTGAATACTTTTATCAAGCATTCCCTGACCTCAGAACGCCGAGGGTTAATTCCTGGCAAGTCTTAGCCAGAAAATTCGATTCTCCTTGGCCAAGAAAAGTACCGCAGGCAGCAGTATCGACCCTGCAAAAAACAGTTTTTCCAACCTATAGATAAAGTGAGGAATAGTGATGGACTTGCTATTCTGACTCAGCACTCACGCCAGGTAGAGAAACTTATGACTCCCCAAAACAAGAATTTCTGCTTTTGTACCCTTGCTCTTGGGAATAGATATCGCTTGATGGCAATTGAACTTGCCTATGATTTGGAAAAATATTCTCCAGGAACAACGTTGGTGATCTGTACTGATTCTCCAAAAGATTTCGAACGTTGCCCTAATGTTCTTCTCTATAGACATACTCAGCAGGGAATACATCGTTGCTACCACGATAAGCGATTTCCCCTTGAGAGAGCACTTTCTCAATTTCCAGTGGCAATTTTAGTGGATGCAGATACCCGAATTGTGAAGGATGTGCCTGAGAATATTGACTGGCAGCCCGGAATTACATCAGGTGTAACCAATGGTATTTTAGTCCATGGCGGCAACAAAGATCATGCCACACGATTGAAGTGTATCCAGGATATCGCCAAAAAACTAGGCGTACTTCCAGAGCAAGTAGATTGGACAGAGGAAAATTTGCTGGTCATGACTCGGGACAACGGGAAAGAGATGGATTTTCTCAACGCTTGGGGAAAAATTGGCAGATATCTAGAGTTAAACCATCTTCATTCGGGTTCGGGAAATGCCATTGGCCTAGCCGCTGCTAGTGTGGGTTGGAAATTTCAACAATCGGGGTGGCATGAGATTGATGCGGTCCGGCAGCATTTCTATGCGAATACAGAGCGTCAACGATCAGCAGAAGCCCCGTCGTTGTCTTTTCTAGAGAGTCTAAAACGGAAGCTAGTTTATCACAGCCGTTTGAATCTAGGGCGTGTGGCTGCTGCTTTGAACGACTTCAGTTTTTACTACCGTTAATTTTTGATAACTTGATTTTGAGCGGTCTTTTAAAAAACCTTGAAAAAGGAGTTGACATTACCCAATATATTCTTTATACTCGTAAGAGTGAATAAAAAACACAAGGACATTAAGCCAAGTTCAAAAAGGCTTTGTTCAGAGGAAGTTTAAGAAACTCCAAAAAGTTTTTAAAAGCTTTTCTGGTGTCTATGGCTCAGTGGAACCACACCGATCCATCCCGAACTCGGATGTGAAACGCTGACACGGCAAAGATACTTGGTGGGTAGCTGCCTGGAAAAATAGCACGATGCCAGGATAAAATTAACTAAGGCTCTCAACTAGTTTTACTAGAAGGGGGCCTTAGTTTTGATATGCTATTGGGATTGGTTTTGCTCAGGGGGATGTCAGGGGTAAGGGGATGCTAGTTTTCCGAGTTTACAGACTGTATGATTGACGTATCAATTCCGAATAAATCAATGTTTAGCAGTTTGTTTGGCAGTTTGTCATCAACTCTTTGAACCCCAAGTAACCCATTCTTTAGTGATCGAACTATTAGCCCATGCTTAATCAAGACACTGTGTTTAGTAAGATTATTCGTCGTGAAATTTCTGCAGATATTGTGTACGAAGACGATCTTGTTTTGGCCTTCACAGACATTGCACCTCAAGCCCCTGTCCATATCCTACTTGTTCCAAAGAAGCCCATCCAAAAGTTAGCTGATATCACTTCTGAAGATCAGACATTGATGGGACATTTAGTATTGACCGCAAAAAAAATTGCCGAAGAAGCTCATCTCAAGGATGGCTATCGAGTTGTAATTAATACAGGACAGGATGGCGGACAGACAGTCTATCATCTCCACCTCCATATTCTGGGTGGTCGTCAGATGGAATGGCCTCCTGGCTAGATTCAGTCTTGGATCTCCCCAGCCATTAGTCGTTGGGCTGCTGCCACCATCTCTTGTCCGATATCCTGCAGATCTTCCCGTCCTCGCAAATAAGTTTTCAGCGATTCGATTGGATCAAGACAGCGATTTGAATTTAGTTCGGGCACACGGGGACGGGCTAGTTGGCTGACCAGTTCAGGCTGAATGCTATAAGCATGGGCAGGTTTGAGAGCTTGATGGAGCGCCCTCGTCTCAATAAATTCGAGTTGGTCAGGGCGCAATTGATAGATTAAACGCACAACCGCATCTTGAATGTCTTTTTTGCCAATGGCCTTGAGGATCTCAACCTGGGGAAGTTCAGCCTGAGACACATCAACTTTTACCGTACAGAACGATCGAACCGGCAGGGGGCAAAATTCCCAACGCACCTGATTTTTGGCAAGCTCAATCAGGACAAATCCCTTGTCCTCCTTCTCCTCACTAAAATCCACCCGTTCAATGCTGCCGGGATAAACGACCGGGGGATCATTGGTAGAATTTAAGTTCTGATGTTTGTGAACATGGCCCAAGGCAACATAGTCAAAACAGGGCCGAATTAACAGGGACAGGGGAACTGTAAATCCTTTTCCCACAGCCAAGAACCGTTCTGCCCCCAGACTGGCCTTATCCACCATGACGTGAGCCAATAACACGGTCGGAAGTTCAGGACTGAGGCGGCGAATTTCTCCCTCTAGGGCTACTTTGAGCTTATCAATCAACAGGTGATTGACCTCTTCTAGCGACAAATCCTCCGTTTCAGGTCGAGTCAGTAGCGTGGAACGGGTTAACCAGGGGAGGGTAATCACTTGTACTATCCCCTGGCGGGTTTGAACTTTGTGGGTTTCGAGGCGATCGCCCACAACAAAACCTGGTACACCCAACGTCCGATAAATCCCCAAACTCGCACCGCCCTGCCCTTGAGAATATTGGTCATGATTCCCCACCAGCAACACAGTGGGAATTTGGGCATCAACCAAGCGGCGAAAATGAGTCGCAAAGGCTTCTTTGACCAAGGGGGGCGGAGTCGCATCCGGAAAAGCATCTCCCCCAAATAAGACTAGATCAACAGGCTCTGCGATCGCCCGATCAATACATCGTCCTAAAGTAGCCATGAAATCCTCTAGACGAGTATTCAATCCAGTTTCTGGGTTGGTGCGTCCATGGGAAAATCCACTCCCCATGTGAATATCAGAAAGATGAAGAATTCTGATCATTGCAATCCCCGATTAGTTAACTTGGCGGACACCCTGAAGCACAGTGTCCGGCAGCTTCTGGGGGGCTGGAGAAAACTCAATCCGTTGAATATTTTGCATGGGAATCACCAACAATCGATTATCTACCTCCAGCATTAGTTCTTTTGCAGCCAGAACTCTCTGAATATAACTAGCTGACGTTGCCGTTTCTCCTTGAGGTTTAGGAAATTCAAAGCTTTGGGATTCCCCATTCAAATAATAAATTTTCAGGGAGAAGATGGTTTCAGACTCAATCATGATGGTTCTGTTGATTAAGGTTTAAATTGAAAGTTTGAACTGGCAACTTGAATTACGCAATAAAATGTTCGGCTTAAAGCTCTAGCGCTAAACGTTAGTATAGCAATCAAACATGATTGATGAACGACTTCAGTGCAGTTTTTGAGGATGAGCAACATCTTGTCTGGCCTATGTTCATGACCCAAATAAAATTGCAATATACAACCTCTAAATAGTTTGCAACCTTAAAGTTAAAACCTTAAAGTTGATCCAGACTTTCCTCTCGATCTTCTTCATCTTCTGCCCCATCCTGTTGTGCCGTCTCAATACTCTGATGCTTGACCTGAACTGAAGATGTTGTCAATTCAGATGTCCTAAATTCTTTAGATTCTTCTGCTGTTTTGACCCGACGAATGGGTAAGTTTGCAATTAAAGCCGTTGCCCGTTGATCGCTCTCCAGACCAAATTCTGAATCTTCAATATCAATTTCCACGTAGCGGGACAACACCGCTAAAATTTCCCGCCGTATGACTTCCAGCATTTCTGGCGTGAGGTCAATTCGATCATAAGCTAAAACCATCTTCAGGCGACGTTTGACTGCATCGCGGCTATTGGTAGCGCGGGGAAAGAGTCGTTCAATCAGGTCGCTGAGTTTCATGGGTGAGTTGGGGATTGGAGTATGGAATCAGGACTAAAAATTGAGTTGTTTCGGAATCCAACATAACAAATACAAGTCGCCAATGACCAATAATAAACAAATGCAGAATCCTACTTGGAAAAAGCGCTGCGAAGTCGAGCAAATAGCCCTGGTGGTGGTGGGCTGAGGTCAAGGAACTCAACCTTTTCTCCCTCTAACCGGCGAGCAATATGATCATAGGCGATCGCTGCTTTTGAGGTAGTCGTTTCCGACAACACCAAGGGCTCTCCCTGGTTGGCAGAAACAATAATTCCTTCGTCATCGGGGACAACTCCAACTAGGGGAATCGCAAGAATTTCCTCTACGTCTTGTACGGACATCATATTGTTGGCTAGCACCATCGCAGGTCTGATCCGATTGACCAAGAGGCGAATCCGCTTAATATCATTGGCTTCGAGGAGTCCAACAACGCGGTCAGCATCCCGGACGGCGGAAATCTCAGGAGTTGTAACGATGATGGCTTCGCGAGCTGGAGCGATCGCATTTTGAAAGCCTTGTTCAATTCCTGCGGGACAGTCCACTAAAACGTAGTCGTGATTGGACTCTAGCCTGCCGACGAGATCCTTCATTTGATTGGGGGTGACGGCATCTTTCATTCGATTTTGAGCCGCAGGTAAAAGGGAGAGCCGGGGCTGTCGCTTATCTCTGACCAAGGCTTGCTCTAAAGTACATTCTCCGGCAAGCACATCTAAGGCGGTGTAAACAATTCGATTCTCCAGCCCCAATAGTAAATCCAGATTTCTTAAGCCAAAATCCGCATCAACCACCGCCACCCGGTGACCTCGCTTGGCCAAAACCATACCAATATTTGCAGTTGAGGTGGTTTTGCCGACCCCGCCCTTGCCAGACGTAATAACAATAACGCGACTCATAGGTATTCCGCCTTTTTAGCCATGGGATTGCCACATTTTAACCTTGGAGAAATCGGATGCTTTGCTAATTCGGATGCCCTGATTAGTAATGTAAGCGATTTCGGGATGGAACTGTGCGGGAGGTGTTTCTGGCCCCCTTGCCAGTTTATCAGCAATCCGAATCAAGGTTGGCTCCATTTGCAACGCCATAATCATACTTTTGGCATTCCCATGGGCTCCGGCATGAACGGTTCCTCGCAATCGCCCCCAAATGATAATGTCGCCATCGGCAACCACAGAACTGCCGGGGTTCACATCTCCCAACAGTACAACAGTGCCGGGATGACGCACATCCATCCCTGAACGCAATGTGGTTTGCAGGTAAAGGGGTTCAGCTAACAAGGCAGCCTTACCTAAGGACTCTTGGCTTAATAGAGTCTGTTCAGCGTCCTGATCAACAGAATAGCCTACAGTTGCGGCAGCGACTGCGGTCTGGCGGCGAGTGGTTTGGATTCGTTTGAGTTTGAGTTGGGCATCTTGGAGGGCTTCAGCAATTTCCTGGAGTTGACGGACATCCAACAAGCGACTCCCTGCCAGGAGATAAACCTCCGTGTCCGGTTGCCAGCCATGTTCGCTGCTGTTAATCCGATGTTTGAGTTGTTGCCAGAGTTCAGTCCATCCTCTGCTACCTGTGGGCGGATCGGAATCATCTAGCAGCGGAGGCTCAGGTGGCAAGAACAGCAGTAAGCGCCCATCCTCACGCTTGAACCGAACTTGAAGAGTTGGAGAAACCTCCGGAGTCACAAGTTCAGTCTCTGAGGGAACGATAGGGGTGGGATGATCAGAAGAATGGGTCATGGGTTGTTGCGTGCCGTTTACCAGGGTAGGGGTTGGAGGTTGGAGGGGAGGAGCAAGGTGACTATGACTTGATGCCAGAATTAGATCATGCAAGAACTCGCTAATGTTCAGGGCTCTGACTTCACCCTGGGAGTGAGCCGTTGATAAACGGTTACCAATCCGTTTGGGTCACCAACATTGCCCGGAAATAGAACCACGGGAAGGTTTGGAAATTGAGGATGCTCGTCAGGCGTTCGAACCATCGAGCATCCGGCCAGAACTTGGCCAAGAAGCCGAGCAGTCTCTAGGGCCAACCCCTTGCTCAGAACATCATTGGAAGTAATTCCACCTTTGCTAATCAGAAAGCCAATGTCTGATGGCAAGCCCCGCACGACATCCATCAGTAGCTCGGAAACTGCAACGCCAAACTCCAGGCGTACTTGAGTATTCTTAAAAGTCAATTCTTGGCGACTGGTATAAACCACAGGAGTGTTGCCCGCTTCATGAACCTGATGAACCTGTTTGAGCACCTGTTGGAGTAAATCATGACGCTGGATTTCACTCTCGTCTAGCAACTGGGAAACATCCACTTCAACTCCAACAATGCCAGGGGTCTTGAGCAAGTGTTCTAGCTGTTCGGTCGTCTTCTGCACATGGGAACCCACAATCACAGCCCCCGGTTTGTCGCCCTTATTGTAGTTCCCCATTGTCTCTGGAGGAAAAGGCTGAGGCCCTAAAGCCGCCAGGGAAGTCAAAATACTGGCAGCACTACGAAACAAAAACCGTTTGCCCTCATTCGCAACCGTCAGCACATCAGCAGCAAAGTGGTCTAAATCAGCCTGGGTCTCCCCATCAACGACAACACAAGTGTTGCCCGTCAACTGCCGTAACCGTTCTTGAGTCCCTGAGCGAATTTCTGCCAACAAAAACCGTTCGACCTGCTGAGCTGGAATCTTTCCCAACGTTTTCTCTGCAACATAATCGGGTAAGTAACTGTAGTGATAGCCAAACACTGAATCCTGGGCAAATTCAGTTTCGTGGACTGGTGTCGGAACCCCGTTAACAACTAAGTAATGAACGCTGTCTCGGGTAAACCGTCCCCCTTCAAAAAAAGCTGGAATCAAAAAATGGCCATCAAAGGGGCCTAATTCTTCTGCAATCACATCAGTCTCAATCGGATAGTGCCCCCGCAGGGTCGAATCTGAACGACTGACCACGAGAAAATCCCGAACTGCTACAGAAGCAATTGCTGCTTTCAGATTGTGGGCCACTTCACGGGTCACCGTTGCGGCTTCCTCTGGGGTGAGTGCCCGTGTGTTCGTGAGGATAAAAAAGATCGGGGATTCATCGGTCAGCCCTTGGCGCAGAGTCTCAACATCCCACTGGGTCAGCAACAAGCAACTATGCACCGTTTGGGAACCCGTCGGGTCATCGTCTAGAACGATAATTTTGGGTTGCATTGAGGATGGATCTGGACAACAATACATTAGACTATCATCTAACTCAGTGCTTCGCCTAATTTGTGCTCAATCGACACCCGCTTTTGTTGAACTTTCTTGCCCGCCATTCAAGCCTTCTGCAGTACGGCTGACATCGCTGAATGGATCGCTTTCCAAGGAGGATTGAGAAAGAAGCATTCTAGAAGATCCAAAAAATAAAAAGCTACCCCACAGGGTGGCTTTTCAAGAAATCTACTCAACCTGCTTCAAAGCATCTATGCTTTACGCTTAAGTCTAGATCCGATAGTGAATGCACCAATGGCCAGCAGCCCAAGAATATTCCCAGGCTCAGGAACATCAACAGCCACAGTTGAAATTGCGCCGACAGAATCAATATCAGCCCCAGACCAACCGCCTCGGTAAACATTATTACCGTCGTCGGTCAAGCGAACATAGGAAAACAAATCGCCTTCATCAAAGCCAAAAGCATCAAGGTCGATTCCACCAATCTGAGTTCCCCCAATCTGACCCACTCCAGACCAGTTCACGCCATCTGCGCTAATCTCAACGAGAACCCCTTCAACAGCAGTCCCGGCTTCAAAAATCCACATGTCGTCTTCACTGTCCCCGCTCCCCGTTAGAAAGTTGTCCGTAAATCGCAGGACAACTTGACCAGCTTCACCCAAGGACAAATCGTCTCTGGCGCTGAAATCTCCTTGGGATTCGTTTTCTGGGATCAACACAGAGTTTGGTTCCCCTAAGGCAGTCTCAGGTCGGTTAAAAACCTCTAAGGGTGCATAGCTGTAGTTTCCATCGTCTCCGCCTCTATCGTAGGAGATAGCCGCATCGGCAAAAGAAACTGCTCCCTCTGGAAACTCGATTCCTCTGAATGTTGCAGCCTGTGCAGAACCGACCCCTACAAGCGCTAAAACCGTTGCTCCTGATGCTGTCAGTAGAGCCCTGCAAAAATATCCTGTCATTGTTTCTCCTTAAATTAGTTCGTTCTCAAGAGTTCGTCGCCACCTAGTCCCTAATTTAAACGATGCATCGCACACTATCCGTCATTATACCAACTTTTCATCAGGATGTTAACTACAAGCCTCCGTATTCTCACTGACTCAGGGGCGGAGGAACTTTTGTGGCCTGGAGATATATCTGAAGTTATATTCAAGCTTAAATTTCAAGTTCTGGTCTAATAGCTTTACAATTCCTTTTCTGTGCTCTGATCAGCAAAAAGATTGTGGAGATTACGGTCTTTTAAAAACCCATATTTCCCGCAATGGTTCAACATCTCTGTGAAAATACATAGAAAAAAGTTTATTTCCTTAAATGATCAAGTGCTAAATGACTTATTCAGCTTACAACGCAGTATTTACAGGTATCAACAACTTTATAATTAATTTTATAAAAACGCAATTTCACGGATAGTTTATCTTTAGATTTAGAGTTTTTATGTAAATATTGAATGAAGATTTTTAGAATCAATTGGCAATTTTTTGTTTACAAACTAAAGTATTAATAGAGCAAAAAAGTTAGTCGGAGCTAATACGTTCAACACTCTCTCGACCCAGGGTACATTGCCAAACAAATTCTTAATTTTCAGGAGACAAGATTTACTATGAAAACTAGATTCATTGCGACTTTAACGGCCTTAGTAACAAGCATGGTTACTGCTGCTGCCCCCGCTGGAGCGGCTGACTTGAAGCAGTATCAAGCCGGAGAAATCTCTGGGTTTGACAAATTACTGACCCGAGTGGGTAGTGTAATTCACAAAGAAGCCAAAGCCCTTGACCCAAAATGGGTTGCCAAGAACGCAGTTGACCCCGCTAAACTGTTCATGGTGGGTGATTATGATGTGAAGGTTCACTTCCTCCACGAAGGAGCTATGTACAGAAACCAATTCGGTTACACGGCAACGGGCGCAAGCAATCAATCCGGTCTGGTTTTCGAGGATATTGTTTGCCTCGACAAGCCCTGTCTCACAGGCTACAACCGCAGTGATAAGGCTCCCACAGAAGTGCTGAGTCTGGGTGACTATAAGAGTCTAGGAACTCTCAAAGCAGGTACTCAACTCGATTTCTTCCTGAACCGAGATGCGGCAGAACGCAAAGTAGACGATATTTGGTACACCAATACCTTGTTGAATACAGATGGTTTGCAGCACGCCATGGCCTATGCGATCGATAACTATGTTGTTCTGGCTTGGGAAGACATCAAAGGCGGCGGCGACAAAGACTACAACGACGTTGTTATCGCTTTAGAACTTGGCAAGAAGAACATAAGCGCAATCAAGGTTCCTGAACCCACCACCACAACTGCACTGTTGGGTCTAGGGATCGCTGGCTTGGCGGGTGCTCGTCGTCAGAAAAAAGCTGAAAAGTAAGGCTGAAGCTAACTTTAAGTCTTTAAAACTAATATCTAAGTCTCGTCAACTTAACAGATTTGATCCCACTTCCCTGGTCTGAACCTTACAGATTGGGAAAGTTTTTTTTGAGAGTCTCTTGGCTTTATTTGACTCACTTCCTAGCCATCCCCTAGCTCAATCGCTGACGAATCCAGAGGGCGAACAGAGGTAGAGCAAGCTGATAGCCTAGCTCTGGCCCATATATTAACCCTTTGTGCTGGAGCCCCGCGATCGCCCCTTGCAAGCTCCCCCCGCGACACAGATGATGCTTGTTGACGTAATCTCGGCTTTGAGGTTTGTCAGTAGGATCAAGGGCAAGAGATTCTAGCAGTTGGGCCTGGGATGAAGGCAAGAGTACCAATAATGATTCAAAGACGGTAGACAAATCCGTCAGTAACTCTTGTAATACCGTTTCAATCTCGATATTCCCAATCAAGTGAGTGGATTTCCGAATCGTTTGCAATCGGCGCACAACTGACGAAGCATCTCCAATGTGACCTTGAACGGCTGAGAGAAACCGCTCTAGAGCTTGCGATCGCAAATCAAAGCTAAGTTTCTCTTGATGTAGTACATCTTGGGCCCAGGCAGCTACCACCTCATCCGCTAGGGGCGTAAGTTGCACAACAGTTAAATCTTTGCTCAAGTCGGCCTTAGGTAAGCTAGTCTCGGCAATGGTTGTCACCAACACATAGCTCACGGCGGTTTGCTGACAAATCGTATCGAGGAGTAACTGTTCCCACTCCCCATTTCGATCCCAAGATCGAATATGAGGAAAGCCATGCAGCACTAATACCACCTGCCGCTGTACAGAAGTTGCCAACTGTTGCGGGAACTGCAACAACAGTTCATAGACTTGCCAAAGTTGTTCGGGGACGAGATCAGGCTTCAACTGCAACCGAGAGTTCCCAGACTGGGCAAGGGGTAGATTTAAAAACTCAACCGCAACGTTATTCATCCATTCCTGCAAAAAAGCAACTCCTGCAGGACTTTTAACAGCTTGACTAATCCCCTCACAAAACAATTGGATGAGTCTTGGCCCATCCGTGGCCCGAATGCAATCCACCTCTAAAATCTTGCCTTCAACTTCCGCTACAGCACGCCGCACCAGAGTCCGCCGACCACTGCCTGGAACTCCCGCCACTAAAACGTTGCGGTTGCGAGCTAGGGCTTGGGCAAGCTGCTGAAACTGAATCTGTCTACCAAACAGTTCTAGGGGAGCAGAGAAGGTTGCAACATCCATCAAAACAGAAGTTGGGCGAGGTAACTTGCTGATACTACCATTCCTAGACAGCGATAACGGAGTAATTATTGACATAGCACTTATAAAACGTAACTAGATACATAAGAAATACTAAACAGTGCCAAACTAGTTTGGCACTGTTTAATCGTGCTAAAAGTATTGTAGAACTTAAATTTTAATAAATGTCCATGGTGACACTATCAAAACCTACTCCTCCAATCACACCAGCGGCTTGGCACGCCTTAGAAATTCCCACTGTCCTCGCCCAACTCAAAAGCAATCCGGTTCAGGGACTCAGTTCCGAACAGGTTCAGGCCCGGTTTGATCAGTACGGTGCAAATGAACTCAAGGGAAAACCGCCTCAACCCCTGTGGCTAAGGTTTTTGCTGCAATTTAATCAACCGCTCCTCTATATCCTGTTGGGGGCAGGGGCAGTTAAGGCGCTACTCGGCGAATTTGTGAATGCCGCTGTAATTTGGGGGGTCACTACGACGAATGCCTTAATTGGCTTTGTACAAGAATCCAAGGCGGAAGGTGCGATCGCGGCTCTGGCTAAAGCCGTCAGAACAGAAGCAACCGTGATTCGGAATGGCAAGAAACTCCGGATTTCCTCCAGTGATTTGGTGCCAGGGGATATTGTGATGCTCACCTCGGGGGACAAAGTTCCAGCGGATTTGCGGTTGATTAAATCTAGGGACTTGCTGATCAATGAGTCGGCCCTCACTGGGGAGTCTGTCGCCGTCACAAAATCCGTAAACGTGCTACCCAGCGATATTAGTTTGGGAGATAGAGGGAACATGGCTTATGCCGGGGGGTTTGTTACCTTTGGTCAGGGAACCGGGGTTGTTGTCGCCACCGGGAACCAAACTGAGACTGGGCAAATTTCCCAGTTGATGGAACAGCACTATGCCATCTCGACTCCTTTAACTCGTAAATTCAACCACTTCATCCATCGTTGGTTATTTGTCGTTCTAGGTTTAGCCACTGTCACCTTCCTCGTGGGCTGGCAGTCTAAAGATTTAAAGGAGGCTCTGGAAGCTGCCGTTGCCCTGACGGTGAGTGCCATTCCCGAAGGGTTACCCGCAGTGATTACAATTACCCTAGCGATTGGTGTTTCCCGCATGGCTAACCGGAACGCGATCTTGCGAAAACTCCCGGCGGTAGAGACCCTGGGCAGCGCCACGGTGATTTGTTCAGACAAAACTGGAACCCTGACCGAAAATCAGATGACGGTACAGGACATCTTTGCAGGGGGGAAACATTACCCGGTAAATGGAATTGGCTACTCTCCCTACGGTGAGATTTTGGATAACGGCAAGCCTGTGGAGATTGCCCATGAACCCGCCCTAGAAGAATGTTTAATCGCTGGGTTACTGTGCAACGACTCCTATTTAGAACGGAAAGGGAATCGCTGGGAAGTCATGGGTGATCCAACGGAAGGAGCCCTGATTGCCGCCGCCGAGAAAACGGGCTTGAACCAAGGGGATCTGAGCCAGGAACGCCCTCGGTTAGACTCAATTCCCTTTGAGTCTGACTTTCAGTACATGGCCACCTTACACCAAACCCCTGATGGCAACACGATTTATGTCAAAGGATCGGTTGAAGCCATCCTCAAACGGTGCAACTACGTTCTCAGCCCTAGCGGGGAACATCATCCCTTCGACTGTATCGATCAAATACCCCGCCCTGCCATTGACAAACAAGTCATGGCCATGGCAGAAAAAGGATTGCGGGTTCTCGCCCTAGCCAAACGTCCCGTTCCCCATCACCAGACTCTCTTGCAGCACGCGGATATTACTGAGGAGCTAACCTTTCTGGGATTGCAGGGCATGATTGATCCTCCTCGAGACAATGCCACCAAGGCAGTACAAGCCTGCCAACGGGCTGGAATACAGGTGAAAATGATCACCGGAGATCACGCCGTAACGGCTAGCGCGATCGCCCGCCGTATGGGTATCAATAAAGATGGTAATGTCATCGCCTACACGGGAACTGAACTGGCCGCCCTGACCCCCAGAGAGTTGGCGGAAGCCATTGAAGTGGGTTCTGTCTTTGCTCGAGTTGCCCCCGAACAGAAGTTGAAACTGGTAGAAGCCCTGCAATCCAAAGGTGAAGTCGTAGCAATGACTGGAGATGGAGTAAACGATGCCCCGGCGTTGAAACAGGCAGATATTGGAATTGCCATGGGACAAACTGGAACGGAAGTTGCCAAAGAAGCAGCGGATATGTTGCTCACAGATGACAACTTTGCCTCCATTGAAGCGGCGGTGGAAGAAGGTCGCGCCGTTTACAAGAATCTGTTGAAAGCGATTAGTTTTATTCTGCCCGTGAACGGTGGGGAATCCATGACAATTTTGCTGAGTACACTGTTGGTTCGGGATTTGCCAATTCTCTCCCTGCAAATTCTCTGGCTAAACATGCTCAACTCAATTACGATGACGGTTCCCCTGGCCTTTGAACCCAAATCGCCCCATGTGATGGCACAACCACCCCGTGACCCCAATGAAGCCCTGTTATCAAAACCTCGGTTGATGCGGATTTTGGCGATTTCCCTCTTTAATTGGATTGTAATTTTTGGCGTGTTTGAACACATTAAGTCTACAACGGGCAGTTTGCCCCTTGCTCGCACCATGGCCATTAACGCGCTGATTGCCGGACGAATTTTCTATATGTTGAGCATCAGTCAACTGATCCCAAACTTGATGGCCAGGTTGCGTGACAAAGGTTCAGAGGCGGGAGATGTTCCAGCTATTGGCTTAGGAATCATTGGGGCAATTATTCTGCAAATTATCTTCGCCCATGTTCCAATTGTTAACACTATCTTTGCAACAGCTCCATTAAGCTTGAATCAATGGTTCTTTTGTTTAATCGTGGGTGCTCCCATGATTCTCTGGGCAGCATTAGTTAATCGGATTGATCCAACTGATTAACCCCTCACCCACAAAGGCTTTTGTCCACAAGGGGCAAGAGACTTTACTTTAAGCAAAGGTTTTGAATTAAAAGTCCCTCTCCCAAAGCAGGAGAGGGACGTTGAGAGTCTAAAATAATACTGCACTAAAACTGCTGTAAGTGTCTAGGCATCATTAATTAGAAAATCCATTTGGGGGTGAAGGGGGCAATGAGTTACACAACCCCCTATTTGGCCCGAGTGCAATGACTAACTCACCACAGAAGGCTGCTGACTCTGTTGGAACAGTTGCAGCAAAATTTGCTCGACAATTTGCGGATTGGTCAAGCCCAAATCTGCTTTGGATTCCTCGGGTTTAGCATGATCAACCAGTTGATCCGGAATCCCAAAGCGCTTGATTGGGATCAAAATGTCATGATCCAACAAGGCTTCAGCCACTGCGGTGCCAAATCCTCCGGGCAAACAGCCTTCCTCCAGGGTGACAACTTTTCTAATTTGCTGGGCCAAAGGCAGAATTAACTCCGTATCCAAAGGCTTGACAAACCGAGCATTGACAACTGTTGCTTCAACGCCATGTTCACTCAAGATTTCAGCAATTTGTAGGGCTGGATAAACCATTGCTCCATACCCAATCAACAACAAATCATCCCCATTCCGCAGGATCTCACCCTTCCCGATAGGAAGAGGCTCCCATCCTTCTTCCATCAAAGGCACACCAATACCCGAACCCCGTGGATACCGCATGGCAATTGGCCCAGCAGTATGAGTGATGCCAGTGACCAGCATCCGCTGCAATTCAGCCTCGTCTTTGGGAGCCATGATAACCATGTTGGGCAAACATCGCAGGTAGGCAATATCATACATGCCTTGGTGGGTTGGGCCATCTGCACCGACAATTCCTGCCCGATCCAAGCAGAAAAATACAGGTAGATTCTGAATGCAGACATCATGAATAATCTGATCGTAGGCTCGTTGTAGGAATGTCGAGTAAATGGTTACAACGGGGCGCATTCCCTCACAGGCCAACCCCGCTGCCAAGGTCACTGCATGTTGTTCGGCGATACCCACATCAATATACTGCTGAGGCAACTTGGCTTGTAATTTGTCTAAACCTGTTCCAGTGGCCATGGCTGCTGTGATCCCTAGAATTCTGGGGTTGTCTTCTGCCAATTTCACCAGGGTCTGAGCAAACACTGAGGAATATCCAGGGGGCTTGGGTTTGCTGGACGGAATGGCTTTTCCGGTCACCAAGTTAAAGGGAGATTGAGCATGGTAGCCAACTTGATCTTCCTCGGCGATCGCATAGCCTTTGCCTTTGACTGTGGCCACATGGACGAGTACCGGGCCTCTGATTTTATGACCCTGTTTGAAGGTTTCAATCAGTTCTTCTAGATTATGGCCATCGACTGGCCCTAAGTAGGTAAAGCCCAATTCTTCAATGATTGCGCCCACTTTAGGAACCGCCAACCGTTTCATGCCTTCTTTCAAGCGTTCCATTTCCGGTGTGAAGGTTTCGCCAACAAAGGGAATTTGCTTGAATTGTTCCCGTAAATTATCTTTCAGAAACTGCACAGGGGGGCTGAGGCGCATTTTATTCAGGTAGCGGGGAATGGCACCCACATTGGGCGAGATGGACATTTCGTTGTCATTCAGGACGACCATCAGATTGGTGTGAGGCAAGTGACCCGAATGGTTAATGGCTTCTAAAGCCATCCCTCCCGTTAACGCCCCATCCCCAATCACCGCAACGACCTTAAAGTTCTCTTCCTTTGCATCCCGAGCTAAAGCCATGCCCAATGCCGCAGAGATACTTGTGGAGGCATGTCCCGCCCCAAAATGATCAAAAGTACTTTCACAGCGCTTGAGGTATCCAGCAACCCCATCTTTCTGCCGCAGCGTATGAAAATTGGCATAGCGCCCAGTTAACATTTTATGGGGATAGGCTTGGTGTCCTACATCCCAGATCACCTTGTCCCGATCCAAATCCAGGGTTTGATACAGTCCTAATGTCAGTTCAACCACTCCTAACCCAGGCCCCAAGTGCCCTCCAGTAATAGCAACGGTTTCAAGATGCCGTTCACGAATCTGTCGAGCGATTTCTTGCAGCTCATGAACCGACAGACCATGAAGTTGATTGGGATGAGTAATTTCACTCAAATGCATATTTTAAATACCCGCCCTAGCCGTGATTAACGTTGAAAATTTAAGCAGAATCAACGGACTGAAATAACAGCTCAAGATTGATTCCTAGATGTCATGGTAGCAGGGGAGTGGAAATGTGTGCAGGGACAATGCAATCAGAAGTTGTGCTGCTCTTGGGCTGAAATTCCCTGAAAGCCTGAGGGATTCAGGGCACCTCTCAGGTGGATCTTCTCTCAGTAGATGTTATAAATTTTAGTTTTTCTTCATGGCACAGTAGGTCAGTTCAGACTAGAAATCTTATGGAAGTCACCTATGCAGTCGCGATGTTAATCCCATGAGTTTTAAGACAACGATGCTACCAAAATAAAATGGGGAAAATAGGATATCAAGCCGTTCATCATGAAGAAATGTAAAAATATCTTTACGATGAAGATAAAGGATCATAACTTTGTGTGTTGCGAAAACTTTTAGTGTGCTGGAGATCAATGATCTGTTTAGAACTATAGCAATCTAATTTGAAGTCTGAATGTGGATTGATCAGCTTGCCCGCGCAGGCTAGAAGTCTGCACCACAAACACCTCATCAATCATTATCGATTGCTATATGAGAACTAATATATTAAGTTTGTTAGGTTGCCACAACAAGATACATGTGTTAGGTTACAACAACGCTTTTCTTTTCAAGATCAACAGATTGTAATTTGCCGATTCAATCCTAAATGATTCATAGGAACTAGAGTGATTCTCTTGTCTTCTACCTAAAGAGTCTTCAGAAGACGATGTTGATGTAGGCAAGATGCCAATCGTAAAACTTTACGACTTAGATCGAAGTGCTATACTAACTATTAATAGCTAGACATAGTTCTAAGTTTTGATTATTTCCTATCTTAGCAATGGACTGAGGGTTGAGTCCTGGTTTTTTAGGATGATGAACCAGGTTTTCTTTGGCATTACTTTACATTGCTTTGGAATCAAACTTTGATATCAAAATGCCTTTCAGACTAGTTTTTTAAGCTAAGTTTAAAGAGACCAACTTTAATATTGCTAGTTTTTTACGTTTGGTTTTGCATTTAAGTTGAAATGCTTGGATAGAAGGGGCACCGTTAAGATGACAATGACAAATCTCAACTGGACAACTCAGGTTACTGACTTTGTTGTAGACAGTGATGAAAATTTCTATCACCTGTTTTCTAAGCAAATGATGGAAGTCCAGCAAGCGAGGGGAGCAAGAGTTCTAGAGCCAGGTATCTATGTGCTACGAATTCGTGAGTTTTTGTTGGATGATGCAACATGGGATGATCAGAAAGTTGCACCTCTCGTGATGCTTTGGCTATATGATGGCGTGTTCAAAAAATTGAAGACGAATAAGCTAGTTCTAGCGGGTTGGGTCGTTCTCAATGGGTATGATGACACTATAACTTTAGGTGTACTAGAAGCTTGCAAACTGTGTTCTTTCTTTTTAAACACCAAGTTTAATGGTCAAGAGGAGCAAGTCACGATTTCAGTCATTAAAGTGGGTGAGCCGAACGATTTACATAGTCCAAATTGGACTTGTCAGGCATAGGATTAACAGTGTTTGACAGAAGTCTTTTTGGGTTCTAATTAACGTGAATTTCCTGAATTCACGTTAACTAAGGATGACTTGAAGTTAGAAGTCAAGTTCGCATTTGCCTAGGCGATCAATTCTTTGGCTCGGTTAACCAGAGCCTCTGATGTTAATCCATTAAAGGCCATGAGTTGAGTCGCACTTGCGGTTGTTTCGCCTCGTTTCCAAGCGAAAGTATCCCGCTTCAAGGTGCTGCGGAGTAGAATCGGCTCTAGCATTAGGCTTGCACCTCCCGTCACTCCAATTAATCCATCTCCCCCAAACAACGCCTCAAACCCAACATCATCCAGGAACTGACCATCCGGTTCAGAACAGGTCTCCCAGGCAACATCATTCGGGCGATACAACCGCCGAGGATTGAGCACTGACACAATCTTTGAACCAACGCCTTGGGCTTGCAGTTGTTCTGCAGCTTCATAGACTGGAACCAAAGTCATGTCCCCAATCACTGCAAATACGATGGTTTTGGTTCCCGGCAACTCTTGCAGAAGCACAGCGCCATCTTGCAGTCCTTGACGGGTTTGCTCAAAAGTCGTGCGGATGGGTAGGGGAGATTTGCTGGCAGTGATGATAATTCCTTTATTTTTCGTTGTCAACGCCCAGTCATAACAGATCTGAATGCTATTGGCATCTGTTGGGAAAAGGGCAAAGATATTCCCATTTCGGATCATGGCAGCAAAGTAGGCTTCGATTTCTGGACGTTGGTGCGTCCAGCCATTACGTCCCTGTTCTAGGGCTCCTGCTGTGAACAACGTTACCACTGAAGGCGTAAGATGGCGGAGTTCGGCCATGGCCTGAGTGACAGTCTGCAACACAGGCAAACCGTTAATCACGAAAGATTCATAGGAACACCAGAGGGTTCTGGCTCCCATCAAAGCCAATCCCACGGCCAATCCAGCGCAGGCATCCTCGCTCAAGGGTTCATACACTTGGCCACTTGGCCCTTGAAAATAGGTTGCATCGGCGGTCGGGTGAATGATTTTCAAGGCTTGGTTGATATTGTTAATCCCGGAAGCGGCATTCCCGTCAGCATTAGTGACCAAAAACTTGGGATCATTCTGACCAACGTAAGCCACTAAAGTCCCCATGGCCGTTGTGGCAACCTGTTTGTCGCCCACAGGATATTCCTCTAGGGGAAGTTCCCCGAGAACAGGCAGAGGATATTCAGACTCGGTTACTACTGTTTTAGCTGCAGGCCCACCCCCCGCCCGAACGGCATTTGTTCGCACCAGTTCCCAAGCTTTGGGCGGTAGTGCCCGTGTTTTCAGAGCCTCAATCATGTGGGGACTGTCCAGGGTGTCCTTAGGATAGAGATTGTGGGATTTTGCCCCCCGATCATGAACTCCTGCGCCCTTTAACTGTTTGAGGATGAAGACGGTTAATTTCCCTTCTAGGGCTGATTTTGCAGCTCGGTCAACTCCTTGTAGGACTGCTTTGGTGAATTCAATCCGGTTTTCCAGGGAAAATGCAGTGCTATCAACGTAGTCTCCAGACTGATCTTGGTCATCAAAATCTTTGGCATCCACCAGCACAACTTCGGCAAAGCCATTGCCTTTCCAGTAGGTAATCATATCCATATTGGATTTGGTCGAGACCATGCTGTGATGTTCCTGACTGTATCCATTCCAGACCAGAATCGGGAGAAAGTTGGTGACGGTAGGATAGGCGGTATTGAAATGAATCATGGCGCTCATCGGATAGGGTTCTCCCATGCCTCCATCGCCTAACGTGAAGGGGAACAAGGTCTTGCGATGGAGCAAGGCGGCAGCCATGGCAAAGTGTTGACCCTGACCGAGGGGGCCTGCTGGATTTAATAACCCCGGAATGAAGCCAGAGAGATGACCCAGCAGCCCGTGCATTTCTCGGAAGCGATCGCACAATTGCTGCACCGTATCAATTCCCATGTCTTCCAAGGATCGATCCAAAAACATCGCACTGTAGAATCCGGGGGCATGATGTCCCACCTCCGTCATAATATTTTTGTAGCCCAACATCACGAGGGAGGCATAGGCTTCTGCTTGGCTGGCAAACCCTCCAGGATGCCCAGAAGCCTTGCTTCCAGTCACTTGCAGGGTTAGGTATCGGAGGGCATCTGCCATCAATAGGGTTTGATAGGCGCTACCGAGATCGCTGGGGTCGGAAATGGCTGTCTTCCCCTCTTCAATTGCGGGGGCTTTTCCATAAAGCTCAAGATCAGGAAAGGTTTCACTAAAGTATTGAATTCCTTGACAAAATTCTGGTGCGGCGGATGCGGTCTGCGGAACTGCGGCTGTCATGCTTTATACCTTGTTTGTTACAGCGACTGATCAATTTAAACTTAATTTTACAATTCCCTGCTCTCAGAACTCATCAAATCTCGTGGACAAGATCATAGTCTAGACAATAAATAACTTCTGCATGAATCCGATTCCAACTCCCTTTTTCTACATTGCCATCAACGGGGGCAGGGCGATCGCTGTTCCCACTCCTTAAGAGTCATAAGGATTTTTGGGCTCTGGAATTGACTGGATCGACTGGGCTTGAATAGTCAATCGACGCTCATTGTTGAGAATAGTGGTTGTCATTTTGCCTTGAATTGCCAACCAACTATCCTGAGGATATTCTTTCTGAAGATTCTGGTGCTGATACTTCGCTGGAAGTAATACTGGAAGTCCGATTGGGTAAGCATCTGCTGCACAGCAGGTAATCACAAATCGAGCCAGCCAGAGATAACCTCCTGGCAAATCAGGGGGGTAAATCACAAATCCTGTAACATTAACAGCTTGACCTTCATAAGCGTCGGGTTCAGGGTTTATATTCAAAAGTCGCATCCATTCAATCAGCGATCGCTCCTCTGGTTTGGCCGCAGTCTGAAAGGCTTGGGGTTGGATACGAGTGATTGGTAGCGTTTCAACTAACCCCCGTTGGAGTGCCGTATAACTCCCAAACGTACGAGGCGTAATCAACAGGGACAAAATCGCAACTCCGACCAGAATGCCACTACTCCAACCGGTTGGCAGCAGAGTCATATGTTGTACAGTTTGAGTCGCAACTTGGGGGGATGAAGCAGGAGAACTTGACCGCATGAAGCCGTTTTCCCGGAACATATCCCACAGTTTAAAACTACCCAGCGCCAACAGTCCAAGGCCCCCCAGAACCGTTAAGCCAAAGTAGTTGGGATGAATCAGAACGTTGAGTTTACCCGTGATCCAGTACTTCAACAACACAATCGCCCACAACAACATTGCCATGGGATCTAACCAGGGCTGAATTGCATTGAACTGAGTCTTGAACTGTGTCTTGAACTGAGGCATGGGTTACGTTCCTAATCTAGCTCCAATTAAAATTCACCATCACAGTGAGTAAAAAGGTGAGTTGCGCGGCTAAAACGATTAAGTAAACTACAGTTCTGGGTCTAAACACAGACAGCATTAAGCCGACGGTTTTGATATCAACCATAGGCCCAAAAATTAGGAATGCGAGCAGAGAACCGCTAGTAAAAGTCGCAGCAAAGGACAGAGCAAAAAATGCATCAACGGTCGAACAGACGGACACAATACCCCCCAAAAGCAACATCGCCAAAACGGAAGTGATAGGCCCTTGGCCCAAGCTGAGAATCAGTTCTCGAGGCATGGCAACTTGAACCAGGGCCGCGATCGCACTGCCTAAAACGAGAATGCCTCCCAACTCACAAAATTCTTGCACCATATTTTCCAGGATCAGCCTGAGCCGTTCGCGGGAGGGCCGGATAAAGATCGAGGGGAGCGTAGATTGGGCAGATTTTTGGGGTTTGTCAGATTTTACCGACACTAAGGGTGGAGAGCCTGACTCGCCCCCAGACAAACTACCACCCTGCCACCAGGAAATAGACTCAAGTCGAACCGGTTGGCTACCTTGGCCCAGTAGATAAGTACCAGATTGCAACAGAGGAGAGCTCTCAACCGCAGGGGATTTATCTGGAGGAAGCGGTATAGGTAGCAAACGTGCGATCGCAGGTTGGACAAAGGGTCGTAAATCCTTTTGGGCGCTAAACAACCATCCCAAAATTACAGCAATGGTCAGGGAAAACAAAACTCGCAGCCACACAATCTCAGGCTGATCTCGAAACGCAATCCAGGTTGACCAAATCACAATCGGGTTCACCGTAGGCGCAGCAAAGAGAAAGCTAACTGCAACCGAGGCTGGCATTCCCTGGATCAAAAAGCGACGAGCAACAGGAACATTACCACATTCACAAACGGGGAAGAGGAAGCCTGCCAACCCCCCAAATAGCGCCCCCAGAAAAGGGTGGTCAGGAATACAGGAGAGCAACTTACGTTCATCGACTAACCACAGCAGCAAGCTAGAAAACAAAACACCGATTAACAGAAACGGGATTGCTTCTACCAACAAACTCAGGAAAAGTGTAAATCCACTATTGAATTGGTTAGTCAACGTTGCCATGCCTTACTGAACCTCAACAGGATGCACTTGGCAGGCACTACTAGATCTGGGGCTTAAAATCCAGGGCTTAAACTGTAAATCCGACAGGGTAATTCCCCAAGTGCTCTACTCAACTTACCAGACTTTTAAGGATCTTTCTGGAAACCTGTTTTAAAAATCACCCCTCAGGGAGCAATTTTTCCATTGGGGAGAGTGGCTCCTGTCAGGTTGGCATCTCTGAGATTTGCGCCCTTCAGACTAGCACCCCTTAAATTTGCCCCCCGCAAATTAGCACCTTGAAGCGAGGCACTTCTGAGGTTTGCTCCGCTCAAATAAGCTCCCCGCAAATCAGCAGCTTGCAGGTTGGCCTCTGGCAAATTGGCCGCTTTGAGGTACGCCCCAATTAACACCCCCCGCTCTAACTTGGCCCCTGCAAGGTCTGCATTTTCCAGGTTTGCATCCTCTAGGTTAGCGCCTTCCAACACGGCATCTGTCAAATTAGCGCCCACTAGATTCGCCCCCTGAAGTTTGGCATACCCTAACTTGGCTCGAGCTAAGTTGGCATTCTCAAGATTGGCCTGTTCCAGCGTTGCCACCCAGAGAATAGCCCCTTCTAAATTGGCCGCAACTAAAGTTGCCCGAGTCAGTTGAGCATCCCCCAAATTGGCTTGCTTGAGGTTTGCTTGATTCAAGTTGGCTTGTAGAAGTTGAGCCTTTTCTAAGTTGGCTCCCGGCAAATTTGCTTGGCTAAGATTTGCACCCGCTAAGTTCGTTTCGATCAACTGAGCTGAATCTAGGTTCGCCTGACTCAGGTTTGTCTCACTCAGATCGGCTTGGTGTAAAGCTGTTCCCCTCAAATCGGCTCCTTCTAGGTTGGCATGAGCAAAGTTGGCATTCTGCAAGTTGGCTTGCCAGAGGTTAGCTTGAGTCAAGTCTGCATGACTTAACGTTGCTTTGACGAGGTTGGCATAGCCAAGATTTGCTGACTTGAGTAGGGCATAACTCAGGTCTGCCTCAGCTAGCTTGACTCCCCGCAAATCGGCAGATTCTAGGTAGGCATCCCGCAAGTCGGCTCCAGACAAGTTTGTCTTCCAAAGATAGGCAGATCTGAGATTGGCATCTCTAAAACTGGCTCGACTGAGGTTACATTCGACGCATTGACGAGTGTCCAGAGTCTTCTGACGCAGGGCTTGGGCTTGTAACTGAGCGGAAGATTGCCTCTCTGGCTGTACGCGCTGATCCCCTGAGCGATCGCCGACAGGACTTTTCACCAAAAAAACTCCCAAGGCTGCCAATAGGCTGATCAATGCTAAGAAACTGCTCCTTAAGCCATACAACTTCAGAGCCTGATGACCCTCCGAAAACATGACTTCCTCAAGCCGACTAGAGGGCAAAGCAGACTTCTCCGATCTAGGAATCTGTTCACCCAAAAACTGAACATCAGGGCGATGTCCATTATGCTGCCCTTTTAGAGATTTTGGCCTTGAGTGTGGTTCTGACATATCCTTGGCATCACGAGTACAGGCCAGGGAACCAACATTGATTTTAGGCTATCCAGAACCAGAATCCTCGTCAGCCAACCACCAAAAATGGAGAAAGCTCACGTGTTACTGCAGATTCCCCTAACTTTTGAACAGTTAATCGTCCACAACATTGGCCCAAATCGGGAAGGAGGGAGGAAAGAAGTTAATCTCGTAATTTTTCTCTTCCCATTCCTTAACCCATAGAGGAACCTTACCATGGCCTGGGGTCAAGGCAAACTCTCGACTCTTGACTTCAATAGTCTGGAAAATCTGCTTCAAGGTGTCTCCATGATCGAGAGCCAAGCTCAAAACTTCATCAAGCTCTGGGTCAACGCGCTTCACTCGACCCTTGCCCTCTTCATCAGTCCAGACCAATTTCAAGGATTTCAGATCCCTAGGGCTCAAGCTACTCCTAAAGTAAACGCGCTTCAATGTCGCAACAGGCTCTAGACTCCTCTCAATCCGGCGAATCTGTTGCAATCGGAGGTAGTGCCATTCAGCAAGGCGCAGACGGGATTCAGGAGATACAACCCCCTTACTGGATGAGTGCTCTAAACCGTACCTTGCAAGGCTACAGCCCAAGTTTGCTAGCAGGTGAATCAGCTCCCTTTCCTTAGGCGTTGCTTGCCGCCTAACTAGCGTATTGGTCGATCTTTTGTGCTTTCTTTCTAGTGTTACCGTTTCTGTTAACGTTTCCATCTGGGATTGTCCACTCTCTGATATCGAGTTACATCCACCCCCCAACTAAACGTGCCTCAGTTCCACCGAAGGAACATCTAATAGAATACCCATACAAAAGAGGCTCGTTTGACTTCTATTCGTCTGCTGAAAAGACCAGATTGATTAAGAACTAGACTTATCAGCAACTTATAACCCTTGTCGTAGATTTCCCTAGTTTAGCAGAACAACTGTAAAGCATTGACAAACTTTGCAATGTCCTAAGTTAAGGAATATGAAGACCTAGGCAAGTGTGATGTCACTAAAAATATCGTTAAGAACTAAATACAAAATGTAGCTTCTACTACATAGACCGGAGGCCAAAACAGAACAGCTACTCTTAGTTATGGCTTGACCAAACCTTAATGAAGCAATGCTCTCTGCTCAGAAATCAATCACCCAACGATAAAAAGCGGATCTTTGCATTAGACCTCTTGAACCTCTAAGCTTTACCAGCAATAATCAGCATAGACTCGCACATCTTGATCAACCAAGATACCAATACAGTAGTGATTTGACAGTGATTTGTCCGTAGTGTCCAAGCTAAGTTTAATCACCCTCAAAAACTGAGTAATTGGTATTTTAGCTTTAGGGCTGCTGGTTGATCAAGAACTTCTACCATCAGGGGCATCTCCTTTCCTAATTTGTATTGATCTTCCAATCATAACTTTATCGGGAAAGGAGCTTTTCGGCTTTAATTTCCTAGGGTATAGTTTGTAATGGGGTTTAATAGCACCGTTTCAAGCTGTACTTTCGGGTCATGACCTAGGTTACACCACTCAGCCCCGTTGGAATAATAGGGCTGAGTGGTAGTAATGTCTAGATGCAGTAATATCTCAACCAGTAATAACTGCGGATTTTTATGGTTCAAGCTTCTAGCCTGAGTGGCAAAGATGTCGGACTCACGTCTATGCTTTAAATCAAAGACTACTCATGGGTGATGTTAGTTGCTGTAGTCTTTCTAAGGTAGTAATTTGTTCAGAGCAGATTGGGGTAAATTGATGCAGATCGACGACCATTGCTTCTAGGGATTCAGTGTCTGGATTGACCGCAACTCCTACAGCTCGGCTAGAGCCGGTTCTGATTGCCCAGTGCTCTACACCATCTAACAAACTGAGCTTCCCTTGTCGTTCCAGTTCTAGAAGCTTATGTTCCTTGGGACTCGCGTGGTTTGCATCTACCTTAGTTCGGGCTTCTTCTATACGGCAATCTAGGGTTTCACATTCCCAACGATTTTCTTTAGCAAAGCGATAAATTTCTCCAAGTTCAATCTCTCCTAACTTAGTTGATAGGGAAATATTCTTTAAGGTTCCATCGGAACAAATGAAAATTCTGGTTGCGTTAGAAACAGTTACCATTATTGCTGTACTTAGAATTTAATGTTCAAGTTTGATGGACTAAGGCTTGATGTTTAGAACTTCATCAATAAGCTGAGACAACATTGATGGAACTTCAGAAGTTCCAAAGTGGGGTTGGCATATACCCTGGCAAGATGTTTGCACTACGGACATCTCATCGGTCATTACTAAATGCTGCATCCAGCCGTTTTTATCCGGATACAATCCAGATCAATCCTCCTATTTCTCCCTTTTCAAGGAGGATTTGGGTAGCTGAAGTATTCCTTGCGGGTTTAAAGATTGATTTAGAAACTGATCTAAAAACTAATTTAAAAACTAATTTAAAAACCACTGCATTTTGTGTTGGTTAAGCCTAATTCTCCAGGAACTGACTGAATAGATCAGTGATTCTGATGGGATTTTTCTGTGATAGTACGCTAAGTTTGAGACTGATAAAGATAACAACGTCCGCATGATAGAGAATACCAATTCAGAGTGACATAGATCACCGCATAGACGATCAGCACAAATCACTGTCATGCTAGGCAGTTGCATCAAGATTCGCTAAAATCGTAACCATAAGAATCAAGGCTAGTTTTATAATGGAACGTTCTAAACTTGTAGCTTATGTTACAGGTCTGATCTCTGTAATTTTGGCGATCGCCTATTTGCTCATCGTGTTGTTACTAGATTCGCGAGGAGAAATGATTCCAGCCCCCCTGAGCCAGATCAGAACTCTGATATTTTGAGTGCAGCATCGTCGAGTTTTCTGCGAGTTTGCCGCTAAGTTCGTTTGTCCAACATGTCAGCCAACAGAGCAAACATCCCCATCTGAGTCGCAGCAATCAGGAGAATTAAGGTTCTCTCCGTCAAGTCTTCTCGAACCAATAGATCTTGAATCAGGGTAAACAGAAACCCAGAAAAAAACATCCCTGCAATCGGAAGAAATACCTTGAGTGGGGCAAAATACAATCCTGTTCGCAGGATTAACTGGACAAAGCGCAAAGTATCTCGAATCGGTTTGATCTTACTTTTTCCCTTGCGGGGGTAAAAATCAATCGGTTCAAAGTGAATTACGTAGTTATTGGTCAACATCGCTACAGTGATCGTTGTGGTAAAGCTAAAGGTATCTGGCAAAATCTTGAGAAACCGCTCAATACTAGCCTTGTGAAACACTCGCAAGCCACTATTTAGATCGGGAATTCGGCTATCCGTAATCCATTCGGCAAAACGCACAAGAAACCATTTTGGGATCTTTCGCAGGGGGGAATAGCAGACATTACCCCCAATCCTCGCTCCCACAACCATATCTACATTTTGAGCGAGGGCCACTAACTGGGGAATTGTTTCGTTAGGGTAGGTGCCATCTGCATCTGTAATCACAACGAGAGGGTATCTCGCATGGCGAATTCCGGTCTTGAGCGAGGCTCCATAGCCGCGATTCCGGGGGTGTTCGATGACTCGAATCCCCTGACAAGCCTGCAAAAACTCCTGGGTTCTGTCGGTAGAGCCATCGTTCACAGCAATAATCTCGTACTTGCAGTTCAGCCCCTGTAGATGGGCCTGCAAATGCTCTAAGGTTGAAACCAGACCCTCCTCCTCGTTGTAAATCGGAAGAATCAGGGAGAACTCTAGGCGGGCCAACTCTTCATCCTGGCCAATCCGAGCAATATTTTTGTCAAGCGTCTTAAGTTCTGACATGATGGCTATTTTGATACGAATCTGACTTGTGGTCAAGATTTGGGGGTCAAGATTTGGGGGTCAAGATCTGGATTAATCCCAAATCCTCCAGTCAAAGGCTGAGGCTACGACTTAAATACAATCGCTGGATCAACACGAGTCACCTTCTGAATCGCAAAGAAGGCAGAGCCAACACACATTACAACAGTGAGGCCAAACACGCCAATGGCCGATAGAGGAGTAATCAAAATCAGAATCCCCTGAGTTGCCGATGCCCACTGGGTGACTCCCAGACACAAAATCATACCAGGGAGATATCCAAGTAATGCCATCCACCCCGCTTGCTCTAGAATGACTCCATAAATCACGGTGTCAGGGGCTCCCATCGCTTTGAGAGTACCAAACTCTCGAATATGATCGGCAACTGAAGAGTAAAGAATTTGAGCAACAACAATAATTCCGACCAGAATCCCAACGCCCGCACCCAAACTCAACACAAAACCAATACCTGTTCTTTGCTTCCAGTAAGCTTGAGTCAGATTTGACATTTCTACTTGGGTGTAGGCTTTGACCTTGGGGACAGACTCCTCAATGCTCTGCTTGAGGACTTGTAGGTCTTGACCGGGCTTTGCTCGAACCAGGATAAAGGTAATCGGATCAGTTGCCGTTAACGGTTTGGGCGAAGAAGATGCAATTTGAGACTCGACTGGATTTTTGTCTTCAAAGGTGTTGACACACTTTAGGTCACCCTCTTCTAGCTTGCACTGGCTACGGGTTTGCAACTGAGCATTGACATAGGCATTGGCATTTTTCAGGGACGTGAACACCAATTTGTTGCTGACAATGGGTTGGGTTCCTTGGGTAATCCCCACAATCCGAGCCTCTAAGCCGCCAATCGTTGCAGTATCGCCGTTCTGAACTTTGAGGGATTCCAGGTTGCTCTCGTCAATGATGATGCCGTAGGGTTCTTTGAGGGCTTGGCGATCGCCTTGAATAATATTCCAAGGGCTGAAGAGTTGCCCATTTGGATCAGAACCCACGACTGTAACCGCATGAATTTGATTTTCCACGGGATCTCGCCAGCGAGCACTGCGAAAAATCAACGCCTCTGCCCGATCAACCCCGGTAGCTTTTCGAGTTTGCAGCATCTGTTCTAGGGCCAAAGGCATCGTCAGCTCTAGGTGAATCATGTCTTCAGAAGCAACCCAAATATCAGCCTGAGAGTTGTCAATCAAGAGAGAGGAAGATTGTACAAACCCATTGAGAATGCCATTCTGAATGGTTACCAAGCTGACGGCAAACATAATGCCTGCCTGGGCGGCCAAAAATCGAGGAATATCTTCAAACAGATTCTTGCGAGCAATTGAAGCCATAGGGGATAGATGTGTTAGAAAGATGAGTTAAATCAAGAGAAAAACCGCCAATGTCATCTTATTATTCTAATCAGCCCATTTCTAATCAACCTATTGCTGAGGTTCGCGTTGAAGCGGTAGGTCGTTATCTAGCTGAATACTCTGAAGAACTTTCACAATCAGATGCCCAATCGGATACCCAACCGAAGTTACAGCTGATCGATGTGCGGGAGCCAGAGGAACTGGCGATCGCTCAGCTTGAGGGCTTTCTCAATCTCCCCTTGAGTCAATATGCTCAATGGTCTACCCAAATTCACACCGACCTAGAAGCAGAGAAAGAAACTTGGGTGTTGTGTCATCATGGAATGCGTTCAGCTCAGATGTGTCAGTGGTTGATCCAGCAAGGGTTTCAGAATGTTAAGAATATCTCTGGTGGGATCGATGCTTACTCGATTCAAGTCGATCGGAATGTGCCACGATATTAGCAATTTTAACACTTCAGATTTCTGGGGTTAGGGAAGACCTTTGTTGACACCCGCGCAGTTGTTGCAGATTAAGTCCTCGTGTTTCTGTACAGCTTCTGTACAGCTTCTGTACAGAAAGGCTATTGCGACATAGCCTTTTTGTTAAAGATCCTATCGGGACAAGTCCCATGACTGTACTTACAGCCCTAAGTCAGTCACAGCACCAATACTGCTAGAAGAGACTAGCTTGGCGTATTTAGCCAAAACGCCCTTGGTATAGCGGGGAGTTGGAGGTTGCCAAGCCTGACGACGCAGTTCCAGGTCTGCTTCAGAAACGTTGAGTTGTAATACCCGTTGATGGGCATCAATTGTAATCTGATCGCCTTCTTGAACTAGGGCAATCGTTCCCCCGACGGCAGCTTCTGGAGCGACATGACCCACAACCATCCCGTAGGTGCCCCCCGAGAACCGTCCATCCGTAATTAATCCCACGGCATCTCCCAAACCCGCCCCAATAATTGCTGAGGTTGGAGCCAACATTTCCCGCATTCCCGGCCCCCCTTTCGGCCCTTCATACCGAATGACAATCACATCCCCCGCCTGAATCTTGCCCGCGAGAATTGCATCCAAACAGTCTTCCTCAGAGTCAAACACTCGGGCAGGGCCAGTCATCTGGGGCTGCTTCACCCCGGCAATTTTTGCCACAGCGCCTTCGGTTGCGAGATTGCCTTTTAAGATGGCGAGGTGACCCTGGGCATACAGGGGATTGTCCCAAGGACGAATCACCGCTTGGTTGGCTGGGGGTTCAGCCGGAACATCTGCAAGTTGCTCAGCAATCGTTTTACCTGTAATGGTTAAGGCATCCCCGTGAATTAACCCGTGCTCTAGCAGCATCTTCATCACTTGGGGTACGCCCCCAGCCCGGTGAAAGTCAACGGTCACAAACTGACCGCTGGGTTTTAAATCACACAACACTGGGACTCGACCGCGAATCACCTCAAAGTCATCAATTGTGAGTTCTACGCCAGCCGCGTTAGCAATGGCTAGTAAGTGTAAGACTGAGTTCGTGGAGCCTCCCACTGCCATTACCACGGCAATCGCATTCTCAAACGCCGCCCGAGTCAAAATATGTCGGGGCAGCAGCCGGTGCTGGATGGCCGCCATCAAAATATAAGCAGATTTTTCGGTACTGTCGGCTTTCTCTGCATCTTCTGCCGCCATGGTGGAAGAAGACATCAGGCTCATGCCCATGGCTTCAAAGGCTGAGGACATCGTATTGGCGGTGTACATTCCTCCACAGGAGCCCGAACCGGGACAGGCACGCCGCTCCACTTCTAACAGGTAGTTGTCATCAATTTTGCCTGCGCTATATTCCCCAACGGCTTCAAAGGCACTGACAATAGTTAGGTCACGACCGTCGTAGTGGCCCGGTTTAATCGTGCCCCCATAGACAAAAATGGCTGGAATATTCATCCGGGCGATCGCAATCATCGCTCCCGGCATATTTTTATCGCATCCGCCTATGGCCAGTAAGCCATCCATACTCTGAGCACTACAGGCTGTTTCAATCGAATCAGCAATCACTTCCCGCGACACTAGAGAATATTTCATCCCTTCGGTGCCCATGGAAATCCCATCACTGACCGTAATCGTACCAAACATTTGAGGCATCGCTCCCCCCTGCCGTAGCCCAGATTCTGCCCGCAGCGCCAGGTCATTGAGTCCAATATTACAGGGGGTAATCGTACTGTAGCCATTTGCAATGCCGACAATCGGCTTCGTAAAGTCTTCATCTTCAAAGCCAACGGCCCTGAGCATCGCTCGGTTGGGAGAGCGTTGAACGCCTTGAGTGATCATTTTACTTCTGAAGTTGTCTGACATTCCAAATCTCCTTGCTTTGTCCTGAATAGTGAGTCTCGTGTTATGGTTGTTGCGAGTTGACCTAAACTGAATTATGTATCTGTATTACAACTTCATGAAATTTCTCCTAAGTTGAGCAGTCTGCATTGAGTTGTGAACGATAATAATGTGAGGATTTAAAGCTTTATTCATTGTCTCAAAAGAAACACCTCTTAACGTTGATGTTTACAATACAAAACAGAAATTAGGGCTGAAATCGGATTTGGCCTGTTGCCTGTCTCAGTCTTGGGCTTGATTAATTTGGAAAACTAGGGATTTACGGCAGCGCATTAAACACCATTTGAGGCGAGGATATGCAGGTTGAGGAACTCTTGGAACTCTATGGGGCTGGGGAAAGAATGTTTCGGGCTGTTAGCTTGGTTGGGTTAGATCTAAAGGGAGTAGACCTGAGCGAGGCCACGCTAGTTCGAGCAAACTTACAGAACACTAGCTTTGTTGAAGCGAATCTAACTGGGGTTAACTTTCGGGAAGCCAAACTGATGAACGTTGACCTGAGTCATACCGATCTGACTGAGGCCAACCTGATTGGGGCAAACTTAACCAACGCCAAGTTTCACAATGCCAATTTGACAGGCGCAAATCTTCGGGGCTCAACCTCTCGCAACATTATCCTCACTCAGGCCAATCTGACCGATGCCAACTTGACCGAGGCCAATTTGTCTGAAGCTAATTTAGTCGGGGCTAAACTTACAAATGCGACTTTGATTCGCTCCAACTTGACCAAAGCAGATTTGAGTGGTGCATCCTTGGAAGGGTGCAACCTGACCAACGTGATTCTCAGAGAAGCAATTCTAGAAGGGACAAACCTGATGGGAGCAACCCTGAGTGGGGCTTCACTCATTGGGGCCAATCTCCATGAGGCGGATCTCAGCCGTGTAACGATGATTGGGGCGGATCTGAGCGATGCAAACTTGAGTGAAGCCAATCTCCGGGGAGCCAATGTCAGTTGGACAACTCTACGGGGGGCGAACCTGAACCGTGCCAGACTTTATCGCACCAAACTCAGTTGGTCAAATCTCAGCGGCGCTAGTTTAGTCGAAGCCGTAATGTTAGACACTCGACTGAATCGAGCCAACTTAAGAGATGCAGATCTGAGAGGAGCGATCCGACCTGATTAGTTGAGCTGACTAATTGAGATGATTAGTTGAGCGAGTGTGCTCAGCTACCCCCCTTACGATCACAATTTGAGAGACCTTAATCAATGCTTTCCTTTCTGCCCACAACAAGGCAAGCTAGAGGTTGAGATTGTGTTGGAAGTTAGGAAGCATGATGTTGAAAGCCAAAGATATTATGACGACTGAAGTTGCTACCATTAAGGGATCGGCAACTGTTGCAGAGGCTGTTAAACAGCTCAATGAACGGGGGGTGAGGGCCTTAATTGTAGAGCGCCGTCATGACCAAGATGCCTATGGGATTGTGACAGAGTCCGATATTGTTTACAAGGTTACTGCCTTTGGCAAAGATCCCAAGAGAATGCGGGTTTTTGAAATCATGACCAAACCCTGCATTGTTGTCAATCCTGACCTTGGGGTCGAGTATGTTGCCCGTTTATTTGCCCATGTAGGGCTTCGTGTCGCCCCGGTGATTCAGGACAAACTCTTAGGGCTGATCTCCATCGGTGACATTTTGGCGAAGGGAGATTTTGTTGAGAAACCCCAGAGCCTAGTCCTAGCAGAACGGATTGAACAGGCGATTCAAGACGCTCGCCAGGTTTGCGCTGCACAGGGAGCAACCTCCAAAGAATGTGCTGCGTCCTGGGATATTGTGGAAGAGCTTCAAGCAGAAGCGGCCCACCAAAAAGCAGAACGACTCGAGAAAACCGCCTTTGAAGAGTACTGCGAAGAAAATCCCGATGCGTTTGAAGCCCGCATGTATGACAGTTAACTTCAAGACTCAATTTCAGTTCTACTGGTGTGTGCTGCGGAGCAAGATTTTTTTTGCCTATGTCTTACGAACAGGTTCAGTGAACAGCATCTCTCTAGGGACTGAGGAATTAATGCAGGGGTTTATAGCGCCCCTTTTTGAATTGGGGTGAGGTGTGTTGAATTCAACATTAACTTGATTTCTTGCCTGAGAGACTCTAAATTCAGATGAAAATAATGTAAGAATGATTAGTAGAAAAGTAAACGGAATTTCTTTTCTCTAAAAAAAAATTATGGCTAGTTCAAATCAGCAAAGTCAAAAAGTCAAAGAGCATCTTGCTCGGAGCCTAGGAAAGTTTACATTGTCTTCAGGATCATCGATCGGTTGCATGAATTCTGAAGAACGAAAGCGACAAATTATGGATCATCTTCGATTAACTCAAGGTTAAGGTTCCCAGATTAAATTCCTATGAATTTGGAAGCTCAAGTCAGAAGGAACAAAACTTTTGTGATTGTGGATCAGTTCTCAATCACTGATATGCCCATCAATAAAACCTGCACCCCTGCACAGAATCATTGGCGATACCGTGAACCTCCAGTCAAGTCGTGGTGAAAATGCTTGTATTCTGTTCTTCTGGGGTGACAAAAGCACGATAAAACCAGAAAGTGAGGTCTAAATCTGTTAATCTAGTGTGCTGAAGGTCTATTGGTCTGATTTTTTTCATGACTACCCTAAGTTCAGTTTGGCAACAGCTCACCTTGACCCAGTTATCTCCTGCCCAATGGCGGTCAAGCAGCATCTTTTATCGTCTTAGTGGATGTCTGCGAAGTTGGCGAGAGGGGAGTTGGATCATGCAATGGGCTGAACCCTTAGGACTGATCCTAATCTGTGTATTGTTCGGGTTGGCTCCATTTGTCGGAACAGCGCTGATTGGGGTATTGCTGATTGCTTGTGCTGGATTTTGGGTGTTGCTGACCCTGTGTGACGATCCCTCTGAAACAGCCTTTACGCCGATTCATTTGCTTGTCCTTATCTACTGGGGAGTGGCAACGGTTGCAATGGCCTTCTCTCCGGTAAAAGAGGCGGCTTTTACGGGCTGGGTCAAGCTGACCCTCTATCTGCTGTTGTTTGTTTTCATGGCGCGAATTTTGCGATCGCCCCAATTGCGGTCTTGGTTTATCACCTTTTATTTGAATATTGTCCTGATTGTCAGCGTTTACGGGCTGAGGCAATGGTTTTTTGGGGCAGATGCCCTAGCAACTTGGGTTGACCCAACATCAGCTCAATCAGATCTTACCCGTGTCTACAGCTACTTGGGCAATCCGAACCTACTGGCCGGGTTTCTTTTACCTGCGATCGCCTTTAGTCTGGCAGCGGTGTTTGTTTGGAGAGGCTGGTTGCCCAAGGCCCTAGCTGTGATGATGGTAGTCGTCAATTCTGCCTGCTTAGTTTTAACCTTTAGTCGTGGGGGCTGGCTAGGTTTTATTGGGCTGAGCTTTGTGTTTGCTGTTCTGCTGCTGTACTGGATGAGTCAGTATTTTTCTCCCTACTGGCAAAAGTGGGCTTTGCCTGTAGGAATGGGAGGATTAGCGGTAGGAATGACCCTGGCTGTGTTAATCGTGCCGACCTTGCGGGATCGGGCGGCCAGTATCTTTGCCGGACGCAGTGATAGTAGCAATAACTTTCGGATTAACGTCTGGGCGGCGGTGTTGGAGATGATTCGTGATCGCCCGATTTTAGGGATTGGCCCCGGTAATACTGCATTTAACAAGATTTATCCACTTTACATGCGGCCCCGCTTCAGTGCTCTGAGTGCCTATTCAGTGGTTTTAGAAATTTTGGTGGAAACGGGAATTATCGGTTTAGCAGTTTTTCTGTGGTTCCTGAGTGTGACTTTTCATCAGGCCGTCGTTCAGTTACGACGCTTACGAGCTTCAAATAATCTTCAAGGCTTTTGGTTGATCGCCGCAACAGCAGCTTTGGTGGGCATATTAACCCATGGTCTGGTTGATACTGTTTGGTATCGTCCCCAAGTTAATACTTTATGGTGGTTAATGATTGCATTTGTTGCAAGTTTCTATCAGAACCCTGATGAAATCAGGAGTTATTAATCCTCAGTTGTCATCAATGCCGCCCTCAATATTGCAGTCGAGCAATCGATTCATCACGGCAAAAAACCAACCATGGGAAAAGGGTAAGTGGCCCAAGGGTGCGGACTGAGCAAAGATTAACTGACTGTAAGTAATCCAACCTCCATTTTTGCGCCAACCCAGGCGATCGCCCAAGGCACAGTAGGTGTCCCAATCCGTCTTACCACCCAAGCTCTGCCAGATTTGTCGCTGGGCTGAGAAACCAAAGTCCCCTTCCGAAGCGATTAACCACAGTTGATCGATGGTGTTGAGATCTGGACAGGGAAGACGAGGAATCATTGAGCCCTCGAGTAAGACATCCGAGGGCTGCCCTGCGGCCAGGATCAGGAGTTTTAGGGTTTCCCGATTGGCATCTTGCCACCGATGCTGAGTCAGCAGGGTGAGTAAGCGACCATAATCTATTCCCCGTTCTGAAGACAATTTGAGATTAACCATGGCCATGCCGAGTTTGAATAAAGTCGTTTGAGCGGCCTACTTGATGTAAAACTAAGCAAATAATTGATATTGTTTTGGCAGTCGTTGGACTGATGATCACTACAGTTTTAGCAGTTCCAAGTGTAGATGATTCTAAACAGACTCCTTGGCCGCAAGTCTGGGGAGAACACTCATTTGTTAAGTCTAGTAGCTTTCGATACAAATGTCTGAGTTCTCAGTTCTTACCATGAGTCAAGCATCTAAACCTCTAGGGGTTTGTCAATTCTAATGTGGGCTGTACAGGTTGGGTTAACGCTAGGAAACTCAACCTACAAGTTTGTCTAGACAATCACTAGAGCAATCAAGTTGAGAGTCAAGGGATTGAACGCTACTTCTGTACGGTTAGTTTTCAGAGCTTTCAGGACATTGCAAAGTAGTATGGCTATTTTGGAGCGACCCACACCAGAATTGTCGGCCATGGGTCAAAAGCAGATTTGCGTTGACCGGGCGATGCTTTGTAGTGCAAGTGTGTGGGTCGTAGAAACTATCTAGCTTTGCAGTCCATTGTTAGACTACAACCCAAAGCTCTGTGTCAGCTTTATTTTCAAAGGAAAAGAATTATGAGTGGCAATGAACTACGCTTTCAGGCAATTTCTCAGATCCTGGATCGAGAAAAACTACCCCCCAAAGTTCCGAGTCGTTTAGAAGAGCTATGGGCAGTTGATGTGTTCACCTTGAGCAAGATGCAGGCCTGTTTGCCCAAAGATGTGTTTAAATCACTCAAAAAGACGCTGCAAACGGGGGATAAGCTAGATGTCTCCGTGGCCGGTGTTGTTGCTGCAGCGATGAAAGATTGGGCAATTTCCAAAGGTGCCTTGTACTATGCTCACGTTTTTTATCCCTTGACCAACAGTACCGCCGAGAAACACGATGGTTTCATCTCAGTTCAAAGTGATGGCTCGGTACTCACAGAATTTACCGGCAAAGTCTTGGTGCAGGGTGAGCCCGATGGTTCCTCTTTCCCCAACGGCGGAATTCGTAATACTTCCGCAGCTCGGGGCTACACGGCATGGGACGTGACCAGCCCTGCCTACGTGATGGAGACAGACAATGGCGTGACCTTGTGCATTCCAACTGTGTTCATTTCCTGGACAGGGGAAGCCCTAGACAAGAAAACGCCCCTATTGCGCTCCAACGCTGCCATGAGCAAAGCCGCAACTCGACTGCTTACCCTGTTGGGACATTCTGATGTGCCGCCACTGAACTCTAGCTGCGGTGCAGAGCAGGAATACTTCTTGATTGATAGTCATTTTGCCCATTGTCGCCCAGATTTGCTGCTAACGGGTAGAACCCTGTTTGGTCGCCCTGCTGCTAAAGGTCAACAGTTTGATGATCATTATTTTGGGGTGATCCCAGAGCGGGTTCAGGTCTTTATGCAGGATGTGGAGGAAAGACTCTATCGGCTCGGGATTCCAGCCAAAACCAGACATAATGAGGTGGCTCCGGGTCAGTTTGAAATTGCGCCATTCTTTGAAGCGGCCAATGTGGCCAGTGATCACCAGCAAATGACCATGACCGTTCTCCGGAATACGGCCAAGAAGCATGGGTTTGTCTGTTTACTTCACGAAAAACCCTTTGCCGGGATCAACGGTTCTGGGAAGCACGTCAACTGGTCAGTAGGCAATGCCGTTCAAGGAAACCTGCTCGATCCGGGCGATACACCTCACACCAACCTACAATTTTTGCTGTTCTGTGGTGCTGTCATTCGGGGAGTTCACAAATACGGTGCACTGCTACGGGTCGTCGTTGCTACAGCCAGCAATGACCACCGCCTAGGGGCGAATGAAGCCCCTCCGGCGATTATCTCGGTTTACCTCGGATCGCAACTAGAAGATGTATTCGAGCAAATTAAGCAAGGTGACGTTCAAAGCTCCGGCAAGGCTGGGGTGATGCAGCTAGGGGTCGATACCTTGCCCGAGTTCATTAAAGATCCGGGGGATAGAAACCGGACATCACCGTTTGCGTTTACAGGCAACCGCTTTGAGTTTCGGGCTGTTGGTTCCAATCAGTCTGTCTCTGGCCCCCTTGTCGCCATGAATACCATTCTGGCGGATTCCCTGACCTGGGTTGCCGATCAGTTAGAAGCTGAGCTGGCCAAGGGAATAACCTTGGACGTTGCTGCCTACGCGATCCTCAAAGAAGTCATGGAGGAACATGGTGCCGTTGTTTTTGGAGGAAATGGTTACTCTGAAGAATGGCATAAGATGGCCGTGGAACGGGGGTTATTAAACTTGCCAACGACTGCTGATGCCTTGCCAATTCTGGAAGAGCAATACATCAAGGAGCTATTTGAAAAAACCGGGGTGCTTTCTCCGGCTGAACTTGAGAGCCGCTTTGAAGTGTATTCAGAGCAATATATTCAGGTGATTGACATGGAGGCCAAGCTAGTGATCAGTCTGGCCAAAACGGTGATTTACCCGGCTGCGTTCCGCTACTTATCTGAACTGTCTGGCTCTATTGCCAATTTGAAGGCCATTGGGGTTCAGTTTGAACAAGAAAGCGCTGAAACAGTGGCTGCTCTGAGCAAGCTGATGATGGATACCGTCAGTAAGTTAAGCGATGCTCTGAATCACCACGACTTCCCCACCATCGAGGATCATATGCAGTATTGTGCGAAAACCATTCGTCCCATGATGGATAAGGTTCGTGAGTATGCGGACGCGATCGAGGGTGAAGTTGCAGATGATCTGTGGCCCTTGCCCAAGTATCAGGAAATGTTGTTTATCAAGTAACAATTCTTCGGGGATATCTACAAGTCTCTGGGTGAGGAGCAAATCGTAGTCATCCCCGCGCCTCCCCCAAAAAAAGGGAGAGTCAAAGTCCCTTTTAACCAGAGGGACTTTGGGGGATCAAGCCCCCCTGGATTGCCGATTTAGAGATCTGTTACACAATCTGTTACACAGTAGGTTGTCAAGAGAAGATGCTATAGGGAATAGGGTCTTAGGGTTCACTCCCCTGAGGCGAAGCGGAAGGTTCCCTGGGTAAATTTTCAAACAAGCGATCGATAATCCGCTGGGTTTTTTCCTCCAAGCGACTCCAATCCACTTCCCCCATTTCATTGAACAAGTGCGTGTCGATTTCTACATCTCGGCTTTCTACTGAACCATGGGCCTGTTCGTAATCCTTAAAACAGACGTGGTAACAGAGTTCCCAAATATCAATCCCGATCGTTTGGGAATCGCATTCTAGATCCAATCGATAACCGGGATA
>JBOFUV010000056.1:0-3054 GCA_051652765.1 Microcoleaceae cyanobacterium | reverse complement strand
TTATCAAAACCGTTGGAGCATTGAAACTATGTTTAAACACTGTAAGACTGGTGGCTATAATCTTGAACAAACTAGAGTGAATTCAACTCGCTTACTGGCTCTTTTTCTTTTGATGACTTTCGCTTATGCTCTCTCTATTTTAGAAGCCGATTCCCTTCTCAAACCTTATCATTTTTCTTATGTTACTTCTATACATAAAGGCAAGCAACCTTTTCCACATCACAGTGATTTTACCCTGGGATTACTTGCTTTGGCTTGGATGAATTCGATGGCTCTCTGGCTAGAAATTGCCTTGACCCTGATGGCGCTTAAGCCACATAAACGCCTCCATTTTCAGCGCGGACTGAATGCTCTATCCTCCATTCAGCAAGCATCTCAGCTATCTTGTCACCCTTAAAGGATCTTTCATTAAACCTGCGTTATCGATCCGCTATCCAGCAGCACCAAACGTCACTAAAAAACTGTCAAAAATTTCTCTGCAACTGTTCACGAAGTTGCCATCCCAGCAACGGAGTTGCAAGAATCAAAAGCATCAACAATGGCGCTGAGACAAGGCCAAGAATCAAGCAACAAATCGCCACACCCCTGAGGTTGTGAATCAAAGAGATGTGGGTCTGATAGAGTGCGAGGAAAGTATCTTTGTCAATACAAATCAGAGTTAAAGGGGGTTAGGCAAAGGCTTCATATTCAAATTGATGGATTCCACCTACTGATCTAGGGCTGCCTTACCCGCCTAAATGATCGAGGTGAAATCACTGGACGTGATCTCGGCCACATCAACTCCGTTTAAGACTCCTAGAACTTCACTGTTGAATAGGAATTGAACGTTATCGCTATCCTGAACCAGAGTCAGGTCTCCAAGTGTTAAACCCCCATCCAATATCAGGAAATCTATCCCGTCTTCAAAGTCCAGAATCGTATCTGTTCCATCTCCAGAAGCCAGAACAAACCTGTCGCTACCACTGCCGCCTGTCACCTGGTCACTCCCGGCTGCACTCACGAGGAAATCATCTCCTGCACCGCCATCTAGACTGTCATCCTCTTCACCCCCATCCAGAACGTCATTGCCCGCACCGCCAATAACAGTATCCTGGCCCGCATTGCCATCAAGCAGGTCATTACCGTCATCCCCGCTCACAAAGTCATTGCCGTCATTCCCAGAAATCGTATCATTGGCCTGACCTCCGTAGAGCAGGTCATTTCCACTGTTGCCTTCGAGTAAATCCTCTCCTAGGTTGCCGAACCCTTGGTCATTGCCGTCGTTACCTTGCAGGGTGTCATTCTCTCGACCACCAAACAGAGTATCGGCTCCATTGCCCCCGCTGAGGAAATCATTGTTCTGGTTGCCGTTGAACCAGTCATTTCCACCTTCACCCTGTATTTGGTCGTCGCCCAGATTTCCGAAGATAGAATCACTGCCAAATCCACCCTGAATCTGGTCATCCCCTTTGCCGCCGTAGATTGTGTCGCCGCTAGTGTCTGCACTAATGAAGTCAGTATCCGGCTGACCGAAGATCACATCGGCACTGGTGCTACCGAAAATATTGTCATTCCCGGATGTCCCTACTACGGGATTGGAACCGGGTTCAACATTGATAGTTTCGGCTGGATTCTCGTTTGGTTCAAGCGTTGGGGGAGTGATCTGAGGCACGTCATTGGTGGGGTCAATCACATTGGGGCCGGGAACGATTGGAGTTGGAGTTGGGGTTGGAGTTGGGGTTGGAGTTGGGGTTGGAGTTGGGGTTGGGGTTGGGGGGATGACAGAGGAGCTAACAGTCAGGTCAAAGTCATCACTAACCGTTGCTCCCAGAATATCGGTGGCTGTGACGGTAATCGTGGTAATTCCTGCATCCGCACTGCTAGGAGTCCCGCTGAAAGTTTGAGCGGCAGGATTGAAGGTTAACCAGGTGGGTAATCCTGCGGCACTCAGGGTGAGAACGTCTCCCGTGTCAACATCGTCGAATGTTCCTGCTGGAACAACAAAGCTGAACGGGGTCGCTGGGGTTGCAGATTGAGCATTCAGAGGAAGGGCAACGGTGGGAGCATCGTTCAATCCCTCAACGGTAATCGTGACTGTAGCAGGAGCAACTCCTGGATTGCCCGCACTATCTTGAATGGTGTAAGTGAAACTGTCAGTGCCATCGACTCCCTCAGGCAGGAAGTTGAACTGGGTATTGGGATTGTAGTCGAAGGTGCCGTTGGCGTTGTTGGTGACAGTTCCCAGGGTTCCTGTGGTGTTGAAGCCAGTCACGCTCAGAGCATCCCCTTCAGGGTCGGTGTCATTGGCCAGAACGTTTCCTGTGGTGAAGAGGGTGTTTTGGTCGGTGATGAACCCAACTCCACTGTCGTTGTTGGCAATTGGTGGGTCATTGACTAGGGGGTTGTCCACAATCAGCACAAAGTCATCACTAACCGTTGCTCCCAGAATATCCGTAGCTGTGACGGTAATCGTGGTAATTCCTGCATCCGTACTGCTAGGAATCCCACTGAAGGTTTGGCTGACTGGGTCAAAAGTTAACCAGGTGGGTAATCCTGCGGCACTCAGGGTGAGAACGTCTCCAGTGTCAACATCGTCGAATGTTCCTGCTGGAACGCCAAAGCTGAACGGGGTCGTTGGGGTTGCAGATTGGGCATTCAGAGGAAGGGCAACGGTGGGAGCATCGTTCAATCCCTCAACCGTGATGGTGACTGTGGCAGCAGCAACTCCTGGATTGCCTTCGCTGTCCTGAATCGTGTAGGTGAAACTGTCGGTGCCATCGACTCCCTCGGGCAGGAAGTTGAACTGAGTATTGGGGTTGTAGTCGAAGGTACCATTGGCGTTGTTGGTGACAGTTCCCAGGGTTCCTGTGGTGTTGAAGCCAGTCACGCTCAGAGCATCCCCTTCAGGGTCGGTGTCATTGACCAGAACGTTTCCTGTGGTGAAGGGGGTGTTTTGGTCGGTGATGAACCCGGTTCCACTATCGTTGTTGGCGATAGGGGGGTCATTGACTACAGGATTGTCTACCTGTAAATCAAAGTCATCACTAACCGTTGCTCCCAGAATATCCGTGGCTG
>JBOFUV010000055.1:0-35177 GCA_051652765.1 Microcoleaceae cyanobacterium | reverse complement strand
CTCAGACTCGGGCTCAGTGAAAGGCAAGGCAGCAAACGGGACATAGCCCAAAATATGATCAGGAACGATCACTAAGTCCTGAATTTCGGTTAAGTGTTCACTGACCCAGCCCTCAAGCTGAAGACGCTGTGCTAATTCTGCCAGCAAATCAGGGAGCTGATCTCGCCAGCTTAGAGGTGTTTTAACCATGGGTTCTAGCCAGTTTTTCTGAAACCAGACGTGTAACGGTTGGCCATCATCTGAAGAACAGGTCAAGCAGTGAAGCTGATCGGAGCGCAGGATAAACAGATAGGTCTGCTCGGTCGCGGTATAGAAATTCAACAGGGCAGTATTGGGTGTTTTAACCAGAGCTTGAAGCTCTGGGAACTGGATTGGCACTGGCCGTAGTTGCGCCGCCAAAACGGGATCTCGCTCTCGAATAGTCTGCCAAATTTTTTGGCGTTCTGTGTTGAGGGCATTCAGAATCGCTGTTTCCGCTTGTTGAGTTGCGGGACTATTGATCCGCACCCCCACCGTTGCCAGATGTTTGATCACGTCTGACTGCCGTCGAGCAATCAGGACTTGAATTTGCTGATGCAACTGCTGGTAGAGGGTGAGCTGCGATCGCAGCGTTTCATCCTGGGGAGGGAGAAGTTGTCCGGCATAGGCCATCACTTGCTGCTGACTCCGCCAGAATTCAATCTGCTCTAGAGCCTGCTCATGGCGCTGAAGCTGGATGTTGGTCTGAACTAGTCTTGAAACTAGATTGGTAAATTCCGTCTGAAATTCTGAGCGTCGCTCCAGGGGAAGGCTAGCGGTGTCAATTTCGGCTAGGGCTTCCAAGGCGGCCCCATAGCCTTGAAGCACGAGTTCAGGATTGTCTGTGGCCTCTCCCAACTCCCCCAAACCCCGTCCGGCCCGATAATATTCCCAGGGCTGGAGGGTTGGGGTTGCCCGGTTTAAACTAGTGCGAAAGCTGTGAATGGCGGTTTCAGACCGGTGTTGCCCTTGATCAATCTGACCGATGGTATTGAGAATGCTGATTTCTCCCTCTCGATCCTGCAAACTTTGCTTCAGGGCGAGGGCCTGTTGATAGGTGTCAAGGGCTAGATCCAGGTTTCCTTGAGCCTGATAAGTCTTGGCTAGGTCACTTAAAACATTGGCTTCAGTGGATTGGGCGTTTTGGTCACGGGCAAGGCCGAGGGACTGTTCCAGGGTGGCGATCGCTTCAGGGAATTTCCCTTGGACTTGATAGGCTTTCCCCAGGTAGGCCAGTAAGTGCATCTGCCAGAGGGGATAATTCAAGGCTTGGGCCAGATCCAATCCTTGATTGAGGGCGGCAATGGCTTGATCGGTTTGTCCGACTATGGTGTAGAGATTGCCCAGATTACTGTGGAAGTTGATTTCTCCATAGCGATATTGAATGGCTTGGGCGATCGCTAGCGCCTGTTGATAGGACTGAATTGCTCCATCCATCTGGCCTTGAGCCGCGTAAATTTTCCCCAGGTTGCTGAATATATTGGCCTCAGCGACCCGGTACTGAATCGGTTGGGTCGTGGCTAGGGCTTGTTGATAAGTTGCGATCGCCTGTTTGTACTGACCGATGGCATCCCACACTAGACCCAAACTATTGAGAGCATCGACCTCTCCTCTGGAATATTGAGCTTTGCGAGCTAAGACAAAGGATTGCTGATGACAGGAAATTGCCTGTTGATATTGACCGAGGGATTGATAGAGACTGCCGAGCTTACTCAGACAGTGAATTTCGCCTTTGACATCGTTGATCTCTCGGTAAAGCAAGAGAGCCTGTTGCCAAGCTTGAAATGCAGCCGTGTAGTGATTGGTTTGAAATTGTTGCAGACCTTGTTGGAACAGTTTTTCGGCTTCTGCTTGTTGTTCGGAGTCTGACGCTACGGCAGGCTTTGTTTCAACATGCATCTGAGAATTTGCAGGCTGAGGATTCGCGGGTTGAGAATTCGCGGGTTGAGAATCGAGGGTTAGGGAGGGGGCAACTTGTGTTAGGTAACTCTCCAATCCTCCAAGCTGTTGTAATTGCTGGGCCAAGTGGGTTAAAAACTCGGCATCTTCTGGGCAACCACGCTCAGCGAGTGTAGTTGCCGTTTGCTGCAATGTTGCTAAAAATCCGTCATCAACAACAGGAGCCTGGGCCTTAAGAATTGAGGGGACTTGAGGTCTGGGCTGGGTTAGCAGGGTATAGATCAAATCGTAATAGGCTTGACTAAGCAGTTCATCCATGGCTCTAAGTAGCTCCATCCAATGATTTGTAGGTTGGGTTGAAGCATAGAACCCAACGCCCACATGGGTTACGCTGTGCTAACCCATCCTACGCATCTTAAGTTTAATTCTGTTGATTGACTTAACATATCCTCATATTTTCTTGCGCCTTTCTTGGGCTGGGACACTTTAAGATCAATCCACAATCAACCTGCAATCCCTAATTTCCCCCAAAATTCGAGTTCACAAAATAGGCTAATAGACTAACGGGTTGACCAAACTGAACCTTAGAGTTTAATCCGTTGTAGGGCAGTGCGAGGATCAAAGGTGCGGTTGGCTTTTAGTTTTTCATAGCATTCCTGTTCAAGGGCACTGAGGGGTTTCGGGGCAACAACAACGATCCGCACCAGTTGATCGGTTCGTCCTCCGCCTTTGGGTTGCGGCCAACCTTTGCCCCTGAGCCTGAGGGATTGTCCGGAACGCATTCCAGTCGGAATATTCAGGGTAACTGAGCCATCGGGGGTTGGCACTTCAATCGATCCGCCCAAAACGAGTTCATCCGGGGTGATGGGGACTTCACAGACTAAGTTGTCTCCCTCAAATTGGAAGAAGGAGTGGGGCTGAACTTCAACTTTTAGATACAAATCCCCCATCTGTTGGGTCATGGGATCAACTTGTCCCTGACCCCGAATCCGAATTTTGCTGCCTGATTTAACTCCGGCGGGAATTGTCACCTCCCCTGAACCAAGCTGTTTTTTCGTTCCATGAAAGGCTTCACCCAGGGTTAGGATGATGGTGGCTTCAACATCACGAGGGATTGCTTTTGCGCGAGGATTAAATCCACCAGGAAAGTCCTCGTACCCACTAAAGGGCGATCGCCCGGTGCTCGTGCGATAGGTGTAGCTTTGGCCTGTTCCAGGGTTGGCGGCAGCAGCCCGACCGAGGAGGGTGTTGATAAACTCATCAAAGCTATTAAACTGGCTGAAATCAAATCCACCAAAATCTACTGTTGTTCCTGTTGTTCCTGTTGTTCCTGTTGCTCCCGTTGTTCCCCCTGGCCAACCTCCACTATCACCGACTTGATTCCAATACTGACCAAACTGATCGTACTTTTTGCGGTTTTCAGGGTCGGACAACACTTCGTAGGCTTCATTCACTTCTTTGAAACGGGATTCAGCTTTTTTATCGCCTGGATTCATGTCAGGGTGATACTTACGGGCTAATCTACGGTAGGCTTTTTTCAGTTCCTCAGCACTCGCGCTTTTCGTCAACCCCAGAATTGCATAATAATCTTTGTAGTCTGTTGCAGCCATCAGTTCCCTAATATATTTTTATAGTATTTTTTCTCTAGCTTATCAGAGGTTGAGAATAGGTTTGAGTTCGGTTCTTGCTCAGGAGCGATCGCAATTCCCGTACTGATTTTGCCCGGTTTAGAGTTCATGGGTCAACTGCGTCTGGTGGGTTGGAGAATCACTAAACTGTCGAAGTCTTCTGCAAGGGAGGGTAAAGCTCCAATCAATTGCCGATGCATTCGGAAGATGATCTCCTCAGGAACCTGGCGATCACGCTGTTGATTCCGTTCTAGACAGAGATCCAGGGGAGTATTGAGCCAAACTCCGATGATTCGCCTAAAGCCCAGGGTTCTGGCACAGGTGATCACCTCGCGGCGCTGGCGGCGTTGCACATTGGTCGCATCGTAGATTGCTCCGGGAACTTGGAGAACACTTTGCTGCAACTGAGCGTGAACCTGCTGCCAAATTTTCAACCAAGAGCCTTGAATGGCTTCGTCTCCAAAAAGCTTTACCCGAATGCCATCCGTTGAGATCAAGCAGTAATGGGGATAAATTTGACTCACTAATTGACTCGCTAGGAAAGACTTCCCACTCCCAGGAAGGCCAATCATCACGATCAATGCTGTCATGGCTGGCTCGTTCTTCTAGTTCACCCCATTTCACCAATGATTGAGATCGCTATATCACCGTTCCATCTGGAATCGTCGCGTTCTTGACGATGACAATAATTCCGCTGCGAATGTAGAAGCCCAACTCATCTCGATCTGCTTGCTCAATGTTCTCTTTGTTGACAATTTTGACATTACGACCAATCCGAGCATTTTTATCCACAATGGCTCGTCGAATCGTTGTATTTGTTCCAATTCCAATTGGAACCTTCGCACCTTCCAGGCTGGACTGGCGTTCAGCAAAGGGCTCGTAGAAATCAGCCCCCATAATTAGACTGTCTTCAATCAAACTATCATTTTCTATTCTGGAGCGCAAACCCAGCACCGAGTGATCAATCCGACATTTTTTGAGGATGGAACCCTCGGCAATGATGGATTCTGTAATGTGACAATCCAGCAACTTAGAAGGGGGCAAGTAACGGGAGCGAGTATAGATTGGGGCCTGCTCATCATAGAAACTAAACGGTGGAGTTGGCTGCCGGGTCAGTGCCAAGTTGGCATCATAAAAAGCTTCAATCGTTCCAATGTCTTCCCAATAATCCTTGAACAGATAAGCTTGAATGTTATGACTCTTGGCTGCGTTTGGAATAATTTCCTTCCCAAAATCAGTTTGGCTATCACTTTCAGTCAGGAGCTGATCCAAAACCTCTTTTCTGAACACATAAATTCCCATGGACGCAATGTAGGGATTTTGCTGGGCTTCTTCAGGGGTTAATCCCAGAGTCGTTGTATCTACTTGCATGAGCTTCAATGCATCGCCCTTGGGCTTTTCGCTAAAGTCAATAATGCGACCTGCTTGATCAATCTTCATCAAACCAAAGTCGGAGGCTCGCTTTTCATCAATCGGCAGAACAGACAGGGTAATATCAGCATCAGTATCGATATGACGCTGAACAAACTCTCGATAGTCCATGCGATAGAGATGGTCTCCAGACAAAATCAGATAGTGATCAACGTTCCATTCTTTAAATAGCCAGAGATATTGACGGACTGCATCTGCTGTTCCCTGAAACCAGTTGGGGTTCAGAGTGGTTTGTTGGGCAGCCAGAACTTCCGTAAATCCATCCGTGAAACCAGAAAAATTGTAAGTTCGGGCAATATGACGGTTTAAGGAGGCTGAGTTGAATTGCGTCAGAATGTAGATCTTGAGAATCTCTGAGTTGATACAATTGCTGATGGGAATGTCGATTAACCGATACTTGCCCGCCAATGGAACCGCAGGTTTTGCCCGCATTTTGGTTAGAGGATAGAGGCGGGTACCCGCACCGCCACCCAGAATTATAGATAGTACATTCTTCACAAGACTTACCTCTCAACTGCCAATATTCTCCCAAGTCCAGTGTCCGACTGTGAGGCACACTTGGCAAGGGGGAATCAGAAAAAAGATAGTTAAGCTCAAGTTAAGGATCGGAAAAGCATAGCCCCATCTAGCGATCTACCTTCAAACAGAATTCACTCAAACCAAGAGGTGTCCAGTCGGACACCTCTTGGCATTCATCCAAAAAAATGTAACAATAGATACAGAATTAAATTTTTATTTGGAGTTTGAGGCAACTTACCTCAAGGCTAATATTTACACCAAGGAGTAACTAAAATGGATTTCACTTATCGTGGCATTGGTTACAGGACTCAATTTTCTCCCGTGGATTTTGTTGAAGGAGAATTGGGCGGTAAGTACCGAGGACAGGAATGGAACATTCACTATCCTAGGCATATTCCCGTGCCTCAGCCCTATTCGACTTTGAAATACCGGGGAATTAATTACAAGACTTCTGCCCTGAGTAATAACGTAGTTGCCCTGAATCTGCCAACGACTCAACTCCCAGGTTCTGCTAAAAGTATTTCTGCAGGTCTTGTAAAAGCAGGCGTTGTAGAGGCACAAGATGATTTTGCTCAAGTTCATCGGGCGAATGTCTGTCGGCTTTTAGAACATCGCCAACAAGTTGCCCAAGCCAAGGGCGATCAGAAGTTGCTGAAAGCCCTAGAACGGGAAGCCCAGCAACTGGTTTGTTGAGCAACTTCTGATGAGCTAATACAGTTTGAAAGGTCTATGTTGTTTGCAGCGATCGCATCAATCGCTGAAGTTGACGACTCTCTAGTTCTAAAACCCGGCGAGCAAAATCAGGATCGAGTTCCAGCAGATCATCAAAAGTATCAACAGGAACGGCCAAAATTCGAGTCACGTCGCTATCGGCAATAATCGTATTTTGCGAGTTCGTATGGGCCAAGACTTCCAACTCATCCAAGGTCTGACCCGCATGGAGATTTTCGGTTCGCACCTCACCGTTAGGCAGATGAAAGTGAATTTTGGCCTCTCCTGAGACGAGCAGCAGCAATTCCCGGCAGGTATCTCCTGCTTCTGTAATGAAATCACCCATTCCATAGGTTCTGATTTCCGCCCGATCTGCCAGAGTGATTAAGGTTTCGTTGTGCATTCGGTGAAAGAAATCGCTATTGAATAAATAAACGACCTTCTCTAGCTTGGGAAACTCGCTTAGGGCAGGAGGGGCATCGGATAGGGAGAGCAGTTTCTCAGTCGTTTCTTTGAGGAACGAAGAACTTTGGGTACTTTGATAATTACGGGCGATCGCCTGACTTTTGTTCAGATTGAGTTGGGCGGTCAGGTAGAGGCAGGCCATTTGAATCAGCGGATTTTGATCTTGAAGTAAGGGCTCAAGATAGCTCAGGATTTCTTCTGCTGAATAATCCAAGGAACAAACACTCTGTTGGCCTTGGGGTTGATTGAGATATTGCGCCACTTCTGGATGAATCCGAGTGCTCCAATTCTCAGTCTCAAATAGCTCTGTGAGGACTGCCGGGGCCAATCGCCCCAAATCTTGGGCCAAAAGAATGGCAGCAGAATCATTTTTCAGCATGGCCAAGGTTTCTAAAATAGTTCGCACCATCAGTTCTTTCTTGTGATGAATACTATCTCGCAGCAGCATTGACATCGCCCGATGCTCTTTCAGCATTGGTTGATTCAAGGCTCGATAGCAAAAGATCAAATCTGGAAGTTGGGACAGCAAAAATTCCGCCCTACGGATGTTACCCACTTCAGGAGACAGACCACTCAGAATCCAGCCTTCTTCTTGGGCAGTGATCGAGTATTGGCGACGCAAATTCCTGACCTCGGCAGAATTTTCGGTCAGTAACATATCAAAAGCATTGGCTGGATTCTCAGCTTGCTTGCTCTGGAGTAACATCAGCCGTTCCAGGGATTTGCGATATCCACTCAAGCGAATTTGATTTTCTAAACTGCGCTGGCGATCAGGATTCAACAGCTCTGGATCTTCAATTCCTAGCTCATCCAAGACTTGCCGATGCTCATCATCGGTGATCCCCAATTCTTGGCGGAGTTGCAGCAACACATCTAAACTACTGGAGTAGTTGACATAGCCCTGTTCCAGCGCCTCTCGCACAACTTCCTTGTAAGCCTCGTGCCGCTTCTCTCGGGTGAAACCGGGTAGAACCTTGGCCAGGACATACACTTCATGGGTGTTCAAATCGCTGAGGGAACGTCCTTCCAAAAACTGAGCCACATTCAGCTGCAATTTCTCCAGTTGTTTGCGGAACCGACTCGCTAAACTTTCTCGAGAATACAAGTCAGGACTCCGCTGCCAGATTTTGTCGATCCAGAGGGTACTCAGCAAGACTAAGCCCATATCATAGGCATATTGCACCCACAACGGCAGTAATCCAATTAAAGGACGACCCCCAAAGATGAAAAAGAAGTTAAAAATCCCAAAAGTACAAAGGGCAAAAATCCGATGGCGAATGATTTCTGAACTCAAATTAGGATGATAACGACGGCTATAAGCTTTGGCCCGTTGTTCAATCCAGATGCCAACGTAATAGCCGATCGCCGTAAAACCCCCCAAGATTAACGGAACAGCAACGAGTTTAGGGATGTTAATCGCTTGTCCAAATAAATACAATCCAGGACTGAACAAGGAGGCTAACTGATCCGGATCTCGCGCCCATGCTCCCGAAAAATAATAATCCCAACTCCCAGCATAGAGATAGTAATAGACAAAATAACCAATCACTAAACCCACATAACCATACCGCAGGAAAGCATCTTCCGATTGATTCAACCCATCCCAGTAGGATCGTTCAGAGTCAATATCAATACAAGGATTTTGACAAGCCACACAGGCACTTTGCTCTTTCCCATCCGGCAATACGGTTCGGCACATGGATTGAGTAATCAGTTGGTTACTCATGTGGGCCTTACTGCTGAAGAGCCCCCCCGGCTCACTGTAAATGCGCTGTACTGGAGCCATCGGGCAAAAGTAATTACACCAGGATTTGCCGCCATAGAAATAGCCAACCGCGATCGCGATCGCAATTGTACCCAGCAACCATCCGGCTAAAACCCAGCGATCCGCATTAAAAAATAAAATCCGCCCGCACAATCCCACAAACAACCAACCAAATTGAACATAGGGATAATTTCTCCCCAACCAGGAATCAGGTTTGACCTTAGCTAGTTCGTAGCGTACCTTTCCTGTTGTCGGGTTTTCCCGTTTGAATTGCCGCTGTATCCCCAAAGCCCGAGGAATTTGCGAGAGAAAGGAAAGGGGACAAATACGCCGCCACACCTCATGACCCAAGACCAACAGGATGAAAATGGCTGAAGGGACAACCGCACCCCAAAATAAAGTAGTGCCTAGGGGATAGGGTTGTTCTACCAAACACTTGCCCTGGAGTTTAATGCAGCCATCTGGTAAGCGCAAAGGGCTCCAGGGATGATTCGGTTCTGTGAGGGCTGATGTCCAGGGATCATAAAATAACGATGCAATGATGAGCAGCCATCCCAGGGTTAAGATCCACCGAACCCAGTGCATACGCCGCTCTGATAGGGATGCAAACATATATAGATATAGTTGTCTTGCCAGAAATAAAGTCTTTCCTTGTATCCTAAACCTTTTGAGCAAAACGCGGGTTACTCTCTGGGCTTTTTAAACAGGATTAAATCTGATTCACAGCATGATTTATGGCGATGTCCTCAGCCGCAAAAACTAAATTTAGCTAGGAAACTCGCAACACTTCAAGAGCGTTTTGCATTCAAGCAAAGCCTTAACTCTACGGTGTAAAGCCCATCTAATTGGGTCTGTCAACAGTCCGAGAAAATGCAGGAAGTCCAGATCAAAATGTTGCTCTGCAATAGATTGTGTACATTTTATAAAGCAGTAGTTGCAACGATTCCGTTATAATCTGAAGATATTTTTAACAATTTCGCCTAGCGGACTGGGCATTTCGTGAGGAGACGTGCATGAATATACTTGGAATTTCAGCCTACTACCATGACAGTGCTGCTGCTCTGGTTCAGGATGGGGCAATTATTGCTGCGGCTCAAGAAGAGCGATTTTCCCGCAAAAAACATGATGCTCGTTTTCCCGCCAATGCCATTCGCTACTGTTTTCAGGAAGCAGGCATTACCCTGCTTGACCTGGATTACATTGTCTTTTACGACAAGCCATTGGTGAAATTTGAACGGTTGCTCGAAACCTATCTCAGCTACGCGCCACGGGGATTTCGCTCGTTCATGGCAGCCATGCCTATTTGGTTGAAGGAAAAGCTTTATCTTAAAACAGTATTAAAACGGGAATTATCCCAACTGTTGGGGGTGAAAAAGTCAAAGCTCCCAAAATTGATGTTTACCGAACATCATCAGTCCCACGCGGCCTCTGCTTTCTTTCCCAGCCCATTTGAGCGAGCGGCAGTGATGTGTTTGGATGGGGTCGGTGAATGGGCCACTACTACAGTTTGGTTAGGGGAGGGGAACTCGTTAACCCCTGTTTGGGAAATTGACTTTCCCCATTCCCTCGGTTTGCTGTATTCAGCCTTTACCTACTACACCGGGTTCAAGGTCAACTCTGGAGAATACAAACTGATGGGCCTAGCGCCCTACGGGGAACCGAAGTACGTTGACACAATTCTGACTCATCTCATTGACCTGAAAGATGATGGCACCTTCCGGTTGAATATGGAATATTTCAACTACGCCATCGGCTTGACCATGACAAATCAGAAGTTCGATCAACTCTTTGGCGGCCCACCTCGGAAAGCCGAAGGTTCCCTGACCCAGCGGGAGATGGATATTGCCGCTTCGATTCAGGTCGTGACCGAAGAAGTTGTCCTGCGGTTGGCCCGTAGTGTTCAGCAGGAACTCAAGGTGGATTACCTCTGTATGGCGGGTGGTGTTGCCCTGAACTGTGTCGCCAATGGCCGCATTTTACGGGAAGGCCCGTTCCAGGAGATTTGGATTCAGCCTGCGGCGGGGGATGCGGGAGGTGCCCTGGGGGCAGCGTTGGCAGTTTGGTATCAATATTGCGATCGCCCGCGTCGGATTGAAGGCTTGTCTCAAGCGGCAGAACAAGAGCTGATTCAATCTACAGCAATCAGCACTGACAGAATCGACCCTGAACGCACCGTAGAAAGCACCGTAGCAACCTTGCCGCGAACAATTCCAGCGGTTTCAATCCCCCTTGATCAAATGCGCGGCGGATATCTGGGGCCACGGTTCACAGATACCGAAATTCAGGACTACTTAGACTCGGCGGCGGCAGAATACGTTCGCCTTGAGGATAGTGAATTGATGCCTCAACTGGCAGAAATTCTGGCCCAAGGTCACGTTGTTGGTTGGTTCCAGGGGCGGATGGAGTTTGGCCCCCGCGCTTTGGGAGGACGGTCGATTATTGGCGACCCCCGCAACACCCAGATGCAGTCGGTGATGAACCTCAAGATTAAGTATCGGGAATCCTTCCGTCCGTTTGCGCCATCAGTTCTAGCAGAACGGGTTTCAGACTACTTTGAGATGGACAGTGCCAGTCCGTACATGTTACTAGTGGCTCCTGTCAAGCAAGACTTGCGAATTCCGATGACAGCGGAACAAGAACATCTGTTCGGGATTGAAAGGCTAAATGTCCCCCGTTCGGAAATTCCGGCGATTACCCATGTGGATTATTCGGCGCGGATTCAAACCGTTCACAAGGAAACCAATCCCCGCTATCACAGCCTGATTCAACACTTTGAACAGCAAACGGGCTGTGGGGTGATTGTGAACACCTCCTTCAACGTTCGCGGCGAACCGATTGTTTGTACTCCAGAAGATGCCTACCGTTGTTTCATGCGAACGGAGATGGATTACTTGGTGTTGGAGAATTACTTGCTGGCAAAAACTAACCAAACCCCCTGGGAAAAAGACGAATCCTGGAAAAATGAATTTGAGTTGGATTAACAGATTAGAGTATGGTGAACCCTAATTCCCCAACTTCCTACTACTTAACTAACAGATTAACTGACAGATCAACTGACAATGAACCACGATATTCCCAAGCTCGATGAAAAAGGATTGCGCGAATTTGGCCTCGTCACTGGGGCAATTTGTGCTGGATTGTTTGGTTTTTTACTCCCGTTGATTTTTCGCCATTGGCCTCCCCCAACTTGGCCCTGGATGGTGGGGTCAGTTCTGGTGGTTTGGGCCTTAATCATTCCCAAAACCCTTGATCCGGTTTATCACGGCTGGATGCGGGTGGGGCTTGTCTTGGGTTGGATCAACACTCGGATTCTATTGGGAGTTGTGTTTTACGCTATGATGGCTCCCATGGGATTGATCAAACGTTGGTTTGGTTCTGATGCAATGCGGCGAAAGCTCAGTCCCAACCTCACAACCTACCGGGTTGAGAGTCAAGCTAGACCTCGAGAAAGTATGGAGCGTCCGTTCTGATGTTTGACGCAGCATTGGATTTTTTAAAAGACCTGTGGGCGTTCATGAAGGAACGCAAAAAGTATTGGTTGTTGCCTCTAATCATTACTTTAGTATTGCTAGGAGCATTGATTGTCCTGAGTCAAGGTTCAGTGATTGCGCCATTTATTTACACCCTGTTCTAGTCAATGAGCAAAGTGAAAATTTGGGCCGTCAACACTGGTTTAGTGCTTGGCAGTTTAAGTTTTGGGGTTTTGATCAGCGAGATCGGTCTGCGCCTAGGAGGAGTAGAGGGCTTGCCGCAACAGTCTAAAACAGCCCATGCTCTATTTTCTCCTTCTTTCTTTACCATCTCCCATCCAGATCGGGGGTGGGCAAATCTGCCTGGGGCCAAGGGCTGGTGGGAACAGGAGGGGCGATCTTACGTGGAAATCAATCAAGATGGCTGGCGCGATCGCCCCTATGCTAAAACCAAACCCGAAAATACAATCCGAGTTGCTGTTTTGGGGGATTCCTTTACATTGGCCTCGCAAGTTTCAATGGCCCAAAACTACACATCCGTGATTGAAACTCGCTTGAAAAGTTGTTCTAATGTTCAAGGAAAAACTGTAGAAGTGCTGAATTTTGGTGTGGATGGCTATGGCACAGCCCAAGAGTTAATTACATTAAGACAAGAAGTTTGGAACTATAATCCTGATGTTATAGTGTTGGCTTTTTTTATTGGAAATGATGTGATTGATAATTCTAAAATATTAGAAAGCAATCATTATCGCCCATTTTTTACCGATCAGAATGGAACCCTGGTTTTAGACCATTCATTTCGGGAGTTAACTAGTGAACAAAGTGACCGTTACTGGATTGCAACCGTTGACAAACTTCCCAGTGGGTTGGTGAATCATTCTAGATTATTGCAAGTGATCAGAAAAGTAGAATTAGAAAATCGAAAACGTCATCTTTTAGACCACTTGAATCAGCTTAATGCTCAAAATTTTCAAGAACCCGAGGATGCCGCGTGGAAAGAGGCTTGGCAAATTACTGAGGCATTAATCACTGAGATGAACACGGAAGCTCAACAAAACCGGGCTCGGTTTCTCCTCGTGACAATTGGTGATCCGATTCAAGTTCATCCCAAATCAGAAATTCGCAACTCCTTTATGAAAGACTATGAAATTAACAACTTGTTCTACTCCAATGAACGATTAAAACAGGTTGGCGAACAAGAAAATTTTCCAGTTCTAGACCTAGCTAAACCGTTTCAAAGCTATAGTGAACAGACTCAAAGCTGTCTGCACGGTTTTCCTAATGCTGTTCCCTGTGGAGGACATTGGAACCCCCAGGGACACGAATTTGCTGGAGAATTGATTACCCAAAAACTTTGTGAAATAGTGGAAAAGTTTTAATTGAAATAACCGTATGAAATTTAAGCCTTGGGTTGCTAATTTAGGGTTACTGTTAGGAAGTCTAGGCTTCGGAATTGCTGTGGGGGAAATAGGCTTGCGATTGGCTGGCGTTTCCTATCCCCCGCCACCTGACCCAGAATCAGAAACCCTGGCCTACACCGTGAAAGATCCAAACCGAGGTTGGGCTCCTAAACCTAACGCAAAAACAGTCTGGGTAGGGGAAGGATTGGTCTCAGAAATTCAGATGAATAGTGCTGGATTTCGCGATCGCGAACGAACAATGATTAAGCCAGAAAACACATTTCGAGTCGCAGTTTTAGGGGATTCTTTTATTGAAGCCCTGCATGTTCCTCAAGAACAAACGGCAACGGCGGTGATGGAGAAATTGCTCGCCAATTGTTCAGCTTTGAAAGGACAGAACGTTGAAGTGTTAAACTTTGGGGTTCAAGGGTATGGAACTGCTCAAGAATTAATGACCTTACGGCATCATGTCTGGCAATTTTCTCCTGATTTAGTGATTCTAGGATTCTATCCCGGCAATGACATTCGCAACAATTATAAACCCCTAGAACATGATCATTTGCGACCTTATTTTTCCCTTCACAACTCCAATCAAATCGGCAGTCAAATCGGCAGTCAAATCGGCAATCAAACGAGTCATCAAACTGATGAATGGATGATTGATTATTCCTTTCGCAACTTATCACCAAAAGCACGGGATTATTATGCCTTTGCCCAAGTCGATCGATTGCCTCAAGGACTAGTGGAGCGATCGCGTATTCTCCAGCTCATTCGACAGGCAGAAATCACCGCAAAGCAGCGCCAATACCAGGAAGATTATGAAGAAATTAATACTAATTTTTACAAAGAACCCCCTGATGAAAACTGGGAGACCGCTTGGGCTGTCACAGAAGGATTAATCAAATTGATGCGAGATGAAGTCACTGCACAAGGAGTAGACTTTCTGGTTGTTACGATCAGTGATTCCTATCAAGTGAATCCTAAATCAAAGAAACGAAAAGAATTTATGGAAGAGTATAATATTGAAAACTTATTTTACCCAGATCAGCGGATTGCAGAGTTTGGAAAGCAGGAAGGAATTCCAGTCTTTCGATTAGCAGAACCATTGCTTGAACAAGCAGAAAAACGGGGAGAATGTTTACATGGATTCGAGAATGCCTTGCCTTGTGAAGGACATTGGAATGTGGCAGGGAATCAAGTTGCTGGAGAGTTGCTAGCGGATCAGGTCTGCCAGAAAGTTGCTACTCAAGATATATCAAACAAATAGATTGGGGGGAGTTAAGCCATGAAAAAATCAGTGTGGTTTCAGAGAGCAAAGTCGGGCTTACAGACTGCTGTAATTAACCTTCTTCTCTTATTTGCTTTTCTAGAACTCGGTTCCCTTGCGTTCTATTTTGTTAAGCATAAACAGTTGTTTTATACTCGTCAAAAAACAGAAGATTATCAGGATTTAGGCATTAACCTGGAGGGGGTTCGCTTCGGAGAAACTGTTGTTGAACGGTTGCATCCCTTTTTTGGATTTGTACAGAAACCTGGCCCGGATTTTCGCCCTGGGTTTGAATATAATAACTATGGTTTTATTTCGCCTCATGACTACCCTTTTAAAAGAACAAATACAAATCAATTCATAGTTGGAATTCTTGGCGGTTCAGTTGCCTCTAACTATGCGATTTATGAAATCCAGAACAAAGTTTTAGAGCAAGCACTTCAGAAAGTTCCAGGACTTCAAAACAGAGAAATTGTGATTTTACCGTTGGCAATTGGAGGGTATAAACAGCCCCAGCAACTCTTGGTTCTGAACTATATGCTGTCTGTGGGTCAAGAATTTGATCTGGTGATTAACCTAGATGGTTTTAATGAAGTTGCCCTGATCACTTTAAATCGTGAACGCGGCCTTGATTTCACGATGCCCAGTGCTTATCATGTTGAACCGTTAACAAGTCTTGCCAATAATAGTCTATCGACAAAAGCTCTGAAAACCTTGTTAAATATCAAAGAAAATAAAAATCAGTTGAGCCATTCTCTGGAAACATTGAAAGATTGCAACCTGGCTTCTTGTTATGCAATGAATGCTTTGAAAGTTCAGACTTTAGTTAAGCAATATCGCCAGAATTTGCAGAGATTTGAGAAGTCTGATTCCTCTGCTGATGACAATCCAGAAAGCGTGATTTTTTTCTATCCCCAAGATCCAGATATTCCAGATGGAGAGTTTTATCAGCAGGCTGCGAATTACTGGATGAAAACTTCAAGGTTAATGCATCAAACACTATCTCAGAATCAGATTCCCTATTTGCATGTTTTACAACCCAACCAATATTTTAAAACAAAGCGAGAATTTGGCTCTGAAGAAAGAAAAATTGCATTTATTCAGGACAGCCCTTATGAAGAGGGGATTGAAATTGGCTATCCCTTGTTGTTGGAACATCTTGAGGAATTGGCAAACAATCAAGTTAATATCTTAAATGCTGTTAATGTTTTTGATGCAATTAAAGAACCTGTTTATATTGATAATTGCTGTCACTACAATCCCAAGGGAGAAGAAATTTTATCAAATTTTATTGCCCGTGAAGTGGTTAAGATGTTAAGTGTTGTTCCTGATGGGAGGACAAACTAATATGTCTGAATCTCAGCCTGTGATTCAAACCCATAATTTAGGGAAGGTCTACCGAACTGGGTTTTGGCGGACTCAAACCATTGAACCTCTTAAAGGCTGTACATTAACGGTTAATCAGGGAGAAACCTTTGGGCTTTTAGGGCGAAATGGGGCGGGGAAAACCACGTTATTAAAAGTTTTACTAGGCATTGTGCATCCAACTTCTGGAACCGGATCACTTCAGGGAAAACCTCTCGGCGATCGCCAAGTCAAACAATTTATTGGTTACTTGCCTGAGAATCCTTACTTTTACCAAAGATTAACAGCTTGGGAGTTTCTAGAGTTCTCTGCGGGGCTGTTTCAAATTCCTAAATCTATTCAAACACAACGTATTCCTGATCTTTTGGATTGGGTAGGTTTGGATAAAAAAACAGCAATTCAGAAACAAATTCGTCAGTATTCTAAAGGAATGGTGCAACGGGTGGGGATGGCTCAAGCGCTGATTAATGACCCAGAAATTGTCTTCCTTGATGAACCGATGTCGGGACTTGATCCGGTTGGGCGGTATCAAATTCGAGAGATTATTTTGTCCCTTAAAGCTCAGAAAAAAACCGTATTTTTTAATAGTCATGTTCTGTCGGATGTCGAAAAAATTTGTGATCGCGTGGCTCTTTTAGATCAGGGAAAACTCATTTGTAGCGGGTCTTTGAATGAATTATTGGGAGTGACTGAAACCTATGCTATTAGAGGGAAAGGCGGCGACCCAGAGCAACTCAAGCAGCACATGCCCGACGTGACATTTGAACACGAATTCTGGCAAGGTCATGTCACAGGTAATTATCAGTCCCTGATCAACAGTTTAGACCCGATGAATGCTCAGCTAATTTCAATTAAATTGGCTCGGAAAACCCTAGAGGAATTTTTTATGGAGCAGGTACATGGAGCAGGTACGCTGCTAAGGTGAGCTACTGCAACATTTCCCAAGTCAGATCAAGCAATGCACCACTTTGATCTAACGGCTCTGCCAGATGAAACTGCACCTGGGGAAACTGTTGGGCAAAGTCAGTAACAGATTGTTGTATTGCCTGGGTAATTCCCCCCGAAAAAATGAAATAAGGAAAAATGCCGATTTTTTGCACCCCAGCCTGAACTAACTGCTGAACTTGTGCGTCTAAACTGGGGGCCATTGACCAGTAGGCGGCGATCGCTGCAAGCTGAGTGGCCAGGAGTTCCATCGGTTGATTCCCTTGCAAGCGACGACTGCCATGCCCCATCAGAATCCAGGCATCCATACTCACAACCTGCATCTGAGCTTGTAAAGTTTGAGTGATTTGAGCGGTTTTAGAGCCGAGGTAGGGGAGAAGTTCTAGACTGATATCCACGTCAAGCCCTTGACTAGCAGCAATCACCTCTGTCGGAATATCTTCCTGAACATGAACGCCTGGAAATAGGAACAATGGCAAAATCTTAACAGTGTTTAACTTGAATGGAGCGATAGATTGGCTAAAGGCTTGAATTTGTTGGCTGAGTGAAAGGGCAGCACATTCCAGAGTTCCTGTCCCAATCACTGGAACACGTTGAACTCTAGAGGAAAGAGTGACAATCCGATGTTCCAGATGCTTGGCTAACTGTTGTAACGCAAGCTGGGGCTGGGGGTCACGACTGCCATGGGAAACCAGAAAATAAGCAGGCTGCAAGAGTTATAACTTCGATGAATCCATAAAAAGTTGCAACGCTTATTGTAATGGATTGTAAAACGTTCAGGGATCTGAATCCGAAATCAGGTAGATCAAGCTGAAGAGACAAGCTATGGTTAAGAAAGGCATAATTCAAGAATTCTTCTTGATCAACCCGTAGACCGATAAAGCTTAGAAGAGCTGCTCCTATGACTCAAAACTCAGAAAGAACTCAACAACTCGCTCAGAAAAATATATGGGCAACAGGTATGTTGACTGGTCTTAGCCCTTTGTTTGGTTATATCTATACAGGACGCTATAAAGCCTTATTCACAACATTGAGCATTTTCCTAGGAGTCACAGCCCTGTGTTATCTAGGTGAGCCTTCCCTAGAAGATGATGAAGACTTTTTTACTGGAATGATGTTCCTCTACGGTGTCGGAACTGCTGTTGAGAATACCCGTGCCGTGAGTCAAGCTAGAAAACACTCAAAAAGCCAAGACCCAAAAATTCCTCAACTTAATCTTGACCAAACTAAAATCCAACTCCTCAAACTAGCTAAAGCTCAAGGGGAAATGACTATGGCCGATTGTGTATTGGAAACAGGGTGTGACCCCGCAGAGATTCGCCAAATCTTAGCGGAATTGCAACGAGAAGACTTGATCCAAGTGGGAAACCGGGAGCGAGATGGGGCTGTTATCTATCGAATGATTTAGGGGTCGCACAGACCGTACAAAAATGCCATAGAAACACGTAGGGGCGAGGTTACCTCGCCCCTACGGCCCGTGCCATTACTAAAGGTTACTAAAAGTTACTAAAAGTTAAAAATAAGACTAAATATGGGATCAAAACCCCTAGTGAATCATCCAACTGCCCAGAACCAGCAGGGCATTAATTCCATAAAACCAAGCAACAACTTGAGTCTCTGGCCATCCTGACAGCTCTAGATGATGATGTAAGGGTGCCATCTTGAACAATCGCTTACCAATCCCATCAGGGCCTTTTGTCACTTTGTAATAACTCACCTGAGCGATGACCGAAAGGGTTTCAGCTAGAAAAATTCCACTGATGATCAGCAATACCCAAAAGCTATTACTGAGTACTGCTACAGCCGCTAACCCACCACCAAGGGCCAACGCTCCTGTATCACCCATGAATACCTTGGCGGGATTCCGGTTATGACTCACAAACCCCAAGCAACCTCCTGACATACAAGCACAAAAGGTCGCAAGTTCTGGAGACGTTGAACTGAGGTAAGCCCCTAACCCTAAAAAGGCGATCGCCCCCAAGCCACCCATCAGACCATCTACACCATCAGTTAAATTAGTTGCGTTGCTCTCCGCAACCAAGACAAAGGCTGCCAGAGGCCAAAACAGTGACCCCAAGGATAAAACCAAGCCAAAGGGCAAGGAAACCGTCGAGATTCCGTCGGGCTGACTCCAGGCTACCCAAAGACAAAACAGGGCTGCACATCCAACTTGCAACCCTAACTTCATGCGGGGAGAAATACCTTTGTTCGACCTACGTCTTAGAATCTGCCAATCATCCATCCAGCCAATAAACCCATAGGCCAGAGTTAAAGCACAGACTGCTACAACATTCGGACTGAACTGTGACATCAGCAACGCAAACCCGACCCCGACCGGCACAAAAAATATGCCGCCCATGGTTGGAGTTCCAGCCTTTTTCAGGTGGGTCTGAGGGCCATCTTCCCGGATAAATTGTCCAGCTTTAATCTGAACGAGCTGAGGGATAGCCCAATACCCCACCAAGGAGGACACTAGGGTACTCAAAGCAAACGGAACAAATAGAGAAGTTCTCCAGTCTAAAAAATGTCCGGTGATCAAGTCCAGCATCACTGAACAGATCGTCAGGCCCAGACCCATCCAAAAGAATAGGGTTTGACCCGACAGACTAGATGAGCGGCCTTGTGAAACTAGGCCATCTATAGAAGGTTCTGAACGCATCCTCAACACCAACTTCAACTTTGTAAAACCAAGTTCCGAAGAACAAGATTCTGAATCAACTCAACTGAGATATTTGACAGGCGAGAAAAAATTGGACAACAGCAATTTATCACATTTAGAGGAACAATTTGCTCTTAGCCTAGTCTTCTAACGCCTCATCATCGTCATCATCATCGTCATCAAAAGCTGCCTCATCAACGATCAGTTCAGAGATTTCCTCAACTTCATCGAGATAATTCACTTGTTCTTGAACGTCCCGTGGAATCAGGCGACCCGTTGACTTTAACCAACCCAGCAACGAAGAATGCTGCTCTGAAGGAATAACATCCGCAGGCTCATGAACGGGAATCTCACGCAATGATGGATTATGCATGGTTAATTGCTCAGTGTCAATCGTTTACCGTTAAATTCCTTACGGGAGAGCCGAACGTTCCTCAGGACAGTTCTACCTAAGTCCTTAGCTCATCCCTCAGGAGTAACCTTTGATTAAAAGTGATTAAAAGCCCGAATCCAATTTACAGATCTCACAATTTTTAGTAAAAATTTTAGTAAAAATTAGTAAAAACCCGAGTAAAAATCAAGATCCAGTCCGTATAATCCCTCAATAATCTAGCATACATGGGCCTAAGACTATACATGAGACCTTGTTTCAAATCTGCCTGAACCCCCTAAAACGTGATCGCCTGTATTTCTAATCAGACACTTTCTAATCAGGCACTTTCGGTGAAGCATCTTAATATTTCTGGCAAAGGCTGCTGGAGTTCGGTGTAAATCTTCCAGTCGCTTTCCCAAAACACGATACAATTCTCTTGGTTTGAACTTCCTTGATTCAGCCAGTACTTTCTGATTTGCCAAGGTTGAACTTCTAAGTTTGGCTGCCAAACGTTTGATGTCTTAATGTCTTCAATTCACTTTTCAGATAACTTTTCAGAATAATGACAACCCGTGTTATCCTCGTGCGCCACGGCCAAAGTACCTACAATGCTCAACATCGCATTCAAGGCCGTTTAGATGTTTCAGTCTTAACGGATAAAGGCTGTACTGACGCTGATCAAGTCGGGGAAACCTTGGCGAGTCTGCGGTTTGATGCTGTGTATTGCAGTCCCCTCCAACGGGCCAAGAAGACGACTGAGTTGGTTGTGTCTCGCTTAGGCAACCAGCCACCAGTGCAATCCACGGAGCTTTTGTTAGAAGTCGATTTGCCCTTGTGGGAAGGAATGGAGCGTCAAGCCGTGATTGACCAGTTTCCCGAAGATTATCGGTGCTGGCATGAACATCCTGATCAGTTCTTCATGGTGGTTTCGCGGGACGGTACCGAACAGAAGCACTTTCCCATTCTTTCTTTATTTGAGCAAGCCCGAAAATTTTGGCTAGAGGTTCTGGCCAAGCACCTTGATCAAACGATCCTGGTTGTGGCTCACAATGGCATTAATCGGTGCTTACTGGCTACCGCCCTGGGAATTCAACCACAGTTTTATCAGTCGATTCAACAATCCAACTGCGGGATTAGCATCCTTAATTTTTCTGGGATCACCCCTGGAGACTTTCCCCAACCTGCTTCTGTTCAGCTCGAATCAATGAATTTAACCCAGCATATGGGCCAAATATTTCCGTCTGTTCGCAGTGAGCATCGAGGGCCAAGGATACTATTGGTGCGTCATGGCGAAACCGAATGGAATCGGCAAGGGCAGTTCCAGGGGCAAATCGACGTGCCGTTGAACGATAATGGGCGTAAACAAGGCGAAAAAGCGGCTCAATTTCTTCAGCCTATTCAGCTTGACTTCGCTTGGAGTAGCCCGATGGCTCGCCCCAAAGAAACGGCAGAAATTATCCTCCAGCATCATCCCAGCCTCACCCTGCACCTAGAGGACGACCTCAAAGAAATCAGCCACGGCCTGTGGGAAGGGAAATTTGAGGCCGAGATTGATCAAGCTTATCCGGGACTGTTGCAACAGTGGAAGCTTGCCCCAGAAACCGTACAAATGCCAGAGGGGGAAAATCTGCAGCAAGTCTGGGAACGGGCGATCGCCGCATGGCAGCGGATCATCCAATCGGTAGATCTGCAACCTGTGGTAGGTCTTGTCGTCGCCCATGATGCGGTCAATAAAGCCATTCTGTGTCAACTGTTCGATCTCAGCCCAGAGCACTTCTGGAACTTCAAGCAGGGAAATGGAGCAGTCACCGTGATTGATTATCCAGATGGGTTGGCGGGTAAGCCCGTATTGCAAGCAATTAACATTACTACTCATTTGTCTGATAGCGTGCTGGATAAAACTGCGGCGGGAGCACTTTAGGGCAGTTTAAGACTTTGACGGCATACTGAAAGCACATAAAGCACATTAAGAGCGCAGATATTAAGAGCGCCGATAAAGCTAGCACCGATAGAATATACAACGACCCTATGGCTGGTGAACTGCTACAACAGGTTCGGGTGCTCAACCCTCACCTGGGAACGGATGAAATCGCCGATGTTCTGATCATTGAGGGCATCCTCCAAACCATTCAGCCCAACCTGACAAACTGGCCAGAAGAAACCCTAACCCGAGATTGTCGAGGTTGGGTACTTGGCCCTGGGTTAGTGGATCTCTACAGCCACACCGGGGAACCTGGATTTGAGAACCGGGAAACTTTGGCCACGTTGAGGGCGGCTGCTCAAGCTGGAGGGTTCACTCGAATTACGATTTTACCGGATACCGATCCCCCCATCGACGATCCGGCTGTGCTCAGTCTCCTGCACCAGAAACTCGACCGTAACCCAGTTCAGGCTTGCCAAGTTCAAGTTTGGGGAGCCTTAACCCAAGGCGCTCAGGGAAAGCAGATGACAGAACTTAGAGAATTAGCAGCGACTCCAATTGTTGGGTTTGCCGATGGTCAACCCCTGCAAGATTTAATGCTACTGAGCCGAGCCCTGGAATATCTTCATCCGATCGGCAAACCCATTGCCTTAGGATGTCGCGATCGCCATTTGACTGGGAATGGTGTGATGCGGGAAGGACAAGACGCAATTCAAAGTGGCCTGCCCGGAATTCCAGTTTATGCAGAAACATCCGCCTTAGCTGCTGTACTGGAACTGGTGGCTGCGACTCGAACTCCAGTTCATCTGATGCGGGTTTCGACGGCCCGGAGCGTAGAGCTGATTCAAGCAGCTAAGGCTCAACAACTGCCAATCACGGCCAGTACAACTTGGATGCACTTACTGCTCAATACCCAGGCTGTGAGTGGGTTTAACCGGAACAGCTCTTGCCTCTGTCCTGGCTTTTCTCATACCCCTTACGACTCCAATCTACGGCTTGATCCGCCCCTGGGAAATCCAGACGATCAAAAGGCACTCATCCAGGCCGTTGAGGCGGGAATTGTAGACGCGATCGCCATCGATCACACTCCCCACACCTACGAAGAAAAAACAGTCGCTTTTGCTGATGCTCCCCCTGGGGCAATCGGGCTAGAGTTGGCTCTGCCTTTGCTCTGGCAGGGATTAGTCACTTCTGGACGCTGGTCAGCCTTGACCCTTTGGCGAGCGTTGAGTGTTCGGCCTGCTCAATGTCTGGGAACATCTTTGCCGGATTTGGTCGCGGGTCAACCTGCCGAGTTGACCCTGTTTGACCCGCAACGAACTTGGACAGTATCCGCACAAACCTTACAATCTCAGTCCAGCAACACCCCTTGGTTAGGGCAAGAACTCACCGGTCAAGTTGTGAAAACCTGGCCCGGTTTACCGCTTTAAAGCAGTGCAAGCAGGACTAAAGCGCCAGCGAGCAGTCCCAACAGATCTAAAACAGAGTCCTTGGGCTGTTCTGGGGGGGCAGGTTTTTTGGAAAAATCCTTCTTGAAGTCACAGTTGACACAAGCATATAAATCTGTGCCCCGCTGCACTAAATCATGCTTTCCACACTTAGGACATTCTAATACGTCATACCGTAGATACATAAAAGGCTCCTTCATCGTGTCATTGCGTTTTTTTGATTTCATGCCAGCTCGGTCTTCTAAATAGACATATGTCTCACCCCTCACTGCCTATGCAAGAGATCTTCCGCGAGAACCCCAAAAAGCGCCCGCCTATCCTCAGGTCAAGTTTAAAAATAATCAAAATAAATCACCCCACCGCCTGCAGCAGCTCCCCTAGGCAAGGGAAGATTGGGAGGGGTCTGTTCCACAGCCGATTCAAACTTTAGTTTGGACTCATTAGTTTGGACTCAATGGTATCAATTCTGGGGTGGCACTCGGCTCCCGAAAATTGGTTTCTAATCTCCTTGGAGTAAGCCTTTGAACACGCGCAGTCCATCTGTAGCTCCCAGGGCTGGATCGGAGGCTCGTTCGGGGTGAGGCATCAGACCCAATATGTTTCCCTGGCGATTGCAAATTCCGGCAATAGTGTTGAGGGAGCCATTCGGATTCTCGGTGATTCCAGGGCTGGCGGTTGTACCGTAACGCAAGACCACTTGGTGATTTTGTTCTAACTCAGCCAACGTTTCCGGCTCAGCGTAGTAACAGCCTTCCCCGTGGGCAATGGGCAACGTAATGACTTCATCTTTCCCGTAGGCCGTAGTCCAAGGAGTGTTTGGATTCACAACGGTTAACGGTACGCGATCGCAGATGAAATTTAGCTCCCGATTCCTCACCAAGGCTCCTGGCAATAACCCCATTTCTGTCAAAATCTGAAATCCATTGCAAATCCCTAAGACTAATTTCCCTTGGTTGGCATGGTCAACCGTAGCATTCATCACAGGCGCAAATCGGGCGATCGCCCCACACCTGAGATAGTCCCCATAGCTGAATCCGCCCGGAATAATCACTACATCTAGATCAGATAGATCCGTGTCTTGATGCCAGACCATACGGGTGGGTTGATTGAGCAACCCTTGAGTCACCCAGGCAACATCGCGATCACAGTTGGAGCCAGGAAAAACAACAACACCAAATTTCATAGGGGGCAGGGGTAAGAGTTGGACATCAGGCAGGAGTCAGTTCAAACCGATAGGTCTCAATCACAGGATTGGCCAATAGGCGATCGCAGATACGATCGAGCTGAGTGCGAGCGTCGGATTCGTCAGTTGCCGTTAGTCCAACTTCAATGTACTTGCCAATTCGCACTTGGTCTACGGTGTGATATCCCATTTGTTGAATCCCAGAACGAACGGCTGTCCCCGCTGGATCTAGAACAGAGGGACGCAGCGTAACATAGATTTGAGCGTGATACTTCTGCATTCAGCCCGAAGAAGTTGAAGGACACTCCTATTATTGATCAATCTGAAACCTGAAAAATCAACCCGAAGATAGTAACTGATCCAGACCCGTCATCATTATGACTTGGCTGCATATAGACACCTGATTTAAAGTGTGAGCACAGAAATCTTACTAAATGATGAGTGAACAGGGAGCAACGCCCCCTTCACCCCCTGATTAGGGACTGAGTCCCCAAACCCCGCTCTAGTTTTTCTCACATCTAGTTACTGATCGCTATATCAGTCCTAAAATGATTGACTTGAGCTTCAATATCGGTAAGCAGGGGATTATCGTTTACACATTCCGGATTGCTCTATGCTGGCGATGACGATACTAAATCAATCTTAAATTGGGTCAAGAACCGTGAATCTTCCACTGATTATTCGTGCTCAAGCACACAACGAGAGAACCGCGATCGCTAGTCCTGAAGGTGTATTTACTTATCGGGAGTTACTTCGAGTTTCCGGGCAAATCGCCACCCATTTGCTCAGAGATGCCGAAGATCTACAGGAACAGCGGGTTGCTTTTCTGATTCCACCGGGGTTTCAGTATGTTGCCGTGCAGTGGGGCATTTGGCGGGCGGGGGGAGTTGCAGTTCCCCTGTGTATATCTCACCCCAAACCCGAATTAGACTATGTGATTACTCAGTCAGGAGCCACAATCGTTGTTGCCCATCCCGATTTTGAGGCTCTCCTCCGTCCGATCGCTCAAGCCAAACATCTGCGCTTCAGCTTAACGTCAGAACCTCTCCCTAGATCTGTGGGTTCCTTGCCAGAGATTGAGATCGGCAGACGGGCCTTAATTCTCTACACCAGCGGAACAACAGGCAAACCTAAGGGTGTGGTCACAACCCATCAGATCATTCAAGCGCAAGTGACAAGCTTGATCACGGCTTGGGAATGGGTTCCGAGCGATCGCATTTTGCATGTCCTCCCTTTGCATCATATTCATGGCATTATCAACGTCCTTACCTGTGCATTATGGGCTGGGGCAGAGTGCCACATGATCCAGAAGTTTGATGCTGAAATCGTTTGGAACCGGATTGCAGAGGGTGACCTGACCCTATTTATGGCTGTGCCCACAATTTACGCCAAGCTGATTGCAGCTTGGCAGACTGCTGCTCCAGATCGCCAACAGATTCTATCCGCAGGCTGTGCCCAAATGCGTCTGATGGTTTCTGGATCAGCAGCCTTACCGGTACAAGTATTAGATCAATGGCAGCAGATCAGTGGTCATTTCCTCCTAGAACGCTATGGCATGACGGAAATTGGCATGGCACTGTCGAACCCCCTGCACGGCCAACGGCAAGCGGGCCATGTGGGCCAGCCACTCCCCCAAGTTGAGCTGCGGCTATGCACAGAGAACGGGGCACTAGCCACCTTAGAAACACCAGGAGAAATTCAGGTTAAAGGGCCGGGAGTGTTTCTGGAATATTGGCAAAACCCAGAAGCAACGGCAAAAGCTTTTCGCGATGGCTGGTTTTGTACCGGCGATCTGGCAGTAGTCGAACATAATACCTATCGTATTCTGGGCCGGATGAGTGTAGATATTATCAAAACAGGCGGGTATAAGGTTTCGGCCTTGGAAATTGAGGAAGTACTACGCACCCATCCCACGATTCAAGATTGTGCGGTGGTTGGAGTTGACGACCTGGAATGGGGGGAGCGAGTCTGTGCAGCGCTCGTCTTGCAACCCAGACAGGATTTGACATTAACCCAGTTGAGAAGCTGGGCAAAAGAGCAAATGGCGGTCTATAAAGTACCAACCCGAATTTTGATTGTTGCAGAATTGCCGTGTAACGCCATGGGGAAAGTAACCAAGCCAACGGTGATGCAGTTGTTTGGTTGAGCGATCGCGCCAACTGCCAGTCCTTGGGTCTGGGATGACAGTTAAACCGCAACAATGTAGTAGCAAATAGTCAGCTTGTATGAAGTGCAAAAAAGAATACTGAGCGGTCATCCCACGATATCAGCGTTGACTCAACTCTTGCTAAACAGATGCAACCAAGCTAAACTGTTACCATTACAATTTGGCTTAGCTAAACTGTTATTAATCCTATTAAAGTTATGTTTTCTGATGGATGCCGCTAGCCTCAATCCTTAATAGTGTATGAACGTGAATGTCAAATTCTTAGAGTCTCCTGACAAAGTTAATCTCTACGAACAAGTTGCTCAGCGAGTCCAAGGCTTGATTGAGGAAGGAACTCTACAACCGGGCGATCGCATTCCTTCCGTGCGAAAAATGCACCAACAGATGAATGTCAGCATTTCAACGGTCTTGGAAGCTTATCGGGTCTTGGAAGATCGAGGATTAATTGGGGCCCGTCCCCAATCGGGGTATTACGTCAAACCGCTCCCTTTGCTGCATCGAGAGGAACCCACTCCTTCAACTCCGCCCCAACAAGTTCAAGATGTCGATACAGCGTTGTCCATTCGAATCAATGCGGCGCTGCGTGATCCCAAGATTATCAAGTTGGGGGCAGCGGTTCCGGGAGTTGATCTCTTTCCTTTAAAAGCTCTGAATCGGCTGATGGGACAAGTGTTGCGCCAAAATCCTCGACTCTGCCATTCCTATGCGCCCATCCCTGGTTGTGAATCCTTGCGTCACGAAATTGCCCGACGAATGATGGATGCGGGGTGTGCGATTACTCCCAATGAGATTTTGATTACGAATGGGACGTATGAAGCGATTTATCTCTCCCTTCAATCCATTACTAAACCTGGAGATACCGTTGCCCTGGAGTCACCTGCTTACTATGGCATTCTTGAGATCTTAGCTTCTCTGCATTTGAGAGCCCTGGAACTGCCGACCTATCCTCGGGAAGGACTGTCTCTTACCCATCTAGAAAATGCTCTGGAACAGGGCAAAATTGCTGCTTGTGTTTTAGTCACAAATTTTAGCAATCCCTTGGGCAGTTGCATGGAGGATGCTAGAAAAAAACAGCTCGTTGAAATCCTGGAGAGACATCACACCCCCTTGATTGAGGATGACATTTACGGAGAGCTTTGCTTTCAGGGGAGTCGCCCCAAAGCTGTCAAAGCCTTTGATCGGAATGGATTAGTTTTATACTGTTCGTCTTTTAGTAAAACGCTCTCGCCGGGATTGCGGGTGGGCTGGGCGATCGCGGGCCAGTATCAAACCCGCATTGAGCAACTCAAACTGTTTATCAATCTAGGAACTGCCACACCCAACCAATTAGTGATTGCAGCATTCCTGGCCAATGGCGGGTACGACCGTCATCTCCGACATCTGCGACGAGCGTATCAGGAACAGGTCATGCGGATGACCCAGGCCATTTATGAATACTTCCCGGCTGAGACCAAGGTAACCCGGCCCAAAGGAGGTCATGTATTGTGGCTAGAGTTGCCTGAACACTTTGATTCCGTAAAACTTTATGAAGCAGCCTATCAACATCGGATCAGTCTGGCTCCAGGCTCCATGTTCTCGACCACGGGAGGGTATCGCAATTGTTTTCGCCTGAATTGTGGTCTGCCTTGGTCAAGTGAAATTCAGCAGGCGATGAAAACCTTGGGAGATTTGGTCAAGCAGCAGAATTAGTCAAGCAGCAATGTTAGAGGAGCTACTGTAGAGCAGAAAAAATGACCCAGGTGATAGCCTGTGGGAGACTAAAACACGAAACAAGCTAGCATAAGAAAAGTATCTGCTCTAAGAGAGGAGTTTCTATGTCACCTTGGCCCAGTTTAGTCACCGTTGCAGCGTTGCTCATGTACTTTGTGATTCTTTTTAATGTGGGTCAAGCTCGCATGAAGTACAAAGTCATGCCTCCTCAAATGACAGGCGAGCCAAACTTTGAACGAGTGTTGCGAGTTCAACAAAATACAACTGAGCAATTCATTTTATTTCTTCCTGCATTGTGGATTTTTGCTGAATTTGTGAGTCCAGTTTGGGGTGCTATTTTAGGAGTTGTATGGATTGTTGGGCGGATTTTATATGCCTGGGGTTACTACCAATCAACTGAGAAACGGATGCCAGGATTTGCCATTTCAGCTCTGTCAAGTTTGGTATTGATTCTTGGATCTCTGATTGGAATTCTATTGCCATTCTTTGAACTGGAATTTTCCTAGATTAAGATTTCAATAACGGAGCTGGAGTTAATTTGTTCTGACCCTTTCTAGAATCAAGTCTCAAACATCTCAATGTCTCATCAACTTGAACTTGTACACCCGCAACCCTCTCTTGAACCCTTGAAGTCTGCTCTACTTAAAGCATCAACGATTCATGAATTGACAGCTTTAATTGTGGATTCTACCCATGAAGAAATTCTTCATGTCTATCACCGACTTTCAGAATATCAACAGACAAGAATTCTTGCAATCTGGTTCAGTCAGCAATCATTTCAGATATCCGGAACCCAGGGAAAATCTTCAGAACATGATCTCTAGCATTTATTCAATTCTTTAAAGTACTAATGCCAGATCTTGAGGGACATCCCCAAACGTCTCAATCCCAGGATGATTTCAAATCAACCATGAGCAACGAAGAGCCGGATTTAGAGTCATCCTCGGTTGCAAAAAAACCACTCAAGTTTCTTGGAATTATTAGTATCGTCGCACTGGCGGTAGCATTTTTCCTTTTTGGTAACGGTTTACCACTGTTAAACATCCTGCTTGGAATAATTGTTATTTTTAGTGTGGCGCTATCCTACCGATATCCTTTTTCCGCGTTGTGGATATTTTTAATTTATCTCCCGTTTGCCGGAACGGTTGCATACTGGATTGGAAATGATCATTTTACATTTCATCTCGCCAAGGATATTTTTTACTTTCCGTCCTTAATTGCTCTAATCAAAACTTTAACAAGCAAACAGCTACCCGTTATTATTCCGTATCAACTCAGAATTCCTCTAGGTATTCTGCTAACAATTGCCCTGCTGACCCTATTATTTGTCAATGGCACTCAACAACTTCAAGCTGAAGCCGATGAGCAACCGTTTCTGATGGGAATTTTTGGACTCAAAGTTCTGGTTGGATATATTCCCTTAATTATTTGTGGATATTATTTAATTCAAACCCGAAAACAACTCTTCTGGTTCGGGCGGCTACAGATTACCCTGGCAATTATCTGTTGTCTTTTGGGTCTAATTCAGTATTGGTTGGTTATTAAGGGGATTTGCCCTGATAATACTGGGTTGCCAGATAATCTGTTACTTCGAGCAAATTTACAAAGAAAATGCTTTGTTGGTGGATCGTTGGGGTATTTTCCTCTAAAAAACTTTATTCGCCTTCCGGGCACATTTGTCTCCCCCTGGCATTGGTCTTGGTTTTTGATTTCTAGCACTTTTTTCAGCTTGGCTACTGCGATTAGTGACCCTACTTCGCGGTGGCGTATGGGAGGGATTTTTTCACTTTCTTTAGTGCTTATTAATGCCATTATTTGTGGACAACGGATTGCTTTATTGGCTGTTCCAACCATTATTATTGTTTTATTGATTGCAGTCAGTCAAGTTTCTTATCCCAGACGAATCTTAATCATCGGGTTAGGAATTTTCAGTTTTGTTGGCAGTCTTTTAGCAATTTTTCCTCGCATTATTTTAGAACGAATCGATAATCTTGTTGCCCGTTGGACAGCATCTCCTCCAACAGAATTTGTGACTGAGCAAGTTGAATGGATTACTGAAGTTCAAGACGGGTTCCTTGGACATGGTTTGGGGCGGGCAACGAACGCAGCCCGTGTTCTAGGAGAAACTCAATTAATTGAGACTTACTACCCAAAACTGTTGTATGAAATCGGGCCTTTTGGGATGTTAGCTTTTTTAGGAGTGGTGACTGTTCTGGTGATCCAAGGGTATCGCTCCTATCGAAAACTGAGTAGCCGTAACCTTAGAAGTTATGCAGTAGTACTGTGGTTCTTCATTTTCCTCATTAGTTATAATTCCTATTGGTATCCCCTAGACACCGATCCAATCGCCGTTTACTACTGGTTGGTTGCTGGAATCTTATTGAAAATTCCCCAGTTTGAACAGTAAGCGAAAAGAATATTTCTAAGTTGAAATAATGATATCTTCATGCTTTATAATCTCGAGACTATCGTTAATAATCTTGTAAGATTGATTCCTTGAACCATCTTCTCCCTGAGCATGAAAATATCCAGACAGATTGAGCCCCTCTGCGATTAGCCAATCTATCATTTCTCTAAAAAAAATTAATCCCTCAGCTTTCATATCTGCCCCATAAAAGAGGTAACATTGCCAGTTAATTAATGTATTTTGCCAGCACCATCCTTGGGCATAAAGTTCCTTTTCAGAATCTTGTGGTTGATGAGTTTGAATCCACTCCACCGCTGTCGTTAATCGCTCGAATTTTTCTGGTTCAACCTCCAACCATCCTCGCACAGAGTAGAAGTATGCCATTTTACGGGGATTCCTTGAGCTAGATGATTATAATTTTCATACAAGTTTCCGCCAGAATTTTCAATTGTTATGCTTAGTGTATCTGTATGGAGCCGGATGTTGCAGGTGTCGTTTGCCAAAATCCTGGCGTGGGAGAGTCAAAATTCGCCTAAAAATTAATCATTTTGCAGTTGATGAAGATATGAAACCACTTGAAATCAGCACTGCTTATTCTATTCAGCCAGAAGATACCCTGAGTAACCTGGCTCAAAAATCTTTTGGGGATGAGCAGAAATGGCAACAAATTCGTCGTCCTGATGGAACTCATTTCAAGACAATTCATGACCCAGAATTTACAGTTGAACCGATGGTTTATTGTGCCATTAAAGTTGGCAAACGCTCCCGTCCTGGTTATGGTACAGGAGATGATTTCAACTCCGAAGCAATTCAGGGCAAACAGTTAACATCCTTTGAACGTCAAATCTATGAGTTTTTAGTTAAAACTGAAGGACTAAATCCATTGGTCAATCGGCAAATTGTCCATCCTTTGTTTGAGCACTTTTTTCAGGGAAAAGGTGGAACCTATCAACAGGGTAGTAATACTGAGTTGGCTCAGGTAGTGACAAAATCAAAGCCCTTTAAACTGATGTTCTCTGCACTCGAACTTCAGTTTTATCGACAACTTCAAGCTCAAGTTACAGTCAATAGTCTTCAACTCGATCAACTTAATCTGACCATTCCACAAGTTACCTTTAAGCCCTTGGATTCTATGACTCTTTTTGCTGCATTGGGTGGAATTCAAGGGGCAGACTTATTGCTAAAATCATTCAGTTTAAATGAATCAGGTGTCTACTCTGCTCACCTTTGGCTTGTGCTCTATGATGACTTTGGCTTAGGGAGAAATGATCGTTATACTCCGGGTTTAACTGCTGCTTGGAATTTGCAACATCGAGGGACGGCAAAACCGTTTATTCATGAAGTGATGATTGCACTAGAAATTTGTGGACATCTATCCCTGTCTTCAGAATAGAGGCGTGAGTAGCCAGTGTCCCCTTGAGGTTTCGCTTCTATTTTATGCCATGATGGATGGAGCCACCCTTGGTGGAAATAGAATATTGGCGGGTGCATCATCAAACATTGTTGCTGCCAAATTTCTGAGCAACATGATCAAGGCGTTCCCTCTAACACTTTTTTGCGATACGGAATTCCTGTTATGGTTGTTCAACTCGTGACAGCGGCACTGTATTTCACCTTTTGCTTTTGAGCCCCTTATGCACCTGAAGTTCTCTAAAGACCTAGAAACACTGCTAGAACAGTTGGCCCACCATCCCTTAACCCTCAGAGATATTCTGACAGAAACCTCTGAACGCGGGTTCTGTTTATTGATTGGTTTCTTTGCCCTGCCATTTCTGTTTCCAATGCCCCCTGGCTTTTCGACAATTTTGGGATCTGGATGTCTTGTACTATCGCTACAGATGGCTCTGGGAAGGCGTGAACCCTGGTTACCCAAGAAAGTGGCTGATTTCCAGTTCTCCTCCAAGTTTGCAGCTCAGCTTTTAGGTGGCTTGAGACGAGTCACCCGTTCCTTTGAAAAAATCACTCGCCCTCGTCTCTCTAGCCTGACAAAAGGCGGTTATATGTGGCGAATCAATGGGTTGTGTTTGGCTTGGTTGGCTCTTATGTTGATGTTGCCAATTCCGATTCCCTACTCCAATTTTCCCCCAGCGATCGCGATTTTCTTGATGGCAGTCGCCATGATGGAGGGAGATGGATTACTAATCTGTGTTGGCTATGTGCTAATGGTATTAAATACAGCTTTGTTTGTGGGTCTACCCGTTTATATTTATCTCTTTGCTCCTGATTTACTCCGTTCAATTCAATCCAGATTTGGTTTATAAGGGTTGGTTTGTAGGGTTTGGTTTATAGGGTTTGGTTTGTAAGGGTTGATTTGTAATGTTGAGAGTTGATCAGTTTTCACGTTTTTTTCTGGGGAAGCCTCTACCCACTAGCGCCTACAGTCACGAACGGTTGAGTAATGTTGCTGGGCTAGCGATTCTAGCATCTGATGCTCTTTCCTCGGTGGCCTATGCGACGGAGGAAATTTTACTGGTATTGGTTTTGGCAGGAAGTGGAGTTCTAGGCTTATCTCTGCCAATTTCAGGGGCAATTGTTTTGCTTTTGGGAGTTGTCACCCTCTCCTATCGTCAAACGATTCGGGCCTATCCCAGTGGGGGAGGAGCCTATACCGTCGCCTATGAGAATCTAGGGCGTTATCCAGGGTTAGTGGCTGCGGCATCGTTGTTGGTAGACTATGTTCTGACCGTAACCGTTAGCGTCTCAGCCGGAATTGCTGCCCTGACTTCTGCGGTTCCAGGATTATCACCTTGGACAGTGGAACTCTGTCTGTTGGCAATCCTGCTGTTAACGGTCGCTAATTTAAGGGGTTTGAGAGAGGCAGGACGGATTTTTTTGCTGCCAACCTATGGTTTTATTGCTACTATTTTTTTACTGATCGCAGTCGGTTTGTTCAAGCATTTGGTGGAGCCAGTTGTTCCTGTTTCTAGCTCAATTCCAGCCGTAGGAACCTTAAATGCATTCTTGATTTTAAGGGCTTTTGCAGCGGGCTGTACCGCAATGACTGGAGTGGAAGCAATTTCGAATGGGATTTTGGTCTTCAAGTCGCCAGAATGGAAAAACGCTCGCAATACTTTACTGGCGATGGCGGCAATTTTGGGCTACATGTTTTTAGGAATTACCTACCTGACCCAGATTTACCACATTGTCCCCACAGAAGAACAAACGGTTTTATCGCTTTTGGGCCGACAGATTTTTGGGGATGGAGCGCTTTATTATCTACTCCAAACGGTGACCTTGTTGATCCTCTTACTGGCTGCCAATACGAGTTTTGCTGATTTTCCTCGCTTGGCTCATCTGGTTGCCAAGGATGGGTATTTGCCTCGTCAACTGGCAAGCTTGGGCGATCGCCTGGTTTATTCCAATGGGATTCGCCTGCTCAGTCTAAGTGCTGCCGCTCTGGTGATTGTGTTTGGAGGACGAGTCGATGCGTTGATTCCCCTCTATGCAGTTGGTGTGTTTACTTCCTTTACCCTCTCTCAAGCAGGAATGGTTCGCCATTGGTTTGTTGAACGAAGTCAAGGCTGGCGACCGAGTGCAGTGATGAATGGATTAGGGGCAATCATCACTGCCGTTGTGTTGCTTGTTATTGTCACCAGCAAATTTCGGCAAGGAGCCTGGTTAATTGTTGTCACCATTCCTTTGTTAGTCAGATTGTTTCTGGGCATCCGTCGCCATTACGAGACAGTGGCTAAAAAGATGAGAGTGAATGGAAAAGTGCTGCAGAGAAAGCCACGAGAATCGCTTTCATCTTTTGCTTATCATCCAGCCATTGTCTTGGTTGGACAGCTTCATCAAGGAACGATTGATGCCTTAGATTATGCTTGTTTAATTGCTGATCAGGTGGTTGCGGTTCATGTTGATATTGGAACAACTGATCGCCACGTTTTACAAGAACAATGGCAAACTGCAGCATCAGATATTGAGTTAATTATTCTAGACTCTCCCTACCGTTCGATGGTTGCTCCCTTGGCTGAGTTTGTTCGAGTTTTTGAAATGCAACAAGGCGCTATGTTTTTAACAGTGATTATTCCTGTAGTCGTAACCCGCTATTGGTGGGAAAATTTACTCCACAATCAAACCGCACTGTTCCTGCGCGATGCTCTGCGAGTGAAGGGCAGTCGGATTATCACAACTGTGCGATATTTTCTTTAGCCTGAACAGCAACATAAGGTTTGTGCATTGGGATGAAGAGGTGTTGCCCCTGAACGGATTAAGAATTGTGAGCTTGAATCAAGACTTCACCTCTGGCTAAAATCAGATTGCAATCAGATTGAAATCAAAGTGTGTCGTTGTCAGTGTTCAAACTTGTGTTAAATATCTCTGCAAAGCGAGTGCCTGCAGGCCGCCGTCTTCTGGGTCGTCCTCGACCGGTTAGATCGATGCGAATTTCTGGGTTAATAATGCTCTCTAAGGGGGAAGGCTTGGA
>JBOFUV010000054.1:0-37801 GCA_051652765.1 Microcoleaceae cyanobacterium | reverse complement strand
TCAAGGAATGCTTTCAGGCTTTCTAGCTCTTCAATTTTCTAGGTTCGAGCGCTTCGTTCGTTTCTCTGTTTCTCGAGCGCATTTACTAATCTATTCTATCCCACACCCTTCTGTCAACCCCTTCCCTTAAATGATTTTTAACTGGGTGATTTGATTGCTGGAAAGTCTGTGAGATGGGGCTTTTGCTTCGCTGTGTGGTGCTGCTTTTCTGCTTGGTCTGGGAGTTGGTCTCTAAAGCTGGGCTTGTGGTATGGTTTTCCCAAGTGTAGATAAGGTATATGAAAGATGTCACCGATGGGACGACACTCTTGTATTGCTATTGGAATTAACGGATATCAGTTTTTACAGCCGCTCAGTTATTCTCAGAGAGATGCAGAAGGATTGCACCAAGTTCTTCTTGAGGCAGGGTTTTCAACAGATAAGTGTCTTTTACTCACGGATTCTTCTCCGGAGATTGAAGGACTCTCAACTTATCCGAGTCGAAACAACATCTTGAGTTGCCTGGACAGACTCTGTGATGAATGCCTGCAGCCAGGGGATACCTTGTGGTGTTTCTTTAGTGGCTATGGCATGAATTGTGGAGAACAGGATTATCTGATGCCAATTGATGGGAGTTCTGCTAATCCTGAGGAAACAGCTATTCCGATGGAGTTGATGTTTGAGCGTCTGAGGCGATCGCCAGCGGAGTCAGTTTTAATGTTGCTGGACATCAATCGAAGTCAAGGGGGACGAGTTGGCGAGCGTGTGGGGATTACCACTATGGAGTTGGCAAATCAAATGGAGATTCCGACGATTCTGTCCTGCCGCCCGGATCAGCTTTCTCGTGAGACCTCTGCCTTGCGTCAAGGTTTTTTCACGGCGACCTTGTTAGAAGGGCTGAAGAGTAATCAGGGAAAAAGTATTGAGGATCTGTATCGCTTTTTGAGTCATCGCCTGCCTGAACTCACGGAGCAGCATTTGAGACCCCAGCAAGATCCTGTTTTGGTCATGAACCCTTCTGAAAAGGTGAGTCGTCTAATTTTGCCTGAGCCTGAAGCGGTTTCTAGTTTTACTACAAACTTAGGAAGTTCAAGTAACACTTTAGGTGGAGTTGGCCCGAAGGCTGGGGATCGTCAAGGCCAAAATGGCTCAGCATTGAATGTTGAATCCATGACCCGTTACTCCTCGGTAGAGCAAGAGAGCAATGCTAATGCTCTAGAGTCATCCTTGCCTCCAGTAGCGGCAGCCGCAGCCGCCCAGCCAGCAACCCAGAGAGATTTTGATGGAGGTTTTGGGAAGCCGCCCAGCTCTCCAGCAACACCAGATCGAACAGAGAACGTTACTCATTCTATAAACCCAGAGCCACTGACTGAGGGATTGATGTCAGATAAGTCTTTCTTACAGCAACTGATTTTGTGGAGTGGACTAACGGCGCTACTCCTGCTGTTTGGAGTGTTTTATGCAAACAGGAGCATTGTGTTAGGCCGACCGTCCCCAACGTCTCAGCCTACGTCTCAGGGTCAATCTGTCAAGGTGTCTCCTACTCCTCCTAGTCCAGCTTCTGCTCCAACATCTCCAGCGCCTGCTGCTAAGGCACCTGAGACCCAGGCGATTAGCCCGGTGAAACCTGCAGATTCGGGAAATCTTTCGGAAGCAGCAATCTCTAGGAATGAAGCAACTCTAAAGCAAGCCAGAACTGCCTTGCAAAGTAGCTCGGCCTCAAATTGGAGCGAGGCCATTGCCGCCGCCAGCAAGGTTCAAAAGACTGACCCCCTGTATCCCGTTGCTCAGCAAGATATTGAACGCTGGAGTCAAACGATTTTTGATATTGCTCAAGGGCGGGCTTTGGCCAATAATCTTCCCGATGCGATCGCGGCTGCAAAGCTGGTTCCACCGGAAAATCAGGCGATCTACGAACAGGCTCAGCTCCAAATTCAAAAATGGGATCAAAAGCTACAGCAAATTAAAGATAATCGAGCCCAACTCAAAGCTGCCCAGGCCAAAATTAAAACTGGAGATGCTGGTTCCTACCGAAGTGCAATTGACACCGCCCGCCAAATCAATGCGAGTCAGCCCGGTTATGCAGAGGCAAAACAGTCCATTGACCAATGGGGGGCTGCAATTTTAGAGATTGCCCAGGCCCAAGCCAAAAAAGGACGGTTGGGTCAGGCAGTTGAATCGGCAGCCCTCATTCCTAAAGATACCCCAGCTTATAAAACAGTTCAGAAGACGATCGCCCAGTGGCAAGCGCGTTTGAACAATCAAAAGAAAAACTAAACCTTTCTTTGTAAAACTTAGTCTAATGTAACTGGGTAGGCTCTTGCCTATCCTTTTTTGTTTGTTTTACAAATTCTCCAGAGTTTCCCAGACTTGACTCAGAGGATTTTCAGGAAAGCAAGACACTCTATAGATAGATTCAAATTGGGTAACTTTTCTTTACGCTTTGAGTGGGATTCTTGAACCCATCTTTGAGCATACCCCCGTGAACACAGACCTAACACAGACCTAGGAGTTCACTTTCAACTCTAAGTTTATCCGTTGACCAAGGAGCTTCGTTTATGACGTCAGGGTACAGTAGTCAGTCTGTCCATCGGAGTTGGTGGCGCATGATTCGCCCAAGAACGGCAACATTAGTGATGCTCAGTGTTTTTACTTTTATTACTGTGATCACTTGGAGTTGGTTCTCTGGGGAGAGCAGTATTAGTCAGTTTTTTGCTCAACTCCACCTCTGGCAAGAAAACCCGCCAATTTGGCTAGAGCCTCCCGATGCCGCTTTACAATATCTACTGCTCCCAGCCTTGATTCTGGCAACAGTGGCGCTGGTTGTTGTTCAGGTTTCTCCAGCACCTCAACCCTGGTCACAAGCCTTAATTGTTGCAATTTTGCTAGCCCTACAGATTCGCTACCTGACTTGGCGGATGTTTTCCAGTCTGAATCTGGCTGATCCTCTGAATGGAACATTAAGCCTGATCCTGCTGCTTTTAGAAGTGCCAATTTTCCTGGGGGGAGGGATTCAGCTTTTTTTAACCATTCAGTCAAGGCAGCGAAAAAAAGAAGCGGATTTAATGTCAGTTGCGGTGAGCATGGGTGAATTTCTCCCAACCGTCGATATTTTGATTCCAACCTACAACGAGGGTGTTGAAATTCTTCGTCGCACCATTATCGGGTGTCAAGCAATCGAGTACAACCGCAAACAAATCTATCTTTTAGATGACGGGAAACGGTTGGAGATGAGGCATCTGGCGCAAGAACTGGGATGCCAATATATCACTCGATCGGAGAATCGATTTGCTAAAGCGGGAAATCTTAACCATGCCATTGCCCAAACCCATGGAGAACTCATTGTTGTATTCGATGCTGATTTTGTTCCTAGTTCTAATTTCCTCACTCGAACCGTTGGATTGTTTCAGCGCGATCAGCTTGCCTTAGTACAGACTCATCAAGACTTCTATAATGCTGACCCCTTTGCCTATAACTTGGGGCTAGAACATCAGTTTTATCATCCCCTTGAGGAGATCTTTTCAAGATATACTCAGTTGGTTCGAGATGGTGCTAATGCAACACTTTGTTATGGCAGTTCGTTTGTTGTAAGACGGAGCCATTTAGTAGAAGTCAATGGCTTTTACACTAAGTCTTTGAGTGAAGATTACTTTACGGCAATTCAACTCCTGGCAAAACATTATGAGGTTATTTTTCTAGATGAACAGTTAAGTGCAGGTCTGGCTCCAGAGAGTGTTAGCGCCAGTATCATTCAACGGCAACGATGGGGCAGAGGAACAATTCAGTCTTTTTTTGTTGATGCCAATCCGTTAACAATTTCTGGCCTCAATTTAAGACAAAGACTGGCTTACTTGGAGGGAATTTTACTCTGGTTGACCAGTAGTTTATCTCGAGTAGGATTTTTGATAATTGCTCTAGCATACCCATTTTTGGGATTAAAACCAATTCTTGGCTCCCTAGAGGAATGGTTATACTTTTTCCTGCCTTTGTATCTGGTCAACTTGATTGTATTCCATTGGTTGAATCGTCGATCTTGTTCAACAATTGTGATTGAGATTTATTCCACAATCCTCTGTTTTCCAGTGGCCATAACGACGATTCATTCAATGCTTCGCCCGTTCTCTAAAAAGTTTCAAGTCACGCCGAAGGGAATTACGAGCGATCGCTTTGAGTTCAACTGGACTTTGGCTATTCCTTTGATATTGTTATGGCTGGCAACGAGTATCGGAGTGTGCAAGGGGTTGGGCATTGACTTGCTACCAGAGTCCTGGTTCCCAGAAACGAGCTACTTTGGTCAATACTCAACCAACGAATCTGGCTTATTCCTGTTTTGGAGTGGCTTTAACCTGTTTGTTTTAACTCTGGCAATTATGGCTATGATTGATGCCCCTAAGCCCAAGTTTGAGTGGTTTAAGTTAGAGCGCAAGGTTAAGCTCAAGCTGGGGGAAACCACTTTTTATGGAGTAACTCGCAGTGTTTCTGAGGCAGGTGCTAAAGTTTGTTTGAATCATCAACCTGTGTGGGCTGCCTCTGATCTTCCAGTCCAATTAGAATTCGTGGAAGAAGGATTAGAACTTGCGGCTGTAGGAGGTGACTATCAGCAGGACGGTGAACAATGGGTTGTCGCGATCGCCTTTAACACCTTAAAAACCGATCAGTATCGCCGTCTGGTTAAGATGTTGTTCTGTCGTCCGGGTCAGTGGAAACCCCTGCAATCTCCCGGAGAGTTTCAATCCTTGCTGTTGCTCTTCAAGGCATTGTTGAGACCTAGAATTCTGTTTGACCGCCATCTCAAGAAGACTCCAACCCAATTGCCTCAAGGGATTCAACTTGTAACATTGAATCCACTGGATTAACTATTGCGTTGGAATCACGACCGCTATGGACTCACGTATCCGCGAGCAGCAGGGAACCCATCAGTTTGATTGAGGCTCTAAAATAAATCCCCGACGCTCGTCGGGGAAGATGAACTTCTATTTTGATTTCTTGTGAAATAAGTTCAAAAAAGACTTGGTGGGTTTTGCCTGTGTTGTCACCAAGCCATTCTGTTGGGCGACAATCGGTGAGGAGGATTGCTGATAATAACTATAGTTGTGTAGACTTTGCGCCGCATTCTGATCACGATTGGCAATCACACCTAAAACTGGAACCCTAAAGTTAGAATGTTGTCTCAAATCATTCATGACGTTTTCCAGTACAGACCGTTTGAGTTGACCCAAGCCTGTGACTAGAATCAGGCCATCCGTTTCAGCACCTAATAAATAGGCATCTGACAAGCCAAGAATCGGAGAGGTATCGTAAATCACCAAGTCAAATGAACTCTCTAGCTGCTCCATCAAACTCGACATTTTCTGTGAAGCTAGAATTCGGACTGGATCAGGAGGAGGAGACCCTGTAGTCAAGATAAATAGGTTGTTATCCTTGGGAGATTGCTGAATGACATGATTGAAGTCTGCATCCGCCAAGATCACATCTGTCAAACCCTGGGCATTGACTAAGCCCATTCTTTGGTGGATGGAAGGGTGACGCAAGTCCGAATCAACCAGCAGAACCCGTCTCCCCTGATCCGCTGAGGCTTGGGCCAGGTAAATTGCAACGGTTGACTTGCCTTCGCGAGGGGTTGGAGAACTAATCACGATTGACCGAATCGGAGCATCAGGGCTAATCAGACGAATACTCGTATAAAGAGAACGAAATGCTTCGTAAAATACAGGAGAAAATGAAAGTGCAGCCTTGCCATGACCAAATAGTTCTAAAGAAATTTCATCTGAATAAAGATTAGCGAGTTGATTTTCAATCAAACTACTATCTTCAAGGTGCTTGTTCAGAGGAATAATCCCGAGTAAAGGCAAGCGCGTGACTTCTTTGACCTCTTTCGGGGAGTAGAGAGTATTGCTCAGCTTGTCAAGCAGTAATGCAGTCCCTAACCCTAGCATCAACCCAAGGACGGAACCTAAAACAAAATTTTTCTTGGCGCTGGCAGAGGAGGGTTTTGGCTTTCCTGCTGGAGTCAACAACTGCCAGGGGGTCTCTCGTTGAGCCGCATCAATCTTAAAGGCTTCCCGCTTGGCCAAAAACTGATCAAGATTATTGGCTGCAATTTGCAGTTCTCGCTGAATGTCTGTGTATTCTCGGCTAATCACAGACAGTTGCTTAACCCGTTGATTCAAGTCTTGGGTGGTGTTGTCCAGAATTTGGCTGCGGGCTTCTAGGTCGCGGATACGACTGGCCAAGTCCTGGGCTGCGCGCTCACTTTCCTGGTTGAGCAGGGGCAAAAGTTTCTGGCGCTGTTCTTGCAAGGTCTCTAACTCTGGACTTTTCTCCAGGTACAGAACTGATTCCTTGGCAATCTGATTGTCAATCCCGCGTAGTTGGGTCAGCAACTCCTGATAGCGAGGACTCAGAGTCAATACAGAACTTGCGACAAATTCTGCTGGGGTTGTAGCTAGCTCTTGTTGAAAGTTGGTATAAAGCGCCCTAGCTTCATTGAGTTGCAACTGTGTATCAAGACGCTGTTGCTCAACTCCGCTAATTTGAGTGGAGAGACTCTCACCTTCGCTATCGGGATTCACTAAGTTATATTTCTGTCGCAGTTGTTGTAGACGGTCTTGCTGATCTTGGACTCGCGATCGCAACTGGGGCAATTGTTCCTCAACAAAGTTAATGCCTGTACGGATATCAGCCTGTCGAGATTCTAAGCTATAGCGAAGATAAGCTTCCTGAAGTTGGGTCAAGGTATCAATCACCAACTGCTGGCTATGACTCTTATAGCCAACCGTGAGCAGATTGATCTCTGAAGGTGCAATAGACAACCCTGAAACAACAGCACCGTAGGTAATGCCGGGATATTTCTTTGCCAATTCCGTAACGACTGGGTCAATGACAATCGGACTTTTGAGCAGTTTGAGTTTGACCGCATCCGCTTCAACCGCAATAATCTCCTCTTGACCACTCAGGGTTTGGGGATTGGTGGCGGAGAGAACTTGAGTTTCAATCGTGACCGGCTGGGTTAAAATTTCAAACTCAGCTTTGTAAATGGGTGTATCTGTTGCTGCTTTGTACACTGCTGCTGCCGCAACAATAACGGTCATCCCTACAATCACCAGAATTCGACGACGAACGGCTTCCAGCACCTGACCAAAATCCAAACCGCCTTCATCACTGTCATCGGAGTAAGCGAGGGAATAATTCTGTGCAGGAGTAGCAAAGCTTGGATCAGTCTTAACCATGACTGGTGCAACTGCGTAGGGCCTCTCGGGTTAGAGAGTAAATTTGGCTGTTTAGCAACATCTTGACAAACCAAAAATCAGGGTTAGTACAAGAGATGAATCGCTGAAGCATTCACTCTATCGTAAACGTGTTGCCAACAATAGCAACCTTTGTCACCAGGATGATGAACAAGTTTATACTCAGCTTTCCGTCTAGCTCCAGTATACTTTCTAAGTTCCGAGTTCGCCTATAACTGACTGCGAGTATAACGGGTCGCACGCAGCAAGTCTTGGGCTTCTCCAGATACCGTAGTACCAGGTTTGACCTCCTCCAAGGTATCAATGATTTGATTCAATTTTCGAGTCAGCGATCGCAAGCTCGGATCTTGGGTGTGGGCCAGTTCTCGCCATTCAGCAATCATTTGTCTAGCTGCTTTGAGGGTGGCAACCGAGTCTTGCTCCTCTTGCAGTCTCGTCTCAAGGTCTTGCAAGTTGGATTGATACTCCGGCAATTTTTCCTGAGCTTTGGAGTAACTCGGGCTATCCGCTGAGACCCGTTCTAATTGTTGAATCGCCTGTTGCCAAAGGGCGATCGCCTCGTTCCATCGCGCTTCGGGATGGGGAGGCTTCTGGGCTGTACTTGCGGCTTTTTCGGCGTACTGTTGAGCGAGCAAGAATAGAGAATCAACATTTTGGGTAGGAGCAGTCGCCCCAATGGTGGCTTGAAATTGTTGCTGGGCTTGATTGTGCTGGGTTTGAGCACTTTTCCATGCCAGAGTGTCTGCCGGAACTTGCGTTAGCTGATCGAGGGCGCTCTGCCAAGCGAGCATGGCTTGGTTTCGCTCTGAACTGGACTGAGAGTTTTGATACCGTTGTCGGGCACTATTCAGGGCAGCTTGGGCTTGGGCCAGTTGCTTCTGAGCTTGCTTGTTCTGTAATACTTTTGCTTGGAGTTGTTCGAGGTTGTTTTGAGTGGTCTGGTATTCCTGTAGGGTAAACTTCCAACGACACTGAACCACTGAACAGTATTGCTTAGGATAGGTCTCCAAAGCATGGGTTGGGAGTTGTTGCAGAAATCTATTTGCCTCTTCTAGGGGTTGCTGAACTCTATCTAAATCTGCACTAGTTTTTGCCTGTTGAAACCGTTGCTCAGCCTGATTGAATAACGTTGTCGCCTGTTGGTAGTTGCGGTCTGCGACAATCTGACTGGGCAACAATAACAGGGGGGCCTTCTGAGCAATGGGTTTGCGAATGAAGGAAAAAGGCAGATTCGCAATCCAAACCGTGGCGCACAGACTCACCAGGGCAGCAGTTCCCCACAGCACCCAAGTTGCAATTTTGGCTGGACTGTTAATCTGGGCCGTACGCTTGAGAACATCCTCATCAAAGTTAGGAAACTGATCACTGACCACTTCCCGCAGTTCATCAAAGGACAGGGGGTTTCCAGGCTGCGATCGCAACTTCTCTAACCGCTGCATCACAATTTTACGCCCGACTTCACTAACAAAGTCCCCTTGGGCGTATTGACTGACTTCTGTGCTAAGAATCTCAAAGGCGCGATTCCGTAACCGCTGCATTAATCTGCCCTCCAGAACTCCTCTAGAGTTGTAGCACGCTGAACCACTCATACAAAAATAACGTATGTCTGTCCACTAATGAACTTTCTACGGATGACAAATTGTGGCTTTCTATTCCTGGAAAGCTGGGCTGGCACCTTGAGGCACTTAAAATAAAAAATAGATTGCAAGGATGGGTTACTCTTAGGAAGAGTCAGTCCTGAAAGTAACCCTACAAAGCTAAGCTCTAAAGCTGAATTCTAAGGTCAGATCCTAGAATCAAGCTTGGATTTTCCTGTTAATCTCTCGTAGAGAACACAAATCTCTAGATTATGGCTACTATTCTTCTGGTTAAAGAGGATGCTGCTGATCTAAGTTGGCAACCTCTGCTGATTGGTCAGGGGCATCACATTGAATTTGCCGATCAGGAAACCTCAGCCCTAGAACAAATGAGTCAGCATCCTCCAGCACTGCTGATCTGTGTTTCAGGATCGGTCAAGCTGGATAGCCTCTCCCTTCTGCAAAAAGTTAAATCTCTTCCTCAACTCGCGGCAATATTCTGTATTTTGATTGCTCCGTTAGAGCAGTTGCAAAGTCAATTTCAAGTCATCACAACTCTCGCTGATGATTGGATCATCGACTCAGCCAGCAATGAAGAAGTATTATGGCGAATCCAGTCCAGCCTCCGAACTCGTCATCTAGCTCAATCTTTGCGACAAGAATCTAGCCAGTTACAACGAATGACTCAGCAGTTAATCCAAAACGAGAAAATGTCTAGTCTTGGGCAAATGGTCTCTGGCATCGTCCACGAAATTAACAACCCAGTTTCGGTTATCAAAGGGAATGTTAGTCATGTGTCTGACTATGTTCAAGATTTGATTGATCTGATTGAACTCTATGGAGAAGCATTTCCTAAATCTACCCCAGCAATTCAAGAGCGTATTGAAGAAATTGATCTGGAGTTTTTGATCGAAGATTTGCCCCAGGTGATCAACTCGATGAAAACTGCAACAGAACGGATTCGTCAACTGGTTCAGTCCCTAAAAAACTTTTATCAACTGGATGATTCCGAACAAAAGTTTATTGATATTCAGAGTAGCTTAGAGGATATTTTGTTGATTCTTCAAGGTCATCTGAAAGGCAAAAAAGGTCGGCGAATTCAAGTTATCAAAGATTATGAGAGACTGCCCGAACTTCAAGGCTATCCTGGACAATTAAACCAAGCGTTTCTGAACATCTTAAGAAATGCAGTTGAGGCACTAGAATCTCGACGCTTGCAGGAATCTTCCGAAGAACCAACCATTTGGCTGCAAACAAAATCTGCCCAGACAGAATTGAATCAACCCAGTGTTGAAATTCACATCAAAGACAACGGTGTTGGCATTCCCTTAGAGATTCAAGACAGAATTTTTGATCCCTTCTTCACCACTAAGCCTTTGGGATCTGGGGTAGGGATTGGACTAGACATTAGCCATCGGATTATTGTTAACAACCACGCCGGAAAATTTACCTGTAGTTCTCAACCCGGAGAAGGAACTGAATTTACGATTATCCTTCCCCTGACCACGAACCGTGAAACAGAATCAACCTAAGTCTGAAACTGCTTAAGATTTTGGGGAGGAACTGCTCCAGACTCAGTGATAATTGCCGTGATCAGTTCAGCCGGAGTGACATCAAAAGCAGGATTGTAAAAATCAACTCCCTCAGGACAAAGGCGAGTTTTTCCGACTTGATAAAGCTCTGTCGGATCCCGTTCCTCAATGGGGATTTCATTGCCCGATTCGAGCTTGAAGTCAACCGTGGACAAAGGCGCGGCCACAAAAAACGGAACTTGATGGGCTCTAGCCACTAACGCCAAACTATAAGTGCCAATTTTATTGGCAGTATCACCATTGGCTGTAACCCGATCTGCGCCCACAATAACGGCATGAATCATACCCTGTTTCATGCAGTGAGCCGCCATGCTATCCGTAATCAAGGTCACAGGAATGTGATCCTGAACGCACTCCCAAGTCGTTAGCTTTGCCCCCTGAAGCCGAGGACGGGTTTCATCGGCATAGACCCGGTTTAGCCGTTCCCCTTGCCAAGCGGAACGAATCACCCCCAACGCCGTTCCATAGCCTCCTGTTGCCAGGGAACCTGTATTGCAATGGGTGAGAATATTTAATTTTTCTGGAGTTTGAGGCAGAGCTTGGAGGCCATGGTTGCCAATCGCCTGACAAGTCTGTAAGTCTTCTGTTTGGATGGCTTTTGCCGTTTCTAATAGGGCTTGCTGAATCTGCTCCACTGAACCGAAGGTAGACTGAGCCACCTTGAACATGCGGTCAATTGCCCAGAATAGATTAACGGCTGTGGGGCGGGTATTGCGGAGTTCGGCGGCTACGGTCTCAAGTTGACTTAAAAAACTTGGTCGATCTAAAGTCTGAATTTCTCTGGCTCCCAAGTACATCCCATAGGCTGCCGCAATTCCAATTGCAGGCGCACCTCGCACAACCATTGTCTTAATCGCACGGGCCATATCTTCGGAGCGGCTGACCTCAACGCGGGTATACTCTTCGGGCAAGCGAGTTTGATCAATGAGAAGAACGCGATCGCCCTGCCAAATCACGGGATAAACCTGGGTAAGAACCGAAGCCATTCTGAGGTTTTAAATTAAATTAAGGACTGTAGAAATCACGAAAAATTTCTATTCCTAGTCTAGCGCCAATTGAAGGTGTCAATTGAAGGTGTCAATCGAAAGTACCAGCTAGAAATCAGAGTTAGCTCAGTTAGCTCGTTAAGTCTGAGCTTACCTGGGAGCAGAAGTCTTGCACGCTGCAACATTTGCTTTTTGCAGACAAGCTACAGGCTGTTCGTTAGCAGCCATCGAGAAAAATTCCCCGGCCAGAACAAAATCATCCGCATCTAACACAATGGCTAAGATTTCCTGGCTGGATTTTAACTTGATCACAGCATCATCTTGCATCCCATCTTGATCAAAGTCAACCCGCTCTCTGTAGTCTAGATCGGCTTCTGTCAGGCCATTTGCGAGGCCGATTTTGTCTCCATCCTTGAACCAATCAAAATCAGCAATCACCGTGGCTTGACGTGGGTTATTCGTGGCTTGGTTTGCATCTAGAACAAAAATATCTGTATTCCCATTACTCATTGGATTCGCTTGGGCACTCTGAGGAATGATGAAGGCGGAAATGCAGGGAAGTAAGGTTGCAATGAGTAGAGCACGGAGTCTGGAAGTCATGATGGTGAGGGGCTTTGAACACTACACTCCTACTCTACGCAGCGCATCTGTTATAGTCAGCACGGTTCGTGATACTCCCTCAAGCGCTACAACAGCGAGCCTTGTATTTGACCTGACTGCCATCCATCCTAAACCGTTGTAAGGCTTGATGCAGATGGATTTCCGGAAAAAGTTTAAGGTGGATATTGCAGCGGTGATTACAGACACTTGGCAAACTGGTTCAATTCAGGGTCTGTTGAGAACAGGTCTTCAGAATTGAGGGCATGGCTTTTCCGTTCTCGTTCTGAACAAATCCTTCAGATAAATCTTGCTGAACAAATCTTGCTGAACAAATCTTTCAAACAAATCCTTCAAACAAATCTTTCTGAACAAATTACCCGATCTGTTCATGGGCTTCGGTATGATGGTTGCTTAAGCCTCGAATTAGCCCTAGTTTGTCTTTGGATTCAGATTGATGGGAACTCCTGAACTAATGCACCGAACCAAAATTGTTGCCACGATCGGCCCTGCTACACAGCATCCTGACGTTCTGCGGGCGTTAATTGAAGCCGGAGCAACCACGTTACGACTCAATTTTTCTCACGGAACCCATGAGGATCACCAACGAAATATTCGCACCATCCGTCAGATTTCTTTTGAGTTGAATCGACCTGTAGGGATTTTACAAGACTTGCAAGGCCCGAAGATTCGCTTAGGGAAGTTTGAAAATGGTTCAATCGTGCTGAATCGCGGCGATTCTTTTATTCTGACCAGTCATCCCCTCCCGGGAACCCAAGAAATTTCCTCAGTCACCTACGAACCTCTAGCCGATGAAGTTCCAGAGGGAGCAATCATTCTGCTTGATGACGGCAAAGTAGAAATGCAGGCCGAAAGAATCGATCGAGAGACCCGGGAGTTACACTGCCGAGTTGTGGTTGGGGGGCCACTGTCGAACAGCAAAGGGGTTAACTTTCCTGGGGTTTATCTCTCAATCAAAGCCCTAACCGACAAGGATCGCAAGGATTTAATTTTTGGTCTTGATCAGGGAGTAGACTGGGTAGCCCTGAGTTTTGTCCGCAACCCCCAGGATATTCTGGAAATCAAAGAACTGATTGCAACGGCAGGCAAGCGGGTTCCGGTCATCGCCAAAATTGAGAAACATGAAGCCATTGAACAAATGGAAGAAATTCTCGCCCTGTGTAATGGGGTCATGGTGGCCCGAGGAGATTTGGGAGTAGAGTTGCCCGCTGAGGATGTGCCGATTCTACAAAAGCGCCTGATCTTAACCGCAAACCGCATGGGGATTCCGGTGATCACAGCAACTCAGATGTTGGACAGCATGGTGAACAATCCCCGCCCAACTCGGGCCGAAATCTCCGACGTGGCCAACGCCATTCTAGACGGCACCGATGCGGTGATGTTGTCCAACGAAACGGCTGTGGGCAAATATCCTGTTGAGGCAGTGGCAACGATGGCCCGAATTGCAACTCGGATTGAAAAGGAGGGAATTGCTTCTAAATCATCCTCAAGTCCAGGGTACATCGGACGTTCAATTCCCAATGCGATTAGTCAAGCTGTCGGACAAATTGCCGAACAGTTGGATGCGGCAGCGATTATGACCTTGACCAAAACCGGGGCTACCGCTCGCAATGTCTCAAAGTTCCGCCCCCGTACCCCAATTTTAGCAATCACCCCCCATGTAGATGTGGCCCGTCAGTTGAGCCTGGTTTGGGGGGTGAAACCCTTGTTGGTATTGGATTTGCCTTCAACAGATCAAACCTTCCAGTCTGCGGTCAACGTGGCCCGCGAAAGAAATATGGTAGCGGACGGTGACTTAATCGTCATGACCGCCGGGACATTACAAGGTGTTGCGGGATCGACTGATCTCGTTAAAGTAGAAGTTGTCACTGCTGAACTCGGTCGGGGAACTGCAGTGGGTCAGGGCCTCGTCACAGGACGGGCTAGAGTGGCTTCGACAGCCGGAGAACTAGGCAACTTTGTTGAAGGGGAGATTCTGGTAACACCCCAAACCAATGCTGACTTTGTTGAGATCATGCGGAAGGCAAAAGGCATTATTACAGAGGCAGATAGCTTAACAAGCCATGCCGCAGTGATTGGACTACGGCTAGGGGTACCTGTTGTAGTGGGAGTCAAGAATGCAACCCGTGTGATTCGCAATGGAGTGATTCTTACTCTGGATCTGCAACGGGGAGTTGTCTATGCAGGATCTGGAACAACAAGCAACCCAGGGGATTCTCCTTAGCAGAATACCGCGCCGCGATTGGATTCACGCGGCGATTACATCAGGATGTTGGCGATACCAATCAATCGTATTCTTTAAGCCTTGCCGAAAATCGACCTCAGCCACAAAGCCAAACTGATCCTTGGCCCGTTGGGTGTCAAGACAACGGCGAGGTTGTCCATTGGGCTTATCGGTTTGCCAAACAATCTCTCCCTGGAAATCCATGAGTTCACAAATCAGCTCGACCAAGTCTCGAATCGTGATTTCTTGGTTAGTCCCCAAATTTACAGCATCGGGTTGATTGTAGTGTTGAGTTGCCATCACAATTCCCCGAGCGGCATCAGTGGAGTAAAGAAACTCTCGACTCGGGCTGCCATCTCCCCAAACGGGCAGTTCCTTGTCCCCTCGAACTTGAGCCTCATAAACTTTACGAATTAGAGCCGGAATAACATGGGAGCTTTTCGGGTTAAAGTTGTCCTCTGGGCCATAGAGATTCACGGGTAAAAGATAGACTCCATTGAACCCATATTGCTGACGATAAGCCTGAAGTTGCACCAAAAGAGCCTTCTTGGCGATTCCGTAGGGCGCGTTTGTTTCCTCTGGGTATCCTTCCCACAGATCATCTTCCTTGAAAGGGACAGGGGTAAATTTAGGATAGGCACAAATCGTGCCAACACAAACAAACTTTTGCACTCCAGCGTGATAGGCAGAGTGAATCAATTGTGCTCCCATCATCAAGTTGTCATAGAACAACTCAGCAGGCTTGACCTGGTTGAGACCAATCCCCCCAACATGGGCTGCCAAATGAACAACAATATCCTGCTGCTCGACTGCCCGTTGACAAGCCTCTAGGGAACAAAGATCATAATCTCGAGAACGAGGAATTGTAATCTTTGCCAGATCAGCTCCGGCTCTACAAAGTTGATCAACAACTTGACGACCGAGAAACCCCGCTCCACCTGTGACGAGAATTCGTTTGTCTTGTAGTTTGTCTTGTAAATTGAGTGAATCCATACTTTAACCTCGGTGAGGAAATGCCTAATCGAGAATGCCTAATCGAATCCATTGCCCAGTTCTTTGATCGCTTCTACCGCTTTCAAGTCCGAATTAACCATGAGCTTGACTAATTCTTCAAAAGTTATGCTCGGTTCCCATCCCAGTTTTTCTCTAGCTTTACTAGAATCGCCAATCAACAGATCAACCTCTGCAGGACGAAGATAACGTTCGTCAAACTTGACATAGTCTTGCCAATTCAGATTGACACAGCCAAAAGCGATTTCCAAAAACTCACGAACAGAGTGGGTTTCATTGGTTGCAACGACGTAGTCATCGGGGGATTCCTGTTGTAGCATCAGCCACATGGCTCGCACATAGTCTTTTGCGTAGCCCCAGTCTCGTTTCGAGTCAAGGTTCCCCATGTAGATCTCTTTCTGTCTTCCGGTCGCAATTCGAGCAACTGCTCGTGTAATTTTCCGGGTGACGAAGGTTTCACCCCGTCGAGGACTCTCATGGTTGAATAGAATTCCATTACAGGCAAATAGACCATAGGATTCACGATAGTTCACTGTTTGCCAATGACCATAGACTTTGGCACAGGCGTAGGGACTGCGAGGGTAGAACGGGGTTGTTTCTTTTTGTGGAACCTCAACAACCTTGCCAAACATTTCAGAAGACCCGGCTTGGTAAAAACGGACTTCAATCCCAGTTCGCTGTTGATAGTCTCGAATTGCTTCTAGGAGACGGAGTACCCCCATGCCAACGGCATCGACAGTATACTCGGGCGAGTCAAAACTGACTCGAACGTGAGACTGAGCGCCTAAATTAAAAATTTCCGTGGGCTTAACCGCCTCAAGAATCCGACGCAGGGTTGTTCCATCCGTCAAATCTCCGTAATGCAAAAACAACCGAGCATCGGGGTTATGGGGATCTTTGTAGAGATGGTCAATTCGGTCAGTGTTGAAACATGAACTGCGACGAATAATACCGTGAACCTCATAGTCCTCCTCCAACAACAGTTCGCTTAAATACGAACCATCTTGCCCCGTAATTCCTGTAATTAAGGCACGTTTCCGTTCTGTCATTTGAATCTATCTCTCAGTGGTTACTAGACTAATTAGCAAATCACTACCTACCGGAGCGAATGCCAAGTATCACCCTCCATTATGCACTTCACTCCTCTGAAACCCTGTGCAAAAACAGGTACAAAGTCGATCAGTGCGCTTATTCAGCCTTATCCCTTGCCGTTCCCCCTTAGCAACCCGAGTTGATTGTGATTAGAAAACATGCAAGCAATTGACTTCTACAAAGTGTATCCGTCGATCGTAAAGTGAGGAGAAGACTTTGGTAACTCTAACATTCTTGTCTTTAAAAACAAAATACCTGGCAAAGCAGACTCGGCCTTGCAGCTATTTCCTTCTTTTCAAAGAGCTAGTTTCAAAGAGCTGGTTTTAAAGGGCTGTAGGACATTAAAGGTTTAATCTAGGAAAGCTTAGCGAGTTTGTTTCATCTTGGAACAGAGTTCGCCACTTCAAACTCTGTTCCAAAGACGACTAGTAAGCCCCATTATTTTTCGGAAAGATCACAACACCAACCGTTTTTATGACAATCCACAGGTCAATCCAGAAATTTTTGAAATTGACATAGTGCAGATCGATCTGCACCCGCCGGGGATAAGGAATGTCATTCCGCCCAGAAACCTGCCATAACCCCGTAATCCCTGGCCTAATCGTCAGCACCTTATCCATGTGGCGACCGTACTTGTACAGTTCTTCGGCCACAAGGGGTCTAGGGCCCACAACACTCATATCTCCCCTCAAAACATTCCAGAACTGAGGAAACTCATCCAGACTTGTAACCCGAAGAAAATGACCAATCCAAGTGACTCGGGGATCATGCTTGAGTTTAAAGTTGTTCTGGTATTCCTGACGCAGATTAGGAGAAGTTTCCATCATTTGATGTAACACTTCATCAGCGTTGCTGACCATTGTTCGAAATTTGATGCACCCGAAAAGCTGACGGTTTTTTCCGACTCGTTGCTGCACGTAAAATACAGATCCTGGAGAACTCAGGGCGATTAAAAATGCGAGCAAGAGATAAACCGGAGCAAACAGGACGAGAACTGACAGAGAGAACAGGATATCAAATAGTCGTTTCCAGAACTCTCCATCTAAATTCCTAACCAAAGACAGACTTCGACCACGTCCCTGTGTCAAGGGCAGAGTGCTGCGCCTTACAAGGACACGTCGAAATCCCCTACCAAAGATGAGTTGGCTATTAGCAGTCATCTTACTCCTTCAATTCACACCACACACAGTCTTGATCATAAATCGTTAAGACACCCAATATGGAGAATTGGGTTACTTAAAACGATAACTTTAGGATAAGAGACAGAGGCCACAGTTGGTAGCATCGACAGAATAGACGTGAAGTTCTATTACCGGGTGTTGCCACCAATAATCTGTGATCATTAGGCATTTTAGCTGAATTTGCCCGTTTGAAACTGTTCAATACACTGCTCTACAAAGAGAAAATAGTGCTGGTGGAACTGGTGATGGTCAAACTGGTGGGCACAGGAACGCAAAATTTCGGGTTGAAATGTCCCAGCAAGTTGCTCAAAGGCTTCAACGGCCTCCATCAACGCCGCTTCAGTTTGAACTGGAAAGAGTATACCGGTGCCTGATTCTGGATACTGCCGAATATCCTGAACGGTTTCTAATGCCCCTCCAACGCCATAGGCAATCACGGGGGTTCCGCAGGCTTGGGCTTCTACTAATGCCATACCAAAGTCTTCACAGGCAGCGTAGACAAAAGCTTTGGCTTCACTCATGTACTGTTGCACAACCTCATCAGATTGCCACCCCAGAACCTGAACGTTGGCCTGAGCCAATTGACGAATCTTGTCTAACTCTGGGCCAGTCCCAATCACCACCAGCGATCGCCCCAACTGATTAAAGGCCCGAACGATGAGACTCACTTGCTTGTAACTGACCAAGCGACATACCGTCAGATAAAAATCCTGCTTTTGAGGCTGAAAGCAGAACCGTTCTAGATGAACCGGAGGATAGATAACACGAGCCGAGCGGCGATAACAACGCCAAATCCGCTGGGCGGTGTGGTGAGAATTGGCAATAAAATAATCCACCCGATTGGCTGAGATTACATCCCATTGCCGCAGCCAATGCAGCAAGTAGCGGGTGGGAATACCCTGAATTCCCTGTCCGGCACGAGAACTTTGGAGATAGTCAAAGGTTAAGTCCCAAGCATAGCGCATGGGGGTGTGACAATAGCAGACATGGAGTTGCTGCGGACTAGTCAAGACCCCTTTGGCCACGGCATGGGAAGAAGACAAGACCACATCATAAGCTCGGAGATCAAGCTGTTCAATGGCCAGGGGCAAGAAGGGCAAGTACTTTTGCACCCCAGCACGGGCAAACGGAAAGCGTTGTAGAAAGGTCGTCCCGATGGCGCGATTGAACAGATAGCTTTGGGGATTGCTCGACTCAAAGTCAATCAAAGCATAGACATCGGCCTCTAACTGAGACAAGATCTCTTTGACAACCAGTTCTGATCCCCCAGTGGCTTCGGGAGTCAACCATTCATGAACCAGAGCATACTTCAAGGGAACTTTACACCTCTGACGCGAGTGCGTTTCTCAATATCGCACAGCGATCGTAGCTTCGTACAGCAGATATTTCACGATTGATATTTCACAATCGATATTTCACAATCGAAGATAATGACCATGACCCTGCATTCACGGGGCAGGCATCTTGCCCGTGTTGACCCAGCCTCTTTTGCTTTCTTATGATTGATTTGGGATTGCTATAGCTGTCTAAAATTTTTTAATACTGGTTCAGAGACTTACCACTAACTAAGTTGATATAATGCTTAGTGAAGTTTCTTTAACTTTGGGGAGCATCCTAGAGTCACTTAAAATGCTGACCTAAGGGCATTGGTTTGAAAGGTTGGATCAGTTCGGTCTGAGAAGCGGAAAGTTTCAAGGGTTGTTAAAACTTTTAGGTTTATCAAAAATTCTTAGGACATAGTGCTGATTTCATCCGATCTTTGTGTATAAAGACTTAAAGACGAAGCCCTAGATTCAGCGTAAAGTTGGGATGCCTTTAGAATAATTCGACCTTTCTGTACGTTAACCCTCCTTGAACCCTCGATATGTTAGTGAACCCAACCCAAGTGAATCAACAGGATGTGATCGCTTATCTTGTTTTGCGAGAGGAGCGAGAGCAGTTGCTACGGGAAAACATTCATCTCAAGACTTTGCTACGACAGCAGGATCATTTGCCTTCAAGCTTGGTTCCCCCATCCCTAGGGGAAAGTTCAAGCCCGATTGCCCCGACTCAATCCTTTGGTGAATACCCCTGTAGTCATTGCAATCTGGGTCATGTGTTCCTTGAATCTGCGTTACAAAAGGCTCTAGAAGCTGCCTTGGTTGCATCTGAAGCAAAGCGTTCTTTCTTAGCGAAGATGAGCCATGAACTTCGTACCCCCCTTCATGCCATTGTTGGATATGCTGACATTTTGCAAGAAGAGGCGATCGCCCAAGGTTTAGTGGACTCACTTCCAGATATCCAGATTATTCAGCAAGAAAGTCAACACTTGCTCTGTCTCATTAATGACATTCTAGACCTGACCAAGCTAGAAGCAGGTCAAATGCAAGTGAACAAGACAACTTTTGACCCAGTGACTTTAGTTGAGGCGTTGCTCACCCAGCTATATCCTAAAGCCCAGAGGCATCAGAATCATCTCTGTGTGTCCTACGGGGAGAACCTGGGCTTGGTGCATACCGACCCCGCAAAGCTGCGACAGATTTTGTTGAACTTACTAGATAATGCCCTGAAATTTACTCGGGGAGGCGAGATAACGCTGAGAATCAGTCGGCAAGTCAGTGAAGGCGTGAACTGGATCTGTTGCCAAGTTACAGATACTGGCATTGGGATCTCTGCCGAACACCAGCAAATGCTGTTTGAGGAATTTTCTCAGGTTGATAGCTCTATGACTCGTCAATATGAGGGAACGGGGCTAGGGCTAGCCATTTGCTCTCATTTGTGTGAAATTTTGGACGGCAACATCCATATTTCTAGTCAGCTTGGAGTGGGTTCAACCTTTACGGTCAACCTCAAGACTGACTGTTAGCAGCAAAATTACCTGAGGTAGGGGTAAGGTTGCCTTGCCCCCTTGCCCAAAATCAAAAATTTTCAGGCAGCGTATGATTCGGGATGTGACTTTGCAGGATGCAGACGCAATCTGTCAAGTTTATAACTACTACATAAAAAACACAGTTGTCACGTTTGAAGAAACTGAAGTTTTTAGCGCAGAGATTCAAGCTCGAATCAAGGCCGTAACCGTTTCTTTTCCCTGGATTGTCTTTTTAGACAAGGATCGCCTCCTGGGTTACGCCTATGCCAAACCCTGGCACATCAGATCAGCCTATCGATTTTCAGTGGAAAGTAGTGTTTATATCCATCACCAAGCCCTGAATCAAAGCATTGGTAGCCAACTCTATCAAGAACTTTTAACCCGCCTGAATCATCTGGACGTTCATGTTGTTCTGGGGGGGATTGCCCTACCCAATCCATCCAGTATTGCCCTGCATGAAAAATTTGGCTTTGAAAAAGTTGCTCATTTTAAATCAGTTGGCTATAAGTTTCATCAATGGGTTGATGTCGGATATTGGCAACTGATTTTGAGCTAGAAATTTATCTAGAACTTGAAGTCAATAACTTGAAATCAATGATGTCATCACAGCCGTTTGGAAACGTGCAGATTGATGTCAAGGGTCATCAAGAAGGAATCATCGCCTTGGAATCGGCCATTGATCATCTAGCGATTAAACCTGTCAATGTTCAGTAGCAATGCTCAAGGGGTAATGTTCAAAGGGATTCATGGACGCAGAATAAAACTTCTTTAAACTTCTTTAAAAGTTCTTTAAACTTCTTTAAAACTTCTTTAAAAGTTCATCAGAGTTTGCTTTAGACGTTCAGTAATCCATTCTTCAATCATTGATTGACGAGTCAGACCTAAGCGTTGAGCTTCAGAATCAAGCGCCTCAATGATCCACAACGGAAAATCAACATTAATGGCTTGTTTCTGTTCTTTGTTGGGGCGACGCATTCGAGACAAATCCAAATACTGAGTTATGTCTTCCTGATTCTCATCAAATTTTTTGTCAAATTGTTCAGCTTTCATAAAGGGCTACCTCATTCTTCCGGGCGCGGCGAACTGAAATAAACTGAAATAATTCGGGCTTTTTCTCCTCTATAAGTAATTATCGCTGCCCAATACTGATCTTGAATTTTGCCGATTACTACAAATCGCGGCTTTGCTAACGGGATGGGGTTGTCTTGGACAGTTTCCTGCACAGTTTATGGTCTTGAATTACCCTATAGAGTGAAGATGCGTCCCAACCCATTGATAAAATCTATGTTCAAGCAGTTCAAGTCTTCCGATGGCATTACCTGGATTAACACTGTTGCCGAAGTCCCCAAAGCCGAGTGGGAGGCGCTTGCCCAATCCTTGAAAACGCCTTTTTTTGAATGGGACTGGTTGCATAATCTAGAAGCCTCGGGAAGTGCAACAGGTCAGGCCGGATGGTTGCCCCATCATTTGGTCGTTCGGCGCGATCGCCAAATCGTTGCCATTGCGCCCCTGTACCTCAAAGGTCATAGTCGAGGTGAATTTGTCTTTGACAATCAGTGGGCAGATTTGGCCTACCAACTGGGCATTGACTACTACCCCAAGCTGTTGGGAATGTCACCTTTTACTCCAGCAGAAGGCTATCGATTTCTGATTGCACCCGGAGAAGATGAGGTTGAGTTAACTGCCTTGATGGTAAATGAAATCGATCAATTTTGTGCTCGAAATCGCATCTCTGGGTGCAGTTTTCTCTACGTTGATCCAGAGTGGAAATTATTGATGGAGCAACAGGGATTCACGGCCTGGTTGCATCACAGCTATATTTGGCAAAACCAGGGATTCAATTCTTTTGAAGAATATTTGCAGGTTTTTAATGCCAATCAACGTCGCAATATTAAGCGAGAACGTAAGGCTGTTGAAAAAGCAGGTTTGGTTCTGAAGCGATTAACTGGGGACGATATTCCCAAGTCTTTGTTTTCATTAATGTACACGTTTTATGCCGATACTTGCGACAAATTTGGCTGGTGGGGAAGCAAGTATTTGACTCGAAAATTCTTTGAAGAATTGCACCATAATTATCGCCATCGTGTCCTCTTCATAGCAGCCTATGCTGAACCTGATCAGCGCCAACCTGTGGGAATGTCATTTTGTTTAACTAAGGGCGATCGCCTTTATGGACGCTACTGGGGCAGCTTTCAAGAAATTGATTGCTTGCACTTTGATGCCTGTTACTATTCCCCGATCGAGTGGGCCGTTCAGAATGGGATTCAAGTGTTTGATCCGGGTGCAGGCGGGCGGCACAAGAAGCGTCGAGGATTTCCTGCCCTACCGAACTATAGTCTACATCGCTTCTATGATGAACGTTTAGCGCGAATTCTACGAGGCTATATTGGCAAAATCAACGACATGGAACAGCAAGAAATTGATTGTGTAAACCAAGATTTACCCTTCCGCAACGTTGAAGCAGCCCAAGAGAATGGTGAGGCTTCTAGCTAATCTTGGGCATCAGGCGCTCTGTCCTAACCCTACCCCACCTTGAGCAAACTCTGCCACCGTTGCTTCGGACAGATCATGGGTGGTCATGGCTTTTAGGATTTCGTAGGGTAGCGTCAAATGATCAGCGCCTGCGCGCAAGGTTGCGACGGCTTCTGCGGGGGATTTGATGCTAGCCGCCAGAATTTTGGTCTCACTTCCAGCCAGGACATCAGCCATCTCCCTCACCAAAGCAATCCCGTCTCCCAACAGGCGAGTTGCCCGATTAACATAGGCGATCGCATACTTTGCCCCCGCTGCTTGGGCGACTGCTGCTTGGGCGGCACTATAAATTGCCGTAACCGAACAGGAAATCTCTGGAGATAAATAAGCGGTAACTTCAAAGCCTAAAGACGTTGCTGGGATTTTCAAAACAGCTTGAGATCCGAGCATCTTAGCGGCAACCCTACCCTCTGCTACCATTTCTGCAAAGTCAGTTGAAGTGAGTTGATAATAAATTTCTCCTGGAACAATCGCCTTCAACTGCTGCAACGTTTCCTCTGGAGACAGCTCACTTTTGGCTAAGAGCGTTGGATTGGTTGTAACTCCCTTTACCCATCCCCACTGAGTTGCTGCTTTTACTTCAGCAATCAGGGCAGAATCCAGATACAGCATTGTTGGAACTCCCGTTTACACTCTGGTGATCAATTGCGATCACTGTACATGTGATCACTTTACAACCGTCTTTACTGATTCAGCCCTCACCTCCAACGCTTCATGAGAGGTCTATTCATTTAACAAATTGCCGTAACAAATTGCCGTAAACCCAGCCCGCCTAACCCCTAAGACATTCCTTCAAATGGCCCCAAAAAAGTTGGCTTGGGATGCAATATATGAATCTCTAAAACTGCTTTTACCGTTGCCAAAATTTCTCGCTTGGCATAAAACCGCATTGAGTCGTCTTGATATCTCCCCCAATCCGGTGTTCCATACCCTACGACATCCACTCCGAGACGATTGCAAGTGTAGACTGCGCGGGGCAAATGATACTGCTGGGTGACGAGGACGGCTTGGTCGATGCCAAAAATTTCCTTGGCTCGGTAACAGCTCTCGTAGGTACTAAACCCAGCATAATCGAGTTTGATTGCATCAGCAGGAACCCCTTGCTGCTCCGCATAGTGCTGCATCGCAACGACCTCATTGTATTCTGGGCTGCCGTTGTCCCCCGTCATTAAAATCTTCTGAACCTGCCCTGAGCGATATAGATCAACCGCCCCCTGAACTCGATCGGCCAGCATTGGTGTTGGTGTACCATCAGCCCAGAGCCCTGCTCCAAAAACAATGGCAACAGGCTTGTTTGGAACATTGTCCAAAGCCTTGTAACAAGAGCCACGGGTGATTAACTGGACATACTGGCTCAGAACAAGGGGAGTGAGAGCCGTTCCCACTACAACGAACAGCAGAATAACACGCCAGTTTAGAGCCAGCCACTTAGGCACCATAGGGTAGGCAATTGTAGGGTAGGGAATATAGGGTTAGGGCGAATAACAGCCGTAACAGATTGTAACTTAAAACCTTGGATTCAGCATCCTAATTTCCCCTTTGATTTTTCCTACTGGCTGACCACTGATAAAATTCTTGAAATTCTGTTAATTGTATCTTTATAAAGTTGTTAAACTTTTGTTAGCAAAATCAAAGTCAACTCAAAAGAATTCCTACTTTCAACTATCATCATGCTTGAGTATAGGAGATGTAGTAGGTTAGTTGTAGTAAGTTAGTTGATCCCATCAATAGAACATCACCACAAGAACTGATCAGCACACTAGAATCCTTCAAGGAGGGGCAACGCTCACAAATCATTACTGATTGCCATAGCTGTTGTTGTTAAGTGTTGTTGCTAAGTGTTATTACTAAGTATTATTGCTGAGTGTTGTTGTTAAGTATGGGTATGCAGCGATCGCCCTCAATCCTTCTGAAAAAGGAGGATTGGAAGCTGAGATGTCCCTTGCTGATTCCGCAAACCCAACAAACAGAGATTCCCTGGGCCAAATTTCACCGCTTGAACTTACTCAGCTTGCCATTTGCTCATATTGTGTTAAGATTTCTATTCTTAGGTGAAGATTTATTTAACATCATTTCTGAGAGGTTAACAATGAAAAAAGCAATGAAGGGATTGTTGGTACTAGCGGCCCTAGGCAGCGTTTCCGTATTGGCAGCCTGTAACCAGCCTACTGCTCAGAACAACCCTGGAGAGACTGCAACAGAGCAGGTGACTGAGGCTCCGGCATCTACTGAAACCCCTGTAACTGAATCTCCTGCAACCAGTGCGGCTGCCGATGGCACCACCGACACCAGCGCAACTCCTGCTTCCAGCGAGCAAGCTCAAACCATTGTAGAGATCGCGAGTGGCGACAGCACATTCAGTACCTTAGTGACTGCTTTGAAAGCTGCTGAACTGACTGAAGTTCTTTCTGGAGAAGGGCCTTACACAGTTTTTGCTCCAACGGATGAGGCTTTTGCGGCTTTGCCAGAGGGCACTGTAGAAAATCTGCTGAAACCGGAGAATAAAGATCAGCTGATCAAGATTCTCAAGTACCATGTTGTTCCTGCAAAAGTAATGGCTGCGGATGTTCAGGCCGGTACAGTGGAAAGTGTTGAAGGTACTCCATTGGAAATTCAAGTCGATGAGACCACCAAGGCAGTCAAAGTCAACGATGCTACGGTGATCAAAACTGACATTGTTGGCAGCAATGGTGTGATTCACGCAGTTGATGCGGTCATCCTACCGCCAGAAAACCAGTAAAGTGCAATCCGGATTGATGATATCCTGCCGGAGAGGCGCTGTCAGAAGCGTCTCTGCATTTTAGCTACGGGACGAAAAATTTAGGAGATAGAAAACTTTTTCTGCCTCCTAATGTCTTAAAAAAATCCAATCATCAGCTATTCAAGATCGCTGCTAGGGCTAGCTGAGTTTCTCATTGTCTGAGCCATGAAATAAAGCTTTGTCCACTCATTCAAGACTTGAGTGATCTTTAAATTGAGCTGTTTGGCAATATTCTCAACGGATTGACCCTGCTTTAACCCCTGCAGAATCTTTTGCTGAGCGGGATCTAGGTTTTGCCAAAATTCCTGCCACTGAGTTTCAGTCAGTCCAAGTCGATTTTCCGTCAGGGAAGTGCCTAACCACGTTGTAACCCACTCAGAAGGCTGTTTTAGAGCAAAATTTCGCACGGCATGATAGCTGACTTTTTCTCGAAGTCGATAGACCTGTTTAATGGGTAGGTTAAGGGTTTGAGCGATCGCCTCCTGGGATTCTCCTCGCAGGTAAAGCTGTAACCACTGAGCTGCAAAGGGATCAACCTTGTCTTGCAGGTAATTGGTAAATTCAGCCTGAACCGTCAAACCTTGGGCATGTTGATGCTCCAAAAATTGAGTGTCTTCGTATTGGGCGAGCGCCTGGTTATCCAACAGGCTCATGGGCTCATCCATGTCATGAGTCATTGTTTCATCAGAAACCTGCCGAACCCACTCCCCAGAAGGAACTTGGGTCAATCCCCCTTTCTGAGATTGACGCAGATAGTTGACAAATCGACAGGCAATCAAGGGTTGGTTCCGAATCGGTCGCAGGCAATATTCTTCTAGACTGGTAAACAGCAAAGCATTCCGCAATTTGGGATCTGAGGTACACTCTGAAATCCAGGCTAACTGCTGTTGCAGATAGCGATCGCTATTCAGCATTTCCTGAATCACTTCCTGCAAGACATCAATGACTTTGCGCTGCCGATCTCGACTCGTCGCCACCCAACTCTGGATTTTTTGACGGAGGATGACTAATCCTCCTAACCGTCGCATCAAATTTCGATACGCCTGTTCCGGTGAAGCATCCAAATAGCGCTGTTGCAAAATCCGATACCGAAACTGAATTCCCTGTTCAACTGCTTTTTGCTGAGTGGGGGTTAGAGTTTCCCATTGAGTTGAATTCTCGCCCAACAGCCAGCGAACAATACTCTCTCGCACTTCCGGGCTGCGTGCCAAATAGTCCTGTTCAACTTGGGAACGCCACTGATGGGTCAAGGATTCAGCCGACATCATGGGGTTAGTTAGAGAAATCACCGTTGATCACCAGAATACACGCTAGATAAATCGATATTAACAATCTCTCTCTGGAATCTTGCTAACTGCGATTGGGCAAGACTCTTCTTTAGGATAGGCTCAGCTAAAATCTGTTTGGGGAAATATTAAGAAAATCTCATCTGACTCTTATCAGATTGCCGGTTTGGCCTGAGGTGAAGTTAAGCAGTGGAGGGGTTAGGGAATAGGGAACCCTGTAGACAATGGCCTTGTGGTGCAGACTTCTAGGCTGTGCGGGCAAGAGGCCCACTCCACGTTCATACTTCACATGAGGGAACAGCTAAGCTCATAAGATCAATGGATGGGAAATCAATCAGAGGACGACACTTTAATGCAATACGTGACTAGGATTCAACCCAGCGGATACCTTGTACGGTTGGAAAAGTTACTGCAAGAACGCTTACGACCTGATGCAGACAAGGCCAAAATTGATGCCCGGATTTGGGATTTATTTGGAGAAACTTGGGCGGTAATGTTCACGGATCTGTCCGGTTTCTCCCGCTTGGTCGCTGAATTTGGGATCATTCATTTCCTCCAGAATATCTACGAATCCCAACGGATCTTTGGCCCTTGTATTGATGAACACGATGGTATTTTAATTAAGACAGAAGGGGACAGTTTGTTAATCGTGTTTCGACAACCCAAGAAAGCAGTGCAGTGCGCGATCGCTATGCAACAGGCAGCCAAAGCTTACAACCAAGACAAATCAGATGCCGACAAGATTTTACTCTGTGTAGGAATTGGATACGGCAGAATCTTAACCATCGGGGATCAAGATGTTTTTGGTGCAGAGATCAATGCTGCTAGTAAACTCGGGGAAGATATGGCCAAACCCTGGGACATTTTAGTGACCAATTCTGTGGTTGAACATCTGGAGGGGATGCCAGAAATCCAGTTCGAAAAAATTGGTATTGTTCCTCCTGGAGCCAAGGCTGCTTTCAAAGTAATTTATCAGCTCTAAATGAACACAAAATAGTCTTCGTTTAAGTCCGGGAATTGGGAACCTTGAACAATCCCAATCAGTTCATCTTCTCCAAGAGCAAATACTTATTCATAGGAGTTGGCATCCATAATATTAGTAATTTTTATTAGTAATTTTTATTAGTAATTTTTTGAGAAACTTGCTCTACGGTGTTTGTGTTGTGAGAGACATCGAAGGAACACGCAGAATTTAGTGGGTGCTTAATACATGTTGCAAATATTGTCCAGTTTGCGATCGCTGATTTCTAGCCACTTCTTCAGGAGTCCCAATGGCGACAATTTCACCCCCGCGATCGCCCCCTTCTGGCCCCAGATCAATTACCCAATCGGCACAGCGAATCACATCTAAATTGTGTTCAATAACGATGATAGAATTCCCTTTATCCACCAACCGTTGCAGTACATTCAAGAGTTGATGAACGTCGTAAAATGAAAGACCTGTTGTCGGTTCATCGATTAAATATAAGGTTTTCCCCGTAGCTCGTTTGGATAATTCTGAGGCCAGTTTTACCCGCTGAGCCTCTCCGCCCGATAGAGTGGGAGCCGGTTGTCCCAGACGAATGTAACCCAAACCAACATCCAATAAAGTTTGTAGACGAGCTTCAGCTTTTGGAATATTTTGAAAGGCGGCTAACGCTTCCTCAACAGTCATATTCAGTACATCGGCAATCGAATAACCCTTGTATTTTACCTGCAAGGTTTCTCGGTTATATCTTGCCCCTTTACAGACTTCACATTGCACATAAACATCCGGGAGAAAATTCATTTCAATCACATTCACCCCCTGACCACTACAAGCTTCGCAGCGTCCCCCTTTGACATTAAACGAAAATTGTCCCGGCTTATAACCCCGAGCTTTAGCTTCAATCGTTTCTGAAAAAATAGCCCGAATCGCATCAAAAATCCCAGTGTAAGTTGCTGCATTTGATCGGGGTGTGCGACCAATCGGAGACTGATCAATCACAATCACTTTGTCCAAAGCATCTAACCCTTCCAGAGACTCTAATGAAGTTGGAAAGGGAACTTTTCGCGTAAAGTGATGTTGCAATGCAGGATAAAGTAACTCATTCATTAAAGTTGATTTCCCGGAACCTGAAACTCCCGTAACTGCAACTAATTTTCCCAGGGGAAATACTACGTCTAGATGTTTCAAATTATTCCGATGGGCATTTTTTAGCACCAAGGATCTGCCATTTCCGAGCCTCCGTTCTGCTGGAGTTTCAATCTGAATTCGTCTGGATAAATAGGCTCCAGTTAATGAATGTTCTGCTGCATTAATTGCGGCTAAATTGCCCTGGGCAACAATCTGACCACCATGGACTCCTGCTCCGGGGCCAATATCAACAATGTAGTCCGCCGCTCGAATAGTTTCTTCATCGTGCTCGACGACAATCAAGGTGTTGCCCAAGTCCCGTAACTTAGTTAAGGTATTCAGCAACCGTCCGTTATCCCGCTGGTGTAACCCAATACTCGGTTCATCTAAAACGTACAGAACTCCCGTTAAACCTGAACCAATTTGAGTGGCCAAACGGATGCGTTGGGCTTCTCCACCGGACAAACTAGCAGCAGTTCTAGACAAGCTGAGATAGTCCAGGCCAACATCAACTAGAAATTCCAACCGCCCTTGAATTTCTCGCAAGACCAAATCTGCAATTTGAGCTTGGCGATCGCTCAGGTTTAAGTGATGAATTCGATCCAAACAATCCCGAATCGAAACTTCAGTTAAATCTGTCATGTGATACTGACCCATCCGCACGGAAAGTGCCTCTGGTTTTAATCGTTTGCCGCCACAGGTTTCGCAGGGTCGATTGACCAAATAGGCTTCTAATTTTTGCTTTTGAGCCTCTGAACTACTTTCTTCGTACTGCCGCTGCAACAAGGGAATTACCCCCGTATAAGGGCGATGATAGCCTTTTTTTTCTCGATAGCGAGAGTCAGTTTCAATCCAGATTGCTTCTTCAGATCCGTAAAGAATAATCTGTTGCTGTTCTTCCGTTAATTGATTCCAGGGTTGGGTAATTTCAAAGTTAAAGGCTTGACCCACACTATGGAGCAAAGACAGGTAATAAGAATTATCCTTGTCTGACCAAGGGGCGATCGCCATGTACAGCGGCACTGCTGGATCAGGAATAATCGACTCTGGTGAAAAAGTCAGCACATGCCCTAGCCCATGACAACTGGGACAAGCACCGTAGGGAGAGTTGAAAGAAAATAATCGTGGGGATAATTCTTCCATCACTGCCCCGTGTTCAGGACAGGCAAAGTTCTCTGAAAATACTAGCTGATTTGTAGCTGGAGAATGTCCTTGGGAATTCCCTTGAGGATTTCCCTGGGCATAAGTCTCCTCAATCTGATAGGAACTGTCCGGTTTCTCTGCGGCTTTAAGCTGGGCAACAGCAGAATTATTGGGTTCTAGGACAACAACATTACTGCGATGATTTGGGCTGGAGGTTTCATCCAAAATGTCAATCACAGCAATGCCATCCGAATGCTTTAAACAGGTCGTCAACGAATCGACTAACCGTTCCTGAATATCAGGCTTTTTAATCAAGCGGTCAATCACAATTTCAATTGTGTGTTTATGATTTTTATCTAAATCAATAGAATCTGAGAGTTCTAAAATTTCTCCATTGACTCGAACGCGCACAAACCCTTCTGAGGCGAGGCTAGAGAGTAACTTGCGATGGGTTCCTTTCTTCCCTCGAACAACGGGTGCAAGAATATTAAATTTGGTTCGATCGGGCAACTCCATAATCCGATCACACATCTGATCAATGGCTTGGGGGGCAATGCTGCGATCGCAAATTGGACAGTGGGGTTCTCCAGCCCGCCCGAAGAGCAATCTTAAGTAGTCGTAAATTTCCGTGACCGTACCCACGGTGGAACGAGGATTGTGGGAGGTGGATTTTTGATCAATGGAAATAGCTGGACTTAGCCCTTCAATCGCATCAACGTCGGGCTTGTCCAACTGCCCCAAAAACTGACGGGCATAAGCGCTGAGGGATTCTACATAACGGCGTTGCCCCTCGGCAAAAATCGTATCAAAGGCCAGGGAGGATTTCCCTGAACCTGAAACTCCCGTGAACACAATCAGGCGATCGCGGGGTAGATCTAAATCAATGTTCTTCAGGTTATGCTGTCTTGCACCCCGAATCCGAATGCTGTTTTGAGCTAGGGCAGGATTGGAGTGATGTCCATTGTGAAACTGATCCAGTTCAGACTGATGGGATTTGGCTTGAGAATTCTGAGCGGATGGTGACATGGGAACAGCGTGCTACACTCCTTAATAATCTTAACGCTCCTGTCCCCGATTGCACCTCTGACTTGATGCAGAGTTCATCTGGATTCCTGGGTTTGAATCCAAGGCGAGGTTGCCTCGCGTTAAAGAGGGGCGAGGTCACCTCGCCCCTACAGATATTGTGATTAAATTCCTATCTGCTCACCAACCGTCTAAAAGAGATTAATATGGCTAGCAGAAATGATGAAAGCATCATCGTTTGGCATGTTTGTGAATTGGACGACTGGTGCAGGAGCAACTCCGTCAGTTGGAGAGGCATCAAAGAACAGAGTGTCGATCTTGGTCGTTAAATTATAGACTGATTCAAATTGATCCAGTGAAGTTGCCCCAAACCCTAATTTGCTGATCGCAACTATGTCGTTTTCTCCAAATTTAAAGTCCGTGATTGTATCAACCTTGTCTGTTAAACGAGAGATACGGAACGTATCCGCACCTATACCACCCGTTAAGGTATCAAGATCCTCTTCGAAACCGATGGGTACATCATTGACATATAGCGTATCGTTGCCTTCATCTCCATACAGAGTATCTCGACCGCCCCATCCTAGCAGGGCATCATTTCCTGCCTCACCCCTGAGCAGATCATACCCCCACCACGCATTGAACGTATCATTGTCAGCGCCGCCATACATGCTGTCGTTACCCCCATCACCTTGAAGGTTGTCCTTGCCATTCTCGCCGTACATTTTGTCGTTGCCAGCACCACCAAATAGCCTGTCATCATTGTCATGACCTTTGAGGGTGTCGTTATTGTCTCCTCCATCAAGGAAATCCTTGCCAAGACCACCTAGCAGGAAGTCATTCCCTCCCTCTCCGTAAATTCGATCATCACCCAGTTCAAAGGTTAGGGGAGTGCCACCATCGAGGTAATCGTTGTCTGATCCTCCATAAATTGTTTCAGCACCAACACCGCCATAGATTGTGTCTCGTCCAGCCTCACCGAGCAAACTATCATTCCCTGAGTTGCCCTCGATCAAATCATTTCCTCCTCCTCCTCGAACTGTATCAGCCCCACCATTCGCCGTTACTGTATCAGCGTTATTGGTTGTACGTAGGGATTCAGGAGTTGCAGTCAAATTAATCTGGTCGCTTGCAGGTGTTCCAATAATAATCGCCATTTTGGTTCTTCCTTGTAGTTTCAAGTGAGTTGTTCTGTATGTGTTTCTGGAGTAGGCTTAGTTTTTTTCGGAAATTTGAAAAGTTTTTCAGATTGGAGATTGACCTGAAGTTTTGTAAAAAAAACTGAATTTTCCGAAAAAATTTGTTCTAAAAGCTGAAACTAAAATAGAACCCTTGAATTCGGGAGGAACTGTCCATGATTAGGGGGAGTTATGATGGCGATCGCCAACTCAATCAGCTAGCCAAAAGTGCTCAGGTATACCCAGCCCAAAGTTATGAACGTCGGCGAACTCTCAACCAATTAGTCGAAGGAATTTTAAAGTCGGGTCATTTGGGTCACCCTAAAAAAGGGTCTTTTCCCTTTTCTCAGGGAGTTTATGATGATCTTTACAGTGAAGCCCTGAGCAGCATGTTGATGGAGATTTGTCAGAAAATTGACCGTTATAAACCGGAACAGGATGTGATGGCGTGGTGCAACTTTTTATTAGAAAAGCGATTCATGGATAATTTTGATCGGTATCTCAAGAAAGGAATGACTCATTTACCCAAAGATCAAAAGACTCAACCTGAAATCTCTTTACCAAATTTAGAAGATTTGGATCACTTTTTTCCGGCTCAAGATCAAGTTTCTGAATCTGAGGAATTAAAACAGTTGATTGAGGAAAATCCAAATCAGATGTTCACTCAAGATCATATTAAAGGTCAATCCAAGGCAACATTTCAGTTCCTGGCTTTAGAAAAGATCTGGCGAGATCGAAAATGGCAAGAGATTTCAGCGGAGTTAAATGTCCCTATTTCATCCCTTTACGAATTTTTCAAGAAGAGATTGAAAGAGTTCACCCCTTATTTTCGAGACTATTTACAATCCTAGAATTGGTTTTTTAGGCATGGTTCTGTAAGATAGTAGACAAGATGCCTACACCACAATTTCAGATCAAATCCGGTTGCTATTAAACTCATGAAGACTCTGGAGGTTATGATGGAAACTTTAACTTTTACCGTTCCTTTATATTCAGAAGCCCATCAAATTGCGAGCCAATTTCGTCAACAGCAATTTGATGCCAACCGTGCTAAACAAGTGTATCTCAATACATTAAGTGTATATGCCGTTGATTTTTATTTAAACTGTATGGGATTCCGAACAAATTGGGAATCAAGCAATAGTTTTGATCCGATGATCCAACGATTCATGGATGTTGCCGATTTAGAAGTCAATCAGATTGGGAGATTTGAGTGTCGTCCAGTATTGCCGGATGAATCCACAGTTCATATTCCGCCTGAAACATGGAGCGATCGCAGAGGTTACTTTGCTGTTCAGCTTAATTCAGCCCTGACAGAAGCTCGAATCCTAGGTTTTTTAAGAAAGGCTGAAGCTGAAGCAATTCCCTTGATTCAAGTGAAATCTCTAGATGATTTTCTCAAGTATTCTAGTCAGTTAGAAGCTTCGGTAAAATTGGATCAATGGTTACAAAATGTGTTTGAAACGGGTTGGGAAACGGTAAATAGTTTGCTGGCTCCGCCTCAGATGGCTTGGCGGAGTGGAACAGTTAATCATGGGAATAGCAATTCTCAAGCGTTGAAGAGCACAAAAACTATGGTTGAACGGGTTAAAGTGTTGAGTCTAAATAATCCACAAGAATCTGTTGGATTGCTGGTTCGGATTACTCCTAGAACAGCTTTAGAAATGGAAATTTGGGTTGAATTATATCCGATCGAAAATCAGACTTACTTGCCTCCAGATTTAAAACTATCTATTTTGGATGAGGAACAAGCAACGGTCATGCAAGCAGAAACTCGAAGTACTGAAAGTCTGCAGCTAAAATTTAGTGGTGAAACTGGAGAAGGCTTTGGAGTTCAGATTATCCATGGCACATCCAGAATTACGGAAACCTTTTTTCTTTAACCTTAAGAGGAATGGGTGATGAACAAACAAGTTCTCCTCAGATTTAATGGTGATTTAATTCAAGGATTACAGGTTACATTAGAAATCTGGTCGGGAGGTAATCGCTGCTTCGAAATGGTTGGCAGGTTACCTCCCAACTCAGAGCTTGTAACTTGTTTACAAAATCATTGGAACACACAGTATCGAAGGATTGAGGCACCCTATCGAATCAACCCAGAAGCGATTATTTATGATGGTAATATTGGCATTCGGCTTGACAATTGTCAGTACTCTGCCAAACAATTAGTTGACCAGTTTCTGCGCTGGTTAGATGTGGCTGAATTTCGTCCAATTGAGCGACGATTGCGAGATGAAATTAATCGAGAAGATACTTTAAGAGTGCTGATTCAAACTGACGATCAGCAATTGCAAAAACTTCCTTGGCATCTGTGGGATTGGGTAGAGTCACGACAGGCAGAAATCACATTCTGTGCGCCAGGGTTTAAACCGATTAAAGTCGCACCTTCAACAACTAAAAAAAAGGTGAGAATTCTGGCAATTCTAGGACACAGTGCCGGTATTCAGGTGAGTCGGGATCGGCAATTATTGGAAAGTTTGCCGGATGCTGAGGTGACGTTTTTAGTAGAGCCTAACCGTCAAGTTGTGAGCGATCGCCTGTGGGAACAACCCTGGGATATTCTGTTCTTTGCTGGGCACAGTGAAACAGAACAGGATACCGGAAAAATTTACCTGAATCCTAGGGATAATTTAACCATTCAAGAGTTGAAATATGGTTTAAAACAGTCGGTTCATCAAGGGTTAAAACTAGCAATTTTCAACTCCTGTGATGGGTTGGGCTTAGCATGGCAATTGAGTGATTTGCAGATTCCTCAAATGATTGTGATGCGAGAGCTGATACCAGATCGAGTTGCTCAAGAATTTCTCAAATATTTCCTCACTGCATTCTCTGGTGGAAAATCCTTTGAACTATCAGTTCGAGAAGCGCGAGAACGGTTACAAGGATTAGAAGATAAATTTCCCTGCGCTAGCTGGCTACCAGTAATTTTTCAAAATCCAACCTTTCAAGACCTGACAGAGCCTCCTCCAACCTGGCAACAATTGCGGCAGCCCATGCGGCCAAAAACCATATCAAAATGGCCTCAATGGCAGTCTTTATTGATTGCAAGCTTAGTAATTACCAGTTTAGTCACGGGCATCAGATGGTTTGGATTATTAGAATATTTGGAGTTAAAAACCTTCGATCAATTGGTTAGATTACGCCCTCAAGAATCCCTTGATCCTCGCTTGTTAATTGTTACAATCACTGAAGCAGATATCGAAGCCCAAAGCCCTAGGGATGGCCAGGGTTCATTATCAGAGCAAACTTTGAAACAGTTGCTAGAAAAGCTCAATCAACATCAACCGCGAGTGATTGGTTTAGATATTTATCGGCCTTTTTTATTGCAAGCAGGAGCGCAGAACTCTTTAGAACCTTCAGCTCACTCTAAGAGTCTATATCAGAATTTAATTGCAGTTTGTGAAATGGGGGGGGGTGAAAATAATCCTACTATCGCTCCTCCTCGTGAAATGCCATTAGAACAGGTTGGATTTAGTGATGTACCGATTGATTCAGATGGAATTGTCCGTCGCCAATTCTTTGGGATGAATCCGGTTGATGGATGCGACACAGACAAATCTTTTAGCTTTCAAATAGTCCAACATTACTTAACTTCTGAAGGCGTTAAATTTAACCAAACTTTGCCAAATTCCTTTCAGATTGGAACAGTTAATTTCAAAAAAATTGAACCGCAGACCGGAAGTTACCAAAAACTAGATGCGGCAGGATATCAGGTGTTACTAAACTATCGTTCTGCTCAAGCCCCTGCTCAAACTGTTACCCTAGGGGAAATTTTAAATAATCAATTTGACTCATCTTGGGTGAAAGATCGGATTATCTTAATTGGGACAAATGCCCGTAGTATTGAAGATGGTTTGCTGACTCCTTACAGTGCAGCCTATGCCCCGATTCAACATATTTCAGGGGTATTTGTTCAGGCCCAAATGGTGAGTCAAATATTAAGTGCTGTTCAAGATGATCGCCCCTTAATATGGGTCTTGCCCCTATGGGGAGAAGTACTGTTAATTTTCACCAGCGCTGTTTTAGGAGAAGCAATCTCTAGGTTTTATTTTTATCGAAAGCTCCCGTTGATTTTTTATTTTTTCACAGGGGGTATTATTCTGACTATTTTAGGTGGAACAAGTTTTGTGATTCTTTGGATCAACGGCGGATGGATACCAATTATTCCTATGGGAATTTCGTTTATTCTAGCAGGAGTAAAAAGATGAATTGGATGAAGTTAAATTCAAGGTTAAATTCAAGGTTAAATTTTAAGATAATGGCAATTTTTCTTGCCTTAGATTGGCAAATTGGCCTAAGTATTTACCCATTGTCTACATTGACTGAAGTTCCTCAAAATGCTCTACTCCTTACTAGTTCTTTTGATGGATATGGCAGAACTTGGCCAGGAAACCGTCAAGGTGGCGGGAGCCGGGGAAATTGTCCGGCAACGACCTTGCCCCTAACAGCATTGATTCCCCCGAACAACTTTGGGCTAACCGTGAGTGCATCCCCAACGTTGTGGTTTTATGTGCCCTATAAATCTACCCAAGTTTATCAGGCAGAACTCATATTATTGGATCAAAATCAACGTTCTGTTCTTAAACAACCTATAACGATTCAGCTTTCTGAAACTCCAGGAATTATCAGCGTTTCCTTATCTTCAACTTTAGTTTCATTAGAACCTAACCAAGAGTATCATTGGTTTTTCGAGCTAGTCTGCGATCCAGAACATCCATCCAAAAACCCTAGAGTTGATGGCTGGATTCAACCTGTTGAACCAACTTCTGAACTGAGAACTCAACTCTCAAATGATCTAACCGAGAAAAATTATAATGCTTATATCACCCATGGCATTTGGTATGATGCATTGACTTTGATCAACCAATTGCTGCTTGAAAAACCTCAAAGTGTGGAATTGATGCAGGAGAAATCCAGCTTACTGAAATCTGTTGGATTGGATCAAATTGCTGACGCGCCTATTATTCGGTGTTGTCAAGTTGAATGATCACACTACACTACTTGTTGAAAAGCAGTAGGGCTACTTCAGAAACCTTTGCAGCGTCCTCAATGCTAATCCTCAATGCTTATTGTTCATACTACTTAATTATGGATTTGGATCACTCCCAAGGAAGTCAGTGGGTTGGCCGAGCACTTTCACAGGCAATCCAGATATGGCTGCGATCGCAGGCTGACCAAGTCAAAAACTTAAAGGTTGCTCTTGCGGGCAGTAATCGTTCAATTCTCTCTGGCTATCTGCCAAAAGCATCGATCTCAGCGACCCAGACCATTTACCAGGGCATCCACCTCAGCCAGGTAGAAGCCACCGGGTCAAATATCCGACTGAATCTCTCTCAAGTTCTACGGGGCAAGCCTTTACAGCTCATGGAGCGATTTCCAGTTGATTGTGCTCTGGTGCTTTCTCCCGATGACCTCAGGGCCTCCCTTA
>JBOFUV010000053.1:0-5914 GCA_051652765.1 Microcoleaceae cyanobacterium | reverse complement strand
CGAATGCACGATCTCTATCCCGGCAATCGCTATGAGGGAGCAATCTTTTTGGATTCTGATGTTAATATCTTGGATCGAAGTGTTGATCCAATTGAAGTCCGGATGCGGATTAGTATGGTCTTTCAGAAACCCAATCCATTTCCTAAGTCTATCTATGAAAATGTTGCCTACGGATTACGGGTTCGGGGTGAAAAGCAGCGCAGTTTGATTGATGAGAAGGTTGAACATGCTCTCAAGGGAGCAGCACTCTGGGATGAAGTCAAAGATCGCTTGAATGAGGTCGCGTTAAATCTATCTGGGGGTCAACAGCAACGATTGTGCATTGCCCGCGCCTTGGTTGTAGATCCAGAAATCATTCTATTTGATGAACCAACTTCTGCCCTAGACCCGATTGCAACGACAAGCATTGAAGCGTTGATGAATGGTCTCAAGGATCAAGTCACAATTTTGATTGTGACCCATAGTATGCAGCAAGCCGCTCGATTTTCCGACTACACAGCATTTATGTATTTGGGAGAAATGCTGGAATTTGGCCCCACGACTGAAGTATTTGCCCATCCCTCTCATCAACAGATGCAAGATTACCTGAGTGGACGATTTGGTTGATTTAAAAATATTTAGAATATATCAACATCAAAATCTTTATTCCAGAGAACTCTGATGTTTGCTCTTTTGACCCTAGGAGACTAGTCATTTTGCTGGTCTCCTCCTAAGCAGTCTCCCTACAGTGACCTCATCATAGGGAACTGAGACATTGGGTTTGTTGCTGTCTCTGGCTGGACAAGTTTTGTTTTCTACAAGTATTTGTGTCGATCAAAATACAAGACTCAACTTAATTTAATACTACATATCAATTTTTTTTGAAATAATGAGAGTTGTATTGCTGATGATCAATTAAAGGGAACTTATGAAGAGAGTCTTCACAAACAGGGTTAATCGCTTGAAAACTATCATTTGTACAGTTGGAATTGCCGCGTTGATCGTCTCCTGTAGCCCAGATCAGGCTAAGCAATCACAACCCATTACAATTGATGGGTCTAGTACGGTATACCCACTTACCAACGTCATCCTGGAGCAGTTCAATGCTACTGACAAATCAGATCTTGAAGTCAAGGGCAGCTTTTCTGGTACAGGCGGTGGCTTTAAGAAATTTTGTAGTGGGGAAACAGACATTAACAATGCATCTCGCCCGATTCTCAAGGATGAGATGGAACTCTGTAAACAAAACAAGATCTCTTACATTGAACTACCTATTGCATTTGATGCCTTGACCGTTGTGGTCAACCCTCAGAATGACTGGGCGAAGGAAATCACCCTGGCTGAACTCAAGCAAATCTGGGAGCCTGCAGCACAGCAAAAAATTACCCAATGGAATCAGGTACGCCCCTCATGGCCAAGCCAACCCCTGCTGTTATTCGGGCCGGGAGCGGATTCTGGAACCTTTGACTACTTTACTGAAGCAGTTATGGGTCAAGTTGGGAAAACCCGAAGTGACTATGTTGCCAGTGAAGATGATGAGATTTTGGCAAAGGGGGTCAAATCTAATCCCAATGCCTTGGGTTATTTTGGTTATGCTTATTACGTCGCAAACCAAAATGAGCTAAGAGCAGTCGCAATTGATAGTGGCAATGGCCCTACGTTACCTTCCCGAGAAACCGTGGAGAATGCTCAGTATCAGCCCCTAGCGCGGCCCTTGTTTATCTATGTCAATGCTGTATCCGCTCAGAAAAATCCATTGATGAATACATTTATTGACTTTTACATCCGTAATGCGGCAGCAGCCATTGAGTCTTTAGGCTACATTCCATTTGCACCCGACGACTACGAAAAACTTTACCGAAATTACCACAAAGCAAAAATTGGCACTGCTTTTGGGGGACAGTCTGGATTCAATCTCACCATTGACGAAGTTTTGACCAAAAGAACAGATTACTAAGAACGGCTGAAGTCAGTCTCTCAGTTTCCAACTTTCCCTAACTAGAAAGGGCGAGGTCACCTCGCCCTTTTACTGATCTTTAATAGCCTTGTATCAGGCTAACAGGGTTCTAGGACTCAAACAGAATGAAATCTGCTTCAGTGATTTCACTGACCCGAACGCCCGGTAGAGTTACCAGCACTTCTTCTGTTTCTGTAACCTGAATTTGAGTGATTTCGGCTACAGCGATAATCGTGAGCTGATCAAAGGTGAGACCGCCCCCCAAGACAATTAAGTCCTCAGTTGCAAAATCGGCAATTAGATCCGTTCCGGCTGCTTCCACCAAGAGGAAGCGATCACGCCCATTCCCACCCACAAGAGAATCATCTCCCAAGTCTCCTGTGAGGAAGTCGTCACCCTCATCACCGCTGATCAAGTCATTGTCTTGGCCACCAAAGATTTGATCCGCACCGTTACCACCGATGATCGTGTCTTCGCCAACGTTACCGAAAATCACATCACTGCCATTGCCGCCATCAATGAAGTCATTGTCTCCTTCATCGCCGAAGGTTTCCCCACTGATGCCGCCGAAGATGACATCATTCAGTTCGCCGCCGTAGCAGTTGTCATCGCCTTCCCGACCAAAGAGTTGATCCTCACCATCGCCGCCATAGAGGTTATCATCACCCCCCAGGGCCGCAATCGTGTCATCTCCCTGGAAGCCCAACAGATCGTCTCCGAATTCGGTGCCGACTAGTTCGTTGTCGTCCTCATCTCCTTCAATCGTGTTTTCAACCGTATTGGGCGGACGAACGGGGATTTCAAGATTGACTTCTCCACCGCCACCGTCATCATCATCGCCATCACCGTCACCGTCACCGTCACCATCTCCATCACCATCGCCATCGCCATCGCCATCACCGTCGCCGTCACCATCTCCATCCCCACCGTCTGGCAATGGCGGAATGTTCGGTAAGGTAATGGCATTAACTTCCAGGACAAAGCGAGTCTCAACGGAAGCTTCGCCATCGCTGGCGGAAACAGTAACCTCAAACGTTCCGGCACTGACTGGAGCACCAAAGATAAATCCAGTTTCCTCGTCGATTGTTAGACCTTGAGGTAAACCTGTAGCACTAAATGTCAAGCCATCCTCGTTCCCATCTACAAAGAAGGGATTGAGATCAAGGGAGAAACCAAAGTTGACAACGGCAGTTTGATTCGGAATTTCTCCCTCAACAACGGGCGGAACATTGGGGCCAACGACTTCAATGCTGGCTATGGCAATCTCAGCACTAAACGCAGTGCTACCGCCATTCCCACTGGTATCCACAAAATTACCTTCCTCGCCATAGGTGCCATCCCACAGCCGGAAAGAAACCCCCTGTTCAATCGTTCCAGTGAAGTCAACATTGGCAATGAAGCGGATTTCAGCAGTCGAACTCAGAAGAAAAGCCCGAGTTTCAGCAACAATCCTAAAGGCAATCCAGGTTGTACCGCCGTCGAAGGAATATTCCCAGGTGCCGTTGGTATTATCTACACCCACAACCGCGATACCAATTTCGGCCTCGAAACTAATGTCAACTGAAATATTGGCAATCAGGTCAGACACTAGGGTTCCTTCAATGTCTGTTCCTCCGCTCTCAACTTCGGGGAAGCTGATGGGTTCATCGTCGTCATCGATTTCAATGACCGGAGCGTTGTTGGGAGAATAAAGGGTGGTCGTACCGCTGACTTCGTTGCTCACTGCTAGGACGGGCCGATCAAAGGTTTCACTCAAGGATGGGATGAACGTAAATCCCTCTGGCCCCAAATCCCCTACCAATTCCAACTCCTCTGGCGTAGGCACAGGGTCGCCATCATCATTTGTCCCACCAGTAAACTCAACCGAGAAGTCGCGGTTATTGAAGTACTGAATGAACTCTGGCGCAGTTGGGTTCGTCAGGTCGTAGGCAAACACCCCACTAATGCGCTCGGCTCCCACAAAGGCATAGGTCACGCCGTCAATGATGCCAATCGTTAAAGGTTCAGGTTCAGGCCCTTTGTCATCACTGCGATTGTCGAAGTTGTTCTCCATGTGGTCGGAGTTGAAGAAATCAGGGAAGGTGTCAGCCGTAATTTCTTCTAAATCATTGCCACTGTCGAAGACTAAATCCAACCCGGCATCACCCACTGTCCAGATCGAGAAAGAACGACCGCCAAAACTATAGAGTTGATCAAAGTCACCGTCCCCATCTGTGTCTCCCAGTTGGTTAGTAATCCGTAACCGACCGAGATTTTCATCGGCTTTTAGTTCCTCAGCGTTGGGGAACACAGTCGGATCAAGAATAATTTCATCGTCACCAATCCGGAATTCTTCGCTGAAGCCGTCATAGTCGCGAGCATCCCCTTCGTTAGCTGTAACCAGGTAGGTTGTTCCTTCCACCTCATAGGACACGATGGAATCCGGTTGATACATGCCAAACAGGTTAGCAAAGGTTCGGGGGTTGATCTCGCCTTCTCCATCCTCTCCATCGCGATCGCTCACATCCAGGGCATTTTCCTCCAAGCTCAAATCCTTGAACCCGAGGGGGAGAATCTCAGAAATCACCCCGGCGGTGATATCTACAACGGCGATCGCATTAGCTTCTTGCAAGGTGACGTAGGCTGTGGAAGCATCTGAACTGACGGTGATATATTCCGGTTCCAAGTCTTGGGCAACGGTTGCGTTTGGCCCAAAGATCCGCACCCCTGCCGCTCGCAGCGTGTCAATTTCAGCATTGAAGGCGGTGAATGTTGCGGTAGTTGCAGTAAACGTTGGAGTTGCCCCCGAACGATCCACTTCAACAATACTGACAGAGCCTTCAGGGTCAATGGTGTAGTCATCGTTAGGTTCTCCTTCATTGGCCACTAGAACCTTTGTACCATCAGGGGTAAAGGTGACCATGTCGGGTAAGGCTCCCACCTGAACTGAACCGAGTTCTACCCCATCGGCATCAAAGAAACCAACAAATCCAAGGTCAGTTTTCTCGGCAGGTTCGATGGCAACGGCCAGAATCCCATCTTTGAAACTGACGCTATTGGCAACGGCATCCGCTCCCCCAATGATTGTTAGGTCGATGTCCGTGACGAACGTAGGAGTCGTCGGGTCAGAAATATCTAAAATATCAATCCGACCACTTTGAGCATTCACCACAAACAACTGTTGGGTTTCAGGGTCGTAGGTGTTAATCTCGCTAGCAGATTGGCCAAATAGCCCTGAACTGTAGGTACCAATGGGTCTCAGCAAGTTCTGAGACTGGGGCGGTAGCACAGGTTCATCATCGTCGTCCTCTAAAACCGTATCTTCTCGAACCGCAATATTTTGAATGCGTTCGTCTAGGGCTTGGGGTGTGTCTGCCTCTGCAAAGGCAGCTTGACTATTATCCTCGTTGAAGAATGCTGCCAGGTACTCGGCTAGGGCATCCTGTTCACCCCCTGCCAGTAAGTCGGTATTCCCTAGAGAATCTGGTGCTGTTGTCAGGTCATCCAGATTAACTTGGTTCTGAATCACAAAGGGATAACTGTCACCCCCAATCCCTGAGCCAGGTTGGGATTCCTGGGCCAGGAACCCTAAGGTGACCACGCTGAAGGTGCGGGTTGGATCACCGACCAGTGCTCCATCCCGAACTATAGCGTCCTTGATGCCCCCGTCCTCATTCAGGACAGCCAAGTTCTGAACCCGCTCTCCAGGGGAGGTATTAGTGCGAGCGGGGGCAGTTAAGTCATAGCTGAAGGCAAACCCGCCAATCTGACCAAACTGACCTGCTGTAGTTTCGCCTCGGGCCACCATGTGTTCAACGGTTTCATACAAATTCTCTGCGGTGATAGTTCCCACGGTCAAAGTGTTGTTGAACCGCAGGGAGTTGGAAATGTCCAGTTCGGAAACATCGCCTTCTTCCTTATCCACACTTGGATTGGCTGCTGGAGGGAGTTGTATCAGTTCACTACCGCCCCCGGCAATGAAAGACAAACCGATCAGGT